>JBGAJV010000086.1:0-21312 GCA_044224715.1 Anaerolineales bacterium | reverse complement strand
GCGAAGACTCCAGGTGTGGAGTCTTCGCACCCATCGCGTCTTTGTGGTTCGTTCCACGCCCTACGCCATCATACGTCGAAAACACCACACCCCCAGCCCGAAGAACCCGACCCCATACGCGAGCATCACGCCCGCCGGCGCCCAGGCCGACTCGAGCCCCTGGCCGCGGATGACGATGTTCTGCAGTCCGATCATGGCCCAGGTCGACGGCAGCGGGGCGCCAACCGCGGCGAATGCGCCGCCGACGTATTCGAGCGGGAACCACGTGCCGCCGAGCGCCGACAGGATGAACATCGCCAGCATCGCAAACAGCACCACCTGGTCGTCGCCGCGCGCCACGACGCCGATGAGCAATCCCAGACAGGCCACCCACAGCGCGAGCGTCACGGAGATCAGCGCGATCGCGCCGACGTCGTGCAGATAGTCGACGCCGAGCAGGCCCTGGCCCAGCCCGACCAGCAACAGCGTCTGCGCGAAAACCACAAGGAACATGGCCAGCGTGTGCCCGGCGACGATCTCCCATGGCCGCATCGACGTGGTCAGCAGCCGCTGCAGCGTGTGTGTCTTCCGCTCCTGCACGAGGATCTGAGCCGAGGACGTCAGGCCCAGGATCGCGAACTGCACGAGGATTCCCGGCGACGCCTGGTTGTACGGATTGCCGCCAAAGGGTTGTTCAACGGTGGCTGCGACGGCCCGCTCGACCCGCACCCGCCCCGTGATCCGTTGATCGCCCCAGCGTTCCCAGGCGAGGTCGAAAGCGCTTTGGGCATCCGTGACGTCGGCGCCACCGCCGGCCGCCGTGCTGAGCTTCGCGATCTCGGCCGCGCTCAGCCATTCGGTCAGCGTGGCCTGCATGGCGCGATACAGCGCCTGGCCGGACGTCGTCAGCGGGTCGGCGACGAGGACAAGTGTCGGCTGTTCGGGCACGACCTGCGCGCCGAACGCCGCCGGCACCTCGAGCACGCCGGCGACGTCGCCCTTGGCCAGCGCGTCGCGCGCCGCAGCCGCCTCCATGCGGATCGGGTTCACGCTTCCCGAAGCCGCGAGCCGGTCGAACAGAAGTCTGGCGCGTTCAGTCTCGCCGTCGGCGACCCAGGCCAGCTTCAGACGCGTGTCTGCGCTGCCGTTCGTCGCGCCGCTGTAGGCCAGACCCATGAAGAACGTGAACACGATCGGCATGGCGACCAGGAACAACAGCGAGCGTCGATCGTTGAAGATCTGCTGCAGGTCCTTGAGAGTCAGGATCAGAAGTCTCATGACGTTTTCTCGTTTCAGGCAAACCGGCGCTGGATCCGCCACGCGCCGATCGCGAAGAAGACCACACCCATCAACACGGTCACAGCCACCGACGTCAGCAACGCAGAAGGCGGTTGCCCTTCGAGGGCGAGCTGCCAGGATTTGATCACCCAGCCCTGCGGCGTGAACACCGCGAGCCGCGCGAAAGCCTCAGGCATCGGGGCGGCGGCGCTGAACAGCCCGCCGAGCATCCCAAGCACCGTCAGCCCGCCGCCCAACACCGGGCCGGCCTGCTTGGTGGTGCGGACGAACGCGATCAGCAGAACGCCCAGCCCTGAGGCGGCGACCACCTGCCCCAGCCAGGCCAGCCCGACTGTGGCCGGTTGCCCCCAGTTCACGCCGAACGCAAAGCCCGCAGCCAGCAGCAGCACGCCGCCCTGGACGATCACGGCCAGGACGACCGCCAGCATCTTGCCGGTCAGGATCGCGACCCGATGCCCCGGCGTCGTGAACAGACGTGCCAGCGTGCTTTCTTCCTCTTCGCGCAACAAGGACATCATCGAGAACGCGCCGGTGAAGAACGCGAAGAACACCATCTGGCCGGCCGCCATCTGCGCGATCTGACGTGTCATCGCGTCGCTTGTCGCGCCGACCGCCGCGGGCGCCTGCGTGATCAGCGCGGCCTGCTCGGTCTGGTGCAACATGGCGCGCTGGGTTTCCGCGTACCAGGCCGAATAGTCGTCCATCAGGATTGCCGGATCCAGCGCCGCCGGGTCCTGGCCGTTGGCCTGCAGACGCGTCCGCACCGTGTCGAGCGCGATGCCGCCGCCGGCGAAGCCTTGCATCAGCGTGCGCACCATGGCCTCGGCAATCTGGGGTCCAACCGTCAGGGTCGGGTCGCTCAACACGGTCACGGCCGCGTCGCGCCCCGCCAATACGTCGGCCGTATAGCCGGCCGGGATGATCACGGCCACGCCAATCTGCTGCGCATCGACGGCCTCACGCGCCGTCGCGACGTCGGCGTAGTCGCGCGCCGTGATCCAGGTCTCCACACTTGGGTCGACGAACATGCTCCGGACGGCCGATCCCAACGATTGATCGAGCGGTGCGCCGTCGGGCAGCGTGTCGAGGTCCACGATGCCGACCTCGACCTTTGGCGGTGTTGCATCGGCCGTGGCGCTCTGTGGGCCGCCGAACGCGAAATAGATCAGGCCGATCAGCAGCAACGGCGCGACCACCATCATGCCCACGGCAAAACCGCTGCGCAGCGTCTGCGTCAGATCCTTTAGTGCGATGTCGATGACTTTCATGCGTGTACTCCTCCGCGCTCCCACGCTCCGCGCTCCCACGCCCTACATGTCCCTCAGCGCTTTGCCCGTCAACTTCAGAAATACGCTTTCGAGATCGGGTTCGCGGATGGCGAGCGACGTCACCCGCGCGCCGGTCTGGCCGGCGATCTCGAACAGCCGCGGCAGGACGACGTTCGAGTCGTCCACCAGCGCCGTCACCTGCCCATTCGCGACGTCGATCTCGGCGACGCCCGGGAGGGTACGCCAGGCCCCGACGACGCGCTCGGGCTCGACGTTGAGCGTCAGGTCGATGCGCGTCTGACCGCCGATTTGATCGATCAGCGCGGCATGGGTCCCGTGCGCGATCACCCGGCCCTGGTCCATGATCGCGATGCGGTCCGAGAGTTCGGCGGCCTCTTCCATGTAGTGCGTCGTGTACAGCACGGTCAATCCGGCGTCGTGAAGCGCCTTGACGTGGTCGAGGATGTGCCGGCGCGACTGCGGGTCGATGCCGACGGTCGGCTCGTCCATGATGACGATGGCCGGCTCGTGCAGCAGCGCGGCGCCGATGTTCACGCGACGCTTCATGCCGCCTGAGTACGTGGCGACTCGTTGGCGCTGCCGGCCGTTGAGCCCGATCGTCTCGATCACGGCATCCACCCGACGCTTGAGCGCCGGCCCGCGCAGACCGTACATCCTGCCCCAGAACTCCAGGTTCTCGCGGGCGCTCAGGTCGGGATACAGCGCGATGTCTTGGGGCACGACACCCAGCTGCGACCTGGCGGCTTCCGCGTCGGTCTTGAGCGAGCGCCCCATCAGCCGGACCTCGCCCTGCTGTGGTTCGAGCAGACCCGATAGCATCGAGATCGTCGTGCTCTTGCCGGCGCCGTTCGGTCCCAGCAGGCTGAAGATCTCGCCCGGTTGTACCGAGAAACTGACGCCGTTGACGGCGTGTACGTTTCCGTAGCTCTTGTGCAGATCTAACACCTCGATGGCGTTCACAGCGATGTCCTTTCCTGAGCACGGCGGGCGCCGGCCCGTCGTCGTCATCCCCGCACCAAAAGCCCCAGGGCCGGCAGCGCCAGCAAAACGCAGCAGGCCACGCCGAGAACCCAGGTCAGCCAACGTCGCGGGGTCGTCAGCCAGAGCGGCAGGATTGCCGCGAACAACAAGCTTTGAAGCAAGATCTCGGGCAGACCGCGCAGATGGACGCTCAAAGGCAGCGTCGTGTAGATCAGGCCTTCGAGCGATCCGGGCGTCGGCCCGAATGTGCCCACGATGCCCACCGCCACGAGCACGAACCACAGGGTCAGCCAGCCGTGGCGCGTCTCAAGCACCGGCTGCCGTAGCCCGTACACCACCAGGCCGAACAGGGCGCCGCGCAATGGTTGGAACAGCGGCCCTGCCATCACCCACGGGTCGGTCATCGGGCGCATGATCGCGCCCAGTTCGGTCGTGGCAAACAGGCCCGAATAGTCGAGCAGAGTCGAGGCCGCCAGCCCCATCACCATGTACGTCAACGAATGGGTCGCGGCTGCTTTCAACACGATTTCCAAGAGGCCTGGACGAGACTTGGGCGACATGGAGGGCTCCTCACCCGACCGCCGTGATGCGATCGGCGACCGCGCTTGCTGGATCACAATACGAGCACACCCTCGTCCGGGGTAGTGTGCCTTCGGGAAAACAGGACGATGGACATTCGGACAGTGTCCTTTTGCACAATGGCGCGATCCCCGACTTGGCGTCACAATGACCTCATGCCTCACACCGCGACGGCCTCTTCGACCACCAATACGACCGGCGAGCGGGCTTTCTTCTTTTTCTTGACCGTGGTCCTCGGCGGGGCTTTTGCCGCGTCGGTCTACGCCGATCCGCAACTCCAGGAGCCCTGGCACCTGAGCGGCTTGACGGTGCTGATGGCCGTGCACCTCGGTTTGCACTGGTCGCTCTTTTTTGGGGCGCTACGACCGAACCGACGCTGGCCCTATGTGATCCTGCAGGCCGTGCTGGCGTTTGCGATCGCGGTGCTGTCGCGCAGCACAGCCCTGCACTACGGCGCCTTCCTGGCCTTGATCGGTGAGGCGGTCGGCTTCTTTCGCGGCAGTTTCTGGCAGACGATCGGAGCGGTGGCGTATTTCACCGCCATGTTGCTCCTGGCTCAGGGCCTCACGTTTGGCTGGGGCGATCTCGGGTGGCTGGCGTTGGCCAGCCTGCCGATGACCGTTTTCGTCATCGTCTATGTGACGCTCTACAGCCGCCAGGCCGAGGCGCGTGAACGGGCGCAGCACCTGGCGCTGGAGCTCGAGACCGCCAACCGCCAGTTGAGCGCATACGCGGCCCGGGTCGAAGACCTGACCATCGCCAACGAGCGCCAGCGGATCGCTCGCGAATTGCACGACACGCTCTCGCAGGGTCTCGCCGGTCTCATCCTGCAACTCGAGGCTGCCGACGCGCATCTCGGTCATCAGCGGGTCGACAAGGCGCGCGCTATCGTCACCGACGCGATGGCGCAGGCGCGCGTCACGCTTGCGGATGCCCGCCGCGCCATCGATGATCTGCGCCAGACTGTGCCCGACGATCTGGAATCGCGCGTTTGCCACGATGTGACGCGCTTTGGCGAAGCCACAGGTCTGGTTGCCGAATGCCAGGTCGACCCGGATCTCGAACCGCCGGACGGCATCTCCGAGGCGGTTGTGCGGATCGTGTCGGAGGCCCTCACCAATGTGGCGCGACACGCCCAGGCCCGGCGTGTGACGGTCTCGGTGCGCCGCGAGGCACGCGACCTGTGTGTGACGATCTCGGATGACGGCGCCGGCTTCGACCCGGCCGCGGTCCCGCCCGGGCACTACGGCCTGATCGGCGTGCGCGAACGGACGCGTCTGATCGGCGGTCAGGTCGCCGTCAACAGCCGCCCGGGCGCCGGCACGACGCTGACGGCCCGCCTGCCGTTGGAGGGCGCCTGACATGCCGCCGATCCGTGTGTTGATCGCCGACGATCACCTGATCGTGCGTCAGGGGCTGCGTCTCATCCTCGAGACCGAAGACGACCTGGTGTTGGTGGGCGAGGCCGCCGATGGCGGCGAGGCCCTGACACGCTGCGCCGAGTTGCACCCCGATGTGGTGTTGATGGATCTGCGGATGCCGGGTATGGACGGCCTGACCGCGATCGAACGGCTCGCCGTCGAACAACCGGCCGTGGCCGTCGTCATCCTGACGACCTACAACGAGGATGCCCTGATGCTGCGTGGGCTACGCGCGGGCGCGCGCGGTTATCTGCTCAAGGACACCGATCGCGAGGCGTTGTTTGCGACCATCCGCGCCGCGGCGCGCGGCGAGACGTTGCTCAAGCCCGAGGTAATGGCGCGGGTGTTGTCGCAGGCGGCCGCCGGGTCGCCGGCGCGGGAGACGTCCGGTGAGGTCACGCTCACGGAACGCGAGCACGAGGTATTGACGGCGGTGGCGCGTGGCGATCGCAGCAAGGAGATCGCCGCCCGGCTGGGCATCAGCGAGCGCACCGTCAAGGCTTACCTCGCCAGCATCTACACCAAATTGGGCGTCGACTCGCGCGCGGCCGCGATCGCGGCCGCCGCCCAGCGCGGTCTCCTTGAGCCTTGAGCGCCATTGCGCATCAGGGATCACGCTGCCGATCGCGCATGTGCTGAAAGAACAACTCGACCGCCTTCGGGTCGAAATGGGTGCCGGATCCCTGCCGGATGAAGTCGAAAACGTCCGGCTCCGGCCAGCTGGCTCGATACGGGCGATCCGACCGCAACGCATCCCACACGTCGACGATCATGAAGATCCGGGCCGCCAGCGGGATTTGCTCCCCCTTCAACCCACGCGGGTAACCCGTGCCATCCCATCTCTCGTGATGGCAATACGGGATGTCGAGCGCCGGCCGCAGGTATTCGATCGACGAGAGCATCTCGTAGGCGTATTGAGGATGACGACGCATGACCTCCCACTCGTCATCGGTCAACGCTTCGGACTTGAGCAAAACACGATCCGGCACGCCCAGTTTGCCGATGTCGTGCAACAGCGCGCCGCGCCGCACGTGCGCAACGTCCTCAGCGTTCATGCCGGCCGCCTGCGCCAGCGCCATCGTGAGTTGCGTGACACGCTGCGTGTTGAAGACGCAGCGAGACGTCCTCGATGACGCTGATCACGAACGTGGTCTCTTTGGAGACGTCGCGATGCGGCGTCGCGGTGAGTCGGATCAAGATCAGCGAGCCGTCGCTGCCCTGCACGCCGATGATGTCGCTGACGGTTCGCCCCGTGCCGAGCGCCAGCGCCACCGGGTGACGCGAGGCAGCGAGCGGATGACCGTCCGCGGTCGTCGGGCCCGCGACAGGATCGTCCGCGTCGAACCCGCTGAGCCGCTCGAGGGCCGAACCCAGCAGGGCTTTGGCGGCAGTGTTGGCCGCCAGGATGTGACCGTGGTTGTCCTGGAAGAGCACGCCCTGGTGTAGATCCTCAAACAGGGCATGAGCGAACCGGTCTAGATCCGGTGCGGCGGACGACTCGCTCCCCATGCATACCTCCGACGACTTTCGCGCAACTCATCGAACACGTACCTCTGAAACTCCGAGCACAGATATGCGAGGCTCAATCCTGCCGACAGCGGCACTTGCTGGCCGACCCACTCAAAATGTATGCATGAGACGAATCCGATTATAGGGGCAAGCCGCAGCCATTGGGAGATGTTCTTCGAACGCTGAACCGCGTTGGACGCTTGCCATTGCGGTTGCGCCGCAGGCCCATATGGCCGGGTGGTTCGCGCACCGAACCGGCCGTGCCCGTGCGATCGCAAGCGCCTGGGTCAAACAAAAAGCGCACGCCGTTAGAGCGTGCGCTTGAGGTGCGAAGCCGTGTCGGCAAATCAGTCGCCGGCGGTCGTCAACGTCGGCCGGAACTTGTACCCATAGATCAACATGCCGCGCTCGTCGCCGTCCTCGCGAAGCTTGCGCGTGACCATCTCGACCCGCTGGCCGATCTTGACCTCGTTCGGTTCGATGTCGGTCAACTGCGAGGTGAGGATGGGGCCCTCATCCAGCTTGACCAGCGCCACGGCGTAGGGCGCGTTGGCCTCGAACCCCTCGGGCGGGTCGTGGACGATGGTATACGAATACACCTCGCCGCGGCCCGAGAAGACATAAGGCGTCTTGGCCTCACCCGAGCAGCTGGGGCAGACATCGCGCGGCGGAAAGATCTTGGCATCACAGTGCGGGCAGACCTCGCCGACCAAACCGTATCGCTGCTGGCGCAAGCGCCAGTGACGTGAGATTTCCATAACGACTGTAGCCGCCTTTCAGACCTTGAATGCCAGGCTAAACTAACACTGCGGGCCTCTCACGAGCTATCAACGCACCCTCAAAGGTTGCAATTTCGGCAGATTCTCATGAAGATGGCCCGAGGCGGTTACCGCCAAGTGGCGACAGGGTCGACATGCGATGCGGGCAAGGCCGCCAGCGGAGTAACGGCGTTAGCAGCCGTGCGTGGACATAACATACGCTGCCCGTCGTCAGGCGGAGCCACCGACTTTGGCCAGAGACCGCGCCGTCTCGGCGACGGGCTGTCTGGCCTACTGCGCTTGAAGGATATGGGTGACGACGTTGGCGCCGATCCCGCCGATGCACTGCGCCATGGCCACGCGCGCGTCCGGGACCTGATTGGCGCCGGCCTCGCCTCGCACCTGCAGCGCCGCCTCGGCGATCTGGTACACGCCGGTCGCGCCGATGGGGTTTCCACGCGCTTTGAGCCCGCCAAAGGTCTGGATGGGGATGCGCCCCTTGGGGCCAATTTGCTCGTCGACCGCGAGACGCCAGCCCTGGCCCCGCTCGGCGAACCCGGCGGCTTCCAGGCTGAGCGCCGCAAAGATGCTGTAGGCATCGAACAACTCGAACAGATCGATGTCATCCGGACCGACGCCGGCCAGGCGGTACGCGCGCCCCGCCGAGAGCTGCGCGGCATCGAACCCGAGCAGGTCCGGCCGGTCATGCAATGCCAGCGTGTCGGTAGCCTGGGCCGACGCGGCGACGCGCACGGCCGTTGGGCGGGCCGTCAACACCACGGCCGCGGCGCCGTCGCACTCGGGCGCCACGTCCATCATCGAGATCGGGTCGGCCACGGCCCCGGCGCGCGCGTAGGCGTCTCGTGTGAGCGTGTTGCGGAACATGGCGTTGGCGTTCAGCTTCGCATTCGCGTGCGCGTTCACGGCGAAGTTCGCGAAGACGTCGTGCTCGACGTGATAGGTGTGCAGATAGCGTTGCATGAGCAGGCCGGCCAGCGCCGTCGGCGTCGCGCCCTGAACGCTCTCGAAATCCGAATCACCCGCGGTCGCCGTCGCCGCGTTGACGCGCCCGCCGATGGTGTCGGTCGTCTTCTCGACGCCGACGACGAGCGCCGTCTCGACCTGGCCCGAGGCGACCGCGATGTACGCCTGACGGATGGCGGCGCCGCCGGCAGCGCCGGCCGCCTCGATCGTCGCCGCCTCGATCCCGCGCAGCCCCGCGAAGTCCGCGATCAACACGCCGAGGTGGGCCTGTCCGCTCAATTGGCTGGCGAGCGCATTCGCAGCGAACAGCGCCTCGGCAGGTGCGCGTCCGCCCAACACGCGCTCGGTGTCGCGCGCCGCGGTCTCGAGCGCCGTGAAAGCCAGTTCACGCAGCGAGCGCTCCCAATGTTCGCCGGCCGGCGTCAACCCGACGCCGGCGATGTAGACGTTTCGCATCGATGCCTCTGTGTGGACCGCGAACGACGGTCAGATGACCGCTGTCTTTCTACGGTGCCTTTGCCAGGTTGTCGGCCAATTGCCGGGCCAGGTTTTCGGCCAGGATATCGGCGGGGCCGCTCAGGGCCATGGCGGCCGCCTGATTGGCGCCGGGTCGCGACGTCAATTGAATGCTGGCCACGTAGCGCCCAACCCGGAAATTGATCTCGACCACGGCCGATTGCCCGTTCGGGTTCTGACCGGGCGCAGTGACGATCACCCACTTGCGCGCGGCGTCGCCCACATCGGGCGCCGGCTGGATCTCGGATCCAGACGAGATCCCGACCATCGAGGCGAGACCGGATGTCGCGCCTTCGACCGTCGCGTAAGCCGACACCTGTTGGAACAGCAAGACGCCGACCGCCTGAGCCTCTTCATCCTGGGTGATGCCCTTGACCCAATACGACTGATATCCGAGCAGCCGTCCGAGTTTCTCCAACGTGGGGCGTGCTTCGGCCGAGAACTCGGCGTTGGTCGTAAACGAGGGCAGCTGCAGGGTGTTGATCACCCAGCGATCGCCGAACTGCGGATCGACCTCGGCCAGCTGCGCCGCGTTGAGCAGATAAGGACGCACGTCGGGCGGCGGGGCTTGAAAGAAACTCGCGCTCTTCAGCACGCGCGGCGTTGCATCGTTGCGCATGCTCGTCGCGATCTTCTCGGCATACGCCAACGCCCCGCCCGCGTCCGGCACACCTTCCGCGGTGCCCAGGATCGAGACCGATCCGATGGCGTTGAGGACGCGGAAATCGACGCGCCAGAGCCCCTGCGAAATGCTCGGATCGGGATCCGTAAAACGCCAGACGTGGCTTTCATCCGCGCCGGTCACGGCGCCGGCTGTCTCGTCTCGCGACCAGCCTTCTTCGAACGTTTCGGCGGCGAGGGCGGTTGAAGCCGTTTCGGTGGTCTCGAACAGCAGCACGCGAACGCCGAGTTCCGCGACCTTTGTTTGGCCCGGCGCGCCGGCATAGCTGGCCGTGTACAGGCTCTGCAGACCCGGCACATCGACGGTTTCGGTGGCGACTGCGGTGTTGTTCAACTGGCCGATGTCGAGCACGGTCTGGTTGCTCAACGTCCAATCCGCGCCGAGATCGACGGGCCTGAGCCGATAGTCCCAAACGTCGCCGGTGATCAGAGACGGGCGCGTGTTGAGGTTGACCCACGCCAGCCCTCCGGCGATCACCAGCCCGAGCGCGACCAGCGCGATGACGATATTGCGAGAACGAGACATGGGTTTACTTCAGCACGAGTTTGTCGCGCAGCCGCGCGTACAGGGCATAGTCGATGGGTTTGCGGCGCGCGATGTAATCGCGCGTCTTGGGCGCGCGGGCCTGTCGCTCGCGGACGAGGTCGGTGACGCGCAGTCCAAAGGCATCGGAACCGGCGCCCGAGCCGAACGACACGAGCAGGATTCGATTCCCGGGCTCCGCGATGTCGAGCACGGCGCTCAGGCCGATCAACGCGCACCCGGCATACGTGTTGCCGATCTCGCCGACGAGCAGCCCGGTCTTGATCTGGGCGTCGGTGAACCCGCACAGCTTGGCCGCGCGCTGCGGGAACTTGAGGTTGGGCTGATGGAGCACCACGTAATCGAAGTCCGCCGGCTTCGCGCCGGCCAATTCGAGATAAGTCTGCGCCGCGCCAGTGATGTGTTTGAAGTACGCCGGTTCTCCGGTGAACCGTTGCCCGTGCTCGGGGTACTTGGCATGTTGCCGGCGCCAGAAGTCGGGCGTGTCGGTCACGAACGAATACGAGCCCTCGATCACGGCCAGCGAGTCTTCGGCCGGGCCAAGCAGATAGGCGGCGCCGCCGGCGCCGGCCGTGTACTCGAGCGCGTCGCCCGGGCGGCCCTGCGCCGTATCCATGCCGATCGCGAGGGCGTAGTCGGCCATACCCGAGCCGACGAAACCGATGGCGGCCTGCATGGCCTCCGTGCCGGCCTTACACGCGAATTGCCAGTCGGCGGCCAGCGTGTGCGGCACCACGCCCAGCGCCTCGGCCACCAATGTCGACGTCGGTTTGACGGCGTAGGGGTGGCTTTCGCTGCCGACCCACACGGCCCGGATGCGACCAGGGTCGATGCCCGCGCGACCCAGGGCGTTGCGCGAGGCCTCGATCGACATCGTCGCCACGTCTTCATCCGGCCCTGGGACGGCCTTTTCCTTGATCGGGAGCGCGCCGTCGCCGCCGGTCCACACGCGCGCGACTTCGCTTGCCGGCAGGCGGAAGCGCGGCACATAGGCGCCATAGCCGGCGATGCCGACCGGGCGCGAGGGTTTCATCAACTGGCGTGAGGGATCATCAGGCATGGTGTTTTACGTCTACTCGGGCGCGCATGGGCCGCCCAACAAAGAAGACGGCGGTGTTGCCGCCGTCTCCACCGAAAGCAGACGAAATTCTACCACCCGGCGCCCCTCAGAAGCTGTCAGAGAGGCGCCAGGGGTGTGCGCTCAGGGCGCCTGCGTCAGATACTGCTGGATTTCGTTGGCGTTCAGCCCCAGGAACGTGAGCGCGCCGCCCAACGTGAGGAGGATGACACAGATCGACAGCACCGTCAGGCCCACCGACACGTAGTTGAGCACAAGCCCCGTGATCGCCATCCAGCGCGACCCGGACTGCGGGCTCCCGGCGCCTGTCTGACCAAGGCCCATGTGGCCCGTGATCACGCCGACCACGGTCGAGATCAGGCCGATGCCGCTGCAGCCCAGGGCGAACGGGCCCAGGATCGCGCTCAGCCCGCAACTGCCGAGCCAGCCGATCAGCCAGGTCACGCCGCCCGCGATCAGGCTGATGAGCGCCATTTGATTGGTGCTCCCGCCGGAAGAATAGCCGGGCGCTGGGGGGGTGTTGGACGGGATGTTCATGAGTCCTCCTGCGGAAAGATGATCGGCGTGAGCCCGACGCGGGTGAAGGCCTCACACCGTGGATCGACAGGCGCGAGTTACGGCACCGGAGTCGCGCGGACGATGTCCTGCAACTGCGACCAATCGGCGTTTGTGAAGATCGTCGCCCCGAAGATGGCAAACAGCAAGAGGGCGCCGCACGCGACCAGCATGAGAAGCGCCAGCGAGGCATAATTGAGCGCCAACCCCATCACCGCCATCCAGCGCGAGTCGGCTTCCGGGCTGCCGGGCCGTGTCTGATTCAGGCCGCGATGCCCCGTGACGATCCCGGCGATCGTGGCGATCAGGCCGATGGTGCCGGTGCACACATTGCCGAACGGCAGGACGAAGCCGATCAGGCAACCGCCAAACCAGCCGATCACCCAGGCGATGCCGGCGGCCAACAGACTCGCCAGGGCCATATCGTTTGTGCCGCCGGACGGGGCAGAGGGTGTTCCTGTGGGCATACGCATGCGAGTTCCTCGTCTTAATCAGCGATTTGTTCGGCGCGCCGATGCTGTGGCGAGATCTTGTCCCACAACGGCAGCGGCCGGTATGTCGGCATCCTGTCGCTCGACCAGGGCGCGGGCGGCGGCATGGTCAACGCGCACAGCCCGAGCAACGTTCGATCGTAGTTAACGCGCCATCCGGCGAAATCGACCCACGCCTGGTCGCGATCGGGTTTGAGCGGAACCCCGGCCTTCTCCAGACGCGCGCAGGCCTCGTCGAATTCCGATCGCGTCACGCTGATGGGGTCGGCCGGGAAGTGCGGGTCGGCCGGGTACGGGATTCGATACAGGTCGCAGATGTGTCGCAGCATCAGATACCCGGCGCGGATGCATAGCGCCGGGACGGCGCTGCGTGTGTAGTCCAGCGTGGAGACGTACAGCGCGGCGGCATCGAGCACGGCGCCGCCTGCCGTCAACCAATGCAGATCCGGCTGCGACGAGCGGAAGAACGACAGCATGGCCAGCGAGGTGTGCGTCTCGTCAGTCTGCGCGAACCAGACCTCCCACTCCGCCCACAACTCAAGAAGATGGTCCATGCGGCCGAGCGGAAACGCCAGCTCAAACAGATAGACGGCCGAGGGCGGCGTCCCGGCGCGCGTCTCAAGAAGACGCACGAGGGTCTCGCGTTGCGAATAGGCGTTGTAGATCGTCGGGAGGTACGCGATCAACAGGGCGATGATCACGAGCCCGGCGCCGGCTTCGAGGTAAGCCAGCACGGTCTCAGCCGGGGATCCCGGCGCGTGCACGCCCAGGGTCATCAGCGACGAGCCGCTCAGCACGAAGGCCTCGTACAGTGTTCGGGCGCCCAGGGCCCAAAACATGAGCGTGAACCCGAGCGCGACAAGCGTGACGAGCACGGGCACAAACGCCAGCAACGACCACGGGCCGTAGGCGGCCATCACCCGATCGCGCTGTTCGTAGGTCTGCAGACGCGAGACGACGAGGTCAAACCAGCGGCGCATGAAGCGGAACGTGAAGGCCGCCAGCGGGTCGAGGAGGCCGCGCGGGATGACAAAGACGGCCACGGCCGAGCGAAACGCCAACGCCACGCACGCCGCGCCGACGAGGAAGACGATGCTTTTGAGGCCGAGGTCGATGAGCGGCGGCACGCTCGCATTCTAGCGGATTTGTCTCCGGGAATGATTGGCCGGTCGCCCGTCTGTGATCGCCCGAGGCGGCCAGCCTGGCCGTCAGCCGGTCACGCCGATTTCGCTGCCGAATACCCGAAAGAACAGATCGACCGCCAGCGGGTCGAAGTGGCGGCCCCGCTGCTCGCGCAGATAGGCCAGGGATTGCTCGATCGACCAGGCCGGCCGATACGGCCGGTCGGAGGTCAACGCATCCCACACGTCAATCACCGCAAACAGACGCGCGGCAAACGGGATCTGATCGCCCTGCAGCCTGTTGGGGTAGCCGGTGCCATCCCACCTCTCGTGGTGGCTATACGGGATGTCGAGCGCGGGCCGCAGGTAGGCGATCGGCGCGAGCATGTTGTAGGCGTGGAGTGGATGCTGTCGCATCACGGCCAGTTCGTCGGCGTTCAACGGCCCGGGCTTGAGCAGGATCGAATCCGGCACGCCCATTTTTCCGATGTCGTGCAAGAGCGCGCCGCGGCGCACGCGCGCGATATCGTCCTCGGGCAAGCCGGCCGCCTCCGCGAGACGCAAGGTCATGCCGGTGACACGCAAGGAATGGCCTTCGGTCTCGCGGTCGCGCAAGTCAAGGGCGCGCGACCAGCCTTCGATGGTTTCTTCGTACGCCCGCGCCAGATTGAGCGCGTCGCGCTGGGACTGCTCCGCCAGGGTGGCGCGTTTAATGGCGTTCGCGGCCATATCGGCGACGGCGGCGATCAGTTTCGCATCATGCTCCGAGAACGCGTCCGATCGTCCGACCCAGAGCGCGCCGATCCGCTCTTCATGCGCGATCAGCGGAGCGCAGACCACGGCCGAGACCGAGCGCGGGAGCTGTGCGAGGGCGAGCTCCGGGGCGCCGACGGCGGCATTGTTGAGATAGAGTTCACCGGTCAGGATGACCTGTCCGCTGATCCCCTCCCCAGTTGCGAACCGCCGATCGGTATTCGGCGCGAATTGGCCGATCGCCGACTCGACGACGGTCTCATAGCTCGTCGGATCGCGCATGGCAAAGGCGGCGCCATCGGCCTTCAGCAGCCCCGCCAGTTTGCCAAGGATGACGGCCATCATCTCGGCCCGTGACTGAGTCTTGCGTAGTTCCGACGAGATCTCGGTCACGGCCTCCAGTTCGGCCAACCGGTGTGCCAGGGCTTCTTCGGCCTTCTTGCGCTCGGTGATGTCTTCTTTGACCGCCACAAAGTGCGCCACCTGTCCGCCGTCATCCAGGACAGGCGAGATCGACGCAGACTCCCAATACAGCGTGCCGTCCTTCCTCCGGTTGTGGAACTCGCCGCGCCAGGTGTCGCCGTGCAGGATGGTGGTCCACAGTTGCCGGTATTCCTCAGGCGAGGTCTCGTCCGACTTCAGCAGCCGCGGGTTGTGGCCGGCCGCCTCTTCGCGGCTGTACCCGCTGACCTGCGTGAATTTGGGGTTGACGTACTCGATCTTGCCGGTCGTGTCGGTGATGATGATCGAAATGGGGCTCTGCTCGACCGCGTGCGACAGGATGCGTAGGTCTTCTTCGGCCCGTCTGCGCTCGGTGATGTCCTGCAAGGTGCCGAACAGCCGGCGCAGCTTCCCTGTGGCATCCAGGGTCGCGTTCCATTGCCCGAAGATGTAGCGCTGGCTGCCGTCGGATCGGATCAGGCGGTATTCGACGCTCGCGGCCTCCTGGCCGTGCAAGGCTTGGGCCGCGCACGCTTCGACGCGACGACGATCATCCGGGTGGATATGCTCCAGGAACGCCGCGAAGTCGATGCCACCGGTCGGCTCGGGCAAACCGATGATCCGCTGGGTCTCCTCCGACCCGAACATGCGGTTGGTCTCCAGGTCATGTTCCCAGTGGCCGATGTGTGCCAGCTGTTGGGCCTGGGCCAGCTCCGCCTCGCTGGCCCGCAGATCGCGGATCGTCAGCAAGGTCGTCAGCGAGTCGGCCATCCGGCGTCCGATCTCCTTGAGCAGCCGGGCCTCCAGCGGCGTCCACTGCCGGGCGTGCGAGCATTGATGCAGGCCGAATGACCAGGGTTTACCGATCCGTGGATGGAGCGCCTGGACGAGGAACGACTTGACACCGAAGCCGTGTTCGGCCTCCGGGGGGACCGGGCGTTCGGTCCCGGGGCCGAACATCAGCGGGCCGTCGGTGGCGATGGTCACCCGAAAGACTTCGGCACCGTCGGGGCCAAGCGGCAGCGGCACACCCACCGGGAGCACGCCAGGAAACTCGGGCCGGGTGCGCTCCATCGGGACCATCCAGGTCGGTGAGTCGGGATCACACGGATACACAAACCAGGCCCGGTCGCAGTTGAGCACATCGAGCAAGGTGTCGAGAACATCCCGCATCAGCTGTTCGATGTTCTCGGCGCCTTGCATCGCTCGATTGATGTGGTCGAGGCTTTCGAGAAACCAGATGTGTTCCTGCAACACCGTCTCGGCGCGCTCATGCTCGGCGATGAGGTGATCAAGCGTCGCGTCGCCCGGCGCGATCTGGACGACACCCGCTGCCTCTTGTCGCTCAAGTCGCTCCAGAAGCGTGTGCAACCCCAGTCGGGCCTGATGCATTTCGGGCGCAGTGAGGACCGCCCAGGCGTCGTGGCGGTGGGCGACGACGATCGTGTGCGCGCGTGCCGTTTCGAATACGGCCGTCGCGGCGCTCCCGGTCAAAGGATACGCGCACAGGATCAGGATGGGGCGCCCAGCGAGCGCGGCCGCAAGCCCTTGCTCGCGCGCGATCAATGCGCTCCGGGTGACGTTCTGCGCACCGGTCCAGTCGATCACCACCCGCAGGCCCTCGTATTCATCCGCCTGCGCGCTGTCGCATAGCGCTGTCAGTTCCGTCGTCAACCAGTCATGGTCCGAGTCGATAGCCAGGAGTTGATCCGAGATCAGGCTGAACCACGCGACTGCGTTGGCGCTCTGGTTTTCAGTAAAGGGGGTGGTTTTGAAGCTGGGCTGCAGTTCGGTGATGACGGAGTCGGCGGCGAAACACAGACAGCGCTCGTGATTCTGGAGGCCGGCGCCTAAGAAGGGGACGACACAGTCGTAGAGGTCCTGACGGGTTTCGTAGAAGTGCCAGAAGCGCGTCCCCCACGGCAGGGCCCCCACCGCCGATACCCCTGTGTCCCGTGTACGTGAAGGGGTCATCCGGGACCTCCTTCTCTGGAACAGTTGTCGACGCCGCGTGGTCGAAGCGCGAACAGCGCCTTCCCGGGAAGCCCGAATCTCCGCGCGGCCCAAATCACAAATCCATTATAGGTCTGGTTCGGGCGAATCCCAGATGTGATCGTGCCGGGCGCCGATCTGTTAAGGTGTGTGTGCGCCCCGCACGTCCTGCCAGACGCCGCGCCCGATCGCGGCGACGAGGTCGGCGAATCCGGGCCTGGCTTGTTCGGCGGGCAGGTCGCGCACGATCATGCGCCCGTTCCGCCGCCGGAGTTCGGTGTCGGTCAGGAGCCAGCGGCCCAAGCTTTTCCAGAACCAGTCAGGGAGATCGGCGCCATAGATGGTCTGGCGCACCGCGGCCAGCGTCTGGTGATACATGGGCAGCGTCTCGACCAGAACCGCGCGGTCGTAGCGCTTGAGCGCGTCGGGCCAGGCGCGGCCCTCACGGCGCCACGCGATCACTTCGCCAGCCAGGGCGCGCGCGGTGAAGACGGCGTCGTAGATGCCCTGGCCGTCGAGCGGGTCCTTCTGATGCAAGGCATCGCCGACCAAAGCCCAGCCGGCGCCACCGGCCACGCGATATTGATTGCCGACGCGCTTCATGCCGCGCACCGGCGTGATCCGCTGCGCGCCGTCGAGCCTGCGCCAGATCGCGGGAACACGCCGAAGACGCCGGAGATAGGACGCCTCGGCGTTCTCGCCGGCAGCGGGCTCCATGCGATCGCTGCGGCCCTCGATCACGACGCCCAGCGATCCGTCGGCGCTGTCCATGAGCAGATAGCCGACGCCGGGCTCGTGCCCGACCACGGTGTGGATCGTCGGACCGCTTGCGTCGAACCCGGCGGTGCCGCGCCAGTAGGCGTAGAGCAGCGAGGTGGGATGTGTGTTGCGCTTGAGCCGGTCCCCGGCGCCGGCGCGGCGGGCGACAAGGCTGAAACGTCCATCCGCGCCCACGACCAGCGCGCCGCGCAGGTCGCGCGTGGCGCCGTCCGGGCCACGGCCGCGGACACCGACGACCGTGTCGCCCTCACGCAGGAGATCGGTCACCGAGAAGCCGGCCACAGCCTCGACCGATGGCAGCCGGGCCGCGACGTCCCAAAGATGTGCGTCGAAACGCGCGCGATCGATCGCATAGCCGTAATCGCGGCCAAAGGCGTTGGGGATCGGCGTGCGATGGATGAACGCGCCCGGAACGTCGATGACCCAGGCCGTGATCCGGGGCGTGCCCGCGGCATAGATGGATTCGTCGGCCCTGATCTCGTCGAGCATGGCCATGGTGCCGGCATAGATCGCCGGCGACGAAGCCGGGTGGGGCGTTGGAAACCGATCGCGCTCGAGCAGCGCGACGCGCAGACCGGCCTGGCCCAGACGCGCGGCCAGCGTGGCGCCCGCTGGTCGTCCACCGACAACGATCACATCGAAATCCATCGTGGTCATCCTTGCGGCCTTGATCGATCGGCCGACGTTTGTGAAAAGTATCACCGCCTGGGTGCGCCGACCACCCGGCGCATGCGATTCTAACAATCGACCTGTCAGGTCCATTCGCGATTCGCCTGTTTTGAGCCGAATCGAAAACTGCGTCTCGCGGTCAACGTGTGTCGCTTCTAACCTCTCGGCATCGACCGGGCCCATTGTGCGCGCGGCCATACGCGAACACGCCCAAAATGTGCCGATTTAATTGACTTTTCGGCCATACCCGGTATAATTTAAGGTAATTGATCGTTCGCATTTGGCGGGCAAGGAGTGTCGACCGGTTTATTGACTGGCCCATCTTTCACCCGAGAGCCTTTGTCCTCGGCGCTGCCAAACGCGATGGCCAGCGCCGATTTTCATGTCGGCGGCAGCGCTGCCCGCCAGCGGGCAAGGAGAGGGTTATGCCCAAGAACGATGACAAGATCACGGTGGAGGGCCTCGTTGTTGAGGCCATGCCTAGCACGACGTTCCGCGTTCAGCTCGATAACGGACACGTCGTGCTCGCCTATCTCTCCGGCCGTTTGCGCAAGAACTACATCCGCATCCTGCTCGGCGATCGCGTGAAGATCGAGCTGTCGCCTTACGATCTCACCCGTGGCCGCATCACCTATCGTTACACGGCCTCGCACTCGCAGCAGGCGCCGAACCCCGCCTAGCACTCATTGCGCGAAACGAAACAGCCGCCGGCATGCGTCGCATGCCGGCGGCTGTTTCGTTTGATTCCGTCCTCAGAGCGGCTTGCGACCGATGATCGCCACCCAGTCTTCGATGTGCTCCTGTGCGGCGAACTCGAGACCGGCTGTCTTCAACGCGGCGATGACCTGATACGCCTGCGTGTCGAGGATGCCGGAGAGCACGATCAGGCCGCCCGGCGAGACCAGATCGGCCAGGCCTTTGCCGAACAGATCGACCAGCACGTGCGCGAGGATGTTGGCCAAGACCAGCGGCGCCTGCGCTCCGGCCGCCACAAGCTCGGCCAATGAGCCACGGGCGATGCTGAGGTTGCCCTCGACCTGATTGGCCTCGGCGTTCTCGTTCGCCGCGCGGATCGACTCATCGTCGATATCGTACGCCCAGACGTGTTTCGCGCCAAGCTTGGCCGCCGCGATCGCCAGGATGCCCGAGCCCGTGCCGAGGTCGATCACCTCCTGGTCGGGCCGGATGTGCCGTTCGATCGCCATGAGGCACAACTGCGTCGTCGGATGTGTGCCGGTGCCGAACGCCATGCCGGGGTCGAGGCGCACCACGACGTCGTCGGGCCGCGCCGCCTGCTCGAGCCAGGCGGGCACCACAAGCAGACGCTTGCCGATGCGGATCGGCTTGTAGTTGACCTTCCAGGCCTCGCCCCAATCATCCTCCGAGATCTCGCGCCACGCGGCGGTCGGAAGCGTGCCATTAAGGATGATGTTGAGGTGCGACAGCCCGTCCTCGATGCTGCGGCGGTTCTCCTCGACATGCGCGTCCTGCGCGACGTAGCCGCGCACGATCACAGGCCCGACCGGCACGCCGTGATCGGTGGGCGTCACCTCGAACTTGGTCGCTTCGACCACCACGCCGCCTCCGGCATAGCGCGCAAGCACTTCGGAAACCGATTCGGCCGCTTCAGGTGAGACGGTCAGGGAGACTTCAAGAAGGGTCATGAGATAGCTGTCTGGCGTCGGGCGTCAGTATCGCTGTCGCGACGGGGTAGCTTTCAAAAAAGCCAACCGCTGACGCCCGAGACCTATGATTCCAAAATGTCCTGCAGGCGTTCCAACACGCCATGCTCCAACGGCTGGGCCTCGGCGGGGCTGGACTTGCGCAGCTCTTCGTAGAGCTTCTTCTGCTCTTTGGTCAAATCGGAGGGCGTGGCGACGTTGACGATGACGAACAGATCGCCCTTGCCCGAGCGCTGCGGACGCGGCGCGCCCTTGCCCCGCAGATGGAAGATCGTGCCCGATTGCGTGCCAGACGGCACCTTGAGCTTCTCGGGGCCGTAGGGCGTCGGCACGAGCACCTCAGCGCCAAGCGCGGCCTGGGCGACGTTGATGCTCACCTCAACGAAGATCTGATCTTCGCGGCGGCGGAAGTACTTGTGCGGCGCGACGGCGATCACGACATACAGGTTCCCGGTCGGGCCGCCGTTGGCGCCGGGCTCCCCCTCGCCCGAGACGCGGATCTGCGTGCCGGTGTTGACCCCCGGCGGGATCGGGATCACGCGGCGCACCGTGCGGCGCAGCTGGCCCTTGCCACGACAGGCGCGACACGGGCTCTGGATCACCTCGCCCGAACCGCCGCAGGTCGGGCAGGCCGAGACGTTGACCATCGAACCCAGGAAGGTCTGGCGCACCTGGCGCACTTCGCCGCTGCCCTTGCACGTGTCGCAGCGCTTGGGTTGCGTGCCGGGTTCGGCTCCGCTCCCCTGACACGAGTCGCACACCTCGTTGCGCGCGAACTCGATCTCCTGGTCGACGCCGCTGATGGCCTGGTCGAACGAGAGCGTCAGGTCGTAGCGGAGGTCGGCGCCGCGGCGGGGCGCGCGCCGCGACGTGCCGCCGCGACCGCCGAACCCGCCGCCGAAGAACGTCTCGAAGATGTCCTCGACGCCAAACCCGCCGAAGTCCGACGCGCCCATGCCGGCGCCGCCGTTGACCCCGGCGTGACCAAAGCGGTCGTAGGCGGCGCGCTTCTGCTCGTCGGAGAGCACGGCATACGCCTCGTTGATCTCCTTAAAGCGTTCGTCGGCCCCGGCCTCTTTATTGACGTCTGGGTGGTACTGCTTGGCGAGCTTGCGGAACGCGGATTTCAACTCGTCGTTGTTCGCGTTCTTGCCGACCCCGAGGGTTTCGTAGTAGTCGCGCTTTGACATATTAAGTCTGAAGATCGAGG
>JBGAJV010000121.1:0-3264 GCA_044224715.1 Anaerolineales bacterium | reverse complement strand
ATCGGCATGCCCGGATGTCCAGAATTGGCCTTCTGGACCGCGTCCATGCTCAACGCCCGGATGGCGTTGGCGAGCTGCCGGCGAGTGGGCATAGAGGCACCTCGTGGAAAGCCTCGTATTTTAGCGGGCCGGCGCGCCCCGATTCACCCCATTTTCCCGGCTTGCCACGGGACGAGCATGAGATTAAGGCGAAAACGTCACAGTCCGGGCCGTCGGGATGGCTATACTTTGCGGCTCGAACGCCTAACGGAATGCTTGAGATGTCAAACAGTTACCTCTTCACGTCCGAGTCCGTCTCCGAGGGTCACCCGGACAAGGTCGCCGACCAGATCTCCGATGCCGTGCTGGACGCCATGCTCGCGCAGGACAAGCGCGCCCGCGTCGCCTGCGAGACGCTGGTCAAGACCGGCGTCGCCGTCGTGGCCGGCGAGGTCACCACGGAAGCCTGGATCGATCTCGAGGAACTGGTCCGCGGCGTCATCGTCGACATCGGCTACACGTCGTCGGACGTGGGCTTCGACGGCCGCACCTGCGGCATCCTCAACATCATCGGCAAGCAGTCGCCCGACATCGCGATGGGCGTCGATCGCGCCAAGCCCGAGGAACAGGGCGCAGGCGACCAGGGCCTGATGTTCGGCTACGCGAGCAACGAGACCGACGTGCTGATGCCGGCGGCCATCACGTATGCCCACCGCCTGGTACAGCGCCAGGCACAGGTGCGCAAGAAGGGCAAGGTCGACTGGTTGCGCCCGGACGCCAAGAGCCAGGTGTCGCTGCGCTATGAAGACGACAGACCGGTCGCGATCGACGCAGTCGTGCTCTCGACCCAGCACTCGCCCGACGTCTCAACGAAGCAACTGCGCGAGGCGGTGATGGACGAGGTAATCCTGCCCGTGCTGCCGAAGAAATGGCTGCACAAGGGGACGAAGTTCCACATCAACCCGACCGGGCGCTTCGTCATCGGCGGACCGGTGGGCGATTGCGGCCTCACCGGGCGCAAGATCATCGTCGACACCTACGGCGGTTTTGCCCGGCACGGTGGTGGTGCCTTCTCGGGCAAGGATCCGTCGAAGGTCGACCGCTCGGCGGCCTATGCCTGCCGGTATGTCGCAAAGAACATCGTCGCTGCGGGTCTCGCCGACCGCTGCGAAGTGCAGGTGAGTTACGCGATCGGCGTCGCCGAGCCAACCTCGATCATGGTCGAAACATTCGGCACCGGAAAGCTGCCGCGCGAGAAACTCACGCAGCTCGTGCGCCGCTTCTTCGACCTCACACCCTACGGCCTGCGGGAGATGCTCGACCTCACGCGCCCGATTTATTTCAGGACTGCGGCCTACGGCCACTTCGGCCGCGAGGAAGCGGACTTCACCTGGGAGCGCACCGACAAGGCGGCGGCGCTTGCAGCGGAGGCCGGCGCGCGCGTGCGCGCGGCCTGATTCGTCCCGATACCCGGCCGCCGCTTCGGCAGCCGGGCGTCGACCTGAGGAGCGCTGCGACGGGGCAAGCCCGCCAGGCTCAGGCCGACGTGAATGGTTAACGGCGCTCCCTGACCGGAGACACACTCATGACCGCAGTTGCCAGACCGTCGGGCGTGGCGCCCGACTATTTCGTTCGTGACATCGCCGATGCCGCCTGGGGCCACAAGGAAATGGCCATCGCCGAGACCGAGATGCCGGGCCTCATGGCGATCCGCAAGGAGTTCGGCGCGGCGAAGCCGCTGCGCGGCGCGCGCATCGCCGGATCGCTCCACATGACAATCCAGACGGCGATGCTGATCGAGACGCTGAAGGAACTCGGCGCCGACGTGCGCTGGGCCTCGTGCAACATCTACTCGACGCAGGACCACGCGGCCGCGGCAATCGCCGCAAGCGGCACGCCGGTGTTCGCGTACAAGGGCGAGACGCTCGAGGAGTACTGGCAGTTCACGCACCGCATCTTCGAGTGGCCGGGCAACCAGCACGCCAACATGATCCTCGACGACGGCGGCGATGCGACGCTCCTGCTGCTGCTCGGTGCGCAGGCGGAGAAGGATCCGTCCGTGATTGCCAGGCCGACCAACGAGGAGGAAACGGCGCTCTACGCCTCGATCCGCCGCCGCCTCGCCGAGAGCCCGGGCTGGTACGCGAAGCGACTCGCCCAGGTGAAGGGTGTCACCGAAGAGACAACGACCGGCGTCAAGCGGCTCTACCAGCTGCAGCGTGACGGCCGCCTGCCCTTCCCGGCCATCAACGTCAACGATTCGGTGACGAAGTCGAAGTTCGACAACCTCTACGGCTGCCGCGAATCGCTGGTCGATGCGATCAAGCGCGCCACGGACGTGATGGTCGCGGGCAAGATCGCGGTCGTCGCCGGCTATGGCGATGTCGGCAAGGGCTCCGCCGAATCGCTGCGTGCGCTCTCGGCGCAGGTGTGGATCACCGAGATCGACCCGATCTGCGCACTGCAGGCGGCGATGGAAGGCTTCAAGGTCGTCACGATGGACGAGGCCTGCGACAAGGCCGACATCTTCGTCACGGCAACGGGCAACCTCAACGTGATCACGCATGATCACATGCGCCGCATGAAGCACCAGGCGATCGTGTGCAACATCGGCCACTTCGACAGCGAGATCGAGATCGCCTCGCTCAGGCAGTACCGGTGGGAGAACATCAAGCCGCAGGTCGATCACGTGATCTTCCCCGACGGCAAGCGCCTGATCGTGCTCGCCGAGGGACGCCTCGTGAATCTCGGCTGCGGTACCGGGCACCCTTCCTTCGTGATGTCGAACTCCTTCACCAACCAGGTGCTCGCCCAGATCGAGCTGTTCGCACACGGTGAGAAGTACGGCAACGAGGTCTACGTGCTGCCAAAGCACCTCGACGAGAAAGTGGCGCAGCTGCACCTCGACCGGATCGGCGTGCGACTGACAACACTCACGGCCGAACAGGCTGCGTACATCGGCGTCGCGCCCCAGGGGCCTTACAAGCCCGATCATTACCGGTACTGACCGGGGCCGCGGACTGCGTGATGCGAGTTGCGGGCCCGAGGCGCGGGGATTCATCCGCTCCCTCGCTATCCGGGCACGCCCTCTTCGAGGGCGTGCCCTCGGAGCGGGGGCGCTCGGCGCACTGCGTCGTCAGGGACTGAGGCGTCGCGTACGCCTCGCTCTGACCCCCGCCCCTCGGCGCCCTCCACGCTCGTCCGCGTATGAATCACCGCACCGCGGGCCGGTAGCTGGCAACGCGCAGTCCGTCGACTTCCTTGAGGTGAGGAACGCAACGTGAG
>JBGAJV010000006.1:0-157156 GCA_044224715.1 Anaerolineales bacterium | reverse complement strand
GGCGGGGGGGGGGGGGGGGGGGGGGGGGGGGGGCCCGGCCCGGCCCCCCCCCCACACCCCATCCCTCGCGATTTCGCTAATCGTGTCGCGCTGGGTACAATCGGGACATCATGTTCTCCACGCTCGAACCCGGCGACGTCCTGCGCGGCCGGTACAAGATCGTGCGCACCATCGGCCAGGGCGGCATGGGCAGTATCCTGCTCGCCGAGGACCAGCGCCTGATTGGTCGAATGTGCGCCGTTAAGGAAGTTCAGCACGACCCGGGCCTGCCCGAGCGCACGCGCCAGCAAGCACGGGACCAGTTCTACCGTGAAGCCTCCGTGTTGGCCCGGCTCGATCACCCAAACCTGCCCAAGGTGTCGGATTTTTTCGCCGACGAGGGCCGCGACTACCTCGTCATGGACTACGTACCCGGTCGCGACCTGAAAGAGCTCATCGACGAGGCTCGCCAGAACGGACGCTTCATCGCCGAAGCCGACGCCCTGGGCTGGTCCGCGCAGGTGCTCGCCGCGCTTCAGTATCTACACGAACAGCCTCAGCCGATCGTCCATCGCGACATTAAACCGTCGAACCTCAAGCTGACGCCAAGCGGGTTGATCAAGCTGGTCGACTTCGGTCTGGTCAAGGTGTTGGCGCCCGACGAGCGCACGGTGACCATCGTGCAGGGTGTGGGCACGGTGTTCTACACGCCGCTCGAGCAGTACGGCGCCGACACCGGAACCTCGGACGCGCGCGCCGACCTTTACTCTTTCGGCGCGACACTTTATCACCTCTTGTGCAACGAGCCGCCGCCGGAGGCCAAACAGCGCTTCCTGCGGCCCGAGTCGCTCAAGGCGCCGCGGTCGTTCAACCCCAACATCAGCCCGCGGACCGAGAAAGCCATGCTCTGGGCGATGGCCATGCATCCCGACGGCCGACCGGCCAGCGCCGCGGTGCTGGCCGAGGCGCTGCGCCCCGACTCCACCGGGCCGAACATGATCGACACCGGTGATCTGATCGTCATGCAACCGACGATCCGTCTGCCCTCGCTGGCGACCGGGATCGAACGCGCGCTGGCCATCGGCGCCGGGCTGTTGCTGTTGCTGGCGTTCATCCTCACGTTTCGTGGGTGAGCCCGGCGCCGGCTACTGAGACTTGCGGAAGAAGAGCCAGCCCACCAGCAGGCCGACCGCCATCCCCAAGACGACCCACAACGACCCGCCCCACTGGCCAAACAGACCGCGCGCCTGTTCGAAGCCGGGCAGCCGCAGCGCAAACCAGTTGTATCCCAGGAGCGCCCCGATCACGGCCGAGAGCGCCAGCCGCAACGCCCGTCGCGGGCTGTTTTCAGGCGCGCCCAGACGATAGCCGGCGACGACGCCAAAGCCAACGAACACCAGCATCAGCGCGAAGTCGATGCTGTTGGCGGGTTCGGGCGGGACCTTGGGCACCGCTGTTGGCGTCGGGGTCGGCGTGGCGGTCGGGGTCGGCGGAGCCGTCGGGGTAAGCGTGGGAGTCGGGGGCAGAACTGTGCGAACGACACCCGAGCCTTCCGACGGCACGTCGATCGTGAACGCGAACTGCGACAGCCCCGAGACCGTGCGCACCCGCACCGAATAGAAGCCCACGCGATTGAGCAGGAAACTGGCCGCGGCCACGCCGCCTTCGGTCGCGTCGTCGATCTGGTTGGTGGAGGTGCCCGCGTCGCTCGTGACGCTGATCTCAAACGTCACGGGCGTGCCGTCGGCCACCGCATGACCGTTCTTGTCGCGGATGACCGTCGTGCTCAGGTTCACCTGCGAGTTGAACGCGTACGTGTTCGAGACCGTTTCGGTGGTCGTGAAACCGGGCGCGTCGCTGAACAGCTGGATGATCTGACTCGGATCCGGCTGCATCTGCTCGAGCAGATCGTAGTTGATGCCGGGCACGCTCACTGGCGACGCGCCGGAGGGGTCGACGTCTTGAAACAGCAGACGCGCCGCGGTATCGATGAAGGCCGGTCCGCGGCTGTACAGCGCGTAGTACGCACCGTTGACGTTATTGAGCGTCGTGGCATCCAGATCTGTCGCGTCAAGGTAATAAGGCGCGCCGAACCCGAAAATGATGATGCGCTTACCGCGCGCGAGGTCCTGGCGTTGCGTCAAAAAGCGCGACACCACGGCCGACTCGAGCACGCCTTCCCGGACGTCCTGCATGCTGAACACGATCCAGTCGGTCTGGCGCAGCCAAACATCGATCGCCGGCGGCTCAGGCGTCGGCTGACCCGCGACGGCCTCCTGTGTCAGGCGTCCGTCCAGATAGTCGGTCAGATCCTTGAATGTAAAGCTCTGCAGATTGCGGCCCTGCACCTGCCCGCTGGCGCTTGGGCCGTAGAGCGACAACACGGCGGACTCGAGGGCGCGCACATCCATTGCCGGCACCGGCACGCACACCGGGCACTGCCGCACCGTGCGGCCGTCGGTCAGGAACACGATGCGTTCACCGGCGACCGGGGGGTCGTTGAGGCGCGTCGCCAGATCCACCGCGCTCGGGAAGATCAGGGTCGCGGCGGCGCGCGCCACGGCCAGTGCCTCGACCTTGCCCTTGTTCAGCCTTGACGCCAGATCGGCCGACGGACGCTGCGCGGCCTCGGGCACGAATGCCCCGCCCGACGTGCGCAGCTTCATGGCCAGGATGCGCAACACTGACTCGTCGACGCGTTGGGCGAACGCCGTGTCCGACGCGTACTGGTCGCGGAAATACTGGATCGCGTCAATGATGTTGGCCGTCTGCGCCGACCGCTGGCCAAAGTCCGACAACACGAGCACGTCATGGCCGGCGCGGAACGCATCGCGCGCCAGACCGCGGCCGTTGAAGGTCGCCTCGGTCGAGTCGAGGAAGCGCCGGATCGCGCGCGACCCGAGCGAGTCGCTGATCAACACGCCGCCGCCCGCGCGCCACGCGGCCAGGTCGGTCTGCGCCAGCAAGGCTTCGATGGACGCCGCGTCGAGCGTGATCGGGTTGGCCGTCTGACGATCGAGCAGGCCCTGCAGCCGGATATGCGCCGTCACCAGCGCGTCCACGCGGACGCCGTTCTCGCCGCCTGCCCCGGCCAGCCGCGTGAACGGCAGTAGATCGACGCGCACCAGCTGGTCGAGCGAGCGCCGGACCGTCGGGATCTCTTGTTCCCAGTCGCGGTTGCTGGCGCCCTGACCCGGGAAGTGCGGGGCGGCGATGGCGAGTTGCCCGCCGCCGCCCAATTGCAGCCCGCGATAGTACGCTTCGGAGATCCGGCCCACCCAATACGGATCGCCGCCGAACACCTGGGTGCCGTCGTCACGCGCGCCGTTCACGCGCGCCGGATCCAACACGTCCGGGGCCGGCCCGATGAGCAGCGTGATCCCCAGCGCAGCCAGTTCCGAGCCCGCCACGCGACCGATGGCCTCGGCCTTGCCGGGGTCCCACGTCGCGCCGATGGCGAGCGGCGCGGGCAGTTCGGTCAGACCCGACAGGATCTGGTCGTCGGGCGAACCGCCGCCCGGCTGCTGGATCGCGATGGTCAGCGGCACGTATGGGGCCGCCCGGGCCGCGCCGCCGGTCGGCCCCTGTCGGGGCGCCTCGGCCGCGGAAGCCGCCGTCGCCTGGAGTTGGTTCGTCAGGGTGAGCACCTGAGCCGGCGCATTGCTCTCATCCGTGATGTTTCCGCCGGAGGCGCGCAGAAGGACACCGCCGACTTTGTAGTCGCGGATCAACCGATCGATGTCGCTGCCCGACTCGACCGACGAGCCGTCGAAGGTCACCATGAACAATTGGCCGATGCGTTCCTCGGCCGTCATGCGCGCCAGGATCTGCTCGGGCGTCGTCGTTTGTTGCGCGCCCGCCGGTTGCCCCAACCCAAGCAGGAGGACCAGGGCGACCAGGCCACGGTACCAGGATTTCACGCGTTGGATTATACGTGGGGGCGGAAGAGTTGGTCGCGCCGCAGGGCGGCCGATATGCACGAGCACGCGATCAGGCGCGGGATCCGGCCGCGAATGACGCCGGGTGCGCGAATCGGTATCCGCCCATCCGTCGCGGCGGATGCGGCAGCATTTGCGTCATTCGCGGCACACAGGCACTGCCAACGCGTGATGCCGTTGGCAAACCAAGGCGGTCTCCGCCTTGGCGGGATTGACAACGGATGAGATAACGGATCAGCGGATGACACGGATGGATGCCTGACAGCCTGTGTGCGACGCGACCGACCCGTGCCCACGCAGACAGCGCCGCGATCGGCCTTTCAATGTGCGCTGCGGCCTTCAGGCGCTTATCCGTTGATCCGTTGATCGCAATCCGTTGTGGGCCCCGCCCAACCGGTCAGGATCAACCAACAGGATCAACGCGTGCTTGCACACGGCACTCGAGACCGCGGGGTTCACGATCAGCGAAGGTCGGCGCCGATGCCGGGCAGCACCGCGCGGATGGCGGAAGCCAGCTCGTCGGCGAAGGTGAGGCTGACGTCGTACCAGTGGATGCCCGGATCGTCGGGCTTGAACCAGTTCGCCTGGCGGCGCACAAACACGCGCGTGTCCCGGCGGATCAGGTCCGCGGCTTCGGTCAGGCTACATTCGCCGCGCAGGTGCTGGCCGATCTGGCGATAGCCGATGGCCGACATCGCTGGCAGCTGCCAGCCGTACCCGCGCGCGACGAGCCCACGCACTTCATCCACGAGGCCGCTGGCGAGCATGGAATCGACCCGCTGGTCGATCCGGGCGTACAGGAGCGAGCGCGGTAAGCTCAAACCGACCGTGTGGATAGCCAGACGCGGTGGCAGTTTTCGACGTTGGCCGACAAAGGATCGGCCCGTGCTGAGCACGACCTCTAACGCTCGGATGACGCGTCGCGGGTTGTAGAGGTCGATCGTGCGCGCCGACTCCGGGTCCAGCTCGCGCAATTGCGCGACCAGGCCATCGAGGCCCCGGGCCTGGAAACGTTCTTCGAGCTCCAAACGCAAGCCGTCCGTGTTAGCGCTTGGCGGCGGCTGCCAGCCCTCGACGACGGCACGGATGTACTGACCCGTGCCCCCGGCCAGGATCGGCAGGCGCCCACGCGTTTGGATCTCGCCGATGGCGGCAAAGGCCGCCGCCTGGTATTGCGCCAGCGACCACGGCATGTCGGGTGTGGTGACATCGATCAGGTGGTGCGGCACACGTTCGCGTTCCGCCGGGCCGGGCTTGGCCGTGCCGATATCCATGTACCGGTACAGGTAGCGCGAGTCGGCCGAGACGATCTCGCCATGCAGCCGCTCCGCCAGCTGAATGGCCATCGCGGTCTTGCCGACGGCCGTCGGGCCGACGAGGACAAGCAACGGGGGCAGGTTCGCGCGGTTCACAGATCGGCGCCCGTCACGATGTGGGGGATGATGTCGAGCCGAAGCAGGCTGCCCTGCGGCGACAACTCGACGGCGGCCAGGTCGACGCGCCAGGGATCGCCAAGGGCGTCGCGCTCGGCCAGGAAGGATTGTGCGGCCTCTGCCAGATGTCGGCGCTTGGTCACGGTCACCGATTCCTCCGGGGTCCCGAACCGACGGCCGCGCCGGGTGCGCACTTCGACGAACACCCAACCGTCGGGATTGCGAGCGATGATGTCCAGCTCCCCGCCGGCGCAATGCCAGTTGCGCGCCACGATTTCGTATCCGTCTGCGGCAAGTCGCTCAGCGGCCAGCGCTTCCCCGCGCCGCCCAAGACCGGCGCGTGCCGACGTCATTCCTCGGCCCCAACCGTCGGCCGTGTCCACCACCGCTTGAGACGCTGCCAGTAGGACAGACGCTGCTCGACCGAGGCCGCCAGGCGCTCGTATTCGGCCAACACAGCCGGCGCGGTTTGTTCGATGTCGAAGCGACGGGCTGCCTCGCGCGCGGCGGCGCCGAGGCGCTGGCGCAGATCGCGATCCAACACCAGCCGCGTGAATGCTGCTGTGAAGGCCGCCAGGTTGAGTTGCGTCAGCAGCCCATCGACCTCGTTAGTGATCGTATCGCCCACGCCGGGCGAGTCGACGCCGAGCGCGGGCAGACCCGAGGCCATGGCCTCGATCAGCGAAAACGGATGCACCTCGGTGTTGGACGCCGAGACGAATAGATCACCGAGCAGGAGATAGCTGGGCACGCGTTCGGGCAGGACTTTGCCCAGGAAGTGGATCCGGTTCGCGAACGGCGAGTGCTCGACCATCTCCATCAGGTCTTCCTGATCGGGCCCGCCCCCGATGAGCACAAGGTGGGCGTGTTCGCAGGCGCCCGCGACGCCGAAGAATGCCCGTAGCAGAAAACTCAGGTTCTTCTCGGGGCTGAGCCGACCCACGTACAGACAGACGACTGCGTCGTGGGGGATCCCCACCTCCGACCGCTTCACCGGCGTCGGGCGTTCATAGGGCGCGAAGTCGATGCCGTTCGGGATGACCCGGATCGGGTCTTTCACGCCCAGGTCGCGCATCACCACCGCCACGCCCGGAGAGGGCGCGATGACCAGATCGCAACGATGACACAGATTGGGGATGAACGTCCGGACGAACGTCTCGCCGATGGCATCCGGGACCATCGGCACATAGTGCTGGAAATAGAGATCGAAGCGCGTGTGGTTGGTGAAGACCACCGGGATATTGGCCGGTTTGCAGTATCGCAGCGCCAGCGGGCCGCTCAGATACGCATGATGCACGTGGACGACGTCCATCGTGCGCAGTTTGCGCTCGGCGACCGTGGAATACCGGAACGACAGCTGAAAGCCGCTGTCGTTGACGTTCAACGGCAGACCCGGTGAACGCATGACATACAGCTCGTCGTCTTCGTAATCGAGGTTGCCGAAGGTGAAGACAAACACCTTGTGCCCGCGCGCTTCGAGCCAGCGCTTGTTCAGCGACACATAGGCCGTGATGCCGCTGATATTGGGCTTGTACATGTCGACGAGCATGCCAATCCGCATGCGCTCCGCCTCCACTGGGGACCCTGACCGTTCGGCTATGTTACACTAGATCGCCTTGACCGGATCATCCATTCCGCCGCGCGACTCGACGCTCCCATCCCACAACATCCCCTATGCATGCCGAATTGATCGCCATTGGCTCCGAACTGGTGCTCGGTGAAATCGTCGACACAAACTCCGCGCATATCGCCCGGACGCTGCGCGGGATCGGCCTGTCGGTCGAGCGCAGCACGACCATCGCCGACGACCTGCCGCGGATCACGGCCCTGATCCGCGAGGCCGCCGAGCGCACGCCGATCGTCATCACCACGGGTGGGCTTGGCCCGACCGTGGACGACCCGACGCGCGCGGCGGTGGCCGCCGCCTTCGACCGGGCGCTCGACTTCCACCCGGAACTTTGGCAGCAGATCAAGGAGCGTTTCGGACGGTTCGGGCGAATTCCAGGCGAGAACAACAAACAGCAGGCCCTGATCCCGGCCGGCGGCACACCAGTTGAGAACCCCGTCGGGACGGCGCCCGCGTTTTGGGTGGAGCACGAAGCCGCCTACGGGTCGGGCGTGGTCATCAGCCTGCCCGGCGTTCCGCGCGAAATGGAGTACCTGCTCGAGCATCGTGTGCTCCCCTACCTGCGCGAGCGCTTCGGGCTGACCGGCTGTATCAAGGCCCGCGTGTTGCGCACGATCGGCATGGGCGAAAGCGCGATCGATCAGCAGATCGGCGAACTCGAGAAACTCGCCAACCCGACGGTGGGCCTGGCCGCGCACGCCGGGAACGTCGACATCCGCATCACGGCGACCGCGGCCAGCGAAGCCGAGGCCGACGCCTTGATCGCGCCGATCGAGGCCCAGGTGCGCGCGGCGCTGGCTGAACACATCTACGGCGTCGACGGCGAGACCATCGACCAGGTCGTCGGGCAGTTGCTCACGACCCGCGGGCTGCGTTTGGGCGTGGCCGAGGCGGGCACGTCCGGAAACCTCAACGCCCGGCTGGCGGTGCTGCCGACCGCCGCATCGTTCTACGCCGGCGCGAGCCCCCTCGCCGCCCTTGAGGATTTGGGCGCGGCCGCCGAACGTGTGCGCGCGGCCCAGCAAGCGCATGTCGGCGTGGCGGTGCGTGTCTATCAAGGAGCCGGGGCCAAGGACCCGCGCGGCCTGGAGTGGGCCGTCAGCGACGCATCGGGCACCGAGACGCAGCGCTCGGGTTACGGCGGCCCCCCGGCCAGCCTGCCGGTCTGGGCCAGCACCGCGATCCTCAACCTCCTGTGGCGGCGCCTGCGATGAGCACGGATGGTCAGGCGCCAGACAACTGGCGCCGCGATTCGTACGAGATCAGCACGGACCCGGCCCGGCTGCAGGTCGACGCGATCTATGCTTACCTCTCGCGCTCGTATTGGGCCACGGGGAGACCCCGCGACGTGGTCGTCCGATCGCTGGCCGGCTCGTTGTGTTTTGGGCTCTATCACAGTGAACGGCAGATCGGGCTCGCCCGCGTCGTAACCGACCGCGCCACGTTCGCATACGTCTGCGACGTGTACGTCCTGGACGAATATCAAGGCCAGGGCCTGGGCAAGTGGCTGATTCGGGTCGTCACGACCCACCCGGAACTGCAAGGCCTGCGGCGGTGGTCGCTCGCCACACGCGATGCCCATGGCCTGTACCGGCAATTCGGTTTCCAAAACCTTGCCGCGCCGGACGCCTGGATGGAACGCTTCGATCCCGGCCAGGCCCCGGCCTGAACCGGCGAGACGGCGCAATCCGTGGGACTTTCGCGCCATCTTGGAGTACACTTCGCTCTGGCGTCGCGGACAGATTCGACGCCCGATTTGCGCTTTCATGCCGGTTTTCCGGCTATCACGTCTCTTCGGAGGAACCCATGCTTGTTCGCGAACGAATGACCCAGAACCCGATCACGGTGGGGCCGGACCTGTCGGTGCCGGATGCGCTGCGTCTGATGCGCGAGAAGAAGGTGCGCCGCTTCCCCGTGGTCGACGGCCACGGCAAGCTGGTGGGCATCGTCTCTGACAAGGACTTGTTGCAGGCCGGGCCGTCGGCTGCCACGACCCTGGCGATCTGGGAGATCACCGAACTGCTCGGCAAGCTCAAGGTCTCCGAGGTCATGAGCCGCGACGTCGTCACGGTCCAGGACGACACGCCCCTCGAAGAGGCCGCACGTATCATGGCCGACGGCCGCATCGGCGGCCTGCTCGTCCTGCGCGGCGAGGCGTTGGTCGGCATCATCACCGAGACCGACCTGTTCAAGTCGCTGCTCGAATTGCTCGGCGGCCGGCGCAGCGGCGTCCGCATCACGATCGCGACGCCCGGCGGCAAGGGCGAGCTGGCGCAGATCACGAACGCGATCTTCAACGCCGGCGGCAACATCGTCGGCCTGGCCGCGCGCGAAATCGAAGCGGGCGCGGATACACACTGGGAGATCACGTTCAAGGTCGCCGACGTCACGGTCGACGGCCTCGTCGCCGCGCTCAAACCCGTCGTGCGCGCGATCCACGACGTGCGGCAGGCCTGACCTCCGCGACTTCGCCGGGTCTATCACCAGGCCTGCGGCCATTACGCGCCGCAGGCCTTTTCTATTTTCCCCGGCCGCCACGCTGGCCGGTTGGCACGACGTCGTCGTTGCCCTTTGGCCCGATATGCGCTGCCGACACGCGCTTTCGGGCGAACAGACCGGGCAGCCAAGACCAATGGCAGGGTCACGGACACCGCCAGGGTAAAACCTCAGGCCAGCAAGCCCAGCACGGCATCGGCCAGCGCCCGTGATCGGCCACGCGCCAGTGCTGCTTCAACCGCGCCAGGGGCCAGGCCCTTGGAAATCTCGGGCAACAGCGTACGCGCCGCCGCCACCGTTTCGCCGTCCGCGGCGGGGTCGTGCAATGGGAGCGCGATGGTCTCCACGGCTGTCACAGTGTCGCCCGCTTGCGCTGCCAGCAACGCCAGCCAGACTAACGCATCCAGGGCGACAAAGTCGAAGTGACCGGCTTGCGCCTCAACCAGGGCGGCGCGCAACGAGCGCCGGGCGTCAGCCACGTCGCCGAGCCGGGCCGCGGCCGATCCGAGGTTGTTCAGCGCCAGCGCGACGCCCAGGCGGTGCCCGCTTTCGCGATGAACGCTCAGGGCCTGTCGGTAATAGTCGCGCTCCTCATCGAACCGGCCAGCGCGCCGCGCCGCGGCGCCGAGATTCGTCAACACCGCGCCGGTGCGCCGGGCGTCGTTGAATTCACGCGAGATGGTCAGGGCCTCTTTCAGCAGCGCCACGGTCTGGGTGTCGTCGCCCTGATCCACCAGCGCCGTCGCCAGGTTGATCAGGCTCGACGCGATGCCCACCCGGTCGCCAAGCTCCCGACGCACCGCCAGGCATTGGCGGTGAAGTCGGATGGCCTCGGCGTATTCGCCCATATCGCTTACGACCACGCCGAGGTTGTTGAGCGCGGTGGCCTCCTCGCCGCGGAGATCATGGGCGCGCGCCGTCTCCAACTGCGCGGAGCAGTACGCCCGAGCGCGCTCAAACTGCCCCCTTGCCCGCGCTGCCGTGCCGAGCCCGCTCAAACAACGGGTCAACTGCGCCGGCTCCGTCACATGCTCGAAATAGACTCGGCCCGCTTCGAACAGCGGCACCGCAGCCTCGGCCTGTCCGAGTTCCAGCAGGAAGCGCGCCCGCGCCACGCTCAAGCGGAAGGCCAGCCGCCCCCGCTCATCGGTGGCCTGCGGATCGGGCGTCAGCGGCTCCACCGGCAGCGAGAACCAGGCTGCACCCTCGCGATAGTGGCCGCGCACATTCATGAAGCGAAAGACACCCTCCAGCAGCCGGCCGAGTTCGGTCCAGCGCTGTTGCCCGCTGGCCCAATCCCAGGCCGCGCGCAGATTGTCGAAGTCGTCGGCCACCGCAGCCATCCAGGCACCTTCGTCGCCAGGTCGCTGGGCCAGGTCGGTGAGTGACTGCATACGGTCGGCGTAGAACTGGCAATGCCGCCCTTTCAGTTCTGCCAGGAGATCTCCCTGAACGGACAACGCTTCGATGGCATATCGCCGCAGGACTTCATGCACATCGTACCGGCTACCCCAGCGCCGCACCAAAGACCGATCGACCAGGGCCGCCAGTTGGTCTGGAGCGGCGCGAACGATCGCACTCGCCGCGGCCGCCGTGAACTCGCGTGGAAACACGGCGAGTTCTACAAAAACCCGACGCGCTTCCGCCGACAGCGCCGCAACCGAGGAGTCCACGACGGCTCGCAGACTACGCTGACGCTCCGGCACGTCTCGCTGGCGGGTGGCCAGATCGTCCGATCCACGCTTGATCTCGGCGGCGGTTGCCGCACAGGTGTGGGTCCGTGCCCGCGCCGCAGCCAGCTCAATACCCAATGGGAGTCCGCCCACCAATCGGCAGATCTCCAGGATCGCCGGCGCGTCGTCGAGGGTCAGTGGCGTCTCGGGCTGCTGCCGGTCAAAGACCTGCAAGAATAACTGACCGGCCGCACTGCGCGCCGGTTCGGCTTCGGCGTCGGTCGGCACCGCGAACCCATCCAGTGCAAAAACCCACTCGCTTTTCAAGTCCAGGCGCTCGCGCGAGGTCACCAGGATCTTGACGTCTGGCGCGGCCTGCAAGATGTCGGACAACAGCCCAGCCGACTCGACGAGGTGCTCGAAGTTATCCAGAACGAGCAGGAGCTCGCGGGCGCGCAGGGCATTCAACAGCTGGTTCTTGAGGTTGCCTGCGCGCAGCACCAGACCGATCGCGTCAGCCAGGTGCTCGATCAAGTCCTCGGGGCTGGCGCCGCTCAGCGGCGCAAACCAGGCGCCGTTGATATACGTCTCGGCGAGTGTCTCGGCCACGCGCAGCGCCAACCGCGTCTTTCCGACACCGCCCGGGCCGCTCAGCGTCACCAACCGGCACGCCGGGTCGGCGAGGCGCCGGTGCAGGAGCGCCTCTTCGGCTTCGCGGCCGACGAAACCGGTGAGGCTGCCGGGCAAATTGTGGCGCGGCCCGCGTTGCGCCGCTTTGAGCCGTTCGACCAACGCCGTGGTCTCGGCCGCGGGCTCGACACCCAGCTCGCGCTCCAGGATCTGGCGGCAGGTCTCGTACTGCGCGATCGCCGCCGAGCGCTGACCGGTGCGCGCTTTGAGGCGCATCAAGTGCCGGTGGGCTTCTTCACGCCAGGGATCGAGCGCGAGCTGACGGGTCGCCGTCTCTACCGCGCGTCCATACTCGCCCTGCGTCGCAAGCTGCTCGGTCAAGGCATGAAGCATGTGCAGCGCCAACTCGCGATAACGAGCCCGTTGGGTCAACAGCCACTCCTCGAATTCAGGCGCGTCGCGGACGACGAACCCGGCCAAGAAATCGCCTACGTACACGGCACTGGCCGTCTGCCAGGGCTCGGTGCGCGATTCGGCCGATTGGGTTTCGCCCTTGTGAAGGCTCTCGAGGAATGTGTCGACATCGATGACGCAGGCTCCGGTCGCTTGAAACGCGACGGTCTCGCGATCGATGCGCAGATAAGGTCCGACGAGTTTGCGCAGATTCGTGAGCGTCTGGCGCAGATTGTTGCGCGCGTCGGCGTCGGGCAGCCCGCCCCAGAGCAGCGCGGCGAGGATCTCCCGCGCATGCGGGCGGCGTTCGACGACCAGATACGCCAACAACGCCGCCGCTTTGTGTGACGTAAACCCGGTCAGCGGCGATCCGTTGAGGGTAAGCTGCAAACCGCCGAAGAGCCGGATCTCCAGGCCTGCGTTCATATCGCAGCTGTGCTGTTCCTGCCTGCTCGTCCTCGTCCAGAAAGGTGTGCGGCAGGATAGAACAGACGTCGTCGCTGAGCCAGGGCAGCCGGTCGGCTGCCCTGGCTCAGCGACGCTGGCTTTCGTGGCCCGGCCTCAGACGGGCGGACGCTCAGGAAAGTCCGGCTGACTGCGGGCGTGGAATTCGATCGCGCGCAGGAGCGCCAGGACACGGTCCTCGCGCCACGGCGGCGCCGCGATCTGCACCCCGATGGGCAGACCCGCGCTTCCACCCTCCACAACCCGGGCCAACCGTTCGGACTTCTCCCGGCTGTCGGGCCGATCGCTCTCCTCGCCCGGACGCACGCGCGTCACCGGCACAACACCGGCCGGCCAGCCCAGGACATTGAACAGGAGGCACGCGCCCCAAAAGTCGGCCAGGCCCACGGTGTCACCGTGGCGCACTGCCGGGAGTGGCGCGGCCGGCAGCAAGATCGCATCGAAGCCGCCGGCGGCCAAAGTGTCGCGCATCCGAAATTCGTAGGTCAACCGATCACCGGCCAGGTCGAGATAGCCAGCCGCGCTTTGTTTGGCCCCGGCCATCACCATTCGGCTCAAGCGCCCTGCTCCGCGCCCCTTAAGCAGACCGCCGAGCACTGGGAGCATCACGTTCGGAAGACGCGCCAGCTGGAGATTGGGTTCGAGAAGCGAGATCGGCGCCTCGTCTGACAGCGTCTGCATGAGAGACGCGAAGCCCGTGGCGGCCATGAGTCTGAAAAACAGGACCACGCCTTCGGTTGTGTCCGGCGCCGATGTCCACTCGACCACCGTTGCCCCAGCCGCGCGCAGGGCGTCGGCCGCCTCGCGCAAGGCACGCCGGATGGCCGGGGACGGCGTCCAGTCGCTGACCTGCGGCAGCAGCGCGATCCGCAGTCGCCGCACGTCGACATCGGCCGGATCGGCGAACGGCAGCGGGGCGTGCAGGCTTGATGGATTCGTCGCGCCGTGTTCGACCATTACTCGCAAAGCCAGGGTCAGGTCGTCGACATGCCGGGCGAGCGGGCCGGGTTGCGCGACGACCACCTCGGCGCCCTCGCCGGTCCGGACCGGGAAGCGATCACCGGGCGGCAGACGCCGAGCCGTCGGGCGGATCGTGCACAGGCCGCAGTACGCGGCCGGGATGCGTAGGCTGCCGCCGAAATCGCCGCCCAGTCCAAGGGGCGACCCACCCGCCGCGATCAGGGCTGCTTCCCCGCCGCTACTCCCGCCCGCCGTCCGGGTGAAGTCCCACGGATTGTTCGTTCGCCCCCAGAGGCGGTTGTCCGTCTCGATCGTGACGAGCGTCTGCGGCACGTTCGTTTTGCCCAGCACGATCGCGCCGGCCTGCCGCAGTGCGGCTACCATCGCGCCATCGTGAGACGCGACCCGATCGCGCAAGCGAGCCAGTCCGAGCGTCGTCGGCAGACCCGCGACATCGAATTGATCCTTGACCGTGATTGGCACGCCATGGAGCGGCCCCAGCGGTTCCCCCCGCCGCCGGGCGGCGTCTGCCGCATCGGCTTCGGTTCGGGCCAGCTCAAAGCGGGGCATAACCAGGGCGTTGATCTGTGGGTTCACCCGTTCGATCCGATCGATGTGCTCCTCGAGGATATCGCGGGCCGATCTGGCTCCGGATACTATGTCAGCGGCAAGCTTTGTGGCGGATCGAAACGTTGAACCAGGCATGCCAGTCTCTCCACGAGGTGAATGGATCTCGTATGCGCCGGTTTGTCAGGGTGCATCGGCCGACGCAACGGGCAGACTCCGCAGATAGGCCCAAATCGCTTTAAGTTCGTCGTCCGTCAGCTGCCCGAGCCCGCGCCAGGGCATGGCCTCGTTCAGGGGCCGGCCCGCCGGCGTCGTCCCGGTTCGGATGGTGGCGATGAACTCGCTTTCGGACCAGGTCCCCAGCTCGCCAGCCGGCGTCAGGTTCGGCGCGAACGGCGCTCCAGGCTCCGACGGCTGCTGGCCCACGAACGTCTCACCATGGCACGCCGCACAGCCATGCGCATGCGCGAGGTAACCTCCATAGGCAACGGTAACGCCAACCGATGGCGCAGCCGGTCTCGTGTCATGCGCGATCGTCTCGGCGTAGAGCAGGTTGTCAAATGCGCCGACGGCGTACAACACCTTGGCCAACGGCGTGAAGAAGCGCGGGCGCGTCTCGCGGTCGACGGACGGCACCGTCTGAAGATAGGCGATGAGGCTACCCAAGTCCGCGTCGTTGAGGTAGTAGAACTCGTTCGACGGCATAATGAACACCGAAGTCCCATCGAGGCGGATACCGTGCCGCACGGCCCGCACCCAATCCGAGACCTGATAGCGAGAGCCCACACCGCCGCGGCCTGAAGTCAAGTTGGGTGCGTCCACGACGCCGAGGGAGTCATCCGCAAATAGCGGGCCGCCGCCAAGGTCCGCGCCATGGCAAGCCTGGCAGTGGATCTCCGCCCAACGGCGCCCGTTTGCCAGGCTCGCAGCGTCGTTGGGTATCGCCACCGTCTCGGCCTGAAGCGTGTAGACGCGATTGAAACGCAGATCGGTACTGACCATCAGACCGGCGACGACGACCAGGAGCGTCACCACCAAACCCCCCAACGCGATCCCGATCCATTTGAATATCTTGCGCATGCCTGTTTCCTCTCGATTAGGTGAGCTTGCGTCCGCAGTGCGGAGTCGCATTGTTTTTCCATGGCCCGCCACGACCACCGAGTCGCAGCGCGAGCCCTAAAGTTGGGTCGACGTCGCCATCAGCTCGCGCAGATGGTCGACCAGGGCCTCCAGCGATCCAAACCCGAGTCGATCGGAGGCCCGCAGACTCTCCAGGCTGAAGCGCCAGGTCATCTGTGCGCCATCCGGCTCTTGCCATAAGCACACGACAACCACGTGGTACCGCAGCCCGCGTGAAACACTTTCGGCAACCGGGTGCCTCGGCAAAGTCATGTCGGCTCCAGATGACGCCAGCCTATACAAGGACCATTTGGAGATCGTTTGCCACGCCACACACACTGGGCTTGAACCCCGGGCTCGGGGACCTGAGCGGCCGTGAAGATCGCCGTCTCGACGCACAGCCACAGAGTTCCGCGGGTGTCTCTGACCGAAATGCCGTGAGCCGTTCCGGTGCGGGCCGAGATCGGGCGTCCATGCCTGGATGTCAGCGGCCTGTGCCGCCGAGCCGGGAGTGGCGTTGCGTTCTGCCACCTGCCGCGCAGCTTTTGCGATGGGAACTCGGGTGGCTCGCTCGCACCAGGGTGAAGTCGAGCGGCACGTGTCAACGCCGTGACGAGGGCTACATAGCCATTTGGCGTGAGGGAACCGCGGGCCGCGCGCTAATCCTCCGGCCGTAAGTGGGCGCCGTGGCTGCACCGCGAAATACCTGCGTCTGCGCGGGACGCCGCCGCTCCACGGCCTGTGCGAGGGCACGTGAGGCCGTTGCGCGAGAACAGTCGATTTGGAGACGCCTCGACGTCTCAATCTGCCCGCGTTGTCTGGCGAATTGTGACGTGCGGCGCGATCAGACCCCTGCTCGCTCTGGCGCCGACCCTCTCGGGAGCCAGGGAGCGATCACGTATCGGACCATGGACGGTCAGAAGGATCTTCGCGCGAAGACTTCGCGAAGAAGATGGACGGCAGCGGAAGGCGAAGGCGCCATTCTGGGGGTAAGAAAACCCGAACAACCGACCGTGTCGGCTTTCGAATCCGGGCAGGACCTGGCCGGCGACGCGACTGGCTCGAGGGTGCCGGTCGGAACAGCCTCAAGGAATACCGCGTTCGCGCAACCGACCAAACAACTCATACCATTCGGCGTTGATGGCCTGGCGCACATCTTTTGGCGGGTTCATCTCGGCAGGCGATTCGCCGTAGTACAGGCCTAGCAACCCTGAGAGAGATCCACGGCTCTGCTCAAAGAACGCTTCATAGTCGCTCGTGCCGGCATACAGCTGCGATGTTTCCTCAACCACAACGGGCTTTCCCGTCGCAGCATAATCGGCGACGATCGAAACCGCGTCGGCGATCTTGCCCTGCTCCGGATAGATGTGGACGCTGACGAAGTCAACGTCTGCGGCAACGGCGTCCGGGCCGAACCCAGAGAAATAGCCAAGTTGCGGATCGGGAGGCAACGAACCAACTGTAATGAGATGGTCGCTATCGACCTGACGGATGGCCGCGGTCATCTGTCGGATCCATAGACGCGCGATCTCGTCTACGGGCCGGCCGGCTTGGTCGAGCGTGATGAGCTGGATGAAATGGAAGCCCCCAAAGGAGCCGTTGAGCAGTTCGTCGGGCTCCCGGCTGCCCGCAGGAGCAACCGGTTCGTTCATCAGGTCGTAGCAGAAGACGGCCGGGCTAGTATCCAACTGGGTCGCGACCGCCTTCCAGAAACGCGCGTGAGTCGCCCAGCGCTCCTCCTCAGCGAGACCAAAGTACCAATCGGGCGCATCTTCGAGACGATAGGCGGCCAGACCAGTGACATCGAGATAAAGGCCTTGACCCTCCGCGAGCGAAGCAAGCTGCCCGAGCCGCTGCAGCGCCGTCTCATTCGGGGTATCCTGGTCGCGCATGAATTTCCCGATTTGCAGGTGAATGCGGACCGTGTTGGCACCCAGGGCCTTCATCTCTGAGAAGTCCTGCTCGATCTCCGCCCACTCCGTTTCCCATACGTCTTCCAACAGGCGATCCCCGCGCGAGTAATTGAAGCCCCAGGCGACGAAACGGTTTCCGGATGGCGATAGGCGGAAATGGCGTCCATCCGAGGCAAGCTGGATGCGCTCCATCTCTATCGGTGTGGATGTCGGTCTCGCGCTGCGTTCGGTTGCCGCGATCTGGGCGCCTCCGGAAGCGGGCACGCAGCCCGCGAGTGCCGCCCCGATCATGGTGATCACCAGGAGCACTGGCCGCGCCATCATGGTCATGGAGCGCCTCCGTCACCCTGTCTTGCGCGGACGATCAAAGTCGCAGTGTCTGCGCTCACGCACGGGCGCTGCGTCAGGGCACCGGCGCAACCGCAGACGGCGGCAGCGACGCATCGAAGGCGACTTCGGAGCCGGTTCCGAGCGACGATCGGATCAGGAGTTGTCCGCCCGCCAAGGCCGCGCGTTCCTCCATCATGGCCAGACCGAAGTGGCGCCTTTCGCCATCGACGAGCGGTTGCTTGATCCGATCGAAGCCCACGCCGTCATCGCGGATCCGGAGACTCACCTGCTGCATCGACACACTGATCCAGAGGTCAACCCGACTGGCTTGGGCATGCCGGTGGATGTTGTTCAGGGCTTCTTGCAGAATTCCCAGGGTCGTACTCGAGACTGGATCCGGAACCACGACATCCGGCTCTGCCTCGGAATGAACGAACGCCTGGATGCCGGTGCGTCCGGTGAAGTCCTCGGCCAGGTGCCGGACCGCCTGACCGAGCCCGAGATTGTCCAGCTGAAACTGGCGCAACTCGAAACACAAACTGCGCGCCCGGTCGGTGACGCGCAAGACCTGGTCGCGCAAGGCCGGCCCGGGCGGCTGCTCCACGGCGGCAAGGCCATAGGAGACGGCGATCAAGCTCTGGATGATCTCGTCATGCACGTCGCGCGCGATTCGCTTGCGCTCGTCCTCACGTACGCGCAAGAGTTCTTGTGACAAAAGGCTCGCCTCGTCGCTTTTCGTGCGAAGCGCGAACACTAGGGCCCGTCGGCTCAGCGTTGTCGCCAGCGCGGTCCCCACCATCCCGAGAATCAGGCTATCGTCATCATCCAAAAACGGCTTGCCGGCCCGATACCCGACCAGCAATACGCCGATCAGGTCGCGCTGCGTGCGAAGCGGAATGGCCGCCTGCGCCCAGGGCACGTCCAGGAGGGTCCGAGCCGACGTAGCCGCGAGCCGTTCGCGTTGAACATCGAACTCCAGAATCGCTGGCGAACCCGAGAACAACGCCGCGCACTCCGATTGCGGTGGAATCGTCACGTCTGTCGCTGCTCGCGCGCGCCCGGGCGAATACTCCACGAGTTGACGCCTCTCGTTGAGAAGCAGGATCGCGCTGTCCTCAATGCCCGCTAATTCGTGCAGGATCTCGCCCACCTGGCGATCCAGATCCTCCGCGTCGATGCCCAGGTCGATGGCAGCGGTGGCAGTGGCGGCCTGGCGGAGCGGCTGGCGCATGCGCCCGAACAACGCGAGATCCCAGAGGGCTTGTACGAGTGCCATCACGATCGGCGTCGCCAGGCCGCCGCCAAAGATCGCCGTCCAGATCTGGGCTTCAGCCGACAGTGCTTTCACGGCCGGCACCGAAAACACCACCATGAGCACGAGGCTCACCGACATCGCGCTAAAAAGGTAGCGTAGCCCGCGCATCAGCAGTTGCTCCTGGTCCTGGGCCAGACGCCGGTAGCGATGGATCGCATACCCGTACGAGGCCGGCAGCAAGACCAAGGGAAGCATGGTGACGTCCTGGTCGACGGTGATCTCTAGACCCAGAAGCCTGGGCACAAGAACAATAGCCACCAACGGGGTCAAAGATAGTGTTGCGCCCAGAGCGACGACACCCAACTGCCGGCGCTCGCCAGGACTCGGGTGTCGCAGCCAACTCCATGTGATGAGCCCAATGGAAGCTACGACATGACTGGCGAGCCAGGCATATGAAGCCCGTAGCGCCTGCGCGTTGACGACTCCCAGGTAATCCGGCACCGCGAACCAACCCCACAACGCGCCGCCGACGCCGAGAGCCACGCCAGCAAGGACAAACCAGGGAGATCGCGCAAGACGGAAAGGCCTGGGGAACACCAGGTGCAGCCACAACCCAATTGGCCCAAGACACCAAAGCCCTGCTGCATACAGCCGCATGATCCAGCCAGGCGCAAACTGGCTCGACCCGCCCAGCGCCAGAACGGTCCCCGTCAGGGCGAAAAACGCCCCGGCCAATGCGCTGGATGCAGCCACCTCGCTGTGCTTGAGCGAACCCACCACCAAAGTAGCGCCGATCGCCCAAAACGCCACGGCCAGCGCCGCTGACGCGCTGGACTGAACCAGCAATTGCGCGATCGATTTTGACTTGACCGGCAAGGTGACCTGCCGCGGTTGGCCACTGCGTTCAAGAAGTACGGCAACTGAGTCCCCGGGGCGCTTTGCTGAGAAGACCTGACTGGTGAAGGCGACCGATTGACCATCGATCTGGACGACGTGATCGCCAGGTTCAAGTTGCTCGGCGGCCTGCGAGGCGGGCCGAATCCATTCGAGCGATCCGTCTGGTAGCCAATAGGCCTCCACCGTCGGGAAGGTAATACTCGTCCACAAACCCGCGCCCAACAGGACAGCGGTGCCGAACAAAACGAGCAGGCTGAAAAAACGTTCGAGGTCCCGCATCGCTATGGTATCTGGCCCGAGCCGTGGGGCTTCATGTTCGAAGCCGATCGTTCGGCCCGGCGCCGCGATTGCGCCCGACTGCCTGGCCTGTGACACCATGCCAGGCCAGTCAGGCGCCGACATATAAAGTGATGGGCCTTAACTCGGCGACAGCGACGCTTGACCACTGCGCCACCGTCATCCGCGATCGATCGGCGGCCTTGGCCCGAGGCCAGTTTAGAACCAAACGCGCCGATCCGCCATTCGCCCCGTCTGGACCGCAGCCCCCCCTGACCACTCGATCCATCAACGACATCCTGATCGCGGCGAGGCGTCCGCTGGGCCGTAGATTACGCGAAGCAAGGGCCAAAACTGGGCTGGCCAGGCGAGTCGTCCGAAATCTACGTGTCATAGGTCAGGAAACGACAGGGCTAAATCCAGGGAAGCGCGAGATCAACAACGACTCTCGGGTTCAGCAATTCGCGCAGATCCTCCCAGGTCAGCCCGGCCTGTTCGATCAGGTCACGCAACTCCTGCGGCAGAGACTCAAGGAAAGCAACGCCTTCCGACGGCAAGGCAGCGGTCATGGTGGTCATGTACGGTACTCCTCGGTTGGATTGATTCAGTGGGGACGATCTCAGACGACTCAGCCAGGCCAACCCCCAATGTAACATAACGAGAACGGGCTCGCGGCCCGCGGCGGAGCGCCGTCGCGGGCCGTTGGTCGTCGCGCCCCTGCCGCCGGGGTGGCGTGATAGCGTGCGGCAGCCATGATCGCCGCGCCTATGCGGGATCCATGTTCAGGCCACGGCCATGACGCGCCGCGGGCCTTTTCATATGGCGCTTAACCTTGTACCTTGGGTCGCGTCGGGGGGACACCGCTGATACAGTGTCGGCCGATGGCTCAGACACCGACTGCAATCTGGTGGATCCGCCGCGACCTGCGCCTGCACGACAACCCGGCCCTGCACGCCGCTCTGGCGCACGGACGGGTCGTGCCCGTGTTCGTGGCCGACCCAACCCTGCTCGGAGGCCGCTCGCACCGCAACGCGACGCGTCGTCGCGCCTTCCTGTTCGGTGCGCTCGAGTCGCTCGATCGCGAGTTGCGTGCGCGGGGGGCGCGGCTGATCGCCCGGGCGGGACGCCCGGCCGAGGTGCTGGCCGCCCTGCTCGCCGAAACGGGCGCCGACCTGATCGTTGCCGGCGAGGACTATGGCCCGTATGCCCGGCGCCGCGACGCCGCCGTTCAGGCGGCCCTTCCGCTGCGACTGACCGCCGGACCGACCGTGCATCATCCGCAGTCGGTGCGCAAGGCCGACGGCGGCCCGTATACGGTGTTCACGCCCTTCAGCAAGGCCTGGCTGGCGTTGCCGCGCCCGCGGCCCGACGACGTCCTGAAGGCGCCGGACGCGCTACCCGCCCTGCCCGACGATTGGAGGAGCGAGCGGCTCGCGGCGTCGCCCTCAAGCCACGAGGCCTTTCCGGCCGACGAGCGCGTGGCCCGTGAACGCCTCAGGCGCTTTGTCGCCGGCGCCGACGCGCCGGTGTCGCGGTATCATGCGGAGCGCGATCTGCTCGGCGTGGCTGGGACGTCGTCGCTCTCACCGTATCTACGCTTCGGCCTGCTGTCGGCGCGCGAGGCCGTCGTCGGTGCGCTGAATGCCGTCGCCCACGCGCAGGAGCCGGCGAGCGCACAGGGCGCTCAAACGTGGCTGAATGAACTGATCTGGCGCGAGTTCTATCAGGGCATCCTTTACCACTTCCCGAATGTGCTCCGAACCGCCTTCAACCCGGCCCTGCGCGACATCGCCTGGCGCGCTGCGCCCCAGGACCTCGAAGCCTGGCAGGCAGGACTCACGGGTGTGCCGGTCGTGGACGCGGCCATGCGCCAACTGGCCGAGACCGGGTGGATGCACAATCGCGCGCGCATGATCGTGGCGTCGTTTCTGGTCAAGGATCTGCTCATCGACTGGCGCGCGGGCGAGCAATGGTTCATGGATCAGCTCATCGACGGCGATCCGGCGGCCAACAACGGCGGCTGGCAATGGACCGCCGGTGTCGGAACCGACGCGGCCCCGTACTTTCGCATCTTCAACCCGGTGCTGCAGGGACGCAAATTCGACCCAACCGGAGACTACATCCGGCGCTACGTACCCGAACTAGCCGGCCTCCCCGACCGTGCGATCCACGAACCGTGGACGCTGACCCCGCTCGAGCAGCGTCAACACGGCGTCGTCATCGGCGAACACTACCCCGCACCAATCGTCGACCGCACCGTGGCCCGAACCCGAACGCTGCGCGCCTATCAAGCGGCACGAGAACGCCACTCGCGCGAAAGCTGAGCCCACAGGCCCCGCACCGCGACAACTCCGTAATCTCCCTGAGCCGGTCCTCCGAAGTCCGTCGGAGGGCGAGAATTCGCGCGTCGAACGTCACCGTGCGCGCAAGTCGAACGTCACGATTTTTGGCGTGCAGGCTGCCTCCGGCCGCGCAATCGCTCTACGATGAGGCCCTGCGCACAACCGCGGAGGTCGTTTTGGGGGCGGTGCCGCGCGGGGGAGACGAAACGATGCAGAACCGAATTGCGCGACGTTGCTGGACGGCGATCGCCTTGGTCGCCACGCTCGGGCTCAGCCCGGCGTGTCTGGTGCAGAGTCAAACGCTGGACCATCAACTCTACTTGCCGACCCTGGCGCGCACCGCGACGCCCAGCCAACCGCCGGCCGGGGCGCTGGACGTGACCCCGCCGACCACGCCCGTCAAACTCATCTTCGTCCATCACTCGACCGGTCAGGCCTGGTTGGATGATTCGCACGGTGGTCTGGGCATCGCCCTGCGCGACAACAACTACTTCGTCAGCGACACGAACTATGGTTGGGGTCCGGGCTCGATCGGTGACACGACCGACATCGGCCATTGGTATTACTGGTTCGGCGGCGGGCGCAGCGCGACAGTCCTGAACGCCCTGTACGCCGAGAGCGACCAACACAGCGGCTATACACGGCTCGCAAGCGATCCCGGCGGCGAGAACGAGATCATCCTCTTCAAGTCGTGCTTCCCGAATTCGGCGTTGGGCGGCGACGCGAACGCGCAACCGCCGGCGATCGGCAGCAATCAACTGGCGGGCGAGTCGGCCTACGCGGCCGCGCACACCGTCGCCAACGCAAAGGGCATCTACATCGATTTACTGACCTACTTCGCGACGCGGCCCGACAAGCTCTTTGTCGTCATCACGGCGCCGCCGCTTCAAGACGGCACGTATTCGGCCAACGCGCGCGTCTTCAACGAGTGGCTGGTCAACGACTGGCTCGACGGCTACGCGCTCAACAACGTCGCCGTGTTCGACTTCTATACGGTTCTGACTACGAACGGCGGGAACGCCAACACCAACGACCTTAACGCGCTCACGGGCAACCACCATCGCGTGCGCAATGGCGCGATCGAACACATCGCCAACGGCGATAACGATGGGAGTCCGAACGTGCTCGAGTACCCGACCGGTGACGACCATCCCTCAGCGGCAGGCGACCAGAAGGCCACGGCCGAATTCCTGCCGCTGCTGAACGCCTACTACCACCGCTGGAAGCCCTGAACGACGGGCGTCGCGCTCAGCGTCGATCGACGGCCTCCAGCAAGGCCACCGTCGCTTCGACGATGGCGGCCTGCTGGTCGGCGCGCGAGAGCGTCGCCTGCGGGTCGTTGGCCTGCCCCGTGTAATAGCCGAACTGCTCGTGGTTGCCGCCCGGGATCTCGATGTAGCGCGTCCCCGGCGGCAAGAGCGCGCGCGTCGTGTCCGACGTAAACGTCTCGCGCGCGGAGTCGAGCGAACCCCAGATCGACAGCACCTGCAACCCGGATTGAGAGAGGTCGTCGTTCGGGTAACTGGCCCACAGGGCCAGCCCGCGCACGCGGCTCAAGTTTCGCGCGGCGAATTGCGCCGCGGCCACGCCGCCCAGCGAGTGGCCGGCGACGACCCAGTTCTCGATCTCGGGGTGAGCGGCCTGCACGTCCGCCGCGCGGTCCGCGGCCAACAACGCGAAGTTCCCGGGCATGGGCACAAGGTAGACCCGAAAACCCTGCTCGGCGATCGCACGCGCCGCCGGGGCATAGCCGGATACCGGGACCTTGGCGCCTGGGTAGAAGATCAGGGCGGTCCGACGCGTGTCGACCGACGGCACAAACGAGATCTCGGTGTCGCTGGCCGTCACAGTCACCACCTGATCCGACACAGTCGCCGCGGCGGCTTCAGGGAGCAACGTTTGCGGCGTCAGCAGCCAGACCACGCCACCCGACAGGCCCAACAACGCCACGATCGTGATCAAGGTGGCGCCGCGCAACAACCAGCCGCGCGCGCCTATCATCCGCTTTCGAGCCATCCTGCACCTCGCCCCCTGCACCTCGAGTGAGCGAGGTGTCATGCACTATGTTAGCAGGGCTTGGGTGTGCCAGGGCGCATGACTCAGGATTAATAGCCATTAACCTGTTCCGCGTTTGGTGTGTTGACAGAAGACGTTTTCGGCGCGGCGTGCTACACGTCGCCCCGCAGCGCGCGAACTCGACGTACAATCGCGCAGTTGCGCCGATTCCACTGGAGCCCAAAATGCTGCCGTATCACCGCGTCTCTCGCAAGGAAATCACCATCGCCGAACTGGCGGCGGGCGTCACACTCGACGTCCTTCGTCGCGAAACGAATCTGATGAACGATCGTGTGCTCGGCCTGATTGCCGAGTGCATCGATGCCGACGTCGTCTTCGCGCCGACCGATCCCGAAGCGAACGATCGCCATGCTCAGGATCCTTCCGCCGCCAACGAGGCCTGGACTCTCGGGCACGTGATCGTCCACGCCACGGCTTCGTCTGAAGAGGCCGCCTTCTTGGCCGCCGAGCTCGCGCGCGGCATCCCGAACCACGGTCGGTCGCGCTTCGAGACCGATTGGACGACGGTGACCACCATCGCGCAATGCCGCCAGCGGCTGCACGAGAGCCGGCGGATTCGGTTGGCGTCGTTGGACCTGTGGCCCGATCAGCCGAATCTGGATCTCACCTATGCGATGTGGGAAGGCGGACCGGTGGTGAACGCCGTGGCCCGATTCCTGTACGGCCTGGTCCACGAGTCCAGCCACCTCGATCAGGTGGCCGAGATCGTGCGTCAGGCGCAGGTCGTTCGGGTGGCGTAGGCCGGTCGAGTCAGCGACGCGCGTCGCGGTCCATGAGCGTGGCCGCCAGCCGCATGGCCCCCAGGGTCACGCCGGCGGTCGATTGGCCCGGGAAGATCGAGTCGCCGACCTGCCAAAGGTTCTTGACCCCGGTCGCGGGTCCGCGCGCCGACCACAACGAGGTCTGGGCGAAGCCGCCCACCATGCCGGCTGGGCGGCGTGTGAAACGCTCGAAGCTGGCCGGGCTCGCGGTCAATTGAAAACGAATGGCTTCCGGCAAGGCGGGGAGCGCGCGCGTGATCGCCTCGATCAATCGCGCCGCGTACTCCGCCTTGCGGCGTTCATAAGCGGCGCGGTCCTGGCGTTTCAGCGCCAACCATGGCGCAACAGCCGTATGCGTCGACACCGTCACGGCGCGTTGTCCGTGCGGAGCGCGACCGTGTTCACCGGCGTGCGAGATCGAGACGAAGACCGAGTTGCCTTCGCCCAAGGGACGCGTCGGGTCGACGACGATCTGGTGATGCTCAAGCGTGTCGCGGACCGCCGCTTCGTCGACACCGAGATACAGCATGAAAGCGCCCCAGGTCGGCGGCCGCGCGACCACTTCCCGCCGGAGCCCGCTCGGGGATGCCGGCCCGAGCAATTCGGCCAACGCCCACGGCGTCACGTTCGCCACGACTACGTCGCCGTCGATATCGAGCCCGCGTGCGGTGCGCACGGCCGCCGCGCGACCCAACCGGACGACGATCTCGGAGACACGTTGCCGCGTCAGCACGTCGGCGCCATGAACGCGCAGCCAGGTCGTTAGGGTCTCGGCCAGCCCGCCAACGCCACCCGGCACCCGGTACACGCCGCGACGCGGCAGATCGAGCGCTGCGCTGCCATAGACCGCGTTCGCGGTCCTGGCCGTGGTTTGGGCCGAGATCAACAGATTGGCGTCAAGGAAGCCACGGAGCGCCGGATCGCGCCAGGCCGCGCCCGCCAATCCCCGCACCGTCCGCAGCGCATCCGGCGCGGCGGCGAGCAGACGCGGCGTGGCCGCACGCGCGAGCGTCGTGAGGTCATCGAGCGATTGCGGCGGCCAGGGGAATCCGCGGGCACTGAGCGACCAGGCCGTTTCGGCGAGGCGTTCCTGCGCGCTCCAAAACCGTTCGGACCCGGGGAAGCGCTCGGTTCGTTCGGCGGCCCATCGCCCTCGGTCGGCCCACTGCGTGATCGCCACGTCCGGCAGATGCGTGACCCAAGCCGGGTCTGTCGCCACCACCGGCCAGGTGAGACCAAGGAGCGCGCCCAGCCGTTCGTGCGGCCCGTCGGGTCCGAACCCGCCCACCAGCGTGGCTCCAGCATCGAAGCGATAACCGCGGTGGAAGAACGTGCCGGCGCAGCCGCCTGGATAGACGTGCGCCTCGAGCACCACCACCCGCCACCCCGCCCGTGTGAGCAACGCCGCCGTCGTCAGCCCGCCGATCCCGGCGCCGATCACGATCGCCTTGGGCATGCGCCAGCTGGCCTGCTACGCCGCCGCGCCCAGCGCCCGCTGCGTGACCCACCGCCGATAGGCAAATAGGAACCAGAGCCCGATCGGGTTGAACGGCACACGGGCCAACAGCCCTCGCCAGCCGTCATGGTGGGCGTAGTCGATGTGTTCGTGGATCTCGGTGACGTTTGGGGCGATCGCTGTGAACGCATGGGTGTGCCGCCACGACTTGAGCGGGCTCCGCACCGCCGAATCACGGAACCCGGCGCGCGCGTCGACCTGGTCGTGAAGCGCGACCCAGCGCACGGGGACCGGGCCAAACCACATCGTCATATCGACGCTGGCCCCGTTCGCCAAAGGATCGACGCGGTGCAGCTTTACGAAAATGGGCGGGGGTGTAAGTCGCGGCAACGCCCGCGCGTCGCGATGAAATGCGGCGACGCGCTCGATCGACGCGGCCACGCGGAAACGGTAATCAAAAGTCGGCATCGTGCCGCCATCGTATCAAACGCGGCCGGCCGTATAAGGTTTGTATAATTAAGTCTGGATGAGCGTGGCGCGGTCAGGCGCCCAGCAACTGGCGCACTTTCGCGACGCCGCCCGACAGCGTGTCGCCGAGGTAGACGCCCGGCACGGATTCGCGCAGCGACGGGCTGATGATGCAGGCGCGTCCGCCAAAACCGAACTTGGGCTTCGGGCGCATCGCGTTCAGACCCGCGTGCACCCGCTGCAACTCGTGCGCCGCTTGCAGCGAGTTGACCGTGAGGATCACCATCGCCGGGCGCTCCACGCGGACGTAATCGAGCAGGTCATCCACGTTGACATCCTGCCCCAAATACTCGACCCGGTAGCCCTCGCGGCGGAGGAAGATCGACAGCATCAGGGCCGGGATCTCATGCAGCTCGCCCGGCGCGCAGCCCACGATGATGCGGCTGTGGAGTCGACCGTGCGCCATCTGCTGATAGTGCGTCATCAGGCGGCCGCGCAGGTAGCTGCTGGCGAAATGCTCGGTCGCGATTCGAATGCGACCGGCCGACCACGCGTCGCCGATGCGATGCAGGCACGGCGTGATGACGTCGTTGCACACGGCCACGATATCGTATTGCGTCGTCACATCGTTGAGGATCAGGTTCGCCGACTGTTCGTCATGGCGCACCAGCACGTCGAACAGCCGGGAGGCATAGCCGTCGGGCGCCGTGCCCGGCAGACGACTGATCGGCTGCTGTTGCACCGGGACGATCGCGGGCCACAGCCCAACGCGGCGCAAGTCCAGCAGCTCGCCCGCCGCCGTGCTGATCGATTGCCCGGTGTCGACGCGCGATTTGAGCCAGTGCAGGATGGCCACGTCGCGTTCGGAGTACAGACGATAATTGCTCCGCGTGCGATGCGGCACGAGCAATTGATAGCGGCGCTCCCAGGCGCGCAGCGTGACCGGGCGGATGCCGACCTCGCCGCACACCGTCTTGATGCTGAATTTCGGCACATCCGGGAGGTCGCCGATATTGGATTTTGCTTCAGCCGTTTCCGGGCTCGAAAGTGGTTGTATCATCGCACTGCTCGCTTTTTGGTCCGCCAAAGCTTTCGGGACCACTCCGGCAGTTGTCACAGGTTGTCAAGGCATTGTACACCCTTTGTGCAAGGCTGAACAACCGCAGACGCGGAGCCGGATGACGCGGCGAGAGACCACTGGTTTCGTCACATCACGGAAGGTCACATGACCGCTGAACGACAGCTGGACCCTGGGCTGGCCTGGGCGGGTCTGCGCGAGATCGCGCGATCACTCTCGGGCGCGCACGACCTCGGCACCACCCTCGACCTGATCGCGGCCAAAACCGCCGAGGTCATGGCCGCCGACTCGTGCTCGATCTACTTGCTCGATGACGATACGCTGTGGCTGCGGGCATCGACGGGCCTGTCGCGCCAGGCCGTCGGGCGCGGTTCGTTGGGCCTGGGCGAGGGCCTGACGGGCTGGGCCGCGAGTCACAACGAGCCGGTCGCGGCGACCGAGGCTCAATCCGACCCGCGGTTCAAGTTCGTGCCCTACACGGGCGAGCGCGCGTTCCACTCCTTGCTGGCTGTTCCGCTCGTCTCGGAAGGCCGCGTCACCGGCGCCCTGAACGTGCAGACCTATGCGCCGCATGCGTTCAGCGAGGCCGAGATCGCGCTGCTCAGCCTGATCGCCGACCTGGCGGCGGGCGTGCTCAAGCGCGCGAGCCTGAGCGACAACCTGAACCGCCAGCTGGCCGAGCTCAAAACCCTGGCGCGCGTCAGTCAGACGATCAATCAGCCGTTGTATCTCGACGACATGCTCAACGTCGTGGTCGAGATGGCCGCGAAGGTGATGGGCGCCGCGGTGTGCACGCTCCGTCTGGTCGACGAGGCGCAGGAGGGTTTGGTCGTCCGAGCCGCCGCCGCGCGGATCGAGGGTTACGAGCCCAAACCGACGCTGCGGCTCGACGAGGGCATCAACGGTCTGGTCCTGAGCGAACGCAAGCCGCAGACCGTGCTCGACGTGCGTGTGGATCCACGTTTTCCGTTTCGCGAGGCTGCGGCGCGTGAGGGCCTAGTGAGCATGCTGGCCGTGCCGCTCATCGTCCGCGATCGGGCCATCGGCGTGCTCAACGCATTCACCACGCAGCCCCACGCGTACACCGAAGCCGAGATCGGGCTGCTCTCCACACTGGCCAATCAGACCGCGCTGGCGATCGAGAACGCCCAGCTCGTGACCAGCGCCTCGATCGTGCGCGAGATGCACCACCGCGTGCGCAATAATCTGCAGCAGGTGGCCATGTTGCTGCGGCTTCAGGCGCAGCAATCGGGCGACCCGAACGGGCACCTGCACGTCGCCGTCAACCGCGTGCAGGCGATCGCGGCCGTACACGAAGTCCTGGCTCAGGAGGGCTATCGCCTCGTCAACGTCCGCGAGGTGGCCGAGCGGATCGTGCGTCTGCGCGGCCAGCACATGTCGCAGCCCGGTCTGAGCCTGCACATGGAGGTCGACGGTGAGGACGTCCTGCTGCCGTCGCGTGCCGCGACGTCGCTGGCGCTCGTGATCAACGAGTTGCTCGAGAACGCCATCGAACACGCCTTCGTCGGGCGCAGCGAGGGGAGCGTGCGCATCCATTGCGTCCAGGCCGGCGCCGACTACCGAATCGACGTCAGCGACGACGGCGTCGGCATGCCCGCGGCGCCCAGCGACAGCCTCGGCCTCGAGATCGTCACGGCCCTGGTGCGCGACGATCTGCACGGCACGCTGGTCTTCCTGCCCCGCCCCGGCGGCGGCACGCGCGCCTCGGTCCAGCTGCCTCGACCGGCCCAGGCCGACGTCGAGTGAGCCGCGAAACGGGCCACAGGCTTCGCCAAATGGGGCATTGTCCCGCCGCCGGGGTCTGTGCCAGAATGCACGCTTGATCTGATTTCAACGAGGTGCCGCCTTGGAAAAACTTCGCATTCTGGTCGCCGACGACGAGGCCATTATTCGCTTGGGTTTGCGCGGGATGCTGACGCAGATGGGCCATGAGGTGCTCCTGGCGGCCGACGGGCGCGAGGCCCTGAACATCGCGCGCACGTCGCGGCCCGATCTGGCCCTGCTCGACATCCGCATGCCGCAGGTGGACGGCCTCGACGTCGCCCGCGCCCTCAACGAGCGGCAGCCGATGCCCATCATCTTCCTGACGGCTTACAGCGAGCAGGACCTCGTCGCCGAGGCCGCCGAACTGAAAGCCCAGAACTACCTGATCAAGCCGGTCGACGAGCGCGACCTCGTCGCGGCGATCCCGATCGCCGTCGCGCGGTTCCGCGACGGCCAGGCCGCGCAGAGTCGCATCGACGAACTCGAGGACACGATCGAGACCCGGAAACTGGTCGATCGCGCCAAGGGCATTTTGATGCAGGCCGGCACGACCGAGGATCAGGCCTATCACACCCTGCAGCGCCGGGCGCGTGACGAGCGCATCTCGATGCGCCAGGTCGCCGAAGACGTGCTCCGCAAAGCCGGCCGACTGAAATAGGCGCAGCATGGCGTTCGCTCAGGATTGGTCGCCGTTCGAAGTCGTGATCTTCGATTGCGACTCGACCCTTTCCACGGTCGAGGGCATCGACGAGCTCGCGCGTTGGGCGGGAAAAGAGGCCGAGGTTGCGGCGCTGACCGACCGGGCCATGAACGGCGAACTTCCGCTCGAGCAGGTGTACACCCGTCGACTCGAGATGATCAACGCCACACGTGAGAATGTCGAACGTCTGGCGCAGCTGTACCGCGACACGCTGGTGCCCGACGCCCGCGAGGTCATCGCCGCGTTGCAGGCCGACGGCCGACGGGTCTACATCGTCAGCGGCGGGCTGGCCAAAGGCGTGCGCGATTTCGGGGTCTGGTTGGGCGTTCCCGAGGACCGGATCTTTGCGGTCGATCTCGAGTACAACCAGCTCGCCGGCAACTGGTGGGAGACCTGGCGCCACCCGGCCGGTCGCAATCTGGGTGAGCAGGTGCTGGCCCACGACGGCGGACCGCTCACGATCGGCCGCGGCAAGGCCGAGATCATCCGACGGTTGCGCGCCGGTGTTCGTGGCCGCGCCATGCTGATCGGCGACGGCGGGTCCGACCTCGAAGCCAGCGAGGCCGTCGACCTGTTCGTCGGGTTCGGCGGCGTCACGACGCGACCGAAGGTCGTGGCGGGCGCGCGGGTCTTCGTCCACGCGCTGAGCCTTGCGCCGATTCTGCCGCTCGCCCTGGCGCGGCCCGAGGCGCCGCTCGGGCAGGCCGGCCTCTACGCTCGAGGGATCGCGGCCGTCGCCGACTCCGCCAGCGTTTCCTTTCAAGAGCCCGAACTACGCGCGGCGTTGTTGCGCCGACTTGGCGCGGCGGCGGAGTAACATACCGGGAGTGCCCCGATGTATCCCGATGTCGGTGCGGAACACACCGACATCGGGATACATCGGGGCACTCCCGGTGTCTTTCCGGTACAATCGCGCGCATGATGGCGCTGGGCTCATCCCTCACCGAACCCCAAACGTATCGCATCCTCATCACCGACCCACTCCCGGAAGACGGGATCGAGATCCTGCGGCAGGCGCCCGACGTCAGCCTGGTCGTCAATGACCTGCACGGCGACGCCTTGCACGCGGCCATCGGCGAGTTCGACGCCCTGATCGTGCGTTCGGGAACGGCCGTCGATCGGGCGCTGATCGAGCGCGCCGGGCGGCTCAAGCTGATCGGACGCGCCGGCCAGGCGGTCGACAACATCGACATCCAGGCCGCCACGGCGCGCGGCGTGATGGTCATGAACACACCCGAAGCCGTGGCCATCGCGGCCGCCGAGCACACCTGGGCCTTGCTGTTGGCTCTGTGTCGCCAGGTGCCGGTCGCCGATCGATCCCTGCGCTCGGGCAATTGGGACCGGACCCGGTTTCTCGGCATCGAACTCAATGGCAAGACTCTGGGCCTCATCGGCTTCGGACGTGTCGGTCAGCTGGTCGCGGCCCGCGCGCACGCCTTCGGCCTGCGCGTCATCGTGTGCGATCCGTACATCGACGAGGAAGTCGCGCGCAAGGCGCAGGTCACGCTGGTGCCGCTCGACGAGTTGTTGAGCCGTTCAGACGTGGTCAGCGTGCATGCCTCGCTGACCGGCGCGCGTCCCAACTTGCTCGGCGCACCTGAACTGGCGCGCTGCAAGCCGGGCGCGCGGGTGATCAACACGGCCCAGGGTATTCTGGTCGACGAAGCCGCTCTGGTGGAGGCTCTGCGCTCTGGACGGCTCGCGGGCGCGGCGCTCGACGTCTTCGCGCAGGAACCGCCGACGAACTCGGCGCTGCTGGCGTTGCCCAACGTCGTCGTGACGCCCAAGCTAGGTTCATCGACACATGAGGCGCAGGGCGTGGTCGCGCGCCAGATCGCGGCGCAGGTGCTCGACGCGCTGCGCGGCCACAACTATCGCAACGTCGTGAATCTGCCGTTCGCGGTCGGGCCGGATTTCCGCCTCATCAGCCCCTATCTCACCCTCGCCGAGAAACTCGGCTCGCTTCTGACTCAATTGAACGACGCGCCGCCGCGCCGGCTCGAACTCGACGTGCGCGGAGCCGGACTTCAGGACATGGTCCGTCCGATCGCCGTGGCCGTGCTCACCGGCGCGATGCGGCACCTCAGCGAGGAGCCGATCAACTACGTCAACGCGCCTGCCCTGGCGGCGGCGCGCGGGATCCAGATCACGCAAAGCCGCGGGTTCGAACTTGTCGACTACCCGAACCTGATCTCGGTGCGCGCGCACTGGGACGACGGCGACGACCGCGAGCGTCTGCTGGCCGGGACGATCTTCGGCGGAAGCGACATCCGCCTGGTGCAGATCGACCACATCCGCATGGACGCCCGACCCTTTGGGCCGGCGCTCATCATGCAGAGCCGCGACGTGCCCGGCCTGATGGGCGGCGTCGGCTCGCTGCTGGCCCGTCATCAGATCAACATCGCCGAGTGGCGCCTCGGCCGGGACACCCCGGGCGGGATGGCGCTGTCGCTGCTCAACCTCGACAGCATCCCGGCGGCCGAGGTCTTGGAGCAGTTGCGGGCCCTGCCCCAGGTCGTGGCCGTGCGGCTCGTCACGTTATGAGCACTGTGCAGGCTGTCCAGGTTCGAGGCCCCTTCCTCCGGGTTGACAGGCCTCACCCGTTCGTGTAGCATCGACAAAACCCGAAACTGATACCCATATTGGGCCACGAAGCCCTGATCACGCACGTGGTCAGGGCTTATTTAATGCATGTCACAGACGGTCGACGTCACGCGAACTTATTTGGAGTTGCTGTCGCCTGAGCAGATTCGCCCGGCGAAACAACCGATTCCTGGGTTCGACATCCGGCAGGTGCGCCAGCCCGCCCCGGAGTTCTGCAGGTTTCTGTACACGGCCATCGGCGGCGCCTGGTATTGGATCGACCGTCTGGCATGGACCTACGCGGATTGGGTCGCGTTTTGCTCACGCCCCGAGATCGAGACCTGGGTCGGGTACGAGCACGGCACGCCGGCCGGCTTTTTCGAACTGGCGGTCGAACCGGGACCCGAGGTCCAGCTTCAATACTTCGGCTTGTTGCCCGGCTATATGGGTCGTGGCCTGGGCGGCGCCCTGTTGACGCGGGCGGCGCAGCGTGCCTGGGAATTGGGGCCGCGCCGGGTATGGGTGCACACCTGTACCCTCGACGGCCCGACGGCGCTGGCCAATTATGAGGCCCGCGGCTTCCGGGTGTATAACCGGGAGACGTTCAGCGCGGTCCTGCCCGACGCTCCCCCCGGCCCTTGGCCCGGCGCGCAGGTTGCGACCGAAAGCAGATCGGCATGACTGACTCCACACGTGTCCACGATTCGGCGCAGGCCGCCCACGATTGGCGCGGCGCGCTCGATCTGATCCGACAGGCCGGGTCGCGCTTCAATCGCCTGGGGGCGCAGACCTCACTCCCGGAGGCGCTGCAGCTGGTCGCCGAGACCGCGGTGCAGCTGATCGGCCCGGGCGCCTCGGCCGTGATCTATTTGTTCGACGCCGAGCGCAACAGTTTCGATCGACGGTCACGGGTCTCGGCCGGCGAAGCTCAGGGTGTCGGGCGCGACCCCAATCGCGGCGGCAGCGCGGCCGGCGACGATTTTCCGCGGCCCGACGGCGTGGGCATGGCGGCCATCCGCTCACGCGAACGCGTGCTCTCGTACGAAAGCGGGCGACCGTTCCACCCGCTGAAATTGGCCGCCGGCATCCGCACCGCCGCCTGCTATCCGCTGCTCGTCGGCGAGCAGGCCGTCGGCGCCCTGTATCTCGACCTGCGCGACGATCGCCGCTTCACCGAAGACGAGCTGCGCATGCTCGATACGCTCGTGGCGCTGGCCGCCGTCGCGATCTACAACACGCGCAAGTTCGAGGGTGTCAATCGGGCGCTCGAGCGCAAGGTCGCCGAACTCGAGAGGCTGCAGGCCGCGGCGGACCTGATCAGCTCGCGGCGCGATCTCGACGACACCCTGGCCCAGATCCTCGACAGCGCCCTCGCGCTGATCGGCGCGGAGTTCGGCTCGTTCAGACTGGCGGAGCGCAAGACCAACACGCTGCGTCTCGTCACGGTCAGCCCGCCAGCGAACACCGACGACGATCAGCCGCTGCCCGTCGACGAATCCGGCAGCGTTATGGGCTGGGTGGCCGTGCATCGGCACACCGCGCGCATCGGCGATCTGGCGGTCGAGCCCTGGCGCGACATCTATCGCCCGCTGCTGCCCGACCGGCTGATGCGCTCCGAACTGGCCGTGCCGATCTTCGGCTCGGGTGGATCACTCCTGGGTGTGCTCAACGTCGAGAGCCCGCGCCCGCATGCGTTCAGCACCGACGACCAGAATGCACTCGAGGCGTTCGCGGCGCAGGCCAGCATCGCCATCCAGGAAGCGCAGCTGCTCCTGGCGATCGTCGAGATCACGGACGAACTGGCGCGGCGCTCGCCGAGCCAGTTGCTCGACCTGCTGATCGAGCGCGCGTGTGAATTGCTCGACGTGGCGCACGCCGCCGTGTGGGAGGTCGATCGCTCGCAGGCCGACATGCTCGTGCTGCGCTCGGCCAATTTCGACTCCTTTGCGCAATACCGTGTGCCGATCCGCGGCAGCCTGCTCGGCGAGGCGCTGCAATCGCGCAAGCCGGTGTACACCGCCGACATGGCCACCGAGCCGCTCATCACGCGTCGGCGGTTGTCGACGCAGTTGAGCTGGGTCTCGGCCTTGATCATGCCGTTGATCGGCCGCGACGGCATCCCGCGCGGCGCGTTCGGCGTGTACAGCCAGACGCCGCGCACGTTCAACGACTGGGACATGCGTTTGATCACGGCGCTGGCCAACCACGCGGCCGTTGCCTTCCAGCAGGCCGAGGCGCTGGCGCAGGTCAAGCTCGCCCAGGAGCGTCAGGCCGTCGCCGAGACGTTCGCGGTGCTCGGCGATGTCGCCGCGAACCTGATCCACCGCGTCAACAACATGGTCGGCGTGATCCCGGCGCTCACGCAGAGCCTGACCGAGAAACGCCCCGACCTGCTCGGGGACCCGATCGCGGCCAAGAAGTTGAGCGACATCGCGGCCAGCGCGCGGCAGGCCATGACCACGGCGCGCGAAAGCGTCGCGTATCTGCGCCCGTTTCAGATCGGCCCGATCAGCGTCAAGCTCGCGTACACGACGGCTGTCCAGCGCATCGAACGCCCGACGCACATCCAGATCGCCAGCGTCGGGCTGGGCCGCCTGCCGCTTGTCATGGCTGGCGAAGAGCAGTTGCGGCTGGTGCTGGTGAATCTGATCGAGAACGCGATCGAGGCCCTGGGTGACACACCCGGCAGGATCGTGACACGCGGCCAGGTGGTGAGCGACATCCTTGACCCGACGACCCGCTGGGCCGAGCTGGTGATCTCCGACACCGGCCCCGGCGTGCCGCTCGAAGTGCGCGACCGCATCTTCGACGCGACGTTTTCGACCCGTGGCGCCGGTCGGAAATTGGGATTCGGGTTGTGGTGGGTGAAATCCTGGGTGCAACGTTTCGGCGGAAGCATCGTGCTGGCCGAGAACACACCAAACAGCCGTCAACAGGCGGTGGGCTGCACGTTCGTCATCCGGCTGCCTCCGGCCAAGGCCGAGGCCTGACTTCGACATTCTCTATTGCGGGACACCGCAGAAGGTTTTAGTGAGCACTATGGAAAAACAGATCGTCCTCGTCATCGAAGACAACGCCCAGTGGCGCGAGATGTACGCCGAGCTGCTGCCGGAGCCCGCCTACGAGCTGCGCTTCGCGGCCAGCTACGCGGAGGGCCGCGGCGAGCTGCAGCGCGGGAATTTCCATCTGGCCATCGTGGACCTGAATCTAGCCAGCTCGGACGCGCGCCAGGACAACCGCGACGGCTATCGCCTGCTTCAGGCGGCGCAACAGCGGCGCGTGCCGACCATCGTGGTCAGCGGCATGGACGACCCCGACGAGGTCGATCGCGCCTACGAAGAGCATGGCGTCTTCGCCTTCGTTGAGAAGGCCCTGTTCGATCGCAAAGCCTTCCAGCAACTCGCGGCCGACGCCGTCCGTGTCGGCACAACGGCCCCGGCCGACCAGGAGACTCCGGCGCAATTGCAGGAGTTGACCGATCGCGAACGCGAGGTTTTGCTATTGATGGCGCAGGGCTACACGAACCGCCAGATCGGCGAGGCGCTGCTCATCACGCCCAACACCGTCAAGAAGCACGTCGATCACATTTTGCAGAAGCTGCGCGTGAGCAACCGCGCCGGCGCGGTGTCGGTTGCGCTGCAGGCCGGCATGCGTCCCGCGACGCGCCCCGGCGAATAGGACGGCGCTGGGCACTTTGCCCAAGTTGCGCGGTTGGGTTTTCTTTTCGCACTCTGGCCGATAAGGGTGATCGCCGTTGAGTAAGTCGCCCGTATACTCTGCGCATCACGAGGTTTGAACTGCATACTTCAACCGCGAGGTTGCGGGCCCGGACGCCCTTGGCACACACAGCCAGGGGCGTGTTTGTTTTTTGTCGGGCGCTTGCAGCAAACGCCGCCGAGGGCCGCGCCCATGATGCCGGGGCACCTGTTCATCTTTTTCATTCTTTGAGGAGACGAACGATGCACACATTCGCACGACACCGACGCTGGCTTGTGCCGGTGCTCACCGCCCTGATCGTCCTGGGCGTCGCGGCGCCGGCCTTCGCCGATGGCCCCGACCCGGTCGCCATGGTCAACGACACGAACACGGCCTTGAACATCATGTGGATGCTGCTGGGCGGCTTCCTGGTGTTCTTCATGCAGGCCGGTTTCGCGCTGGTCGAGACGGGCTTCACCCGCGCCAAAAACGTCGCGCATACCATGATGATGAACATGATGGTGTTCTGTATCGGCGCGGTCGGCTACTTCATCTGCGGTTTCGCGTTTCAGTTCGGCGCCGTCAACGTGACCTGGCCCGAGATCAACGGCCTCAGCGCCTGGGCGCACTCGCCTGTGACCCTCGGCGCCTGGGTCGACGCGGCCGGTAATGCCCTGCTCGCCACGCCGCTCCTCGCGATCGGCCAACACGGTCTCATCGGCGGCAGCGGATTCTTCCTGATGGGCCTTGGCGGGAGCACCGGCATCCTCGCCTTCTTCCTCTTCCAGATGGTCTTCATGGACACGGCCGCCACGATCCCGACCGGTTCGATGGCCGAGCGCCTGAAGTTTTCGGGCTTCGTGCTCATGAGCCTGTGGGTCGCGATGGTGATCTATCCGATCGTGGGTAACTGGGTTTGGGGCGGCGGCTGGCTCCAGAACCTCGGCCGGACAATGGGCCTCGGCAACGGCGCCGTCGACTTCGCCGGCTCCGGCGTCGTCCATTCGATTGGCGGCTCGGTCGCCCTGGCGGGTGCGATCGTGATCGGACCACGCATCGGCCGCTTCAACAAGGACGGCTCGGCCAACGCGATCCCAGGGCACAACATCGCGCTCGGCGTCTTGGGCACGGTCATCCTGTTCTTCGGCTGGTTTGGCTTCAATCCGGCGTCGTCGCTCGGCTTCGTGGGCGGCTTCGGTGCCCTGGCCACGAACGCCGCCATCAACACATTGCTGGCGGGCGCCTTTGGTGGCGTAGCGGCCATGACGTACATGTGGGTCGTCAGCCCGCTCAAGAAGCCAGACCCGGGCATGTCGGTCAACGGGATCCTGGCCGGCCTCGTCGCGATCACGGCACCATGCGCTTTCGTCGATGCGGGCGCGTCGGCAATCATCGGCACCATCGCCGGCGTCCTGGTTTGCTTTGCGTCGGTCTGGCTTGAGAAGGCTAAGATCGACGATCCAGTGGGCGCGGTGCCCGTGCACTTCGCGAACGGCTTGTGGGGCGTGATTGCGGTCGGCCTGTTCGCCAACGGCAATCCGAATTCGGCGGGTTGGAACGGCGTGTCGACCACGGTCACCGGGCTGTTCTATGGCGGTGGTTTTGGTCAACTGGGCGCCCAGCTCTTTGAGGCAGTGTCGATCGCCGTCGTCGTTGTCGGTTTGAGCTATGTGTTCTTCTTGGGCGTAAAGTCCATCGGCCTGCTCCGCAGCGATGTCGAACATGAACTGCAGGGTCTCGACATCCCGGAGATGGGTTCGCTGGGCTACCCCAAGGATTTCGAGCCCACCACCGATGTGGTGCGTGAAGCGCTGAAGGGTGCCAAGGCCGGCGCTGCCGTCCCGGCTTCTGGCGACTAGTCTGGGTCTGACCGTTCACACAGGAACGAAAGGGCCGGCAGGTCGTCGCGGTTGCGGCGGCTTGCCGGCCCTTTCGTCTTTCGCACGCGGACACCGGTCGCCTGATGCGCCGTCCGCCTGCCAGCCCGCGTCTATCGCCCAAGGCGCGGCAGGAAGACGCGCTCGGTCTGGCCGGGCGCAAACGTCGGCGGCGGCACCGGTGTCGGCGCGGCGCCGCCGAAGCGATAGGCCCACACGCGAAAGCCGCTGGCGTTATCGGTGATGAAAACATACACACCATCGACCGGGTCGAACCCGATGCTGTGAAACGCCTGTGTGCCGATCGTGCTCTGGCCCAAGGCGGATTGGACCTGCATCGTTCGACTGGTCCAGGCATTGGTGAGCGGATTGTATGCGTAGAAGCCGCCATCCCGAACGCCGCCGCCAATCACCTGATTCACGGTGTCGTACACCCACCCGCTCTCCTGTGACTCGGGTGCGTTCGGCGGTGTCGGCAGCTGCGTCACCGTCGTTGCCGACCAATCGTTACGGTTGAGCTGAACCTCGAAGACGAGGGTCGGGTTGCCACGCGCGAACAGATACATACGCTGATTGGGCGGATAATACGTCAGGTTGTTGGCGTAACCGAGATCCGTCGCCAGCGCCCCCGAGAACTGGTCGAGCGCCTGGATCGTCGTGTGCGTCACCGGATCCAGGACCCACAGGCCGTAGACACTGAGGATCACGACCTTGCCCGAGACCGGGTCGTACTCCGCGCTCGCCAGCCCATCCCACGGCGTCGCACGGTCCTCAATCCGCCAGACGCCGTCGTTCAGATCATAGGCCGAGTATTTCTTCGGCAGATAGAAAGGATCCGAGCCCGTGCCCGGGTCTATCTCGGGCGTACACAGACCGCGCCCGTTGGTCCCGGCGAGCAGGAGAAACTCACCGGTGTTCTCGGCGACCACGTTCAGGTCGTAGGTGTGCCGCGAAAACGGGTTGCCCGTCGTCGTCCAACGCATCAGGGGCTTGTCCATGTTGGCGAGGGTCATATCCGCGCACAACGTCGATGGGTAGGCACTGGACCACTTGAGCGTGGCGAAGTCGAACATCGAAAGATCATCACGAAACGTGGCTGCGTGTCCACCGCCAAACAACACGAAGCGGTGATGCGCGGCGTCGTAGACGAACCCGCTGTAGTCGGTGATACTCTCGCAGTAATAGGAATCGTCGCCTGGCTGGTCGCAGTCGTAATGGCCGAGGTCGAGCGCCGTGTTCGCCGGGATCCCGACCAGAGTCGCGTTTTGCGCCCCAGCCGCAGCCGGCGCCGGATGGGCGGCCAGGCTGAGCCCAGAAGCCGCGACGCCAAGCAGGGCAACGCCGAACAAGGTCAGTCGTTTCGCGGTCATACCGGCTGCTCCGTTCAGGGCTGGCTCGCCAGTCGGCGGACCACAGGCAGATAAAGCCGCTCGGTCTGCGAGGGCAGCGGCGTGACCACCACGGCCGCCGGTCGCGGCACAACCGCGAACTGCGGCTCCGCGCTGTACTCCGGTTTGACCGACCGGCTCATGAACGTCGACCAGGCCTGATCCGCGCCCGCGATGCCAGACTGCACGGCCACGGCCAAGGCCGGTTGCATGTTCGACGGGTAGCCCTCATCGCTGTAGGAATAGCCGGACATTTCGCCAGCCTGCAGGGGCGGGTCGAATGCCTGTCCCATCGCGGCGCTGGCACACGGTTGCGCGCGCACGGCCGGTTCGATCGTCGCCGTGTAGGCCTGCGCGAGCGTGGTGTAGTCCGGCGCCGTGTCAGAGTCGCGTACGAGCAGGTAGTACGACGCCGCCGAAATCCAGCACATGCCGGGCGCCGTCATCCGACCGACGGAGAAACGGGCTTTGTAATCCAACAGCGGCTTCCAGTTCGTGAAGCCGAGATCGACCGCGTAACCGACAGACCAGGTGAAGAAGTCGTCCTGCCAGGGCGCCACGCCGCGGCCATTGTCGTAGGCGTAGGCGTATCCGCTCGGATTGAAGCCCAGCACATTGGCAGCGGGCGCCAGGAACTCCGCCGCGTACCAGACCCGGTTGAACTCCAGCCGGTCGACGAAGTAGGCCTTGAGCGGGTGCGCATCCGGCGTGATAAAGGCAGCCTCGGCGAGAGCGCGCAGAGACCAGGCCTGGCCGCGCACCTGGCCCCAGTGCAGCAGACCTTGCTCGAAGCCCCGGTAATACGGGTTCGACTCGAGCAGGTTGTAGTTGGCCCAGAACTGCAGTTCCTCGAGATAGTAGTAATCGCCGGTCACGAGATACGGTAGATACGCCAGTGACGGCTGGTGGGCCGAGTCGGGAGCGAACGGCGTGGTGCAGTCGCCGACACAGTCGGGAAAGGCCTCCGACAACCCGGTGTGAGGGTTCACCATGTCGCCGGGATTGCCGAGCAGCGACATATAGGGATAGTCTGCCAGCGACACCGGACGATCGGTGTTCTGATCGCGATAGTGGATCGGCCAGCTGCCGGCGAGGTCGCCGACACCCAGCGTGGCCAGCTTCGCGCGCCGATCCATCGATACCAGGTACTGGGCCGCCCAGCCGGGCAGCGGACCGATATCGCGACGACCGCCGGTCATCGGCATATACGGCTCGACCAGACCCGCGCCCATCGGCGCCGTGTCGGTTTGAGTCGTCCATTCGATCCACAACGCCGCAAGATCCTGCTCGCGTAGGGTCAGCGATGGATCGTAGAAGGGCACCGACCGGTTGAAGAGCAAGACGTCACGCTCATGACGGACGTCGATCTCGGGTTCGCCGCCCCACCAGAACACTTTTCGCCAACGCGCCAGGCTGTAGTGCTTCAAGGCATTCTGCGCGAAGACAGTCGCGCCGCCGACGGATACGTTCACGTCGTACGTGTACGGCTGCGGGCTCGGCGCGAAGGCCCAGTCGTTCTCGACCGTCACGTCGACACGCACGCGTTGAAGGCCTTGATACGCACGAACAGCAAAGCGCACGCTCAAATGCGGATGTGCCTGCCCACCGGCCGTCTTGAGCGGCGCCGAGAGCAGCCACTCGGTGACCAGCGGGCCGGCGAGCCAGGTCCGGCTGGTATCGGCCTGCAGCAGCTCGCGCGCGGATGCGCGATAGGGCGTGCCGCCGACGTTGGCCGTCACGACGGAGTCGAACGCCGTGGCCAACAACGCCGCGGCCGTGATGGGGGTCCCGCCCACGGCCGGAGTCGTGCTCAACAAGAGCGGCACCGCGGCATTCGCCGGCACGGAAGGCAGCACGGCGGTCAACACAGCGTGTCGGAGCGAGCCATCGGCATGGGTCGCCTTCGCATCCACCTGCAGTGGAATCGAGGCGCCCTCGACGCGCAGCGCAAGCGACTGCCCGGCCGGCACGTCGCCGTCGGCGAAAGTCTGGCCAAACGTCAACGGAACAGCGGTCTGCGGTTGGCCGCTCAGGCTCACCGCCGTGTTCATCGGCAGCCAGGCGGCGCTCAAAGCAAACGCTGGTGCGGGCGTCTGGGTCAGCGGCCCGATGGCTACGACCACGGCGAGCACCGCGGCGGCAATGCGCCGGATCGGTAGTGTCATCTGGGGGATCCTCCGGGCCGAGTGTACTGACCCCGCGCCGAAAGCGCATCCGAAAAAGCGCGGGTCCGAAGCGACGAGACCGTTCAGATCCGATACCCCCTTTTACCCACGGTCAACATGGCCCAGCGTCGTGGCGACGTTTCCTCACATTAATTCTATTTTATGAACACCAAGTGAACTTTATCCAACGCTTCATTGCAGGAGTCTGACCATGAAGTCGGCGCCCTCCCCCTTCACCCCTCGGTTTGAGCGTGGCAACTGCGGAATGGGCTTTGTGGCCGACGTCAACGGCCGCGCCAGCCACGACATCGTCGCGGCCGGGCTTGAAGCGCTCGGCAATCTCGAACACCGCGGCGCTCTTTCGGCGGACTCCTCCACCGGCGACGGCGCCGGCATCCTCACCCCGATCCCGACCGGTTTCTTCGCTCGCCTCGCCAACCAGCTCAGCGGTCGAGCTCCGGACCGCCTGGGCGTCGGCATGTTCTTCTTCCGGCCGGGCACCGAGCCCGAGTGCCGGCGACGCCTCGAAGAAGCCGCGCACTACAACGGTTTGACGGTGCTCGCCTGGCGGCCCGTCCCGGTGGCGCCCGAGGCGCTTGGCGAGCGCGCGCGCAAGATGATGCCCGTGATCGAACAGGCGCTGCTCACGCCGACCGGCTCGCTCTCGGCCGAGGCATTCGAACACGCGCTGTATTTGGCGCGCAAGCGTTTCGAGCGCGGTGCCGCGGCGCTCGGCGCCTACGTGCCGTCGATGTCGAGCCGCACGATCGTCTACAAGGGCTTGCTGAACGCGCCTCAGATCGCGGCATTCTACGAGGACCTGCGAGACCCCGAGTTCGCGGTCAGCCTGATCGTCTTCCACCAGCGCTACAGCACGAACACACTGCCCACCTGGGAGCGCGCGCAGCCATTCCGCGTGCTCGCGCACAACGGCGAGATCAACACGCTGCAGGGCAACATCAACTGGATGAAGTCGCGCGAGCCGATGCTCAACACGGGCTGGGCCTCCGCGAACGATCTGCGCCCGGTGGTGGATGAACGCGGATCCGACTCGGCCATGCTCGACAACGTCATCGAGCTCCTCAACTTCGGCGGCCGCGACGTGCATCACGCGATCACGCTGCTTGTCCCGCCGGCGTGGGAAGCCATCCCCGATCTCCCCGAGGTCGTGCGTGACCTGTACGAGTACCACACCTGTATGACCGAGCCCTGGGACGGGCCGGCCGGTCTGGTCTTCACGGACGGCACGCGGGTCGGCGCGGCGCTCGATCGCAATGGCCTCCGCCCCTGTCGTTACACGGTCACCGAGGATGGGCTCGTCGTCGCGGGCTCCGAGACCGGCATCTTGCCGATCGAGGAGACCCGCGTTCGTTTCAACGGCAAACTCGGCCCAGGTCAGATGGTGCTGGTCGACACGGCCACCGGCGCGTTGTACAAGGACAGCCAAATCAAGGCCGAGCTCGCGATGCGCAAGCCGTACGGTCTCTGGGTCCGCGAGCACATCCGACGGCTGCCCAACAACCTCGCCAAGAGCGAGATCCTGCCGGCGCCGCCGGTTCCGCTCATCGCGCGCCAGGCCGCTTTCGGCTACACGGGCGAGGAGCTCGTGATGGTGCTCCGTCCGATGGTCGACGACGGCGTCGAGGCGATCGGATCGATGGGCGACGACACACCGGCGGCGGTGCTCTCCGACAAGCCGCGCCCGCTCTTCTCGTTTTTCCGTCAGCGCTTCGCCGAGGTGACCAATCCGCCGATCGACTCGCTGCGCGAGAAGGTCGTGATGTCGCTCAAGGTTCAACTCGGCGCTCGGCGCAATTTCCTGGCCGAGACGCCGGGCCAGGCCGATCTGCTCGAGTTGGCGTCGCCGTTCCTGAGCGCGGCCGAGTTGGCCGCGATCCGCGCGGATCGCGCGCTCAAGGCCGCCACGGTGAGCACGCTCTTCCCGGTGACCGAGGGCGCGGCCGGGCTCAAGGCCGCGGTCGAGCGCATCTGTGTCGAGGCGGAAAGCGCCGTCCGCAATGGCGCCGAGGTCGTGGTGCTCTCTGACCTGGGCGTCGATACCGGCTATGCGTTCGTGCCAAGTTTGTTGGCGCTTGGCGCGGCGCACAACCACCTGCTGCGCAACGACCTGCGCACCCGCGTCGACTTCCTGATCGAGACCGGCGAGGCCCGCGAGGTGCATCACTTCGCCTGTCTGATCGGCTACGGCGCCGCGGCCATCCACCCGTACCTGGCGCTCGAGACGGCCGTCGAACTCGGGCGGGGCGTGTCGCGCGAGACCGCCATCCACAACTACATGCACGCCGCCGAATACGGCCTGCTCAAGATCATGTCGAAGATGGGCATCAGCAGCGTCGATGCCTATTGCGGCGCGCAGATCTTCGAGGCGATCGGCCTTGACGGCGACGTTATCGATCGCTTCTTCGCCGGCACGGCATCGCACATCGGCGGACTGAGCCTCGACGGCGTCGCCGGGATCACGCTGGCCTGGCATCAGGCTGCTTTCGGCGCCGACAAGGCGTCGCTCGACAGCCGCGGTTACTACAAGTTCAAGCGCGACGGCGAGTTGCACGCCTGGAACCCCGATGTCGTCCGCGCGTTGCATCTTGCCGTTCGGACCGAGGACGCCCTGACCGGCAACTGGGCGAACGGCTTCGCCAGCTACAAGCACTACGCCGAGCTCGTGCACCAGCGACCGCCGGTCGACCCGCGCGACCTGCTCGACTTCGTGCCCGCGAAGGCCCCAAAGACGCCGGCCGCGATCGACCCCGGGGCGACCTGGCAGGAACGGGCCGACCGGCTGCGCGACATCGTGCGGCGCTTCTCGACCGCGGCGATGTCGCACGGCTCGCTGTCGCGCGAGGCGCACGAGTCGATGTCGGTGGCGATGAACAAACTGGGCGCGCTCAGCAACTCCGGCGAGGGCGGCGAATCACCCGAGCGCTACCCGACGCTGGGCAACGACCGGATCAAGCAGGTCGCCTCGGCGCGTTTCGGCGTCACCACGAGCTATCTTGTCAACGCCGAAGAACTCCAGATCAAGATGGCGCAAGGCGCCAAGCCCGGCGAGGGCGGCCAGCTGCCCGGGCACAAGGTGACCGTCGAGATCGCCGACGTGCGCCATGCCACGCCGGGCTTCTCGCTCATCTCGCCGCCGCCGCACCATGACATCTACAGCATCGAAGACCTGGCGCAGCTGATCTATGACCTCAAGCAGGTCAACTCGCGCGCCGTGGTCTCGGTCAAGCTCGTGGCCCAGGCCGGCGTCGGCACGATCGCGGCAGGCGTGGCCAAGGCCGGCGCGGACGTCATCCTGATCAGCGGGCACTCGGGCGGCACCGGCGCCTCGCCACTCAGCAGCATCAAGTACACCGGCGCGCCCTGGGAGCTTGGCCTGGCCGAGACCCAGCACATGCTCATCGCGAGCGGGCTGCGCGGGCGCGTCCGCGTGCGCGTCGACGGCGGTCTGCGCACCGGGCGCGACGTCGTCATGGCCGCGCTGCTCGGCGCCGATGAATTCAGCTTCGGCACCTCGGCGGTCATCGCCGAGGGCTGCAAGATGGCGCGCGCCTGCCACCTCAACACCTGCCCGGTCGGAATCGCCACCCAGAAACACGAACTGCGCGCCAAGTTCGACGGTAAGCCCGAGCACTTGATCGCATTTATGCTCTACATCGCGCAAGAGGTGCAGGAGCTCCTGGGGACGCTCGGCTTCGACTCGCTCGACGACGCGATCGGCCAGGTCGGCCGGCTGCGGCAGAGCGTCTTCACCAACGCCGCCGGCGAGACGCTGGATCTCAGCCAGGTGATCAGCGCGCCCGCTGCCGGCGCCCGGCACTACGCCGGCGAACCCAACCCCGTCAGCACCGACAGCCCGCTCAATGCGCAGCTGTTGGCGGATTGGGAACTGCTCGGCAACGCCCGACACGGTCAGTTCTTCTACACGATCTCGAACCGCGACCGCACCTTTGGTGCGCGGCTTGCTGGCGCGATCGCCCGGCGCTTCGGCGACGCGGGCCTGCACGCCAGCACCGATCTGGCGGGCGGCAACGGCAAGGGCGGCGAAGTGCTCGACGTCCGCCTGCGCGGCCAGGCCGGGCAATCGTTCGGAGCCTGGAGCGTCCCCGGCATCCACCTGACGCTGGCGGGGGCCGCCAACGACTACGTCGGCAAGGGTCTGACGGGCGGGCGCATCGTCATCCATGCGCCGCGCGAAGCGCAGTATGAATACACGCCCTTCCTCGCCGGCAACACGGTGTTGTACGGCGCGACGGGCGGCGAGGTCTTCATCGCCGGACGCGTGGGCGAGCGGTTCGCCGTACGCAACAGCGGCGCCGATGCGGTCGTCGAGGGCGTCGGCGACCACGGCTGCGAATACATGACCGGCGGGACGGTCGTGATCCTCGGCGCGATCGGGCACAACTTCGCGGCCGGCATGACCGGCGGCACCGCCTATGTGCTCGATGACGGTTGGGCGCGCAAGCGCATCAACCAGGACCTGGTCGAGATCCAGATCCCCAGCAAGGACGACTTCGTCGAGCTGCGCGCGCGCGTGCAACGCCACGCCGAGTTGACCGGTAGCGAGATCGCCGCCGCGCTGGTGGCCCACTGGGGCTCCGGCGCCGGGCGTTTCATCAAGGTGCTGCCCAAGGCCGTCGCCGCCGCGCAACGCGAAGCCGAGCTCAAGAACGACGCGGTCGACATCGACGTCGCGGCCGATCGGCGGGCTTAGTCGTCCCGCAACGAACAGGCAAACGAAACGACCCGGACAGCGTTGTCCGGGTCGTTTTTCGTCGAGCAATGGTTCGATCAGCGCGGGCGTCTGCGCCGGTTGACGAGGTAGAGCGCGCCGACGACGCTGGCCGCGACGGCGACCGCCAGCGCGATCGGTCCAGCGTTGCCCCAACCACCAGTCGTGGCCGGCGCCTGGGTTGCCGCGGGCCCTGGCGTCGCCGGCGGCGGCGCTGGCGTCTCGGACGGCTGCACGGTGGCCGTGGCCGGCAGAGCCGTGGCTGCCGGCGTCGGCAAGGCCGCTGCGTCGGCGTCGCTGAGGACGAACACGGCTGTCGTGCGGCCCGGCACCGAGAACACGGCTGCGCCCGCATCGAAACCGGCCGCCTGCACGATCGCGTCAGCCGAGGCACGTTGCACCGGATGCAGCGCAAACGGGGCGCCGCCCCACTCCGCAACCGCGAAGTCGATTGCCGCGCGATTGGCGTTGAAGAACACCACGATTCGGTCGTAGGTCGGATCGACGTTGGTCGCGTCGGTCAGGACCATGACGATCAGACCCGGGACCTGCTCAGGGCCGGTGTTGAGGAACGTCAGATCGGAAGAGACGTCGGCGGCGGTGCGCAAGCGGAAGAGCGGCGAGCTGCGCCGGATCTGTAGCATCTCGCGGAACGCGGTCGCGGCGGCCTCGATGTCCGCCTGCGTCGGTTTGAGCGCCGGGTCTGCCAACAGCGGCGCCAGGACGGCCGCGCGGCCCTGCGAATCCGGCGGAAGACCCACGCCCCAATTGTTCGACGCATAGCTGAAGTCGAGGTGATTGAACCAATCGCCGGAGTTGTAGCTGTTGCGATCGCCGGATTTCGAGCGCAGCAGATCGTCGCCGGCGTGGAAGAACGGGATGCCTTGCGCCAACATCACCAGGCTGTTACCGAGGTTCTGCATCCGCACCCGTTCGCCGATCGAGGCGTCGGCCGGCGCCTTGAACTGGATCGCGTCGAACAGGGTCTCGTTGTCGTGCGCCGAGACGTAGATGACGTTCTCTTGCGGATCCTGTGTGTAGCCCGCGGGCGAGCCGTTGTAGTCGACTGTGCCGCCCTTCACGGTCTGGCCGATTCGATCGACCAGGGCGAAGTCGGCCAGGTTGCCGGCCAGGCCAAGCCGGATCCAATCCCCGTACTTGAGCAATCGATTGGCCTGGTCTTGCGCGCTGCCCTGATCGCTATCGTTGACATCGTCGGAGAGGCCGGTGATGAAGCCCTGTTCCTGTAGCCCCGAGAACGGGCCGCCGCCGCGGGCGCCGTCGCGCAGCCGGTCGTTGAACACGCCGATCCCGGTGCCGCCGATGTTGAGTTGCGTGGCATTCTCGCCGCGGGCGTTCTTGGCGACTTCGCCGAAGTCCCAGCCTTCGCCGTAGACCAGGATCGATTGGCCGTCGACGCCGTCCTTCTCGAGCGTCAGCGCGTCGAGCGCCTCGCGGACATGCACCATGTTCTCGCGCATGTGGTGCCCCATCAGATCGAAGCGGAACCCGTCGACCTTGTAGGCCGTGGCCCAGGTGACGAGCGAATCGATCATGAGCTTTTCCATCATGGCGTGCTCGGTCGCCGTGTTCTGGCAACAGGTGCTGGTCTCGATCTGGCCATCGGCGTTGAGGCGGTGGTAGTAGCCGGGCACGATCTTGTCGAGCACCGAATGCGGATCCTGCCCGCTGGCGGTAGTGTGGTTGTAGACCACGTCCATGATCACGCGCAGCCCGGTCTGGTTGAGCGCCGCCACCATCGAGCGGAACTCAAGGACGCGGGCCGAGCCGTTCGGGTCGGTCGCGTAGCTGCCTTCGGGCGCGGTGTAGTGGTACGGGTCGTAGCCCCAATTGAAGCCGTCGCTGTCGCGGATCTCGGACACCGCGGCCGCCTGCCCGGCCGAATCGGGCGCGAGCGCCTCGAGCGCCGCGGCGTCGACGGATTGCCAGGCCGAGCGATCTTCGTCGACGCTGGCGATGTCGAAGGCCGGCAGGAGGTGAATGTGAGTCAGCCCGGCCTCGGCCAGCGACTGCAGGTGCCGCATGCCGGCCGACTCCGCCTGGGTGAACGCCAGGTACGTGCCCCGCAGCGCCTCGGGCACGGTGAGGTCCGAGACGCTGAAGTCGCGGATGTGCAACTCGTAGATCACGGCGTCCTCGGGCGCTTCCAGCGGCGGCTTGGCGACGTCCGCCCAGCCCTCAGGCTGCAGCGTCGCATCCTGAAGATCGACGACCTGGCTGCGCGCGCTGTTCGTCGACAGGCTCAACGAATAAGGGTCGGTGACGAGGTTGTGCGTGGGCTCGCCGATGCGCGGCACGTAGACGCTGACGTCGTACAGGTAGTATCGGCCCTTCCACTCGGGCTTGCCGACGATCGACCAGACACCCGTCGCCGGGTCCCAGGTCATGGGCACGACCGTATCGACTTTCGTCGTGGCGTCGGCGTAGACGTGGAGGCCGACGTCGGTCGCCGTCGGCGCCCATAGCCGGAACGTTGGGACGTCGCCATCGAACGTCACGCCCAATGGGCCGGTGTACGTATACAGATCATCGAGCGCGCCCGCGATCTGCAGCGACGTCGCGTCGAGCTGCTGGCCAGTCGCATCGCGCATCGACACGGCAACCTGACCCTTGAGCAGATCCGGCACCTTGTCGAGATCGGCCGCCGCCAGCTTGAGCGAGCTATATCCGCTCAGGTACGGGGCCTTGGCGAAGATGTCGATCGGCACCTTCGAGTCGAAGTAGCTCAGCTGGATCGCGTCGCCGCCTTCGATTCCGTCGGGGCCAAGCTTCAGGCCGCCCTGCGGCGCGTAATGCAGCCAGAAGGTGGTGCCGGCCGCAGGCGCCGGGATCTTCCAGGCGATGACGTCCCGCGCGGCCCAATAGGCCCGGGCGGCGCCGAGGTTGCCCTTCGGACCGCCCTTGGTTCCGATCGTCAACTCATGCGAAGCCGGGTCGTAGCCGAAGTAGATCACCTGTCCATCCTTGGGCACCTCGAAGGTGATGCCCGCGCCGTTTCGGGCGCCGTCCTTGCCGTACACGTCGCTGTCGCTTTCGTTCAGGGCGACTTTTGCCTGGTACTCGCCGGCCGACAGCGCCGAGGTCGTGAAGGTGTAAACACCGTCGCCATCCGGGTCCTGCAGCCAACTCAGCAAACAACCGGCCTGCCAATCGGTCGGACAGCCCAATTCGGTTTGGAAGTCGCCGATCACGCCGGCGATGGTCGCGTTGACGCTATCGGCGACCCAGTGGGTCGTGTGATCGTAATAGAACCGCACCGTGGTCGCCGCGGCCAGCTTGAGCGGGATGTTGGGCCCATTGCGCTGCGCCAGGCCGCCGTAGTTCTCGTCCCAACTGCCGTTGAGCGCGACCTTGTACTCATAGTCGCCGAGCGGGATGTCGAACGAGCCCCGCCAGATCTGGTCGACATCGCTCAACGTCAGCGCTGTGTCGTCGCATTCGGGTTGCCAGTCACCTGGGCAGCCGAGCTTGCTCTGGATCGTGCCCGGAACGACCACCCGGTCCGGCGGCTTGACAAGGGGCGCGCGGGCGATCGGGGCGCCCTTCTGTACACTGGCCACGCCGGGCGCCAGGTCGAACGAGAACGACGTCGTGTCGCCGTCGGCGGCCACCTTGAAGTCGATTGATACGCCCTTGGCCGCCGCGCCGTTGACCAACAACGATGTGGTGTACGAACCAGCCGGGAGAGCGTCCGTCGCGAACGTGAAGACGCCGTCGCCGTCCGCGTCCTCGAGCCAGGCACGGAGACACGCCGGGCGGTCGTCGGCCTTGCAGCCAAGCTCTTCCTGAAAGTCGCCCACGGCAATGACGATCGGCGCGCCGACGCCGTCGGCCACCCAGTGGGTCGCGGGGTCATATAGGAACGTGACCGGGCCGGCCGCGTCAAGCTTCAGTCCGATGTTGGCGCCGCTCGCCTGCCCGCCAGCGCCGTAGTTGACGTCCCAGGTGCCGTCGACGGCCACCTTGTATTCGTAAGCTCCGGCCGCTAGGTCGAACGTGCCGGTCCAATAACCCGACTCGGCGTCGAGCGTCAATGCCGTCTTGTCGCAGTCTGGCGCCCAATCTGAAGCGCAGCCCAGCTGGGCCTGGAACGATCCCGGGATCGAGATCGACTTCGGGCCATCGGCCTGGGCCAGCACGAGTGCGCGCGGGCCCGCCGCGACCGTTAGGCCGAGGGCGGCCGCCCAGCGCGCCAGGTTGATGAAGGTGTGGCGTTTCATAGGTCCTCGCCTGTTCTACCGATCAGGGCGCCGGCTGCAACTGCACGATATAGGCCGTCTGTGGCGCAAGTTCGGCGACCGGCTGATACGCGTCAAAACCGCCAACGGCGTTGGGCGTCGGCGCATAGAAGTCGCCCTGGCCGAGGAGCGGCGCGATCGCGTACGCGCCGGTCAGCGGGCCCTCATCGAGCGTGAGCGTGAAGCGATTGACCGGATCTTTGGTGAGGTTGATGATCACCAGCACGATCTCGTCGGGTGTCGACCGCAGCAATGCGTACACGCCGGGATCATCCGTGCCCACCACCAGGGCGTCACCGAGGCGCAGCGCCACATGCTCGGTGCGCAATCGGATCAGGTCGCGGTACAGCGACCAGGTCGACGTCGGATCCGCCGACTGCAGCGCCACGTTCTTCTTGTCGAACTCCGTATTGACGGCCTGCCAGGGCGAGCCGCCCGTGAAGCCGGCGTTGACATCGTTCGACCAGAGCATGGGCGACCGGATCTTCTCGTCGGGCTTCGCGCCGCGCATGCCCAGTTCCTCGCCATAATAGACGAACGGAACACCCGGCGCCGTCATCAACAACACACCGGCGATCCGAGTCCCGGGTGTGTCGCCCAGCAGTTGCGACAGCACACGGTCTTGATCGTGGTTCGACAGGAACGTCGCATACTGACCCGGCTTGAAGAGTTGATTGGCGAGCAGGATCTGGGTATTGGCGTCGATCGCCTTGCCCGACTTCGCCGCCTTGAGAAAGCCCGCCGCCATGTCGAAGTTGAACGCGAGGTCGAGCTCGTCGCCCTGCACGTACGGCGCGACGTCGCTGTTCTTGGTCCAGACTTCACCGATGGCGACGGCCTCGGGGTTGATGGCCTTGTAGAACTCGCGGAACGACGCGTACCAGTCATGCGTCGGGCCGGTGTCGGCCAGATTGCGGCCGTCTTCGATGAGGTATCGGGCGCCATCGAGGCGGAAGCCGTCGACGCCCATCTCGTCCATCCAGAAGCCCGCCACCTCGAGCATCTGCTGACTGACCGCCGGGTTCGTGTAATTGAGGTCGGGCATGCCGGGGTCGAAGACGGCGTAGTAATATCCGCCGGACGAGGCGCCTGCGTACTGCCAGACGGTCTCGCCCCAGGGCCCGGCGAACCCCGGGCTCTGCTCCTTCCAGATGTACCAGTCGTGGTATTCGGACTTGGGGTCCTGCGCGGCGACGAACCACGGATTGCGGTTCGAGGTGTGATTGAGCACGAAGTCGATCACGATCCGGATGCCGCGCTTGTGGGCCTCGGCCATCAATTCCTTGAAGTCGTCGGCCGTGCCGTAGTCGGGATTGATCGTGAAGTAGTCGAGAACGTCGTAGCCGTGGTAGGACGGCGACGAGAAGATCGGCATGAGCCAAAGCCCGGTTACGCCCAGATCGGTCGTGGTCGTCGGGTCGCCGTCGTTGAGATAGTCGAGCTTCTCGGTGATTCCACGCAGGTCCCCGACGCCGTCGCCGTTGCTGTCGTAGAAACTGCGCACGAAGATCTCGTAGAAGACCGTGTCGTTCCACCAGGGCATGCCGTTTGTCCCCGCCGGAAGACCCGCCCCTACGGCGCCGACGGCGACGGGCGCGACGGTCGGCTCAGGCGCGGGCATTGTCGGCGCTGCCGTCACAGTCGGCGCGACTGTGGGCGCGGGCGTGGGTACGGCCGTCGTCGTGGCGGGCACCGTGGTGGGTGGCAGGCTCGTGACCGTGGCTGGAGGCCGGGTCGGCGTCGCAGGCGCCGGCGGCGCGGCACATGCAACCAGAAGCGCGACGGTCAGACAGATCGTGAAGGCGCGACGAAGGTTAGCCATCTGTGGTTCCCGGCGACAGCGACCCGCTCCGGGCAGATCGCCGCCGCGTGATCAATCCGGAAAAAGCGAGTGCAGGGTCCAGAGACGAAGCGATTGGATCATGGGCTCGCCATCGGCGAAGAGTTCCAACGACATCAGGGCGTCCTGCGGAAAGACCAGGTCCGAAAGTGCCACGAGCCCGTCGTCGGCGAGCACCTCGACCGTGCACGTATCCAGGAACACATGCAGCGTGAGCCGGCCGCCATCGAGGCTCAACGGCGCCGTGTGAGCCGCGGCAAAGCCGTCGAAAAAGCCCGATTCACCCGATCGGCGTCGATCCAGGCTCAAGGTGCGGGCCGCGACGTCGCAGACGATCTCGGTCACTTCGGCCTGCCCGTGACGGATCCGCAGCCCGATGCGCTTCGCCGCGCCGACGTCGGCCGTGAGCATCAGTTCGAGCGCCGGATGCGGATCCAGGGCGGCCAACGCGGCATTCGCCTCGTCGACGTCGGCCAGGTCGAGGCGCACACCCGCGGCCCGCGCGGCCTGCAGCTCGGGGACCGGCCGCTGCGCGGGTCGCAGCCCATCGGGCGTGCGACGCACGATCACCTCTCGGGGGATCGAACACACGCCGCGCCAGCCCGTGGAGGGCGTCTGATTGGCGTAGTTCCAGCTGTTCATCCACGCGATCCAGATCCGCCGACCATCGGGCACATCACTCCAGGATTGCGCGGCATAGAAGTCGACGCCGTGATCGACGCGCCAAGCGCGGGCCTCGGGCGTGAGCGGCGTGAAGGAGCGCCCGTCAAAACAGCCAAAGATCATCTGCGCGCCGACGCTGCGACACACGTCGACCTTGATGGCCCAGACGGTTTCGTCCGGGCTACCCTCGACGGCGATCGGAAACAGGTCAGGGCACTCCCAGACCGCGTCCTCGGCGCCAAACGGCCCGAAGTCGCTCAGGTGCTCCCAGTGGATCAGATCGGGCGAGCCGTCGAAGCGCACCTGGTGCCGGTCGGCGAGCACCGTGATCATGATCCAGCGACGCGTCGGCGCGTGCCAGATCACCTTGGGATCGCGGAACTCGCGCGAGCCGATCGCGACCACGGGGTTGCCCGGGTACTTGGTCCACGTGCGGCCAAGATCGCGGCTATACGCAATGTTCTGGTGCTGCTCTTGATCCGTGTGACCTGTGTAGATCGCGACCAGTGGCGGCGCGCCAGGCGCGCCAAAACCGCTCGTGTTATCCCGGTCGACGACCGCGCACCCGCTGAAGATCATCACACCGTCTTCTTCGGTCAGAGCCACCGGTAGGTGCTCCCAGCGCACGAGGTCGCGGCTCACGGCGTGCCCCCAGCTCATGTGTCCCCACACATCGGCGAAGGGGTTGTATTGATAGAACAGGTGATACTCGCCGGCGTGAAAGACCAAGCCGTTCGGGTCGTTCATCCAGTATCGTGCAGGCGTGAAGTGCACGAACGGTCGCAACATCATGCCACCTCCGGGCGCAGGTCGACGTGGTGTTGTTGACCTCGATAGCAGAACGTAAAGGCCAGCCGAGTCCAGCCCTTCGGCAGACGCGGAGACACGGTCCAGCCGTCGGGTCCGACGTGCAGGCCGCCGAACCCGAAGACGACGGCCTGCCAGGTTCCGGCCGCCGACGCGCCATGGATGCCGTCGCGGGCGTTGCCCCGGACATCGCGCAGGTCGGCCCGCGCCGCGCGGATGAAGTGCTCGTAGGCGCCGTCCGGATCACCCATCATGCAGGCCACGATCGCCTGGATCGACGGTCCAAGCGACGACCCGAACGTGTGATCTGTCCGCGGGTTGTAATAAGCGTAGTTAGCCCGGATCTGGGCGTCGGTGTAGTGATCGCGCAGCAGGAATTGCATCATCAGCACGTCGGGCTGCTTGAGGATCTGGGTTTCGTTGCAGCCTTCGATGCCGAAGATCTCCTGGACCGAGCGCGTGCGTGGTTCCAGCGCCACGAGGTCGACGTCCTGACGCCTGAAGTAGCCGTCGAACTGTTCGATCAGGCCGCCCTCGCCGACGTGGAGGTGCATGCGATCGATCACGTCGCGCCAGTGCGCCAGCCGTTCGGGGCCTAGATCCAGTTGAGCCGAAAGAGCCGCCGCCCGGTCCGGCGCATGCGCGCGCAGCCAGTCGAGCACGGCGAACGCGGTCTCGAGGTTCCATTGAGCGAACCGATTGGTGTACGCGTTGTTGTCGACGTGTTCGTGGTATTCGTCCGGCCCGATCACGTCGCGATACTCGTAGCGCTCCTCTTCGGCGTTCCATTCGGCGCGCGCGGCCCAGAACTTCGCGGTGTCCAGGACGAGCTCGGCGCCCTTTTCGGCGAACCAGGCGTCGTCGCCGGTGACAAGCCAATACTGGTGCGCGGCGTAGGCGATGTCGCTCGAAATATGGATCTCGATGTCGCCGGTCCAGATCCGCACGAGCTTGTTCCGGTCGGCGAAGTGCGGCAGCCAGGAAGGCGTCACTTCCTCGCCGGTGTCGGCGCTCTCCCACGGGAACTGCGCGCCTTCGACCCCGTTGCCGCGCGCTTTGGCGCGGGCGGCCGGCAGGTTGCGATGACGGTAGTTCAGCAGATTGCGGGCGATATGCGGCGCCGTGTAGGTGAACAGCGGCAGCATGAAGATCTCGGTGTCCCAGAACGCGTGGCCGCGATACCCGAAACCGGACAGGGTCTTGGCGCCGATGTTGACGCGGTCGTCGTGCCGGGGAGCGGCGACGAGCATCTGAAACAGGTTGAAACGCATCGCGATCTGGGCTTCATCATCGCCCTCGATGACGACGTCGGTGCGCGCCCACTCGCCTTCCCAGACCCGTGCACTGTCGGCGAGCGCCTCGCGCCAGCCGGGCGCGGCAGCGACCTTCGCCTTCGCTGCCGCCGGTACGTCGTCGGCGTCGCTGTCGCGGGACGTGTACTGCGCCACCCGCTTCTCGACCTGGACGGGCTTGCCGGGCACGGCTTTGTAACGCGCCACCAGGGTCGGGGCGTTGTCGGCGTCCCAATAGGCCGCGGTCAGGCGACGACCGGCTGTGCCGACCAGGCGCATCGCCGCGGCCCACTCGATGCCCGACGAGCGCGTTCGGGCCTGCAGCACGGCGATCGGCGCGCCGCCGTCGGACGCAGCCTGAGCGCCCTGCCCAACCCGCAGCCAGTGCGCGAAACCCTCATTGTCGGGCGAGCCGAGGAGGGCGCCGCGAAACTCGACCTCGCCCGCGAATTCGGGGACCACGGTGCAGCGCACGTACGCCAGGTGTTCGTCGGCCAACGACGTGAAGCGTTCGAACGTGAGCGTCGCCACAAGCCCGGCCGGCGAGCGCCAGCGCACCGCGCGGGTGAGGAGACCCGTGCGCAGGTCGAGCCGACGCTCATAGGCCTCCACGACGCCCGTGTCGAGCGAAAACCGCTCGCCGCCGAGGAAGACGACCAGCGAGACCCAGTCGGGCGCGTTGGCCAACTCGGTCACGACCAGCGGCACGGCGTCAAAAACGCCGTGGAGGAAGGTGGCACGATGCTCTCGCGGGAAGCCCTCTTCGAAGGTCCCACGCGTGGAGAGATACCCGTTCCCGATGTTGAATACAGTCTCCTTGTGATGTTGCTGCTTTGGCTCGAAGGCCGTTTCGGTCACAGTCCAGAGTTCGCTCATGGTCGGCATGTCGACGTCACCCTTGGCGGGCAAACGTCACGAGGTCGCTCAAGGTACAGGTGGCCAGGCCGACGACATGGTCGGCGCCGCCGTAGTACACATACACCTGGCCGTCGACGACCGGGTTGGCGCACGAGAAGACGACGTTTTTAACGTCGCCACGCAGCTCCCACAACTCGCTTGGCTCGAGGATGAAGTCCTTGGGCCGATGGATGATGCGGGTCGGATCCTCGAGATCCAGCAGACAGACGCCCAGACGATACACATGGTTGTTGTCGTAGGCGTGGTACAGCATCAACCAACCGTGCTGGGTCTCGATTGGGGCTGCGTTGCCGCCGACGCGCTTCTCATCCCAGTCGGCGCCGTCGGGACGCGGCCCAAAGATCGGGCGCATGTGCGCTTCGGGCCAGGTCACCAGGTCTTCGCTCTCGGCGATCCAGATCTGCGGCGGCCGGCGATGGAAGGCCACGTACCGACCGTTGACCTTGCGCGGGAACAGGACGTGATCCTTGTTATCCTCGCCGCGCACGATCGACGCCACCCGCTCCCACGTGATCAGATTGTCGCTGACGGCGATCATGGGCGTGACGCCGCCGCCGGCGTGGGTCGGCGTGCCCGTGCCGAAATACCGCGACCCGTAAGCGGTGTAGCACATGTAGAACCGGCCGTCGATCTCGGTGACACGCGGATCTTCGAGACCGCGCGCGTCGAGATCGTCGATCGGCCCAAGCACAGGTCGGCGTAGACGGTTCCACGTCACGCCGTCGGCGCTGACGGCGTACCCGATTCGGCTGATCCAATCCAGCCCCTGGGCGCGATAGTGCATGTGGAACAGTCCGCCGTGATGGATGACCGATGGGTTGAAGACGTTGTAGGTCTCCCAATCCGACGTCGGATCAGGCAGCAGAAGCGGGTTCGAGGGATGACGCAGAAGTCTCATAGGGTGATGACCAGACCCTCATGGGCGTTGAGTTCGAGCGTGCCGAGGTCGACGTCGCCGGTGCGCGCGATCGAGGTAGCCACGGCGATCCGACCGCGCCCGACGTCCGGGAGCGCGACCCGCACGGGTTTTCCGGTGAAGTTCAGCACGACGACCACGCGCTCACCGTCGACTTCGCGCAAGTATGCGAACACGCCGCTCGGTGTCGCCAGAGCCCGATACGAGCCGAGCTTCAAAGCGCGACTGGCGCGGCGCACGGCGAGCAGACGCCGATAGAGGTTGAGGATCGAGTCGGGATCGGCCAGCTGCGCGGCGACATTGCGTGTCGCCACATCAGCCGTGACCGGGAGCCAGGGCTCGGTGCTCGAGAACCCCCCTTGCGCGCCGGGGTCCCACTGCATCGGCGTCCGCGCCACGTCGCGCGAGCGATGCGCGCCGAGATTGACGCCTTGCGGGTCCTGGATCTTGTGCGGCGGGATCACGCCGTTCTCGAGGCCGATCTCGTCGCCGTAGTACAACGTCGGCGTGCCGCGCAGCGTCAGCAGCATGAGCGCGGCGACTCGCGCCTGGGCGAGCCCGCCATAGCGCGTCACGAGACGAGGCTGGTCGTGGTTGCCAAGGACGTAGTTTGGCCAGCCGAAGGCCGGCACGGCGGCCTCGAGCGCGGCGACCGAGCCGCACATTGCCTCCGCCGACCACGGCAGCCAGATCAGACGAAAGTTGAAAGGCAACTGCAGTTCATCGCCGTTCTCGCCGTAGTACCTGACCCAGCGCGGCAACTCGCCCCAAAGTTCGCCGATACCCACCCGGTCCGGGAACTCGTCGAGCGTGGCGCGGATCCGTTTGATCAGGTCGTGGACCTCGTCCTGGTCCTCGGTGTAGACATGAAGCTGTCGTCCGAAGATGTCGTTTGGTGGGAGGTCGGCGGGTGCATTCGGGTTCGGCGGGTTGTCTCGCAGTTCGGCGTCCTTGATCAGAAGACCCACCACGTCCATGCGGAAGCCATCCACGCCGCGCTTCATCCAGAACCGCAGCACGTCGCACATGGCCCTGACGACGTCGGGGTTGCGCCAGTTCAACTCGGGCTGCTCCGCTACAAACTGGTGCAGATAGTACTGGCCGGTCGTCGGGTCGAGCGTCCAGGCCGGACCGCCAAAGAAGGCGCCCCAATTGTTGGGCGGGCTGCCGTCGGGCTTAGGATCTCGCCAAATGTACCAATCGCGCTTCGGGTTGTCACGCGAGGCGCGCGACTCGACGAACCAGGCGTGCTGGTCCGACGTATGGTTCGGAACATAGTCGATGATCACTTTGAGGCCGCGTTTGTGAGCCTCATCGACGAGGCGATCGAACGTCGCCAGATCGCCGAAGATCGGATCCACGTCGCAGTAGTCCGAGATGTCGTAGCCGAAGTCGGCCATGGGCGACGGATAGAACGGCGAGAGCCAGATCGCGTCGACGCCCAACGTGTCTTTTGCATAGTCGAGCCGCGACACGATGCCGGCCAGGTCGCCGACGCCGTCGCCGTTGCTATCCTGAAAACTGCGCGGGTAGATCTGATAGATCACGCCGGTCTGCCACCAGTGGGTTTTCGCACTGTCTGCGGACATGACACACTCCTTGAAGTAGGTACACACGCGGCCCGTGCCAGGTCAAGTCGGGAGCCGTCACCCGCCCGAGCTGGAATATCGCTGCAGCGCCAGCCGCCAGATGCCGGCCGACAGCGCCACCATCGCCAACGCCACCAGCGGCGAAATGTACGCCAGCGGCCACCAATCACCGATCCGGTCGAGTTTTCCGAGCAGCATCAGCGCCGGGTAGTAGTTCATGAAAGCGACCGGGATCACGCTGGTCACGAGGACGCGGAACACGGCGCCGAAGATGTCGACGGGGTAGTACTGCACCATTACGTTGACCTGCATCACAAGGCTGTTCGCCCGTCGCGACCGCCCGGTCCAGAACGCGACGCTCGAGATGATGAGCGTGATCGTCATCTCGATCAGCGTTCCGGAGAGGACGGCCAGCACCAGGAAAGCCCATTGTGTCGGCGCCCAGTTCAGGTGCAGATTCGAATAGGCCAGGCTCATGCCGCCGATCCCGATGGCGAAGTCAGCGACGCCAAGGTACTGCACTTCCCGACCCAGGAACATGACAAAGGCGCTGGCAGGTCGAAGTAGAAACTGGTCGAACGTGCCCTGCACCAGGTAATCTTCGAGTGTGCGCATGTGCCAGAAGAACATGCTGAACAGGCTGTGGCCGAGGATCCACAGGCTGTACAGAAAGACCACCTCCCAGACCGTCCAACCGTTGAGGTCCGAGAAGCGCGTCACCAGGATGCCGATCAGCGCGATATTGACCACGTTCAACACGATCACGCCGATCACGCCCGTGATGAAGTCGGCGCGGTACTGCAGCCGCGATTTCAGCGCGATCCGTACCAGTCGCAGGTAGAGGCTGAAGGCGTTCACGGTCAGCCCCCCTGGACGATCAGGCGTTGGTGGACGCCGCGCCAGATGAAACGCGCCAACAGCGCCAGAGCGATCGCCCAGAGCGCCTGAAACCCCAGCGCGCTCCAGGCGGCCAGTCCCGAAAACGTCCCAATGTAGATCGATACCGGGATGTAGTACACGGCCTGCATCGGCAGGATCTCGGCCACGACCCGGACGGGGTCGGGCAGCATCCACAGCGGCACGATCTGCCCCGAGAAGAACGAGATCAAGGCGAAGTACGCCCAGGCGATGCTGCGGATGTCTAACGTCGCAAACGCGATCGAGCCCAGGAGGAACCCGAGATGGAACTGCACGAGGAACCCCAGGAACAGGCTGAGCGCAAACAACACGGCGGCGGCGCCGTCGGCAGGCAATTGAAGCCCAAATGCGAAGAAACCGATCGCGTAGGTCGGCAGCGCCATCACGCCCAATCCAAAGAGCATGTCGCCCAGATGGCGCGCGAGCATGTGGAAATGGAAGTCGAGCGGCTTGAGCAGATCCGTGTCGATCGCGCCGGTGCGCACCTGGGTCGCGATGTACCACTCGGGTCCGGTGTCGATGAAGGCGTGCAGCGCCATGCCCAGCACGCCATAGGTGACCATCTGAGGAAGAGTCAGACCGAAGGCGCCGGGCTTTTGCGAGTAGAGCACATACCAGACCGAGCGGATGCTGTACATCGCCAGCAGGATCGACACCAGACGCATCCAGAACTCGACCCGGTACACGACCGTGTTGTGGAACGCCTGCCGTGTAAAGGACCAGAACAGCCTCATCCCGCGGCTCCCTGTCCGGCATCGGTCTCGCCGGCGCCCCGATAGACCGTGCGCACGATCTCCTCGATCTCGGGCTCCTCGACGGCCAGGTCGGCCACCGGGTAGCGGGAACTGATGTGCGCGATCAGCACCGACGGCGAGGTCTCGGCCCGATTGAACGCGAACCACTTGCGCCGACCCTCGGTCTTGGCCAGGGTTGCGTTCGGGGCCTCGAAGTCGGGCACCTCCTCCTCGAACTCGACCACCAGGGTGCGGACCGTGCCAAAGCGCTGCCGGATCTGGTCCAGGCCGCCGTCATAGACGATCTGGCCATGGTCGATGATCATGATCCGCGAGCAGACCTTCTCGATATCGACCATGTCGTGCGTCGTCAGGATGACCGTGACCTTCTGGTCGCGGTTGACCTGCTGGATGAAATGTCGCAGCCTGTCCTTGACCACGACGTCGACGCCGATCATGGGCTCGTCGAGGAAGAGCAGTCTGGGGTTGTGCAGCAGGGCGGCGGCCATGTCGGCGCGCATGCGCTGCCCGAGGCTGAGTTGTCGCACCGGCGCGTCCTGGAATTCATGCAGGTCGAGCAACTCGCGGAACATGTCGAGATTGCGCCGGTACTGGGCCTCAGGGACCTTGTAGATATCGCGAAAGAGCCGCAAGCTCTCGATCACGGGCACGTCCCACCAAAGCTGGGTCTTCTGCCCGAATACGGCCCCGATCTGACGCGCGTTCGCCATGCGATTCTTGTGCGGCACAAGGCCGTTGACCTCGATGCGTCCGCCGGTGGGGACCAGGATCCCGCACAGCATCTTGATCGACGTCGATTTTCCGGCGCCGTTTGGACCGATATAGCCGACGAGCTCGCCCTCCGCGATGTCGAACGAGATATCGTTGACGGCGCGGATGTTCTGGTAGTCGGCACGGACGAGTGTCCGCAGGCTGCCAAACAGGCCTTCGCGCCGCTTGACGCGCTGATAATCTTTCGTAAGGTGTTCGACGTGGATCATGGTTGTTGGCACGTCAGGGCGTGTACGCTGGTTCCGGCGGCAGACAGATCGAGACCAAAGTACGGCGCCGGATCCAGGATCTGATCGGTTGGTATTGGGTCAGGCAGGTCACCCGCCGCAGTCGCACGCACAAGCGTTATCTGCGCGTGGACCCACATGGCGAATTGCGGTCTGCCGCTCCAGGAGCCCTGCGCACCCAACACGGTCCCCGGCGCAAGGGTGGCTCCATCCTCAAACGTGTCAGACACAAAGGATACCGCACCCGCTCCATCGGCCAGGCCATCGATGACCATCCAGACCTGCGCCCCCGGAGCGATCGGATCCGCGTGGCGGATGGCGACCGAGCCCGGTCGATCCGAGAACAGGTGCACGACGCCAGCGTCCACCGCCGATACGGCGACCTTGTTTTGTAGCCCATGTCCGAAGAGCGTCAATGCCCCCTGCTCCCAGCGCACGCCCAAATCCCCGGCGGTCGGCAGCGGCCAGGGCGCGCCCGGGCATGCCGTCGCTTCGCCCGAGGGTTCGATTCGATAGGGGCGATACACGCGGTTGTCGGCGATCACGTCGCTCAACCGATACGCCTGATCGATCGCGGCGAACATTTCGGGCGTCCAGCGCTCCTTCAACCACGGTCGGTCGTAGAGGATGATCAGGTCGAACGTGCCGGAGCGGATCTGATCGAGCAGCGGCTGTTGATCCCACAGACCATCGGCGGCCAACTGCGTCATCTCGAACGGCTGCAACGCCAGCCGCTTGCCGGCCAACGTGACCATGCCCATCTGTTCATCGGCCAACACCGGCCCATCGGTCGCGGCGACCAGCAGTTCAAGTTGGCGCAGCTGCGCTCGTTCCCGAAGACGTTGCGGTGTCTCGCCAGGGAAACGCAGAAACGTGCCGGCCAACAGCGTGGCCGCCTGCCAGGCCAGAAGTGCGTACAGGCCGAAGCGCGCCGGCCCAAGCACACCGCTGCGATGGGCAGCCGCGACCACGACTCCTACAACCAACGCCAGCGCCGCGCAGAGCTCGAGCAGATAGTTGACGTTCGCGCCGATCTTGCCGATGGTCAGCGCCGAAAGCATCGCGCCGATCAAATACGGGGCAGCGAGCGCGTAGAGCGGGTTCCAGCGCCGGATCAGCGCGAGCGAACCGACTCCGAGCATCAGCAGTAGACCGCCCAGGTCCCAGATGTATTGGGCCTGGTAGCCCACGGACTGCCAGCTGAAAGCGTTGACATTGGCCGCGACGATGTGCAGGTAAAAGCCGCCGCTGGTCAAGGCTGTAGCCACGGCGAAGAGGACGGCCGCTGTCGCGGCGACAAAACCGCCCAGGATCAGCGCGCGCCGAAAGCCCGCAACACTCCAGATCCAAAGACACGCCGCAGCCGGCGCCGCCAGCCCATATGACTGACGGGTATAGATCGCGGCGACCAGCAGCGCGCCGCCGCCGAGCAGGCCGCCCCAGCTCTTGGGCCAACGCACGAGCGCCCAAAGGCCAGCCAGGCTCAGGGCCAGGGCCAACAGATCGATCCGCGCCAGGCCAGACCATAGCACCACGATCGGCCAGGCGAGCAAGAACAGCGCGGCCAGCGCCGCGGCCACGCGATCGCGGGTCGCCTCCAACACGATCAGACCGATGAACAGGGCCGCCAGAAGCGCCGATAGGGCCGATACGAGCCGTCCCGGCCAGAACGCCTCACCCGCGATCGGCACGAAGGCCGCGAGCGTCGCCATGTATAACGGCGGATAGTTGGAGATCGTGTACGGCGGCGCGGTCAAGTCCGGCTGATAGATCGATTCGCCCGACGCCAGTCGCGCCGCCTGATCGACAAGCGGCGCCTCGCCATAGTCGATCTGGTACGGAAACCCGATGTTGGCCGTCTGCGCCGCGACGCAGATCACGGCTGCCAGCGCCAACAGCGCCAGCGTCAGGACGAGCGCGCCCTCGGCCAGCGGCCGGCTCCAGCTGGTCTCGACCCAACGCGCCTTCATCGCCAGCCTTTCTGATATGCGATCGCCAGGAGGCCGAGCGTGAACGCGCCGATGATCGGCACGATGCTGTACGCCGCCTGGATGGAGAACTGGTCGGCCAAGCGCCCAAGCAGCAGCGGCGCGGCGAAGATCGCGACGCCGACGCCCATCGACACCCGCGCGCTGGCGGCGGTCGTCTGGCCGCGCGCCTGGCCGACGGCGATCGACAAGGTCAATGGGAAGTGGTTGGCCACGCCCAGGCCGGCGATGCCCAATCCGAGCAGCACGGTCACTGGCGAAGACGTCAGCCAGAACAACGGGAAGCCGATCAGGGCCAGCACGATCGCGGCTGGCAGCATAGTCGTGGCCGCCCAACGCCGCGTGAGCACGCTGCCGATGGCTCGTCCAAGCACGACCGCGCCGAGATAGATACCCATCGCCGACGACGCGAGTGACGGCTCAAATCCCAACGTCGCGACCAGATAGTCCGCGCCCCAGATGACGAAACACCACTCGAACGCCACCACGCTGATCACGACCAGCCAATAGACCCAGAAGGCCACAGGCAACGCCGACGAACCGCCGGCAGACGCGCTCTCGCTGCCGGGCTGTACGTCCGGGATCGGGACCGCAAAAAAAACTATGGCGATGAGGCCCATGATCCCGAACGAAAGGAAGAGCGCCCATTGCCAGCCGAGCCCGACCGTTTGGAAGAGGCCGATCAGCAAGGGCGACACGGCCGCGCTGAAAGCGGCTGCCACATTGGCTTCGCCAAGCGCGCGGGCGCGATTCTCCCGATGGCGATCCGACAGCGCGGCGTTGATGATCGCGATCATGAAGGCGCTGGCCGCGCTGCTAAACAGGACGGCCCCAAATGCGAACTCAAAGGACGTGCTGAGCGCCAGCCCCCAGGCGCCGATCACGTAGCCCGCCGCACCGAGCCAGAACAACCGCCGACGCCCGATCCGCCGCGCGATCCGGTCGCTGATCAGACCCGTCACGATCATGCCGATCGCGATCGCCGTGACCAGCGTCCCGCCTGTGGTGTAGCTCATGTTGAGCGACTTGCGCAGAAACGGCATCAGGGGACCGAGGATGCCCTGCTGATAGGCGACGGCCGCCAGCATGATGTACATCAGCCACGTCAGCCGATCACGTTCGAAAGGTTTGTTGTTCATGACGTTCAGGCCGGACCTTCGGCGCGGATTTCGACGGCCGTGCGTATTTCGCGATGAAGCGGCACATTTTCGAGAAAGTGCCGCCGATGCGCGCTATCCGCCGGGATCAAAGCCAGCTTTCGCAGCATCTCGGCATGCGCCTGCCGCAGGTAATCGGCGGCCTCGCCGGCCTGCCCCACCGCCGTCAGTGCCTGGCTATGGCGAAGCAATACCTCCTCGCCCAGACATTCGATCACCTGGGTGAAACCGAACGCGCGGTAAATCGACAACGCGGCGCTCGAAGCGTCGAGCGCATCCCGCACGTGGGCCTGTCGCTCGAGTTCGTCGCTGAGCAGGCGCGAGAGCGCCAGATGCGCCGTCGCTGACTGACACGACGCCGCCATGTAGTATTGGCGCGACACCAGGTTGTCGCTGACCAGACGTTTGACCTGCTCGCAGTGGTCGAGCGCTTCAAGCAGTCGCTCGCGCCCGCCGCGCGCGATGTCGAGGATGGCCGAGACAAGGTGAAACCCTGCCAGCCCGAAGTTGCGATTGCTGCGTTCGCTGAGCGTCGCGGCCGTCGCCAAAGCCTCCGCGGCAGCCTCGAACCGGCCCAACGCCGTCTGTATTTGCGCGATGCGCAACAACGGGAACAATCGATCGCTGAGCTCGACCCAGAGCTGGGCGGCCTCCTGTTCGAGCGCCAGTCCGGTCTCGGTGTCGCCCAGATACAGGCCCTGGATCTGGCCGCACATCATCAGCGCCTTGCCCTCTTCGAGACGGTTCCCGATCTCACGGCAGAGGCGCGCGCGCGGGCGCTCGAACTCCGTCAGCTGGCGGTAGTAATCGCCGCGGCGCTCGAACTGCGCCCCCAGAGCGCCTAACAACGCCACCTCCATGGCCTTGTCGTTGAGGCTCTCGGATTTTGCGAGGGCCTCCTGCAGATACGCCTCGTGCCGTGGCAGGTCGTCTAGACCGTACACGCTCGCCAGCGCCAGCAGCAGCGCGACCTCCGCGCGCAGGTCGCCAAGCTCGCGCGACAGATCGAGGGCGCGCTCGGCCGCCTCCCGCGTGCCCGGATCGTGAAGGGCCATCCGGGCGTTGGCGACGGCCATCCAGGACTCCATCTCGCGCCGCCGATCGTGCAGTTCGTGCGCGAGGCCCAGGGCCTCGTAGGCGATCTTCAACCCGGCCTCGGTGTCGCCGCGGCGATCGCGCTCGAACAACTCGGGCTGCGCGAGCAGCGCATCGATCCGCCAGGCGGCGTCATCGGACATCTGCGAGGCGAGCGTCAGCAACGCGCGCGAATCCTCGGCCGCGGCGTTGAATTTGCCCAGCTCGATGTGCACGGTGCGCCGGCCGCGCAGGATCTCGAAACGTTGCGAAAGCAGCGCGCGCTCCGGCGCCGCCAACGACGTATCCGCCGCGATACGATCGGTCAACTCCACGGCGCGCGTATAGTGCTGAAGCGCCTCAGGGTTCGCGTACAGCCGCCGCGCCTGTTCGGCGGCCAGCAGCGTGTAGAACAGTTCCTTGCGCAGGTCGCCGGCCCCGCGATAGTGATGGGCCAGCAAGCCGTAGATCCCGGGCAACGACTCGGCCTCGCCGGAGTTCTCGAGATAACTGGCGACACGCCTGTGGAATTCGATGCGCTGGGCATGCACCAGGCTCTCATACGCGGCCTCGCGCACCTGTGACGATCGGAACGAATACTGCATGCCCAGGCCGTGCACGCGGCCCTCTTCCTGGATCAACTGCGCGCGCTGCAGTGCCGCCAGGTTTCCGCGTAATGAGACCGGATCGCCCACCAACGCGTCAAGCAGGTTGTACCAAAACACCGGGCCGATCACGGCCGCGACCTGCACGACCAGGCGCTGTTCGAGCGAAAGCCGATCGATACGGGCCAGCAGCAGCCGTTGGGATCCCGTCGGCAGGTCCGCGCCGACGACCGGGCGCGTGAGGCGCCAGGGACCGTCGGGTTCGCGTCGTTCGAGGATGCCGCGCATCATCAGGCCATAGACGGACTCGATGATGAAGTAGGGATTGCCCTCCGACACCTGCATGATCAGATCCTGCGCGGTCTGCGGCAGGGCTTCCGGCCCGACCAACCCGACCATCAAGCGGCGGGCCTGCTCGGCGTCGAGCGGCCCAAGGTCCACGCGCATCAGGCGATGTGGATACTCGCTCTCGACCTGCGGCGCAAAATCCCAGATCGGCGCGGCCACCTCGGGCGCATACACGACCAGGACCAACATCGCCTCGGTCTCGCTGACGGGCAGACAGTAGCGCAACAGTTGCAGGGACGACTCGTCGGCCCACTGCATTTCCGCCAGCACGAGGACGAGCGGGCCGCGGGCCGCCAGCGCCGCGACCCACGTCGAAACGGCGTGGAAAACGCGTTGCCGAAGTTGCTCTCCGCTAAGGTGCCGGGTCTTCTCTTGCAGGGCCGGTTCGAGCGGCAGCCCCATCAATCGGGCGAGGTACGGGAAGAATTCGAGGTAGCCGTCGGCCCACAGGGCCTGGCACTCCGTGGTCAGGCGCTCGAGGGTGTTTTCTTGCGACGCGGCGCCGCGTGTGCCCAGCCAATCGTGCAGCAGCTCGACCCAGACGGCAAAGGGCCAGGTTTGATGGTAGGACCGGCAGCGCCCGACCAGCCAAGTGTGCGTGCCGCTCGGGCCTGAGCTCGCAGCGCCGTCGTTCCGCCGCAGTGCGCCGCAATGCGCGAAGTACCGGCGCAGCTCGTTGACCAGGAACGACTTGCCTGTGCCCCGGTCACCGGTGAGCAGCGCGATGCGCCCGCGGCCCGCGAGCACGGCGTCGACGCCTTCCTTGAGTGCGTGGAACTCGGCGTCACGGCCGATCAACGAGATCGTCAGCGGGAGCGAGTCATGCCCGCGGGCGCCGGCGACGTCGTCGCGATGCGCGATGGGCCGATAGACCCGGATGGGATCTCGCACGCCTTTGACCTGGAGCGCGCCGAGCGCCTCCCAGTCGAAGCGGGCTTCGGTCAGACGCTGCGTGGTCTCGCTGACCAGCACGGTGCCCGGCTCGGCGGCGGCCTCCATACGGGCCGCCACGGCGACGGCCCGGCCCATGCCGGCTTCGTCACCGCGGCCACGGCGATCGTTGACGCCAGGCACCACGACTTCGCCGGTGTCGACGCCGATGCGCATGTGCAGCGTGATGCCCTGACGGCGAGCCAGGTCTTCGGAGAAACGCGCGACGGCCTTCTGCATCGAAAGCGCGGTCAGCACGGCGCGCTCGGGGTCGTCCTCGTGCGTGCTTGAGGCCCCGAAGAACGCGATCAGGCCGTCACCGCGCAGCTGATCGACCTCGCCGCCGAAGCGATGGACTTCGCCCTCGAGGATGTGGAGCAGCCGGTTCATCAACTCGACCCAGGCTTCGGTGCCGAGTTGCTCGAGTAGATTGGTCGAGCTCGAGACGTCCGTCATGACGACGGTCACTTCGCGGCGTTCGCCCACGAGCGGTGGCGGCGCGGGCGGGCGATACGACAACGCTTCGAGGTCAAACGGCGGGAGGTCGGCCGATGCCGCGCCCGTTGTCGACAGCCGCGCGCCGCAGGTCCCGCAGAACTTGAAGTTCAGGGGATTGAGCGATTCGCATTGCGGGCAGCTTGACGCGATCCGCGCTCCGCACATGCCGCAGAAGCGCATGCCGTCGGGCGACGCATATCCGCAATTGGGACAAGTCAGACTGCCCATACAGAAGTAAGGGCGCACCCGGCCGAACCGGTGCGCCCTCTCTTACAACGCGCGCGGTCCGAGGCTAGAGCGTGTCCAGGGCGCGGCGGAAGCGGCGCGCGAGTTCCTGGAGGATGACAATCGCCATTTCGACGTCTTCGCGCACCGCGGCCAGGAAATCCCAGCGGGTCAACAACAGGCATGTGGTCGGTTCCTGCGCGATGACCGAGGCCGTCCGCAGCCCGTCGTCGAGCAACGCCAGTTCGCCGAAGAAGTCCAACGGCCTGAATGTGTTCACAACGGCGCTCGAACCGTCGGTCCGTTGGCGCACGGCGCTGGCCTTGCCGCCGACGACGACGAAAAATCCTTCGCCACCGGTTCCCTGGGTCACGATCGCCGCGCCTGCGGGGTACGAGCGCTCGACCATGCGTCGTGCGATCGGCTCGAGTTGGCGGGTGCTCAGCCCCTGAAACAAGGGCACGCGCTCCAGGAAGCCCACGGTTTGCTTGATGTCGCTCATGGCTTTGCCCTTTCTATGGGTGGCCAGCGCTCGCCGGGCGAGCGGCCGACCTGCAACGGTGCGCCCTCAGGCGGGCACCGAGCCGATAAAGACTTCGAACGGCGCGACGGCGAATTCCGTCAGCGCGACGCGGCCCTCGGCCGCATGATGGGTGGAGAACAGGCAGCGCGCCGCGCCGGCCACGGTCTCCAAGGGTAACACGCGCGTGTTCGCCGACAGATTGAGAACGACCAGACAGGTCTGCCCGTCGACGTCGCGGGTGAAAGCCAGGACGTCGTCGTCGGCCAGCACGGCCTGGTAAGCCCCGGCGATCAGGGCCGGCGTCGCGCGGCGGAACGCCAGCAGGCGTTTGTAGTACGCGAGCAACGACGTAGGGTCGCTCAGTTGCGCCTCGACGTTCACGCCGTCGGCGTAATTCGGGTTGACCGGCAACCACGTGCGCACGCCGGCCGGGCTGAACCCCGCGTTGTCGCTGGCCGACCACTGCATCGGCGTGCGACAGCGATCGCGCGAGAACTGAGCCGCGAGCCGCACGACCTCGGCCGGGCTGAACGCGCCCTCCTCCGCGATCTGACCGGCCAGCCACACGCCGACGTTGTCGCGGAACTCGGACAGATCGGCGAGCAGGAAGTCGTTCATGCCGATCTCTTCGCCGTTGTACAAGAAGGGCGTGCCCTTCAACGTCAGCATCAGCGCGAGCCAGACCCGAGCCAGCCCGGCGTCCTGAACGGGGTCGCCGGCGCCGAACACGCTGATCAGCCGCGACCGGTCGTGATTGCCAAGCGTGTTGCACGGCCAGGCGCCGGCCGGCAAGGCGCCCAGCCGTTCGGCCTGGTTGGCCTGGATCCACGCCGGTGTCAGCCGCGCCGTGTTGATCAACGGGAAGTTGAAGTTCAGGTGGAGTTCGTCCTGCCCGTTGCCATAGAAGCTGACCTCGTCGGTTTCGCCGATCAGCACCCGATCGTCGTACGCGTCGACCAGGCGGCGCAGGTCGCGCATGAGGTCATGGACCTCTTCGCGGCCCTCCTGGTGCTGGAACATCGTGCGATAGATGGCAATCGCGGCCTCGCGATCTTCGACCGACGCGCTCGAGAACGGGCTGATCGCCCGCCGCAACGCCGACAGGTCTTCGGTCACCGGATGATCGGGCATGGCAGGATCCTCATAGATCGTGCCAATCGCGTCGAGCCGGTAGCCGTCGACGCCCAGATCGAGCCAGAACCGCGCCGCCTCCCACAGCGCCGCCTTGACCTCCGGGTTGCGCCAGTTGAGGTCGGGCTGCTCCTTGAAGAAGAAGTGATAGTAGTACTCGCCGGTCTGCGGATCCGGTTCCCAGGCCGACCCGCCGAAGACCGATTGCCAGTTGTTCGGCGGCCCTCCGTTGACGGGGTTCGCGGGCCGCCAGACGTACCAATCGCGCTTTGGATCGGTGCGGCTGCGGCGCGACTCAAGAAACCACCGGTTTTGGTCCGAGGTGTGGTTGAGCACCAGATCCAAGACGACCCGCATCCCACGCTCGTGCGCGCCGTCGAGGAAGCGCTTGAAGTCGTCGAGCGTGCCATAATCGGGCTCGACGCCGGTGTAGTCCGCCACGTCGTACCCAACGTCGAACTGCGGCGACGGGAAGTGCGGCGACAACCACAGCGCGTCGACCCCAAGGTCTTTCAGGTAGTCGAGCCTGGCGATCATGCCGGCGAAGTCGCCGATGCCGTCGCCGTTCCCATCCGCGAAACTGCGCGGATAGATCTGGTAAAAGACGGCTTTCTGCCACCACTTCAACTCTGACATGCCCCTGCGTCCCCCTTCGGCTTCCCTCAGAAGCCCACCAGAGTCGTTTGTGCGATCATCAACGCAGCTTCGATGCCGATCATCCAGGCCAGCAGCCGCCACGACCCGGCTTCCAGGAAGTGCCGGCGATGGTATTCGGTCGACGCGATGATCACGACAGTCGCACCCAGACCCAGAAAGGCCACGAGCAGCGGCGTGATCGCTTCGGCCGTCTTGATGTCGCCGCCGAAGAACATGGTCGCGCCCAGCACGAGTTGGCGGATCCAGTAGATCGAAGCCACGGCGCCGGCCGTGGCAACCAGCCACAGACCGATCGCCAGGACGGACGATAACGCACGCCCGCTGTTGTTCTGTGCCATGAACATGGAAAGCCTCCTTGCCAAAAACATGGAAGGGGCCGTGCCAGCCGCAGATCGACCAACACGGCCCATCGTTTCCCGGCGCAGGAGCGCGGTGAACTAGATCCCTTCCAGCTTCAACTCCTCGGCCAGATGGCACGAGACGAAGTGGTCGGGCTTGAGTTCTCGATACTCCGGTGCCTTGGTCTTGCAGATGTCCTTGGCGTAGCGACAGCGCGGATGGAAGTAGCAGCCGCTCGGCGGGTTCGACGGGTCGGCCACGTCGCCCTGCATGACGATGCGATTCGACTTCGCCTTCGGGTCCGGCTTTGGCACGGCCGAGAGCAGCGCCTCGGTGTACGGATGCAGCGGCTCGTTGTAGAGCGCGTCGGCGCTGGCCAGCTCGGCCACCTTGCCCACGTACATGACGGCGATGCGATCGGAGATGTGCTCGACCACGCTCAGGTCGTGCGCCACGAAGATGTACGACAGGTTCAAGTCCTGCTGCAGGTCCTGCAACAGATTGAGCGTCTGCGCCTGGATCGACACGTCGAGGGCCGAGACCGGCTCGTCGCAGATCACCAGGCGCGGGTTGAGCGAGAGCGCGCGGGCGATGCCGATGCGCTGTCGTTGACCGCCCGAGAACTCGTGCGGGTAGCGTTTGAGGTGGTCGGGCCGCAGACCGACGCGCTCGAGCAGACGCACGATCACGGATTCGGTCTCGGGCCCGATCTTCTGGCCGTGGATGACCATCGGCTCGGCCACGATATCCGACACGGTCATGCGCGGGTTGAGCGAGTTGATCGGGTCCTGGAAGACCATCGAGATCTCTTGCCGGACCTTCTTCATCTCCTCCGGCTTGAGATCGAGCATGTTGACGGTCTTGTCCTCGCCATTTCCGAGCAGCCTGGACCTGAACATCACTTCGCCGCCGGTCGGCTCGTACAGCCGGATGATCGTGCGGCCGGCCGTGCTCTTGCCGCAACCGCTCTCGCCCACCAGGCCGAGCGTCTCGCCCTCGCGAACGGAGAAGTTGACGTCGTCCACGGCCTTGACGTACCCCGCGACGCGGCGGAGCAGGCCTTTGTAGATCGGGAAGTACTTCTTGAGGCCACGCACCTCGAGCAGATTCTTGTTGGGCGCGGCGGCCGCCGGCGCCGCCGGGGCTTGTGCATTCGCCGTCATGCTCCCACCTCCTCATACAGAAGGCAGCTGACCCAATGATCGTTGTCGACCTTTTGCCAGGTCGGCTCGATCTTGTCGCACTTGCCCTTCATGGCCAGCGGGCAGCGCGGATGAAAGACGCAGCCGGTCGGCAGATGGAACGGATCGGGCACCATGCCCGAGATCGAAGCCAACCGTTCGCCGCCCTTCTTCTGCCCAAGACGCGGGATCGATTTGAGCAACGATTGGGTGTACGGATGCTTGGGGTTGTAGAACAGATCGCTGACCGTGGCGCGCTCGACCGCTTTGCCCATGTACATCACGACGATCTCGTGAGCCATGTTCGCGACCACGCCCAGGTTGTGCGTGATGAACATGATCGCCATGTTCACCGAGCCCTGGAGTTCGCGCATGATGTCCAGGATCTGGGCTTCGATCGAGACGTCGAGGGCCGTGGTCGGCTCGTCAGCGATGAGCATCGTCGGCTCGCACGACAACGCCACGGCGATCATCACGCGTTGACGCTGACCGCCCGACAGCTGGTGCGGGTAGTTGTCGACGCGCTCGGTCGGCTTCGGGATGCCGACCTTATGCAGCATCTCAATCGCGATCTCGCGCGCTTCGGCGGCGTCGACCTTGCGATTGGCCGCGACCTGGTCGGCGACCTGCTGCCCGACCGTCTTCTTGTTTGAGAGACGGTGCAGGCTGACCGCCTCGCCGATGTGCGTGCCGGCTGTGTACACGGGCGTCAGCGAGCTCATCGGCTCCTGGAAGATCATGCCGATCTCGCCGCCGCGGATCTGGCGGATCACTTCGCCGTCCGGATGCAGCTCGTTGATCGTGATGACTTCGGTCTTGCTCGATTGCTCGGCGGCGCCGCGCACCCATTTGGCCCGGCGATGGTACCGGATCTCGCCGCTTGCGATCTTGCCCGGCTTCGGGATCATGTTCAGGATCGCGCGGGCCGTCACCGATTTACCGCAACCGCTCTCGCCGATCACGCCGAGGGTGCGACCGCGATAGATGGTCATGTTGAGCCCATCCACCGCCTTGACGATGCCGGCGCGTACGTCGAACTCGACGCGCAGGTTCTCGACTTCCACCAGGGGTTCGAGTGTTTGTTGGGTCATGTCGCGAGTCTCCTACCGGGTCCCGTACGGGTCGAGGGCGTCACGCAGACCGTCGCCCAACATGTTGTAGGCCAACACCGTGAGCAGGATGAAGGGCACGGTCCACAGCTCCCACGGGGTGTTGTGGATCGCGCGCACCGTAGCCGCGTCCTGGAGCAGCACGCCCCAACTGGTCAACGGCGGACGCAGCCCCAGGCCAAGCCAGCTCAGCGTCGTCTCGGCCAAGATCATGCCCGGGATCGCCAGCGTCGCGATGACGATGACGTGGCTCATGGTGCCCGGCAGCAGATGGCGGAACATGATGCGAGCGTCGGCCGCGCCGGCGCTCTTGGCCGCCAGCACGTACTCGCGCTCGCGCAACGACAGGATCAGGCCGCGCACCTGCCGGGCCAGACCGCCCCAGCGCACGAACGACAGGATCAGCGTCAGCATGAAATAGACCGCGATCGGAGACCAGTACACGGGGATCGCGGCGGCCAGGGCCATGAACAGCGGGATATCCGGGATCGCGCCGAGGAACTCGGTGGCGCGCTGGATCACCTGATCCACCCAACCGCCGTAGTAGCCCGAAGCCACGCCCAGGATCGTGCCGAAGAACAGGAGCATCAACTGGCCGAGCAGGCCGATCAACAGCGACAGCCGCCCGCCGTAGATGATGCGCGTGAACCAGTCGCGGCCGAGCGCGTCGGTGCCCATGACGAAGTACTGGGCATCGGGGTCGTCGCTGACCACGCCGTAGAGATGCAGGTCAAGCGGGATGAAGCCGAGCAGCTTGTAGCTGTCGCCCCGCACGAACAGACCTAGCGGCCAGACCTTGGTCTGGTCCTCGATGAAGACGCGCGAACGCGTCTTGGTGTCGATTTTCTTCTCGAGGCCATAGACGAACGGCCCACGGAACGCGCCCGTGCTGTCGAACAGATGGACCGCCTGAGGCCCCGCTTCGGTGAATTGCGAAGCATGCTCCAGCTCATAGGGCGCCACGAACTCCGGGACCACGCCCATCGAGAAATACAGGGCCACCAGGATGATGCCGCCCAACAGGGCGACGCGATTGCGCTTGAACTTCCACCACACCAGGCTCCAGTAACTCTGACTGACCTGGGCTTTCTTCACGGGCATCGGCATTGTTTGTTCAGCGACTGCCATGTTGTCACCTCCCGTTGCATCGATCTGCGCTGCGAGCTCCGGCGAACGTCACGTCGGCTACTCGAGCCGGATGCGCGGATCGACCCAGGCCAGCATCAGGTCGGCCAAAAGGTTGCCGACCAGCGTCAGGATCGCGATGAGGACGATGCAGGTACCCGCCATGTACATATCGAGCTTCCGCAACGAGTCGATATAGAGCGGGAAGATCGTCGGCAGGTTCAACACGACCGACACCAGGCCTGTGCCGCCGATGATGCCCGGGATGGCTTCCGAGCCCAAGATGACGATCAGCGGGTTGATGGCGATCCGAACCGCATGCTTCCAGATCACCGAACCGTTGCCCAGGCCGCGCGCTCGGGCCGCCTCGACGAACGGCTGCCCCAGGGTATCGAGCAGGTTGCCGCGCATGATGCGCGTCAGACCACCGACGCCGGTGATGGCGCTGATGATCGCCGGGATCCAGAGGTGGTTGAGCAGGTCGAGCACGCGCCCAACGCTCCATGGCGCGTCCACAAAGTCTTTCGAAAAGAGCCCGGTTGCCTCGACATCGAGGACCGTGATCGCGAAATACAAGATCAGGAGCGCCAACAGGAACCCGGGCATGCCGAGACCGATGAAACTCAACGTGGTGATGATTTGATCGCCTAACGAGTACTGTTTGACGGCTGAGAACACGCCCAAAGGTATGGCCAGGATCCAAACTACGATCAGCGTGGCGACGCCGAGGATGATGGTCATCGACACGCGTTCGCCGAGCAGGTCCTTCACCGGTCGTTCGAACTCGAACGACTCGCCGAAGTCGCCGCGCAGGAAGTTGAGGGCCCAGCCCGTGTATTGTTCGAGAAACGGCCGATCGAGGCCATAACGCACACGGTAGGTCTCGATCTGACCCTCGGCGCTACGGTCGCCGCGCGCCCGAAGTTGCGCCAGCTTTTGCGTGAGGAAGTCGCCCGGCGGCAACTTGATAATGACAAAACTGACAAACGATATGACGACGATCATGAGTGCCGCATACAACAAACGCCGCACGATGTAATTGAGCATGCAGACCTCCTCCGCGCCGATGTGACGATCTTCGGCGGGGCCGGGCCTGAGCCCGACCGCCGAAGGATGGAAAACGTGCCGGGTGTTGCCACCCGGCACGTTCACCGCGCTAGATCACTGCTCCATCCACCACAGAGCCGCAATCTGGTTACCGGGGGTCGAGGGCGCCCACGGGCCGACCACACCATAGTCATAGATGTTCTTCATCTTGTCGCTGACGATGATGGGCATCGGCTGATCGCCGGCGATACCGATCACAAACGGGCCGTCCTTGACGATCTCGTCGATCGCTTCCCAGACGACCTTGTGTCGGTCTTCGACCGTGGCCGTGTCGCGGGCCTTGAGGTACAGGTCCTGCAGGATCTTCGCCGGGCTGCCATCCTCGGGCTTGACACCGCAAGGATACTTCGTGGCATCGCTCGGCTCGTCCGTGCACTTCTCACCGCCCTTGGCGAAGTAGCGGCCTTCGAGCGGGAACATGTAGCGGTTGACCACCGGGAACATCCAGTCGGGGTACGTCAGGATGTCGATCTCGGAGATGTGCGCGCCACGGAGCATGTAGTAGCCTTCGTTCGTGCGCGTGTCGAGATCCGGCTGGCCCTGCAGGTTGTTGATCTGCACCGCGATCTTCAGGTTGGCTTCCCATTCCTTCTTCATCTGATCGGCCGCATCAACCTGGACCTTGAGGCTTCCGCCCCAGTCGCTGATGTCCATCGTCAGAATGAAGGGCTTGCCGCTGGGCAGGGTGCGGAAGCCATCAGCACCGACCTTCATGCCGATTTCGTCGAGGAGCTTGTTGGCGCCTTCGACATCGGCGTCGACGTACATGCCGGCCCACTTCTGGTACTCGGCCTGACCCTCGGTCCCGGCGAAGTGCCACGACTGGGGGCTGATCGTCGCGGCCTTGGCTTCGGCGATGCCGCCCCAGGCCACGTCGATGATGCGCTGGCGATCGAAACCGGTCGAGAGCGCGATGCGGAAGCGCTGATCGCGCAGCAGCTCGCGGATCTCGGCGGCGTGCTCGGGCGTGTCATCCTCGTAGTTCTTGCCGCCCTCGACGTAGTACTGGTTGATCATGTAACCAGGCCACGCGCCGGCGCCGTTCAAGTAGTTCTCGAGGAAGTGATAGCCGCCCTTTTCCGCGTTCTCCTGCAGGAAGGGGATTTCGTTCGGGCCGCCGCAGATGCGGAAGGCCGTGTCGTACTTGCCCTGCGAGCAGTTCAGGATGCGGGTCTGCTCGTCGGCGACGATCTCGACCTTGATCGCATCGACGTAAGGCAGTTGATTGCCTTCGGTGTCGACGCGCCAGTAGTACGGGTTGCGCGAGAACGTGTAGTTCTGGCCGTCTTCCGAGAGCTCAGTCAAGCACCAGGCGAAGAGGCACGGATAACCGGGGGTCTGCCACCACTTGTCGGCGTTGGCGAAATCTTCCCAGGTCTTGTCCGTCGCGTACTTCGGATGGAACTGCTTGAGGTAGTGCGCGGGCTTCATGAAGTTCTTGGCGAACTCCCAGAAACCCTGGGCCATGAAGTACGGGTCGATGTACAGCGGGCGGTCAGCCGCCTGCCAGACGATCGTGTACTCATCCGGGAACGACATCTCGATCGGCGTGCCGTCGTTGTTCCGGAGATAGGCCGGGATGGTCCACAGCTTCTGATCGGGGTTGAGGGCATAGTCCTCCCACCAGAACTGCCAGTCGGCGCTGGTGTAGGGCTCGCCGTCCGACCACTTCAGACCCTTGCGCATGTGCATCGTAAAGGTCTTGCCGTCTTCGGACCACTCATAGGATTCGACCAGGGCGGGCTCGTAACCGGTCAGGTCGGCCTTCCACTTGATCGGAGCCTCGACCGCGAAGTACAGCTGAACGTTGCCGACTTCCGGCCACCACGAGGCCGTCTGGATCGTGCCGCCGTACTTGCCGATGGTCTGCGTGCCATCAACGAAGTCCGTGACGACGGGCTGCTCGGGCAGGCGCTCGGAAACCGGGGGCAGGCCGGCGACGTCATCAAGCATCGGCGCTTGCTTGTAGGCTTCGGCAGCCACTTCCGCCGTGGGGGCGGGGGTCGCCGAAGCTTCGGCCACGACGATGGCCTGGCTGGTAGCGGTGGGCTCGGCGGGCGGGGGTTCGGTGGCCTGCGGGGCCTGGGTCGCCTGGGCGCAGGACGCGGCCAGCAACCCGACGATCGTTGTTACGGACAGCCACAATTGGGCTTTGCGCATGGCGTGTTCCTCCTAAGGATGAAAAACGGGATATCGTCATCCCATCAGGCGCTTTACAGCGGCCGCTGCAACTCAGCTTTGCGGGTTCGGGAAGGTCGCCTCCTTTCTAAGTCGGTTGATATGCGCTCATCAGACGGGGTCTGCCGCAACGGCAGGCGCGCGTTCGGAAACGCGCCCCCCATCGACGAATTGCTGAAACGTTCGAGACAGCGCGAGGGCAACGGCCCCAAGCGCGGTTGCGCGGCGCCCAAGGGCGCCGACCTCGATCCGCGTCGACCGCATCGACGCCCTTAGGCTCCGCTGCAGCGCGGTCTCGCGCAAAGGGCGGAGCAAATGCACACCTGCTTGCGCAACCCCGCCGCCGATCAAGACCAGGCCGGGGTTGAGCAGATTGATCAGGGTCGCCACGGCGCTGCCGATATGTCGTCCGGCGTCACTGAGCAACTGCTGGCTGACCGCGTCACCGGCCTGCGCGGCCTCGGCGACGTGTCGGGCCGTGATCGACTCGACCGACCCGGTGTTGGCCAGCAACGTGCGCTGGCCGGCCTTGATCGCCAGTTGGGCCCGCTGCGCGATCGCCCGTCCGCCGGCCATCGCCTCAAGACATCCGTAATTGCCACACGTGCACGGCGGGCCGTCCGAACTGATCGTCATGTGCCCGATCTCGCCCGCGGTCCCCAGCACGCCGTGATAAATGCGACCGTCCAACAAGATGCCACAGCCGATGCCGGTGCCGATCTTGATGAAGGTCAGGCTCGACTCCTGCTGACCGGCCCCGAAGGCCCACTCACCCAGTGCTCCCAGGTCGGCGTCATTGTCGACGGTGACGGTCGTGCCCCATTGCTCGATCAAATAGTCCCGGATCGGAAACCCGTCCCAGCCCGGCATCAACGGCGGCGTCGAGACGACGCCCTCGGTCGTGATGACCGGCCCGGGCACGCCGACACCAATCGCCTGTATCAGATCCCACTTACAGTTGACGCGTTGGACCGTCTCACGTACCTGCGCGCACACCTGGCTCAGGGTGTGTTGCGCGCCGCCGACCACATCCACCGGGGCCTGCGTTTCGGACAGCACACGGCCCCGCAGATCGGTCAAGACAACCGTCAGATGGGTCGCGCCGATGTCGACCCCCACCACACGCCCGGCATCACCGTCGACCTGCAGAACGATCGGTCGGCGTCCCCCCCGGGACACGCCGGCGCCGCGCTCGACGACCAGGCCGGAGTCGATCAGGCGATCAACCACGGCGGACACCGTGGCGCGACTCACGCCCAGTTGCTGCGCAATCTCGGCTCTGGAGATCCCTTCTTGGGCCCAGCGAATGAGATCCAGGATCGAGTCTTTGTTTACCTGCCGACCGCTGACATGGTCGGCGGGTTGCCAAAGCGGTTTCAAGTGGGTGTGTTCCTGGGTCATTGGTCCCAGATTTATGACCAGAGCTGGTTACGAGGCATTCTAGCATGGGTGTCTCGTTTGTCAACAATCATTACAAAGTGGAACACGCGAACCGTTTCCACTGGATTATGTCGTCCACCCAGGATTCACAGCAAAGGCTCAGAATCAAGGGCTGACAACGCCGTCAGGACGCACCACTCCGGCAGGCGTCAGCTCGCCTTTGTCGACCGTCCGAGCGCCACGCGGCGGCCGCGCCTGACCCTACGCCCCACGCTCCACGGTGAACCTGCGCCGCACGCCCTGGTCGACCAGCGTGAACGAAACCCGTTGCCAATGATCCGGCAGACACGGTCGCGTCGTCCAGGCGTCGGCCTGTCGACTGAGCCCGGCGAAACCGAAGACCACGGCCTGCCACAGGCCGCCGGCCGACGCGCCATGAATGCCGTCGCCGGCGTTGTGGCGCACGTCATAGAGATCGGCGCGCGCGGCCCGCATGAAGTGCTCGTAGGCCGAGGCGTCGCCCATCCGACACGCCAGGATGGCCTGGATCGACGGCCCGAGCGATGAGCCGTGCGTGTGATCGGTACGAGCCGTGTAGTATGCGTAATTCGCGCGAACGGTGTCCGCGTCATACAGGTCCGGGAACAGGACCATGAGCATCAATACGTCGGGCTGTTTGAGCACCTGTGTCCGGTTGGCGCCCTCGATGCCGAACAACGCCTGAACGGATTGACCGCGCGGTTCGAGCGCCGGCAGGTCGACGTCGTTGCGCGCGAAGTAGCCGTCGAATTGTTCGATCAACCGCGTGGCCGGGTCGTACGCCACGTACACCCGGTCGGCGATCTCGGGCCAGGCCTCGAGTTCCTTCGGACTCAATTTGAGCCGGCGGACCAGCTTGCGCCAGGCCTCCGGCCGCTTGGTCTCCAACCAATGGCGCAGCTCCGCCGCGCAGCGCAGGTTCCAGCGCGCCAGCGCATTGGTGTAGGCGTTGTTGTCGACGTGTTCGTGGTATTCGTCCGGCCCGACCACGTCGTGGATCTCATAGCGGTCTCGCTCTGCGGTCCATTCGAGTCGGCTCGCCCAGAAACGCGCGGTCTCGAGGACGACTTCCGCGCCCCGCTCCGCCACGAAGTCGTCGTCGCCGGTGGCCTTCCAGTACTGCCAGATCGCGTATGCGATGTCGGCTGAGATATGGATCTCGATGTCGCCGGTCCAGATGCGGATCAGCTTGGTGCGATCTGCGCCATCGGGCACCCAGGTCGGCGTCACTTCCTCGCCGGTCGCCGCGCTCTCCCACGGGAACTGGGCGCCCTGGTACCCGTTGCCGGCCGCCTTCTGTCGCGCGCCGGGCAAACGATGCCAGCGATACGACAGCAACTGCCGCGCGATCTCGGGTCGCGTGTACGTGAAGAACGGCAGCATGAAGATCTCGGTGTCCCAGAACGCATGGCCACGGTAGCCGTAACCGCTCAGGGTCTTGGCGCCGAGGTTGACCTGCTCGTCGGCGCGCGGGGCCGCGATCAGCAGTTGAAAGAGATTGAAGCGGACCGCGAGCTGGGCGTCATCGTCGCCCACGATCTCCACATCGCAGCGCGACCACTCGGCCTCCCAGGCCCGCCGATTGGCCTCGTCGGCTGCCTCCCAAGTACCGGCGGCGACCCGGCGCAGCGACTTGCGGGCCAGCTTGAGCGGATCGCGCCCGTCGCGGCTCGTGAACACCGAGAACCACTTGGTCGCGGTCGCCGTGTCGCCCTGCGCCACCGACAGGCTGGCCGTCAGCGTCGGACGGTTGTGGGCATCCCAACGCGCCACCCGGCCCGTGGCCATCGTCGTTCGCAGCGACAGGCTCTGGGCGGCCGCGAGTTCGATGTGGCTGCCTCGAGTTCGCACATGCAGCCAAGCCTCGGCGCCGCGCAGACCCTGGCCGAGCCACGCCCAATGCTTGAGCGCCAGATTGTCGGCATCGCCGTCCAGCCCGCTGCGCACGTCGATCTGCCCGGTGTAGTCGAGCGGCGTGAAGCTGGCGCGCACCGCGCAGACGTGGGCGTCCGCAAGGCTCGCGAACCGTTCGAAGACCAGCCGGGTCGCGCGGCCACGGGGACTGCGCCACGTGACCTCGCGGCGGAGCATGCCGCTGCGCAGATCGAGCGCACGCGTATAAGCCAACACCTCGCCCACGAGCAGGTCGAACCGTTCGCCGGCAAGCCAGACGTCCAGATCCAGCCAGTCTGGCGCGTTGGCCAGTTCGGTGAACACCACCGGGGCGTCGTCGAACACGCCGTGCAGAAACGTCGCGCGCATCTCGCCGCTCACGCGCTCCTCGAAGGCCCCGCGCGTACCGAGATAACCGTTGCCGATCGTAAAGACGGTCTCGCTGTGGTGCATGCGCTTCGGGTCGAAGTCTCGCTCCACAACCGACCAGATTTCAGACGTCATGCCAGTGCCCTGTGTCCGATAGATGCCTGTACGCTGCGCGGTCGTCACGCCGGCCGGGCCGGCGGTCGACCGGGTCGATGCCTCAGGACGAGTCGCGCACCATCAATTGCGGCGCGATCAACTCGGTCAGCGGCTCGGACTGCTGACCTGAGGTGATCCGGGCGAGCAGCCTTGCGATCAACCGTTGTCCGATCGCGGCGATGGGCTGCCGCACCGTGGTCAACGCCGGCGCGGCATACTCGACCAGCGGGGCGTCGTCGAAGCCGGTCACCGCAACGTCGCGGCCGGCGCGGAGTCCTCTTTGCGCCACAGCCCGCAACGCGCCGAGTGCCGTCAGATCGCTGAGCGCCACCAACCCCGTCGGCCGGCTGGCCTCCGGCAGGTCCAGCAACTCCGACGCCGCCTGGTAGCCGAAGTCGAACGTGCCGGGGCCGCGCCGGATTCGTGCCGGGTCGAGCTCGAGACCGTGCTCGGCCAGGGCTTCGAAATACCCGGCCATCCGGTTGTCGCCCACGCGCGAATTCGCCTGCCACGCCAACGCCGCGATCCGACGATGCCCGCGCTCGATGAGGTGCGTCATCGCCGCGCGGATGCCCGCGCCGCCGTCGACGTCGATCCAGGGGAAGCGGCTTTCGGGGTTCGAGCGCCCAAATGCCACGAACGGGAAATCGCGCTCGCTCAACAATCGGATGCGCGGATCGTCGTACTCGATACCCGACACGACGAACCCATCGACGCGATGCGAGTCGATCAGGGCGCCGTATGTCGCCAGGTGTTGACGTGGGTCGGCGTGGTACGGGAAGCACAACAGGTAATACCCGTGGGCTTCGGCCGCCATGAACATGTTCTGGAGGAACTGGTCGAGAATGAAGTTCGCTTCGCCGGGCGGCGCCGGGCCCCAGGAGTAGCCGATGGTGAGGGACCGCTGTGTGCGGAGGCTGCGAGCGGTATAGCTGGGATGATACCCAAGCGCATCGACGGCCGATGCGATTCGTTGCGCCGTCTCCGGCGTCACCTGCTTGTGGCCGTTCAAGACCTTGGAGACGGTCTGGTAGCTGACACCAGCTGCGACGGCGACCTGCTTCAGCGTGACGGCCTTGGGTGCCATGTCTCTCGTCTCGTGACTGCGGGCGAACGTTCGCCCGAACGTTCGCCCAGTATAATCCCCCCTTCGAGCCACGTCAAACGGGTCATCTCGGAGCGCGGCGACACCCGTCGTTGGCGTGCTTCGCCGCGGATCGCGCGACGTTCTGCCGGACAGAACGCGAAGGCGGCAAAGTCCCTGGTCGCGTCAATCGCGCAGGCCTGACTCCGCGCCCAACTTTTTGCTCGAGGACACCGCCTACGGCACCCCCCTCTGAATGCCTCAAACGTGATGTATCCTTCCAGCCTGGGATCGACCATTCAGGATCGACAGCAACTGCACCCATGTCCAAAGCAACGGCCGAAGCGCTTTCCAACATCGCTTTCATCAAGTACTGGGGTAATCGCGATCAAGCTTTGCGGTTGCCCAGCAATTCCTCGTTGTCGATGAATCTGGCTGGGTTGAAGACCGTCACGACCGTGACCTTCGAGCCCGAGCGCTCAGGCGACACGCTCACACTCAACGGCACACCGGCCACGGGCCCAGCGCTGGCCCGCGTCTCGCGCCACCTCGATCTGGTCCGGGCGCTCGCCGGGCTGTCGGCGGGCGCCCGGGTCGTGTCGGACAACACCTTTCCATCGGGCGCCGGGATCGCGTCCTCGGCCTCCGGTTTCGCGGCGCTGACGCTCGCCGCCACGGCCGCAGCCGGGCTCGATCTCGATGCCACGACGCTCTCGGCCCTGGCCCGGCGGGGCTCCGGCTCGGCGTCTCGCTCGATCCCGGCCGGGTTCACCGAATGGCGGAAGGGCGAACTTGTGTCGGGCGAAGACAGCTTCGCAGTCACCATCGCCCCGCCCGATCACTGGGACCTGGTTGACGTCATCGCCGTCCTCAGCGCCGCCCACAAAGCCACAGGCTCCACAGAGGGACATGGTCTGGCGGATACGAGCCCGTTTCAAACCGCGCGCGTTGCCGGTGCGCCAGTCCGACTGGAGCAATGTCGGGCGGCCTTGCTCGCGCGAGACTTCACGGCCCTCGCCGACGTGGTCGAGGAGGATGCCGTGGCGATGCATGCCGTGATGATGACCAGCCACCCCCCGCTTCTGTATTGGGAGCCGTTGACGGTCGCGATCATGCATGCTGTGCCGCGCTGGCGAGCGGAGGGTCTGCCGGTCTGCTTTACGATCGATGCCGGCCCGAACGTGCATTGCCTGACCCTGAGCGCCCACGCGGCCGAAGTCGAGCGACGCTTGACCGGCCTGGGTGTGTCCCAAACCCTGTCCGCGGCGCCGGGCGGCGCGGCCCGTCTCGTCCAGCTAAAGACTATCTGAGTCCCACTCCGCCGCCGGCGATTTCAGCGGGAGCCCGGCGGTATAATGACCGGATGGACGCTTTACCCTTCGGGACCATCGGCAACTTGATCATCTTTTTGGTGATCCTGAACGCCCTGGTCTTCATCCATGAGCTGGGCCACTTCGTGGCCTCGCGGTCGGTCAAGGTCTTCGTCGAAGAGTTCGCGCTGGGGTTTCCGCCGCGTCTCCTGGGCGCCGTATGGAGCCGGCGCGAAAAGCGGTGGCGCGTCTTCTTTGGCGGGAACGTGCCGAAGCCCGAAGATCTGGGCGGCGAGGCGACGATCTACTCGCTCAACCTGCTGCCGATCGGCGGCTTCGTACGCCCGCGCGGCGAGGACGATGCATCGGCGCGCGACGGGTTGGCGACGGCGTCGAAACGCGCCCGGATCTGGATCCTGGCGGCCGGGTCGCTGTTCAACCTGATCTTCGCGTTCCTGGTCTTCACGGTCGCCTTCCGCATCAACTCGACCGCCGTCGGGATCCATGACGTCGTCGCGGGTTCGCCGGCGGAGGCCGCCGGACTGCAGGCCAACGACATCGTGGTCAGCATCGACGGCACGGCCGTCCATTACACGACAGATCTCCAGGAGCTTGTGGCGGCCCGCCGAGGGCAGACGCTCACCATGGTGGTGCTCCGCGACGGCGTCGAGGTGACGACGACCCTGCGGCCGCGCCTGCCCGAGGAGACGCCCGAGGGTCAAGGCGCCATGGGAGTCGGGCTGACGCAGGAATTGCCGATCGGGCCGGGCTACAGCTGGCCCGAGGCCGCCCGCTATGCCGGGGACGAGATGGTGTACCAGTTCAAACAGGTGATCAGCCTGCCGGCGCGCATCATCGAGGGCACGATCCGGCCCGAGCAGGCTCGACCAGTCGGGCCGGTGGGCATGTTCCAGGCCACCGAGCTGATCGTCGAGGCCTCTCAGCGCGCGAACACGTGGTTCCCGGTCGTGCAGTTCATCGGCCTGATCAGCATCGCGCTCGGCCTGACCAACCTCCTCCCGCTGCCCGCGCTAGACGGCGGTCGCATCTTGTTCGTTTTGGTCGAGGCCATCCGCGGCCGACGCATCGATCCCAACCGCGAGGGCCTCGTACACCTGGCCGGCATGATGGTGCTGCTCAGCCTGATGGCCGTCATCACGTACTTCGACATCGTCAACCCCATCATCTCGAGGTAAGCATGGCCGAGCCCAAAAACGCCCCCCGCTTCGAGGAGGTGCTGAGCGCCCTGCGGAGCACCGACGCGTCGCTGCCGCCCTCGGGGTTGTATGCGCTGTCGGACCTCGGCCGCAAGGAGCTCGATGCATTCGAGCGCGCCTGGCCCGACATCGCGCTACATCGCCGCCGTGGTCTCGTCGAGGATCTGGCCGAGTTGGCCGAGGCCAACTACGAGGTCGAGTTCGACGGCGTGTTCCGCGTGGCCATGGAAGACGACGACGCCGAGGTGCGGCGCGCCGCGATCCAGGCGTTGTGGGAGTCCGAGGACACGACACTGATGGCGCCGCTGCTCGATCGTCTCGGGCGTGATGCCGACGCGGGCGTGCGCGCAGCAGCCGCCAGCGCGCTCGGCCGCTTCGTGTACATGGGCGAGGTCGAGGAGATCCAGTCGTCGCAATTGCGCCGGATCGAGGAAGCGCTGATCGCGACCTTCCACGGCCCCGATCAGACCGAAGTGCGGCGACGTGCGCTCGAGGCCCTGGCGTTCTCGAGCCGCGAGGAGATCCCGGATCTCATCCTGAAGGCCTACGATTCACCCGATCAACAGTTCCGGGTCAGCGCGCTCTTCGCGATGGGCCGCACCGCCGACGACCGATGGGCCGACCACGTGCTCGGCGAGATCCAGAACACGGACAACGAACTACGGTTCGAAGCGGTGCGAGCCGCCGGCGAGCTCGAGCTCGAACGCGCCGTCAGCGCGCTGCGCAAGCTCTTGAAAGACGCGGATCTTCAAGTTCGCGAAGCCGCGATTTGGAGCCTGGGTCAGATCGGCGGCCAGGAAGCGCGGCAGGCCCTCGAAGCCCTGCTCGAACGGACCCGCGACGACGAGCAACGTGATTTCATCGAGGAAGCGCTCGAGAACGCCGCCTTCCACGACGACATCACGGACTTCGCGCTTTTCGAGCTCGACGAGATGCCGGATCTGAGCGCCGAACTCGATCCAAAGAAGAAGCTCGACGACCGATTGAACTGACGCGCGCCAGCCCTTGAGCGCCCCGCCCTGCGGGGCGTTTTCGTGTACCCTGCCTACACAGCCATGACGGCCATCTTCCTCGACAATCTGTTGCCGGTTTTGATCTGCGCCTGCCTCGGCTACGCGGTACACCGGCGAAGTCACATCGACGTCCGGTCGGTGTCGCAGATCGTCTTCTACATCTTCAGCCCCTGCTTCATCTTCGATTCGCTGCTCAACTCCGAGGTCGGCGGCGGCGCGCTCGCGCAGATGACCGGGTACACGTGGACGGTCATTTGCGCCATGTTGCTCTGTGGCGCGGCCGTGGGCTTGCTGCTCGGGCTCGATCGTCGACGGCTGGCCACGCTCGTCGTTTCGGCGACGTTCGTCAACGGCGGGAACTTTGGGCTGGCGATCGTCAGGTTCGCATTTGGCGCCGAGGCGCTCAGCTATGCGTTGGCGTTCTTCATCGCCAGCACGTTCGCGGTGTACACGGCCGGCGTGTTCATCGCCGGGCTCGGGCGCGCGCAGGCCGGGGCGGCGGCGCGCGAGCTTCTCAAGGTCCCGGCGTTCTACGCCGTCATCGCCGCCGAAATCCTGCGCCTGGCGGGTTGGACGCTGCCGGTGCCCGTCGAACGCGCGGTCGCGTTGATGGGCGAGGCCGCGATCCCGGTCATGCTGATCGTGCTCGGCATGCAGATCTCGGCATCTCGGCTGCAATCGCTGGTTGGGCGGCAGTGGATCCCGGTCGGCGCGAGCGTGCTGCTACAGCTCGTGGTCGCCCCGGTTGTCGCCTATGTACTGGCGGGTCTGTTTGGGCTGACCGGCGACGCGCTCCGCGCCGGTGTGTTAGAGGCGTCGATGCCCGCTGCCGTGATCACCACGGTCATCGCCATGCAGTACGACCTTGACCTCGAGATGACCACCGCGGCCGTGGTGCTGACGACGTTTCTAAGCCCGCTGACACTGACGCCCCTGATCTATTGGCTTGGCCGGTAACTGGCGCGGCGCTGGCTCGCCAGGAGAAACGACACGGGCCGGCGATGCCGGCCCGGTGTTCTTGATGTCGCCAACGACAAGGGCTTACGCCAACAGCTTCTTGCGATATTCCTCCGGCACGAACGCCAGACTCACATCCCACAACTCATCGGCGCCCGGCCGCGCCGCCTTCCACACGCCAGCCGGCGGCACGGGGTTGCCGCGGTCGAACAGGCGGGTGTAATAGGCCAGAACATCGCCTGGCAGATGGAGCGCCGCGAGCATCGTCGAGATCGGCCCGCCATGCGTCACGAGCGCCAGGGGGCCGTTGGCCAGACTATGCGCCACCGCCCGTTCCCAGACCGGCCAGAGCCTGTCGCGGATCGCGTCGTGTCCTTCACCGGGATGGATTTCGCGTAGGAGATCTTCGCACCGAACACCGGCGTCGCATACGGCGGCCGCGAGCATCGCGGTGCGATGCGTGCGCTCGAGGGGGCTGTGCCACAGCTGGCGAACGCCCTGGTCCCGCAGGAAGCGCCCCACTTCAGCGGCTTCGAGTTCGCCGGCAGGCACAAGCGGCGGCCCCGGCGGGATGTGATAGGCGATGTCCGTGCGCGACCAATCCGGCGTGGCGTGCCGGACGAAGTACACGATCGGATGGCGCGCGATATAGCGAAAGCCCTGCACCCTGCATCCCTTTCAACCTGCCGCCGACGGCGCAGCCGTTCTGCGCGGCGCGGCATGACGTGGATTTTACCGTTGTCGTGTCGCAAAAGGCCACTTTGTCTAATCCGACCGTTTCCGAGGAAGAGGCAGAAAACGAGCTGGTGGCGTGTCGTGGCCTGGTCTCGGCCGTTCGTGCGTTCCGTGTGCAAGCGCGAGTTGTCCGTGATCCTGCGCCGCCAATGGGGCGAATGTTGCGAATTCGGCTCGATCCGCCGCGACGGAGGCGCGGACCCCTGTTTGCAACCTTCGCGACCAGTTCCCGCGCCAGACAGCTCCGCCTGCACCGGTGCGTCCCTTTCCGTGGTGCTTCACGGGAATTTGCCGCTACACTTGGCGCTATGTCAACCGCTCCTTTTCCAGCACACGGCGTGCATCGCCCGGGCACGTTCGCCTGGGTGGCCGCCATCGTCGGGCTCGTCGCCCTCGGCATCACGTTGATGATCGCGGCGGCCGTCACCGTACCCGCCTACCGGTTCGCCGAGGATGTCAATTCGGCCGGGACGCCGGAGTGGCCCTGGGCATTGGCCCACGTCGCCGGGTTGGCGCTCGTTGCTGGACTCGGAGGGCTGACGGCGTTGCTGACACGCACCACGCCGTTTCGTGGATACGCCCTGGCCGTCGCGGGCTTTGCCGCGTTTGCCGCGACGTTGGGACTGGCCCGAGCGGTGGACGTCCAGTCGGATGGGTGGCGCACTTTGATCGCGCTGGGTGTTGCCCTAGCCTGGTGCGCCGTCGGCTTTGGGCTCGCACGCCGCCGTCACGTGAAGCTGGCGCGCAGTTCGGCCAGTCTGTTGGCGCTCGGCGCCGCCGGTGGCCTGCTTCTTGGCGCGCCCTGGCTGGTCTTCGGCGCGCTCGACTCGGCCACAGGCGTGCTGGCCGAGGTGGCAGTGGGAACCGCCATCGGTGCGGCGACCTGGTTGTGGAGCGCCACGTTCATCTTCGAGCCGACGACCGAGGCAGCGCTTGGATGGCGGCAAGCCGTCCTCGTCGGCGGCCTGGTCGAGGCCGTGTGCTTGCTGTGTCTCGGCGTCTCGGTTGGCGCCAACGGCATGCAGCTTCTGTACGGCCCAGCCCTGGCCAGTTTGGGTTGGGTGATCGCCTGGCTGGATCGGGTCGGGCGCGATAGACGGCAATCGGCTGGTTGGGCCAGCGTCGTGCTGATCGCCCTGATGCTCGGCATCGCGCTGAGCGCGATCGATCCCGAGGAGCAGGGCCTGTTTCTGGTCGAGGACCTGGTTGGTGCGTGGGCGACCGCGGCGAGCGTGCTCACGTGCGCCCTCGCCGTGACCCTCGGTCTGCTGGGCATCGCCCTTGGGGAGCGTCGATCGCTCGCGAGCCAACGCACCGCCGTCGGTTTGACGGCCGTCGCGATCTCGGCCGTGATCGCCGCCGGAGGTTACTGGGGTCTCGGCCACCCGGGCCAGTATGGCGAGCGTTTGTTCGTCGTGCTGCGCGATCAGGCGGATCTCTCCACCGTGCCGCCGACGGCCGACCCACAGACCCGGGCCGCGACCGTCTACGCGACGTTGACCGCGCACGCCGAGCGCAGCCAGGCCGACCTGCGGGCGACGTTGGACCGGATCGGGGTTGCTTACACGTCCTATTACCTCGTCAATGCTCTGGAGATCGACGGCGGCTCGTTGCTGCGGTTGTACTTGAGCTCACGCTCAGATGTGGCGGAGGTGATGACCAGCCAACACCTCCGCCCGGTGTTCCGCACACCGGCGGCATCGGTCGGTTCGGAGCCGGGTCCGAGCGGGCCAGAGTGGAACCTGACGCAGATCGGCGTCGATCGCGTTTGGGCCGAACTCGGCGCCCGCGGCGCCGGGGTCGTCGTCGGCCAATCCGATTCAGGCGTCGACGGGAGCCACCCGGCACTCGCCGGCAGCTATCGCGGGCGCGTCTCGGGTGACGCGTACAACTGGCTCGATCCCTGGGAGGGAACAACCTCGCCGACGGATCGCGGCGGCCATGGGACGCACACGCTCGGCACCATCGTCGGCCAGGGCGGCATCGGCGTCGCGCCAGACGCCGAGTGGTTTGCCTGCCGCAACCTGGCCCGCAACCTGGGCAGCCCTGCGCTTTATCTCGACTGCATGCAGTTCATGCTCGCGCCATATCCACAGGGCGGCGATAGCTTCAGGGACGGCGATCCCGCGCGCGGCGCGAACGTGATCAACAATTCGTGGGGCTGCCCACCGATCGAGGGCTGCACCGCCGACGTTTTCGGGCCGGCGGTACGCGCCCTGCGCGCCGCCGGCGTCTTCGTGGTGGCCTCGGCCGGCAACGACGGCCCGGGCTGCGGCACGGCGCGCTATCCGATCGCCAACGACGACGCCGCGTTCTCGGTGGCCGCGATCGATCGAACCTTTGAGCTCGCCGAGTTCAGCAGCCGCGGGCCGGTGCCGGAGGGCGAGTTGCCAAAGCCCGATATCGCGGCGCCCGGCGTGGGGGTTCTCTCGTCGCTGCCGGACGGCACCTATGGCTCGAATTCAGGCACCTCGATGGCGGGCCCGCACATCGTCGGCGTGGTGGCACTGATGTGGTCGGCCAACCCGCGCCTGGTCGGCGACATAGACGTCACCGAGCGGATTCTGCGCGAGACGGCCCAGCCCTACACCGGATCCCTGACGGCTCCCGATTGCGACCTCACGGGGCATCCCGAATGGGCCGTCGGAGCCGGGATCGTGGATGCCTACGCGGCGGTCAAGGCGGCGATAGCGGAGCGCTGAGCGCCACCCAGAGTCAGCCCGGCCCGAGCGCCTCGAACAAACGCCGATTCAATTCGAAGGCGAGCTGCGCCTCGTCGACGACGGCGTCGATCGCGGCGACATCCAGGGGCAGTTCATCGAGTCCGGCGCGGTAACGCGTCTTGTACGCATCCGGATCTGGGACGAGTGGGAACACATAGAACTCACTGCCGGTCTCGCCCGTCAGGTCATAGACACGGCTCACGACCCGCTTGATCGCCTGACCGCCGGAGAGATCACCGAGGTAGCGGACGTAGTGGTGCGCGACGAGTCGATCCGGCTCGCGCGTCGCCACGCTGTAGATGCGATCGACATAGGCCAACGTCGCCGACCCTATCGGCTCGTCCTGCCAGCAATTCGACTCGAACCACCAGTCTAGATCACGGCGCAACGCATCCACGCGTGCCAGAGCGGGATCGAACAGATGCGCGACACGCGCTGACCCGGCGCCCGCACTTTCGAGCGCCGTGTAGACCGCATGCAATTGACGCAGATAGCACCGATAAAGCGCCGGGGTGGCCCGACCCGAGAAAAGCTGTCGCACAAAGGGCGTCGCTTCGACGGCCCGATGCGCGTCTCGGGTGTCTTCGCGGAGACGCGCTGCCAACGACGGTCGCATCATTATGATCCTCCAACAGAGTTTGGAGGATCATCCTAACCAAGACGGCCGCGGTTGTCTTCCGGCACGCTCAACATCCGCCTTGAGGCGGCGCAAATCGCACGTTGCGGGCGCGCCGACGCGAAGTTACCGGCGCCGCAATTCAGTCGGCGTCGAGCCTGGCCAACAGCGCCGGCAGCTGCCCGATGTGGTCAAGCTGATGGAAGCCAGCCCGGTCCGGCGCCGGCGCTTCGGCGGACTCGTGCGCCCAGGTCAGGCTGTGCGGGATGTACACGGCGTGGCTGCCGAGATCCAGCACGGGCAGGATGTCGGATCGTAGTGAGTTGCCGACCATCAGGAAGCGCTCGGGCGCGATGCCATGCCGGGCCATGACGTGAGCGTAGCCCGTCTGTGTTTTGTCGCTGACGATCTCGACCTCGCCGAAGCGCGCCGCCAACCCCGAGCGCGTGATCTTGGTCTCCTGGTCGCGCAGATCGCCCTTCGTGATGATCATCAATCGATAGCGGGACTTGAGCTCGTCCAACGTATCGGCGACGTGATCGAGCACCTCAACGTCGGCGGTCAGCATGCCGCGCGCGATGTCGATGATCGCCTGCACGTCGCGGCCCTTAACACGCCCGTCGGTCAACTCGACGGCCGTTTCGATCATCGAGAGGGCAAACGCTTTGATGCCGTACCCGAAGTGCTGGAGGTTGCGGACCTCGGTTTCGTACAGCTGCGTCTCCACGCGCTGCTCGCTGACGTATTGGGAGAGCAGCCGGCGGTACTGCTCTTGCGCCGCGACGTAGAGCCGCTCATTGTGCCAGAGCGTATCGTCGGCATCGAAGGCGATGACGTCAAAACGGGACATGGTCTCATCCTCGCGTGCCAAACAGCCGGTCAAGGCAACGGATCGAGCCCGCGCAACCGCGTGGGCTCGATCCGCAGTGCGACCGTGAACATGGCCGTATACCCCTCGACATCCAGACCGATGTCGCGGATGCCCTCGCCGTACTTCTCGAGGTATGGAGCGTTGTCACGCACCTCGGGCGCGCCGACGTCGACAGTCGCCGTGCCGAGGAGCACCTGGATATCGCCGCCCTCGCCGTCGCTGTTGAAATTCAAGGCAACGTGCGGGTTAGCCCGAAGGTGGGCTACCTTTCGGGCGGTGGCTTGAGTGTAGACGGTGAGGATCGACCCATCCCAGACAAACCACACCGGCCGCGGCTGGGGCACCCCCGATGCCGCGACGGTTGTCAGCCAGATCACCTGCTCGTTTTCCAGCCGCTCGAACGTGCGCTTTCCCAGCGGGCTTTCCCAATCGATCATGGTCGCGACCTCCACGACACTCCGAGTCGGGGCCTACCTGGCCGAAGTCCAAAACCCCTCATGCACCACGCGCGCTTCGTCTTCGATCATCGGGCCGACGACCTCGATCGGGTGGCCGGCGTGCTTGAGCACTTCGGCGCACCCGAGCGGCAGGGCCTGCTCGACGGCACCCGACAACGCGTACAGGCCTGATTCGCTCAGCGCGAAGACGACGCGTCGAACGCCGCCCCAGAAGATCGCGCCGGCGCACATCGGGCACGGCTCCGTGCTGGCGTACAGCGTGCAGGTCGCCAGCTGCTCGCTCGAAAAGCGCCGGCCCGCCTCGCGCATGAGGTTGGTCTCGGCATGACCGGTGCAGTCGCGCTCGGTGATCACCGTGTTCTCGCCGGTCAACAACACGTTCCCCGCCGCATCGACCAGGATCGAGCCAAAGGGATGGTTGCCGCGGGCACGGGCCTGCGCGGCCACCTCGATCGATTTCCGCAGCCAATCGATGTCGTTCATAGGATCCCCCAGAGGCCGCTCAGGCCAATTCGCCCGAGTCGAGCATTTCCATGATGCGGTTGCGGTACGTCAGATCGCGGTCCGCCGCTTCGGGATGCAACTGGGCGCCGACCTCGAAGAAGTGGCGTCGGCCACGGCCCATGGCCTGCCCGGCCGCCGTGTGCATATCCAGGGCATAGTCCGGGATCACGGGCAACGTCGACCCAGACCCGACCGTCTGAATGACCCAATTCACCATTTCGTCGCTGCTGCGGTCTTTGCGACAACCGCACAGGTAACGCACGGCGTGAACGGCAAACAGCCTTCGCTCGCCAACGCTGCGATCGAAGCCGGATACCGTCTGGTGCAGCGCATTGAGCAGCACCGGGGCCATGACCTCGCCGAAACCGACGTCTTCGACCGCGATCACGAGCAAACGCGCCCAGAGGTAATCCTCGAGCGCGGGGCTGGTGATGACCATCTCGTACGCCAGCAACACCGCGTTCTCGGTTTGGCCGCGGCGGATCTCCTTCTGCAGAGCCGAGATCACCTGATCGGCTTGAAAGCCGTGGCGCGTGCGGACCGACACCCAAGGATCGACTGTGGCTTGCGACATACGATTGAGCTTCCTTTCGATGCGGCCCTAGGGCCGGCATCGGCTAACACCGCGCCAGTGCGACAGCACCCCACAGCGGCGACTCGTCGCCGAGGGCGGCCGGGACCAGGCGCAGGCGCGTTTCGGTCAATGCGGTCGCCAGGGCGGCGGCACGGACGGCCGCCCAATAGCGTGGCCCCGACTTGCTGACGCCGCCACCCAGGACGACGAGCTCGGGGTCGATCAGGTTCACGGCGTTGCCGATCCCGATCCCCAGGGCACGTGCCCCTGACGACAGGGCCTGCCAGGCCAACACGTCGCCCTGTTCAGCGGCCTCCGCGACGCGGCGGGCGTCGATCGCGGTCAGATCATCGCCGACCAGGCGACGCAGGAGGGCGCCGTCACCGGGGCCGTCGGCCAACAGGGCCCGAGCACGTTCGGCGATCCATGGGCCGGCCGCCAGGCGTTCTACACAGCCCCGACGCCCGCACGGGCACACGGGCCCGTCGGGGTCAAGCGTCATGTGGCCAAACTCACCCGCCAGGTTGTGCGCGCCGCGCCAGATCTCGCCGTCGATGACCCAGCCGCCGCCGACGCCCGTGCTGACCGTCAGGTAGAGCAGGCTTCGGCACCCCTGACCCGCGCCGAAAACCGCCTCGCCCAGCGCGGCCACGTTGCCGTCGTTGTCGATTTTGGTCGGCGCGCCGAATTCGGTCGCGATCATGTTCGCCAGCGGCACGGCCTCCCAGCCCGGCACATGATACGACCGTCGCACCACGCCGGCTGACGCGTCCACCGGCCCACCGAAGCTGACGCCGACGGCGCCCGGACGACGACCCGCGAGCGCCAACCGCGCCAGACCGATCATGTGCGCCAGGTCCTCGGCAGCCGTCAAACCAGGCGGCAGCGGGCTCCGCTGGAGTGCCAGCCAGGAGCGCTCGCCATCGACGACGACGCCGGCCGTGGCTTTTGTGCCGCCGAAATCAAGCGCCAGAATCACGTCGGACATGCGCGCCCCATCGGATCAATCCGCACCGAACAGCCCGTCGACTCGCGCCTTGGCGAGACGAGTCTGCAAATACACCCACAAGGCGGGACAACCGGCGCTGATGGGCGGCTCGATGCGCCGCACAACGCGCTCGTAACTGATCGCGTTCTCGCGCCAGCTCTGCCCGCCGTTCGCCAGGTTCAGCAACACGGGCATGGCGCGGTCGACGGCGTTGGCGAACCGCGCGGCGGGGGTCTCGCCAGCCTCGAATTCCTGCCACAGCGCCAGAAAGTGCTCACCCTAGACGGCCGGCAGGAGGCCGAAGATCCGCTTCGCGGCCCGCAGCTCGGCCTGCTTGCGCTCCGCCCAACCGCCCTCGACGAACGCGAGTGTGTCTCCCGTGTCGATCTCGCCGATGTCGTGCACCAACAGCATCTCGATCACGCGTTCGAGCTCGGCGCCGTCCGGCGCATACGGCGCCAGCGACGCGGCCAGCACCGCGATCTGCCAGCTGTGCTCGGCCGGGTTCTCGTAGCGATCCTGACCGAGCGGCTTGATCTTGCGTGTCACGCCTTTCAGCCGATCGATCTCCAGAATGAAGTCAATTACGGCCTGCATGCGCTCACCTTTTCGATGTCGACGCCAAGACGTGCTCCGCGGGTTAGGTTTCGCAACGGGTTGCCGCGTTGCCCTGGTTTTCCAGTAGAACCGCAACGCCGATTCTCTCATCCCCGTCCGCTCGCGTCCAGCGACGCCGGTCATTCGGACAGGCGATGTGCGCCGGTTGCGATCGATCAGGTCGGGTCGCCGGCGAGAATCACGGTCACGTCATCGAGCGCGTCGGGCGACACAAGTCGCACGAAATCGCCGATGTCGGCCAGGTGCGCACGCACGGTGGTGTCGCCCACGCCCGCGGGGGCGTATACCGCGTACACCACGCGACGGGTGTGTTCCGTGATCTGACAACGCCGCTCGGGCCCATGCAAGATGCTGGAGATCACGCCAACCTGATCCGTCATGAACATGTCGCCGGGTTTCAACGTCTGATCCTGACTGCGGAGGGATGTCAAAGTCTCGCTGCCGCTCGCGACACCGACCGTGATCGGTCCGTTGAGCGTGTCGAGATCATGGCCTGCGGTCAGGACGAGGTTCTTGAGCTCGGCCATGAACATCGCCTCGACCAGGGCGGCGACCGTCGGGATGGGCTTTTCCTTGAACGCGACCGACTCGAGTTGACCCTGAACGTGGTACGTCTTTTTGAAACGCCGATAGTACGCAGCGTACGCAGGAAGCGCGCCATACCCATCAAGCGCTCGCCGATCCTGTCCGGCCCAGCGCTGTCTCAGAGTCTGCTCGAGGTCGCGCTTGGCTCGTTCGAGTTCGGGATGGTGTGGCGGATTAGCCACCTCGCGCAGGACCAGGAAACCCACACAGGCGCCGGGATAGAGACGGGTCCACTCGTCGGTCACCACAAATGACATTGACATGGCTCTTGGCTCGCTCGATTGTATGGTCAATTCTTCGGCGTCTATGAACGCCAGGGCGCCACGATGGCGCGCACGGTGACGCCAGTTCGTTCACCGCTCATGCGCTGCTCGAACCCACGCGGATCCGCGATGCGGCCGGTCGGGTCGTACACGAACACGACGAGCGTTCGGCACTCGAGGCTTTGACGACATGTCTCGACGTCGAGCGCGATGCGTCGCTCAAGTTCGACCGCCGCCATGGCAGCGGTCGCCACACGCGGCACGAACAAGATCCGCTCGATCTTCAGAAGGAGACCCGCATCCGCGGCGGTCTCGCCGTCAGCGCCCTCCTGCAAGAAGGGGCGGACGTCCTCATGGTCGATGAGCAATAACGCGTGCATGAGGCCGCCAAGCGCCGCCTCGTCGAGCGGTTCGCGCGCAAAACCGGCTTGATCGACGGCGCGCAACTGAGCCAGCACGCGCGGAAACCGCGAGCACAGGCGCTCGAGCACCAACATCGCCCGGATGCGCTCCTGAACGGCGCTTTGACGGCGCGCCGGATCCCGATCCCCGGCCGGGTCTGTTCGTCTGGGCATGTCTACACCATCCCATGGGCCATCGGCCCGGCTCATTCGAAAGGCTCACGCGTTGATCCGTGCCGCAATCGGCCGCGCCATGAGCAGGTCGCGCTGCGCGTCATGGCCTAACTGGAAGATCTGCTCGCCGACGACCGAAAAACCCCATCGCGCGTAGAAGGCAATCGCCCGCGGATTGCGTTCCCAGACGTCCAGCCAGATGACGGCATGGCCGGTGTGCGCAGCTTCGTCGAGACATGCCTGCATCAGCGCCTGCCCGACGCCTTTGCCGATCCAGGCCTTGCGGGCGTAGAAGCGCGCGATCTCGACGGCAACTCGCGCTCCGATTGCGGAAGGCGGCTCGCCGACTTTGATCCGGGCGAAACCGGCCGGTGCCCCGTCGACATCGGCGATCAAGAAGAAGGTCCCGGGCTCGGCGAGCTCCCGCGCCTGCTTCTCTGGGCTGAAGGACTGTGCCAGATACTGGGTCATGTCTTCCGGCGTATTGTCGGCGCCGAAGGTATCGCGAAAAGTCTCAGCGCCGATGTCGGCCAGGAGCCGATTGTCGACGGATGTCGCGCGCCTGATCGTCAGCCGCGGTGTCGATGGTATTGAATCGGTCATAGTCGGTGTCGATCGTGTCCCGGTATTCGCCGCAGTGTCAGCCTCATGGCGCGGTTCAGCGACTCAGTCTTTCAGCCAACGCAGGTCGCGGCCGATGCAGGCGTGCGCCATGTGATGGGTGTTGAAGGCGCTGCCGACTTCGCCGGCCGGATTGAGCAGAATGATCCCACCCTGGCTCTTGCCGGTCCGGCGTTCGAGCAGGTGCAGCACGTCTTCGGCTGCCTGCTGCGGATGCATGCCCTGGCCCATGCGATCACAGGCCGTCTTGCAGAACACGACCTTCATCAACGCTTCTCCGTGTCCCGTGGCCGCCGCCCCGCCCAACGTATTGTCGGCGTAACCACCGCAGCCGATCAGCGGGCTGTCGCCGACCCGACCCGGCATTTTGCCGGCGGTGCCGCCGGTCGACACTGCCACGGCGATCAAGCCGCTGGCGTCGATGGCCACGGCGCCGACTGTGTCGCCGGACCGATCGGGACGGAAGGTCCGATCATCTGGATGCAGCCGATGCGTGCTGCTGCCGGACACGAGTTCCTCGGCCGGGCACACGGGCACGCCAAAACGGCGCGCGAATCGTTCCGCGCCGCCGCCGACGAACAGCGAATGCGGCGAGCGCTCCATGACCAATCGCGCGACCTCGATCGGATGGCCCACGCGCTGGATGCCGGCGACCGCGCCGTACCCGAGCCCGCCGCCCTCCATGATCATGGCATCCATTTCGACGTCGCCGTCGGCGTTCAGGTACGACCCGTGGCCGGCGTCGAAGGTCGGATCGTCTTCCAGCACGCGAACGGCCGCCTCGACAGCGGCGAGTGCCGAGCCCGCTTCGGCCAGGATCTGCCAGCCGGTCTCGGCGGCCTGCTGCACACCCAGTCGGAACTCGGCCACGCGATCGTCGAAGTCGTTGCCCGCGCCGCCGTGCACAATGATCACAGGATCCATCACGTTTCTCCGCATCGGCCGGGATCTCGCGCCAGAACACGCTGATCGCCGGCGCCGTTGAACTCGCGTCGGTGTGATTATAGGGCGGACACGTCCCGACTCGAGACGCGAGATGGGATCGTTGCCCGGGCACGCTGTCGGGCGCGGCCGTGGGTTGTGGAGCCGGAACGCGCGCCATTCGGGCACGACCACAGGGGAACACGGCGCGGACAATTCGCGCACAGATTCCGTTTGGCGATGCGGCTATACTGCCACACAGCGACAGATCAACCCGAGCCGCTTCCAGCAAGGAGAGACACCATGACCGTCTTCGACATCGTGCGCACCGCCCTGGCCATTCGAAACTTTCAGGATAGACCCGTGCCCGCCGAAGTCGTGGAACAAATCCTCGAGGCCGCGCGCCTGACGGGCAGCAGCCGCAATCTACAACCCTGGCACTTCATCGCGGTTCAGTCCAAAGACACCCTTCAGAAGATCGGCGCCGTGGCCAAATCGGGGCCCTACATCGCGCAGGCGCCGCTGGCGGTGGTGGTACTGATCGAGGAGTCGTCGTTTGCGGTCTCGGATGCCAGCCGCGCCATCCAATCCATGATCCTGACGGCCTGGGAATTCGGCGTAGGCTCGAACTGGGTCGGCTTCCTGGATTTCGGCGGTCTCGACGACGTCAAGCCGTTGCTTGGCGTGCCCGAGCACTTGAACCCGTTGGCGATCATCCCATTCGGCTATCCACTCGACGCAGTAGGATTGGGCAAGAAGAACCGAAAGCCCAAGGAGGCCGTGATCTCGAGCGAGCGGTTCGGGCAGGGCTTCTCGGCTTAGAGCGTGTTACAGACTCGGGTCCATGAGCATGATAGGCTGGGGCGATGAGCCGCAAAGCCTACCCCAGCGACGTGAGCGACGACGAAGGAGCGATCGTGGCGCCCTACCTGACGTTGATCCAGGTGTCGGCGCCGCAGCGGGAGTACGCGCTGCGGGAGGTCTTCAATGGCCTGCGCTGGATTGCCCGAGCCGGGGCGGCCTGGTGCATGATGCCCAATGATCTGCGCCGTGGCCTACGGTCTACGACCAAACTCAACGCTGGCTGAAGGCGGGCGTTTTCGAGGCTCTGGCGCATGATGTGCGGGAACTGTTGCGTGTGGCCGCCGGCCACAAGGCGCAACCGACCGCGGCGGTCCTGGACAGCCGCACGCTGTAATCCAGCCCCGAAAAGCGGCGAACGGGCCGGATATGACGGAGCCAGACGACTCCGGGCACCACAGTCCATGCCGCCGTCGACACGCTGGGCGATTTGTTGGCGTTGTGCGTCACAACCGCCGATGAGCAGGACCGGGCCCAAGTCGAGCCGTTGGCGGCTGACCTGCAAGCGGCGACCGGCCAGACGGTCGAAGTGGCGTACGTGGACCAAGGCTACACCGGCGCCCACGTGGCTCAAGCGGCCGCCGCTCAGGGCTTGCAGCTGGAGGTCGTGAAACTCCCGACCGCCAAACGCGGCTTCGTTCTCTTGCCGCGCCGCGGGGTGGTCGAACGCAGCTTCGCCTGGGCGGCTCGATTCCGTCGTTTGGTGCGCGATTACGAACGCTTGCCGGCCACGCTCGCCGGCTTGCGTTTTGTCGTCTTTGCCATCGTCATGCTCAAGCGGATGGTTCTGGCGATGGCTCATGTCTTGTGAGTCCGTAACACGCTCTGGCCCTTGGCCATATACGGAAATGAACCCCATTCAGCCGTTCATCCGCGCGTCACGCGCTCTACGGCCTCTGTTGGCTCGGTAGCCCCTTGCTCTTGCGGTCCGCCTGCGCTACGACCCATTGAGTGAACGTATGCTCCAATACGTTCCTTCGTGGGATGAGCCAGGGCACTGGTGAGCCCGGCGAGCGCCCCGCTCACACGTGACTGATCGGGTGAAGATAAAGTCAGTGAACGGCCGCGACCCAGCGCTGGAGCATTTGCTCCAGATCTTTGCTGCGCACCGGCTTTCCGATGAAGTCGTCCATGCCAGCCGCAAGACAGCGCTCGCGGTCCTCGAGCATGGCGTTGGCGGTCATGGCGATCACGGGCACATGAATGCCTCGCGTGGTTTCGAGTAGCCGGATCCGTGTCGTGGCTTCAAGCCCATCCATCACCGGCATCTGGCAGTCCATCAGGATCACGGCGTAGCGATTCGGCGCCGCCTCGAAAGCCGCCACTGCCTCCGATCCGTCGTTGACCATGTCGATGGCGTAACCGAGTTTCTGGAGCTGCAGTTTCGCCACCGTTTGATTCACGGGATTGTCTTCTGCGAGCAGGATCCGGATCCCATTTGGTTCCACCGGCCGGGATCCGGAAAGAATAGGTTTGTCATTATGCCGCCCGCGTTCAGGTGACTTCGGCGAGCACAGCGTTTCGATCACCGTGACCATCGCGGAGCGCTTGAGCGGCCGGGTGAGCAGCGTTTCACCTGCATCGACATGGAATCCGGGGTACGCGAGCACGAGGCGCGGCAACGTCGACCAGACGCGCGAGTGCGCCAATGCCCGCCTTGCCGCGTTCGCCGCAGGGTCGCCGTCCCAAACGCCCACGATCACACCTGCCATCCCGTCAGGCGCGGTCTCTGCCGCTTTCGCTGCATCCACCCAGACCGACTCCACGCCAAGATGACGCAGGTGATCCATGAGGATGCGCGCCGAAAGCCTGTCGGGTTCGACGACCAGGACCCGCGCTCGAGGCGCATCGCTCCAGGCCGGTGTCGCGGGCGTCAACACGAACAAAGGCACATCGACCGTCACCGTCGTGCCGCGATGAAGCTGGCTGCGCAGCGTGACCTCGCCGCCCATCAAGGACACAAGCCGCTTGACGATGGCCAGGCCAAGGCCGGTCCCCCCGTAACGACGCGTCGTCCCGCGATCGGCCTGCTCAAATGGATGAAACAGTCGTGCCTGGACTTCCGGCGCGATGCCCACGCCCGTGTCCTCCACGCTGAAGCGGAGGCGCGGTCCCGCGGTCAGGGTATCGGCGAAGCAATCAAGCCGGATCAAAACGTGGCCGGCAGCGGTGAACTTGAGCGAGTTCCCGAGCAGATTGAGGACGATTTGACGAAAACGCGCGGCATCCGCAGCGACCAATGTCGGAAGCTCCGGATCGATCAAGGTGTACAGCCTGACGCCCTTCTGACTGGCCTTCAACGCGAGGATATCGGCCGTGCTCTCGATCAGATCGCGGAGATTCGTGGGCCGCGGATCCAGCTCGAGCTTTCCGGCTTCCAGCTTCGAAAAGTCCAGGACATCGTTGATGATGTCGAGCAAGGTCTGCCCGGAGTCGAGCACGATGCGCAACATGTCGCGCCCTTCGACCGACGGCACCAGGTCTTGCAGCAGCTCGGCCATGCCGATGATGGCGTTCATGGGCGTGCGAATCTCGTGGCTGACGTTAGCCAGGAAGTCACTCTTGGCCCGGCTTGCGGCCTGCGCCTCTTGCGCCAGAGTCTGCGCGGCGGTCAGCGCATCCTCGAGCTCCTGGTTCGATCTGAAAAGCGCCTGCTCCATGGTTTTGCGTTCGGTGATGTCGGAGAAAACCACGACGGTGCCATGGTCGCGCTCTACGAGTTGACGGGGTGTGACGGTCACCGATAGCTCGGTCGACGATCCATCCTGACGCCGATGTTGAATTTCGCGAGCGCCGGCAGAGAGCACCCACGCGTATGACGAACCGTCAGCGTTGGCCACCACGGTCGGCGACAGAAGCTCGGCCAGCGACGAGCCGACCATCTCGTGCGCCGTCATCTTCAAGATCCGTTCACCCGCCGGGTTGACGTACTCGCAGTCGCCGGCCGGGTCAAACACGGCCACGCCCTGGCCAAGCGCGCGCAAGACCACTTGCGCAAAATCGCGCTCATCTTTGATCTGGTTCTGCAGTGACTTGCTCGCCTGAATGTCTTCAATGAGGCCGATGACCTGAGTGACGTGGCCACTCTCGTCTCGCTCGAAGACGAGCTCCCTCCCCCGCAGCCAGCGCCAACGTTCCGAAATATCGCGTAGCCGGTATTCGATCTCGAGCACGGCCCCGTCACGCTGGTCCGACATGTCGCGCAGCATGAGCGAGTAAGCGGCCCAATCGTCGGGATGCAGGTGCGCCAGGATGAAGGCTTCCCAGCCCACGTCGGCCACCAACCCATCCGGGTAGCCCAGCATGCCTGACAGCGAGCGGTTCTGGTAGACGAGGCCGCCGTTCGCCGCACCGATGCGCACGTCGAGCACATACAGTGTGCTGGGGATCGTTTGGGCCACGCGTTCGAACAGGTGCTGGCTCGCGGCCAGCTGGCGTTCATGCTCGCGCAATTGATCGAGGGCCAGACGCTGCTCGGTGATGTCGCTGACGTTGCCGATCACGTCCTGGCCCGCCCCGGTGCCAGACGGCACCAGGCGCGCGACATCTCGCAACCATCGCGTCCCCCCTTCGGCCAGCGTGATCGCATATTCGACTGTGGCTTCCCCGTGTTCAGCCAGTTGAGCGCGCCAGCGATCGGCATCGACACGCGAGCCGCTGCCCAACAGACCGATGTCGGTGGCGGCGAGGCTCCGCAAGGTCGGCTCAACGTGATAAAGCGCGAGGATGTTGGCGCTGGCGAAGGTCAGTCGCAGCCCGCCCGGCTGGCCCGCCTCGGGCGCCATTCCATAAATCACGGCCGGCGCCCCGCTGAGGATGTCGTTCAGGCGACTGAGGTGACGTTGGTCCTCATCGGCCGCCAGGGCCAACTGCGCTGCCCGGCGCGACCGACGGACGATGACCTCGGATAGCCCGAATGCCGCGACCGATCCGCCGACGAAGGCCAACGCCGTGGCGAGCGAGTCGAGGCCGATCCAGGGCAGGATCGGCAGCAGGATCGTCTGGAACAGAATGATGGAGGCTGGCCGGGGCCATCCCGGATACCAGTGCGCGGCCAGGACGACACCGGCCAGCGCGACGAAGACGAGGAGGCCTGGCCAACCCCACCCGAGGATGGCGGCATCGATCCCGGTGCCGGCAAGGCCATAGAGCAACAGGAACCACGTCGCAGGCAGGTGGAGGGGCCGGGACATGGTGTTTGGAGAGAAAGCGGGACCGCGGCCTCGGGGCCGCGGTCCCGCCTGCCGATTACGCAGGCAACTTCGCTTTGGCGCAGGAACGCAGCTTGGTGTCGACTCGCAGGATGTGGTTGACCAACCAGGCTGAAGTCTGTTGCTGGAGATCGACGGCGAGGGCTGTCGTGGGCCCTTCAACAGTAAAGCGCTTCTGCATCGACGTGAACAGCTCGATGAACTGGACATGGGCCAGTTTGTTAGCCGAAGCCGCCGGGCAGCGATGCTCCTCCATGCAGGCTTCTTCTTTGCCGAAGTGCATCACGGCATACTGACCGAGGAAGTTCAGGATCTTGCCGATCTCGTCCTTGCCCTGCCCTGCCGCCATGGCTGCATACAGCAGATTGAGCTGCCGAACCAGCTCTTTGTGCTGGTTGTCAATCTCTTCTACTCCGGTGCTAAACGAGTCATTCCATTCGAGTTTCATGGTGCGCTCCTCACGAGTTCTATGGCCGGTTATCGGACGGCTAGTCCGATGTGAGACGCCCGCCGGCGGGCCACTGCTCGACGAGGCGACAGAGAGCCTCATTGAGGCTCTTGAGTTGCGTGGTGGACTCGGTGTTTCGATCGCTGAAGGCAGCGATGGACGTGAACGTCTGGATCAGGTTTTCGTTGGCGTCTTCGATGTCGTGTAGCGTCGATTGCGCGGCCTGGATGCTCGCCAGAGACGCTGCGGCGTCGCTGCCGATCGCGACGAACGCCGCCTCCGAGTTCGCTGTAAGCTGTAAGGCCTTCTCGACGTCGGCCGCGACTCGTTCCATAGCTTTGACAAGATCGTCGGCGTCATGATGAACCCGCTGCGTCAGCTGCGAGATCTCCTTTGTGCGGCTCTTCGAGCGCTCGGCCAGCTTGCGCATCTCAGCCGCCACCACGGCGAAACCCCGCCCGTAGTCGCCGGCATGAGCCGCTTCGATGGCGGCATTCAGCGAAAGCAACGTGCTCTGCGACGCGATCTCTTCGATCGTTTCCGACATCGCGTCGATCTCGCGAAAGTGTTTGCCCAACTGCCGAACGCGCTCCGCCAGTTCGGACGAGGCTTCTTTCATCTGACGCATGCCGAGCGTGAGTTCCGCGGAGACCGTTTTGCCATCGTCGGCTGTCTGCACCGAGTGCTCGGCTCCCGCAGTGACGTCTTCCATGGCGGAGGTCGTCTGCCCGACCGAGATCAGCAGCATGCTCCGGGCGAGGCTGGCCTGCTCAATGACGAGTCGCTGCTGATCGGTACTTTCTTGTAGTTCAGCAATCAGTCGAGCCGACTCGCGCGCGGCGCCGGCCATGTCTTGAATGGCGCCTTGCGAGGCTGGCGTGGTTTCGGTCAGAGGAAGGGCGTCAGAAGACACGTCGACTCGGATCTACTCAGGTTTTCAGCGCGGTGTGACAAACAACCTTTGTGATCCTACAGCGGCGTTCAGAACTTGGCGAGAAAAACGCCGTTAGTTTCGCGGGCAATAGGCGTTTTCGCGACGATTTGGGTCGGCTTTAGGGGGGAGCGGGCGCATCGGACACAAAACACCCAATCAGTAGCAGTAGTTTGCTGATAATGGTTTGGGACGGGTGTATGCGGGGGTGGAGGAGGTGCGCCATGACCTGTCCGCTAAAGCTTCATCGGTGACGCTATTGCCGCTCAGATAGCGGCCTCGTTGCCCTCAACATACACCAGCAACGGCAGCTCGCACGCCGCTTGCACGGCGGAAACCTGGCCTCAACCCCGCTAACACTCCAGATCCCTGATTCAAAACTCCAGCGAAAACCACACATTTTTCGGGGTTGCGATTTGCGGGTTCACGTCGCAGCGTTAAGGCGGCACGGACACCGGGTCCGATGAGTCGGTATGGTGAGGCGGGGTTTGCGGGCGACGACGCGTTCGGGGTGTTCTGTCAGTTAGCCCGCTCGTCCTCGACAGATCGATTGAGCGGCTTCGCCGGCACACCAACCGCCGTACAGCAACCCGGAAGATCTTTCACGACGACTGCGCCCGCGCCGATGTTGACGTCGCTACCGACAGTGACCCGTCCAATGATCAGTGCGCCCGCGCCGACCGCGACGCGATCACCGATCACGGGGGTACCCCGGTCGTCTTCGCCAATCGTCACGCCTGGAAGCACCGTCAGATCTTCACCCGCAACTGTATCGGGGTGGATGACGATCGGGCCAAAGTGCATCAGGCACAATCCGGGCCCGATTTGGGTACGCGCTTGAAGCTCAACGCCGCTGTGCCAGCGCACCAACGGATAGATCAGCCGCGAGACCAGGAAGGCCGCGTTGAACACGGGGTTGCTCCGACGCAACCACAACGATCGAGTCAAGCGATAGAACACAACTCCGGCATAAGCTGGATGCGAATACAGGTTCTTGATCCCCTGCACCAAAAAGCCGGATGGGTTTCCGGTGTACCGGGACATGTCCCGACGAAGCACGGTAGACAGCTTTTCCATTTTCGATCACCTCTATGGCCAACCACATGCGGCGCAGGTATCCAGAGATACTACTCGCTCAGGTCGAAATGAAAGCGACAAACACGACCGCCTCACGGAATAACCAATCGGTCCCAAATCGCCCAGGTGTTTCCACACCAGCCGCGACACGCGTCGAGCATTCTCAGTCGACGGCACCGCTTTCTTCGGCGCCTCCGGCGGCAGAACGACTCCGCCCTTTGTGTCCATCGCTGCTCCACACGAAAGGCTTAGTGCGCAACGCGACAAAGCCAATATCGCCCGGCGCTCAGGGATTCATCCTCCGGAAAACACCCGCCAATTCATCGGGGCCAGCCTTAATCATAGCCGAGGAAAACCCGTATGTGATCTCGCGCTTGCCCTCGAGGAGTTGCTCTTTGACCGAAGCGCCGTACTCCGCGAGCGGAGCGCCTTGCGTGTGGACGCCGACGCCACCGAGATCGGTATTGACCGCGGGCGGGATCACTTCGATCACTTCGACTCGGCCCTCGAGAAGATGCCGGAGCGAGAGGGTAAAGGAATGTAGGGCGGCCTTGGTCGCGCAATAGACCGGCGCGCCGGCCATTGGGACGAACGCCAGGCCTGACGTCACGTTGATGATGGCGGGGTTCGGGTTCTTCTCGATGAACGGTACCAATGCCGAGCAGAGATAGATCGGCCCCTTCAGGTTAGTGTCGATCTCATGGCTCGCGCGTTCCCAGAAATCCGGTTCCGAGAGACCCATCCGCTCCTGGACTCCGGCGTTGTTGACAAGCACGTTGACGTCGGAGTGCGAGGATTTCACCCAATCGACCAATCGGTCGCGATCGGCCTCGAGGCTGACGTCGGCCACGAGCACCTCGACCTCCGGAAATCGTCGCTTGAGTTCGCGCAACGGCATCTCCCGACGTCCGCATACCAGGACGCGCGAACCGGCGGATAGAAACATCCGAGAGAGCTCGCCCCCGATCCCCGTTGCCCCACCCGTGATCAGCACCTTGTGCCCATTGAGCTGCATTGTGTCCTCCACACTGACCGCGATGCGAAACACGGCCTTGAAAGTCACGCGTTCGTACACCCGGCTTTTCGCGAGCAATCTCGCGCCTCAGGACTATACCCGAACGCAAGCCGGCTCACAGCGCCGGACTACTGCGGCGCTACACCGACACTCGGTGATGCATCCGATCAACCGTCGGTCTGGTCCCTCCGACCGGGATCGAGACCCAATGCTTGCCGGATCCGTCGCTGCCCGTCAGCGAAATCGTCGACGAGGTCCAGGTAAGGCGCTCCCCATCGCTCGCATTCGCGCTCGAGAAGAGCGCTCCAGGCCGGTACGTCTGCGGCGATCTGGAGACGCAGTGTTGTCGGGAGATGGGCGTAACCGGGAGAGCGCCCGGGGTATGCGTCCAGACGAGCCAGCGACATCCGTGAGCAGCCGAGGAATACGCTTCGAATGGCGTACTTCTGCGCGAGGGCCACGGCGTGCCCGGGGAGAAAATGAACGCCCTCGATGAGGTAATGATCCGCCTGCGAACTCAACCCCCAGAGAAACCGGTCGAGGAAAGGACTGAACCACTCCGCCGTTGCGCGAATCGCCTCGGGCGCAGCGTCCCATTGACGTGGCGCCCCGGGATCATGGGCTACCCTGAGCAACTCGATCAGCAGATCGGTTCCGATCCACCCGATGCGCTCTTGCGCGGCAATGAGTTGGCCAAGTGTGCTTTTCCCGGATCGCGGCGCGCCGCCGATGAGAAAGATCATCGTTTACTCCTCCGATGACATACGAGGGTCAGGACGTCAATAAACAAACCGCCACCGAATCTGGCTGCGCTGAGGCCGGCGGACGCTGCGCGTTGGGCTCGACGAGCCAGGCCCACGAGCCGCGCACATCAGTCGCGTTACCCGCCCCCCGTCCACGTACGCCGTAGCCTGCGCAAGTAATACGGCCACCCATCGACAAGGTAGAGCACAAACGGAGCCCACCAGATGACGTCGTTTGTGGCGATGAGGATCAGGCTTCTGAACGGCCACTGCCCACTGTTGATCAATCCGATCAATCCGATCGGCCCAAGCACCTTGCCCGCCAGCCCAACGGCGGCGATGAGCCAACCCGTTTCGGGATCACGGCTCACATCCAGATACAACACCCCATACAAACCGATCACCATTCCCAGACACATCCAGATGGCCGGCTGGTTGGACAACGGCATCTCGGCAAAGCGGAACAGCCATTGGGGGTCCAAGACCGCATATAGCCCCCAGCCAATGTTGTAGAGACCTGCCGCCCCGAACACCCATCGATGCCAGCGTTTACGACGCATCTTGAACGCTCCCGTCAGACACGCGATTAACGGCGAACTCGCCATCGTATCCAAAGACAGCGCCCAGCCAGGGATGGGTCATGACCAGCTCCACCCGGATGCGCCCAGGATCCTCAGATACCACGGTCTCAACCGCCCGAACAGCCGGATGAAAGATCGACGGGATGGTGATCCGGATGCGCCCCAGCCTGACAGAACACCGCCGGGTCGAGATGACGAGTGTGGTTGGGTCATTGAAGCGGATGTCCCAGCCCATGCACACCAACCCACTCCCGATGAAGCGCTCCTCAACGCATCCGCCGTCACGGTCGTATGCCATCTGCGCGTTGAAACGGCGCACCCTGTGCCCGAAACGAAATGTTCTGTTCCAATGATGACAGACGTCGCCCTCACGGTTCCGTCCGACCGACACGGTCATGGAGGCCGGAACGCGGGTGCCCGTCTCCGGAAACAGTAGATCGATCCAGGTCAAGAGCCAGAGCACCGGCCAGAGCCAATCGGGCCGGTGCCAGACGCGATCCATCACGCCGGTGAGCTTTATTCGATCCGTTTCGCCGTCAGCAAGCAAAAACTGATCCGCAAACACAGCCGGAAGACGGTCGGCGCATGTGGCCAGTGAATGATAGAAGGGACCCCGACTACTCATGTATGATCGCCCAATACGCATCGCAACGTTTGTCGATTGCCTACCGGAAAGCCCTGGATGGCTCCCGGAGATCCACGTCGCCGAGTTATGACGTTTCAAGGAAACCAGCTATGAGAACGATGATGCCCAACGTGCCCCAGAAACAGTCGACGAATCCGATCGCCGCAGAAAGCATGGATCGGCCAGCCACACGCGCCGTTTGCCCTGTGATCCAACGGCGCGCCGCCACGTACCAGATCATCGCGCCGAACCGCCAGACCGACCACAGCAGAGACTGAGCCCCCGCTGGCTCCGAAGACCAGCGTCACGCGCGCGTCTGTGGCGATCCCCTGGTGCGGGCCGCCCAATACGGCAGCCCGATATTCGCGCGATCAAGTCTCGTGCGAAGCCAGACTACGATTCCGTCAACACGCGGATGTCGCACGGCGGTCAGCCCAGGCCGGGGTGGCGCATCGCTTCCGTGATCCCGTGAAACAAATGCTCGCCACGGCGCTGCCCCCAAGAGCCGACAGCAATCACGATCAGACCGACGAAGGGCGCCGTCAAAGCGCCGCCGTTGGCGATCGCATGAACAAACGCGCCTGGGATGATCGAGCCGGTGGCTGCGCGCAGCAGGCCCAATCCCACCGACGCCAGAAAGATATCGCTCAGCCGCCCGATGATCACGTAGGTCGCGGACGGCGCTTCGGGGCCGACCCAAACGGCATCGCCAAAAGCCGTTGTGTGCACCACTGTGAACAGCAGGGCGGAACCCACAATCGCACAGGCGGTCCCGCACCAACGCCTTCGAAAGGCACGCTCGATCAGGCCATATATGAAGCCCCGGGTGAACACCTCCTCGCCGGTTCGTGCGACTGCTTCGACCGCGGCATCGCCCCAGTTGAAGGCGGCGTTGACCCGGACGGCGCCGCACAGCCCAACAATGAGCACACAGGAGGCCAAACCGATCGCACCCAGACTCCAGCCCAAGTCGCGCAAGCGCCACCCGCCAAAAGCCGGCAGAACAAGGGTGGGCACATACAACATCGCCCACAGTGTCAGGACCGCCGGTCTAAGTTGGGTGGCCGTGCCCGGATCGTACGGGGCGTTGGCGTTTGCGACCGCGCCAGCGATCGTGACGACGACGGCAAAGAGAACCGCGATCGCGTACACGCGTTTCTGGTGTTGGACCATGGCTGAACCATCCCACTTGGGCCGACAACGTGACGACCTAGAACATCCCGGCTCTCAGGGATTTGAGCCGTCTGGGCATCTTGCGACGCTCGATGATCAAGTATGCGCCCGCGGCGCCAATCAACCCGAATAGCACGCTCGCTTCAAGCCACAGCAGCCAGTAGGCCCAGAACGACCTTCGCGAGAACAAATCGAGGATCGCAAACAATTGCAGGATGACCTGAACCGACAGAAGAACGGCTAACCAAGGGAACAGCGGTTCAATGTCCACGTGGCGCTCCTTCCAAATGCACCTTGACGCGTTCGAAGAAGTGGCCTACCGAATCGATATTGGCATCCTGGTGCCGCGTCGATGAATGCGCACGCGACCCGACCGAATGGCCGTCTCTGTTTGCCTCACTCGGGTTCGTGATCTTGTCGAACGAGGCTCAGCACGGCGTTACTGACAAGCAGGATCCCGGGAATCCAGTAGATAGCGGACACGGTTAATTGGGCGACCGCGTGTTTATTGCCGGGCAACTCGGCTAGAGTAAAAACCAGGGGCAGCGCGGCGAGCCCACCTATGAACAGTCCGATGATGGCATAGACCGGGTTCCGTAGCCGAAGTGTCAAGGTCGCCAGTTGTCTCAACCAGAGGCCCGACATGTACCCCTCTTCGCAGTACATATCCATCGGGTCAAGACCGCCCCGCCCCATCCTGGTGCGATAACCCGGTCGCCCCGGGCAGACCCGGGCCGGCGGGTCAAGATAAACCCAGTCAGGGACTTCCTCTTCGTAGCCTTCAATCTCGGCTTCCCAGACCTCAGCCGGTGCCGCGACGCCGTAACCCAGCCGGGCGAGTTCTTGCCGTTCCTCCTCGGCCCCGGCCAGGTTCTCGCGGGCATCCACTTGTTCAGGATCGAGCCGAAGCGCCACTCGGTAGCTTCGAATGGCGCCAAGGACGTCGCCGCGCGTATCCCAGTAGAGGCCAAGGAAGGCGTGCGCATCGGCCAGGTCAGGTGCGATCCGAATGGCCTCCTGGGTGTGTCGAAGCGCGTTCTTAAGCCGGCCCGCCGCTTCGGCTTTTCGCGCTTTGTCCAAAACGCGTTGCGCACGAGCCTGCCGCTGCTCATTGGTTTCGATTGCGTTCGGCAGTGCGCCGAGGCGTCGCGTCAGAATGTTGCCAATCGCGCGTAGCCCGTTGGCCGACCACTCGCGGCGCGCGTCCGTGCGCCAGATCGTTAACAACTCCTCGGTTTCACGGGTGTCGAGGGTGCGCTCTATGCGCTCAAGTGCCTCATCGTCAATATCGGTCGTCATCGCCGTTGATCCCCCTAAAAGAACATCGCCGGTCTAGGCGCGCCTCCACTCTTCCACCAGTAGCCCCGTTATGCACTCATCTTTGAGCTCACCGTCGGCCAGACAGCGGTATGCCTTCCGTCTCACACCCTCTTGTCTGTATCCCAGCCTTTTTTGCAGCGCCAACGAGGCCTCGTTCCCGGGAAAGTATCCGTTTTCGAGCCTTCGGAGACCCAGGTCATCGAACGCAAAACGCACCTTTTCGCCAAACGCCTCGAGCCCATAACCATTTTCGTGATATCGCGCATTCAACCAGATCCCGCCACCCGCGGTCCCATGCTGGCGACTGATCCGCGCCAGGCTCACGCCGCCAATGACCTTGCGATCGCTCCGCAGCTCGATCGCCAGTTCATAGGTGTTCCGGTCCGGTCCCGCTTCCGAGAGCCGCGCACAGTAGGCGATCCATTGCTCGGCCGCCTGTATCGTATATGGGTGGGGAACAAGCGCTAGCCACCGCGACACGGTCAAATCGTTGAGCCCTTCGATCAAGTCAGGTATGTCTCCGACGGTCCACTCGCGCAGGACGAGCCGCTTCGTCTCAAGCCTGGGGCCATTCGAGCGCGAACCATGCAATGCCGGTTCGCCTGGTTGATGTGACAAGTCGTGTCCTCCTGATTCTGCAACGGCAGAGCCGGCGGCCTGCCGCCCGTATCCCGAGTTCCACCAGTCCCGATCCACGATCATCGCCACCGACGCGGCACGGGGCAGGATCGCCTGCCGGGATCGTTGTCAACGCGCGGGCAAACGTGCATCGACGCTTCGCTACGGCCCGGGAGTCGCCTGTAATCGCCATAGGGCCAGATGATCTTCGAACACGATGCCGATCAGAGCTGGATCGGGACCGAAAGCCACGTCAAGATGGGGCCTGTACCACTCGTCTCCCCAGTCGGGCTTGAAGCGGCCGAGCTGTCGCCAGGTGTCTGTCGCCCAGACCTCGACACCCTGTTCGGCAGGAAGATAATCGTAATACCGGAACAAGAGAACCATTTGACCATCCGGACTGGCATATCGCCAACCGCGTCTGAATGGCCAGCCATGCGTGGCGCCGGTCAAGAGGTCTGTAGCCAGGGTAGTTCCCGCCTCCGGGTCATCCTGAACGACCCAGGTCCCGATGAGTTCTGTGGGTTCTTCGAACGGCTTGACGACCGGGTAATCCTGTTGGCGGATCTTCTTGAGCGTGGCAAGGTCCCACACCTGAGCGCGGTAGACGGTGGTGTAGTTCGAGGGGAAGTCGTTGGTCTTCTCCCAATCCATGAACGCGTACAGCCATTTGCCGTCCGAGCTCACGTACAAGTCGCTGGCATACATGTCCGGTCCCAGATCCAGACGCACAGGAGGGGTCGCGTCCGCGAGGTCGCGTATCGAGATCCCGTTGCCATCAGCATAGGCGAGCCGAGAGCTCCCGGGAATGAACATCATCGCGCCCGCGGACAGGGCATATGGCTCCTGCTTGGGATCAACCAGATGACCCTGGTCATAGGGCACATCCTGCACCAATTCGCCCGTGGTGGCATCCCAGACGACGACATGCCCCCGAGGGTCCGCTCCCGTCCAACACCACGCTATGTTGGCGACGAACAACCGGCTGTCTGGGCTGAAGGCGGTCTCGGCGACATTGCATCCTTTTCCGTATGGGTTATCCATGGTCGAGGTCAAGGCGCCTGTGTCGACGTCCCAGATCCGCACGATCACGCACGTCAGGGCAACCCGTCGCCCATCCGGGCTAAACGCCGCCTCCCCCAGGCACTGCGACCCCTTGACGGTTTCTCCCAAAACGGCGACGAGGCCCGGCGCTTTGGGCAACGATGCCAGCGTTGCGGTCGCCAGGACAGGCGGCGCCACCGTGCCCGCTGACTCCGTCGCGGTTTCGATTTGGCGCGTTGAGGCGGTCGCCGGCGGAGTATCCGAGGACGAAAGCATGGTCGGAAGTGGACGCGGCACGGCCCCGAGCGGTGTCGGAGACGCGGGCGAGAGGCCACACGCTGCAAGAACCAGGGCGGCCAGGGCCGCAGAGGTCAACCTGAACACCATATCGATCGTCCCGAGCGGGGTCTCAATTGATGGCGTCCGTGCCGCCCCGGTGGTGGCTGCCAGAGGCGAACCCGACTCCGGACGCCGTTCGCGTCGCCCGAGGCGTTTGCGTAACGCCGCGCAACCCGCGCCTCAGGGCGCACAAGCCGAACGCGAACTTGGCCGAACGCTCACCCAGGCGGAAACATCATCAACGACACGATTCGGCACAGCCCGACAAAAAACATAAGCCCCATGCTGATCAGCAGACTCCGCTGAAGCTGGGGATTCGTCCCGGGTGTCCGCCGCAATTGAACAACCTGGTAGCCGTTGATCGCCATCAACCCCAGGACGCCGATCGCGATCAGCGCCGGGTTCGTGGTGAAGAAAACCAGCCCCATGGCCACCAGGATGGGGATCAGGATGAGAAGCCCCCCATACTGGCGCGCCGGCGGCATGGGCTCCACCGGCTTCCAGGTCGACAACCGGTCACGCAACTCGCCGTACGGCTGAAGGCCGATCAACCTCGGCACCGCGATCTCCCGTCGGTCGCCGGTTGTCTTGATAAGGATGCCGCCGCCCGTTTCCTGAACCGAGCCGATCGCTGAGCGCTCGATCCTCACGGGTGCAGCAGGCGGGTCTTCGCGCTCTATCCAATCCTCGCCGACCCGAAGACGGATCGCTCGCCACCGTGCGGTCTGGGCCCCCAGCGTGCGCCACGTCATGAACCCGAGCGTCGCGGCAATCACTACGCCGACGATGACGGCAACGACAAGTGCGCTGCCCTGCATTGCGTTTGACGCAAGATTGACGATTACCACCACGGCAACAATGATGACGCCGTAGACGACCATCATGCCGATCAGCCGTCGGCGCAACGCCTGTATTCCGGAATCATCGAATCGATATTCACCCATAGGCTCTTTGCCGTCCCAGTTCCACGTTTTTGCGGGTGTGCACACCACCAGTCGGCTCGATTCTAGCGCAGGCTGGCAGAAGTAGGTTGTCTACCAGCTGACCGCGAGCCTTCGCTTGAGCCCAATCAGACGACCGGCGGCGCGGAAGCGACAGGCTCCTGCGCCGCGACGCTCAGGAGATACACGGCCTGCCAGATACTGACGACGAAACCCAGCGTCACGACACCGCCCTCGAGTTCTGGAACGAGATACACGAACCAGGCCGGCTGGCCCGCGACGACGTACAACGCGCTCAAGGGCTTCGGCAGGCGTCGCGTGGCCCAACCGGCCGTTCCGAGCAATACCATGGTCAGCCCCAAAAGTGCCAACCGGCGCCGGCTACTGCTGCGACCAACGTCGCCCAAACGACCAGCACCCTTGTTGAATCCTCTTAATGCGGATCGGGATGCGTCACATGGTAATGTCGATTCGCCGGGCGGATGCACGCCAAGTGACGATCGCGGCGACCGCTAGCCAGGTCGCCATCGTCACAGCGGATATGCGCCGCTGGGCACCTCCACCTACTCAGGCCGGAACGATCGCCGTCGAAACAATCAGGCTACTCCGATGGCGCCATGCGTGTTCACCGCTCCGCGTGGCCGTCCAAGAGACGAACTCAGGCGTGATCCACATCAGTCGAGGGATGTCCCCTACAACACGTAACCGATCGGCCATGCGCAGGCCAGCGACGGACCGCTCAGGATCAAGCCAGCCAGCAGCAGCGCGGTGAAGACCCGTACACCCGTGATCCTGTGCGCTTTGCTCAGGACCACGACTAACAGGACGATATGCCAGACCGCGGCTGCCGCGAACACAAGCGCGAGACTGCCGGCCACGGGCTGCCGGATCGTTTCGTACGCGTCTGCGGCTGAGGCGGTTGTTGCGAGCAATGCCGTCAGCGCCATCACCCAAAGCACGGGCACGCTCGTCAGGAATACGCCGGAGCGCGTGGCGGTGGCGTTCCCGGTTCCCCCGAAAAGTTTGAGGACGCCGTTCAACAGGCCCCCGCCGACGTAGTATAGAACCAGACCCACAATCGGGCCAAGAATCACGGAAGCAATGAGGCGCATGACGACGGTCTCGACCCGGTCCGCCCAGCCGTAAACCTGGATGGCGCCGAAGCCAAAGGCGAGCAAGAGCCCGAAGCGCTCATCCGACCCGTCTTGAGCGGACATCCAGCGTTCAACCTCGCTCAGGTTGAGCCATTTGTGAGGGAGCAACCACTGCAACGACTCTTTCAGCCCGATCATCCGAACCTCCAACATGTATCCGCGGATCCGGTGACAGCCACAATCTCTCGAAAGAACTTGGCCCCGTCCTCAAACGTCGCCACGAAATCGACATGGCCACAGATCATGACGGGGCATGACGATTGGAGGGTGCCACCAAAGCCGGGCCGGCGTCCGTCGCCGGCAAGGGCACCACGGTCTCAGACAGCTCGCCAAGCTAGCGGTTCTCGTTGATGGGTTCGCCATCCTGGCGGGGCGCCACGACCTTGTCGAGCACGGTTGGCGTGCCGGCGACAGTTGCAAACACATTCAGCGCCAGGCGTCACAACTGACGCCTCGATCCGCCAGTGCGGAATGCCCAGGGCGCGTCACTCCCGCTACGCGATCGAGCAGCCCGCTCCGGCAAGTCGCAACGTTGATTGGCAATCGCGCCATGCCCGCCGCCGACCGAACACAGCCAACACCATCGATGCGACGGTGTCTGACGCCATGCGCAGTCGTCATCACTGACGGCGCGCGCTCAACACTCGAACACCGACCAGCAAAGATCATTCCGCAGACGCTGGTCGTCGAGGACCAGCTCACGAATCGAGGCCGGGAGCTGATCGCGCTGCCATTGGCATTCCAGGCGCCCAGCCTGTTCGCCCTGACCGTGATCGGCTGCCGCCCGCGCGGCCTTGATCGCATAGGCTGCCGCGCCAAGTTCGTGAGCGGCGACATGTGCGACGTTTGCGGCCTGGGCGGCCGCATACGCGGCATGCCGGGGAGCGCCGCTTAGGTCGCGCGCCGCGGCGTTGGCATGCCCGGCCGACGTCCGCGCCTGTGTCATCGTGACCTCACCCCGCACCCAGGCGCGCGCCAACTGGATCGCCTTCCGCGGACGATCGTCATGCGGGCGGGCAGCCGCGAACAGGTGCAAGACGTGTTCTGCGCACATCGCAGCCCATAGCGCAAGGAGCTGATGATCCCTGTCGGTAAGGGTTCCGCCACGCCGAATCGTGATAAACCGTCGATCGCGATCTTTGGGAAGGATCATGGCGGGTATCCAACAAGGTCGTGATGGTTTACAAGTGGTTGCGTCGCTAAGTCTGGCACTGTCGACGTCTTTGGTGGCAGCGGACGGCGGCGCTCAGACGAGTCAGGCTAGGCCACCCGCCGCCCTCGATCGGGCCACACGCGATCGACTGCGGCGTCAGACGTACCGTATTCGTTTTGCGTGTGTCTGGATCAATGCCACCAGCTCCTGATAGTCCGTCAATTGATGTTCCAACTGGATCATCCGCGCGCCGTAACCACCGATCACTTCGAGCCGCCCAAGGAAGGCCCGGTTTCGCAACACGATCTCGTCCTCCCATGAGATAGACACGCTGTCGCCGTTGGCCAGTCGCTGAACCAACGCGGCATCCGTCACCGTGATCACCTCGCGAAACCGCGGGAGGATTCGGATCGTGTAGATGGCACCGGCGATGAATCCCACGCCAACCCCGGCAAACAACACCTTGGCCGGGATCGCGGCCGTGGCCCAGGTGCCCCAGAGGGCGCCGAGCATCAACGCCGCGAACAGGATCGACAATGGAATCAAAGCGTAATTCATCCAGATGAACCACGCAGCCACCTTGAAGCTTCGCTCTGGCATGTATCCCCCCATTCCGCTCATGTCTAGGAGCGGACAACAAATAGGTCCGCTCGATGCCCTCGCCAAATCCGAACCAGGCACTCGTCCGGCACCATACCTCACGAGCCGGAAAACGCGCGATCGAACGCGCGATAACTCGCACGCTCTTGGGACGTGTCGAATACGGCAAACACGACGCGCGCAAACCGCCGCGCGAAGACGCCATCTGGCCCCAGATGCTGATGAAACAAGCGCGCAACCATCACGGGGTCGTTTCCGAATACGCCGCATCCCCAGGCGCCCAGAACCAGACCCTGACAACCCTGCGTCGCGGCGACGCCCAGGACCTTTGCGACCCGTTCGCGAAACGCGGGCTCGATCCTCGCTTCATCACCCGGCTGCTCGCGGCGGATGGCGCCGGCGTTTGGCGCCGCGCAGGTCAACATGTCGACGGCATATGGCTCGGGCAGGAGTTGGCCATCGTCGGTGCGAAACACAGGGCAGTCGGGCGAATAGATCACGCTGTCGCTGTAGAGCAGGCTCCGTTGTCTCCGATGATTGTCGTAGAACCGCGAACACCGTCTCAGGCTCTCGATGAGGCCGGAGGAACGGGCCAACGACTCCTCCTGCGCCTGAGCGCCGGTTTCGAAACCGCCACCCGGGTTTCGCGCCGACGCAAAGTTCAACACGCCGATCCGGCCGTCCGGCGCGATGGTTTTGAGACGCCGTGCGGCGGCCAGTGTCGTTTCGTCGCTGACCTCGATCACAACCGGGCGAGCGTTCTCAGGACTGCCCGTCACGGTGATCACCAGGCTCGACAGCACATCGGGCTCGTAACACGTGGTCGACGTGACACATCGTCGAACGGCCTCCCTCAACGCAACGGTGGATCCGGTCGAGCTGGCGTACTCTCCGTCACTGAGTATCCGCAGGGTCTCTTGGGCAATGCGTTGTCGTTCTTGTCTCATATCGACCGTGTCATTGGCCTCGCGCCCTACCGGGTCGCGTTCCGCCGGTCGTGGCCGTTCGATACAGCCAGGCCGCCCGCAGCCCGAAGCAAGACCCTGTCAGGCACGCGTACGACCCAACGAAGGCGCGAAACCCCGAGCCCACGACGGTGTGTTCGCGCCAGCGGCGTTGGCTACCACACAAAAGGCACGAGCCGATACCGAACCTTGTGCGTATACGCCTCATACCCCGGCAGGTCCGTCTTCAGGAGGCGCTCCTCGTCCAGGATGCGCCACATCAGACCCGGCAGAGTCAGCGCCAGAATCCCCAGGCCCCACCATGCGTCGAGCGCCAAAGGTATGCCGATGATCATGATCAACACTCCCACATACATGGGGTGCCTGATCAGCGTGTAGGGTCCCGTCGAGATGACTTTCTGGTCGGCAACCGTCTCGATCGTTGACCCGCCGTACGTGTTCGCCCTAAAGACGAGCACATTTACGAAGAGTCCGAATGCCACGAGCAGATCCCCGATCCATGACGTGTACCCTGGCACCGGCGACCAACCGAAACGATGCGACACGCCCGAGAACACGAAGATGCCGATAATCGACAGGAAACCAACCGAGATGACGATCTTTTGCCCAATCGACTGCTCATGCGCCGGCCCCACCTTCTTTCGCCGCTCGAGGAGGGCCGGGTCGTTAAAGGTCAAATACAGACCAACACCCGTGACCGAAACCATAAACACCACGATAAAGACCCATGCTTGCCAGTAGTCGATCGTCCATGCAGGCAGGAACGTAAGTAGACCCAGAACCACGGCGCCCATCAGAAATGTGCTCAGTGTTTGGCCGATCAGTTTGCCCATCTTGTTTGCCCTTCGCACGAGTATACCCGTGGCGCCACGGACCTCGTGTGCTACGGCCCACCCCGGCTCGGCTCGTGGGCAGCCGTCGGTGAGATACGCCGAAGGGCATCCCTGATCGACCCGGCCAATCCGGCGCCAAACACGACCGCCGCCCCTGCGACCATACTCAACGGATAGTACAGATAGCCCCCATCGTCTTCCAGACCCGACAGTGCAGGCCACTCCGCCCAATACCACACCTGAACAGGGTCGTTTGTGCGCGTCTTGTCATAGACACGTCGATCCACCTTTTGCACGTTTGCATATTCGCGTCCGTCGACAAGATAACGAAATGCAATTGCCTCATGTTGCCCGGCCTCGATCGTGAGGTCTTGCACGCGCCCAACGACGCCGACGCCGATCACACGCGGCAGCAATGGCAGGACTTCTCGGGACAGGAGCGCCATCAAAGCCGGCACGATGACGGGCACTAGCAGCCTCGCACGGAGTCGAAGACGTCGGCTCGCCCCCCACACGACATCGCACACGACAAATGCCCAGACGCCACTCAAGACCAGTAGAGAAACGGCAAAGATCGCCACGGCGACGACATCTGTGCTGGAGCGATCCCTGCCGCTCACGAGGAGGAATGCGGTGCCCGCCCCAGCAAGAAACAGCCCACACAACGCAAGACTTTGGCGCCAATTTGACTCCAGAAGCGGCGACCGCCTATGAGCCATGCCCGTCACCCTCCGTCGAAACGTATGATGCTCGCCATCCGCCCACGCGTTGGGTCACTAGACTCGCCCACAACGGCCTCGTAAGCAAATCCGGTACCGGTCCGCGGGGCAAGTCGGCAAGCGCTGGCGAAGGTCAGGGCAGAACCTGCAGCGGACCCAGGCTATCTTTCGATCTTCTGACCCTTGAGACAGATGAAGCCCGGCTGATACATCAGCTTCTCATACTCCTCGGGATCTGCCGTCAGAAACTCAGCCTGCGGGCGGGGTTCCAACACCGTCACGAGTTGGAGGCCGTTTCGCAGCATCGGCATCAAGAGGTCGCTAAGCGATCGCCGATAGCTCGGCACCTGAACCTCACTGCCGAATCCCCTCCATAGGTACTCAACCCGTTCCACAGCGAAGTAGTTGTTGCGGTGGTTGTGTTCCACGTAATCAACGAATGGATGCGTGACGGAAAACACCACCTCGCCGCGGGGCTTCAGCACGCGACTGAACTCGGTGAACACCTGGTGCCAGTCGTACACATAGTCGAGAACCAGGGCGCACACAACGAGGTCGAAGGACGCGTCGGCCAGGAAGTCCAGCCGCCGCTCCAGATTCGCCTGTATCAGGGTGACCGGCCGCGACTTGAGGCGTCGCCGGGCCATCTCCAGCATCCTGGCGTTGGAATCCATCGCCACGACGTCGGCGCCGGCATCGATAAGCAGTTCGGCGTACTTGCCGACACCGCAGCCCGCATCAAGCACGCGTTTGCCGGCCACCGAACCGATGAGCGACAGCGTTGCGGGTCGTTCGTAATACGCGTTATGCGCTTTCGTGTCGATCCTGGCCGCGTAACCCTCCGCCAGGGCGTCATAGGCTTCGTCGGCCATACCGTCTGAATTCATCGAGACTCCTCATGGATCACTGTTGCCGAATTGCCTGCGGGAGAACTGGCGCCATTGTAGAACGAGCCGAGCATTTCGACTGCTCGCCGAGGGCCGACAGATCCTCAATGTCCGGCGTGGGCTCCCGCTGACGGCGGCTCGCACTCCGCAACAGGTCGCGTGCGCCGCCGTGGTTGATGGTCGCCGTGCGACGTGATTTGCGCTCTGCGATTCTCGCCGACGTGCCCCGTGTGCCAAGCACGATGAGCGCGGAAGCAGCGTTGTCGATCGTGTGGCCAAAGAACGCCAGACGGCATCGACGCCAATGCGCAGCCAGGATCCGATTGTCACCACGAACGCAGCTCATCCGTCAGACAATCAACGCGACACGTCATATCGGCTCTTGTCTTGGTCCGTCGAGCCCCCCACAACAAAACCGGCAACGCACGTCACCCCGACCATCATCACCAAATAGAAAAGCCCATCAGGACAAAGAAGTTCGTCGACACCATTCTCCCAGGCATCGCCGCGTCCCAGCGCAATGAGGCCACCGCACTCACGCAGCCCGCCAGACCCAGGAATAACAACGGCACCGCGCGTATCGCTGCGGCCAGCCAACGCGCTCGGCCAACGGACGGCATGTGTCGCGCCAACCACACCCTCAGGCACACAAACGCAATTGCAGAACCGATCAACAGAATATGGTATGGGAAGGCCCACTCAGCGGCTGGACGGCCGGCATCATCGATTATCGCAATATTGACCGCCGAGACCAGCGCGAGTGTTCCAACGAGGACGACGCCACAGGCCGGGGCCAATACCGCATAAAGGACCGTCAGACGTATGCCGTTGATCCATCAGTTTGTTCCGAACCGGAGCATACTCCGAACTGCCATCGTCGCCGATCCTCAAGTCGCACGCGCCGAGTTCATCGAAAAGTGCGCCGTTACGGGCCGACTTCATGCGAGGCCAAGCACCTGAGTGCACGACCCTTGCTGGGGCTAACTCGCCTCGCCAGCCATACCGGGTGACCGGCACCTTTCAGGTGGGCGCTGACCAGCCAGTCCTGCGATGATCTCCCGATCGGGGTGCGAGCCCCGGAACTGGCTTGGGCGTGCCGTCGGTCATACGGTGGCTTCATCGGGCCTCGGCAAGGCAACCGCAAACACGCGCCGGCACAGGTCGCGCCGACCAGAGCGGCAGGAACTTCCGCCATGGCCGGCGCGGGTCATCGACTACCAGACACTGTCTACTTGTTTGGATGGACCATCTTGAGCAAAACGCCTTGCGGACCGACCACGCCCATGTACAGATCGTCTTTGAATACCGCCTGATCAGCACTCAAGTGACTGGCAGCGTACGTGGGATTTCCCCAACCGGGCTCGTTGACACGCTCCCAGGTTCTGGCATCTCGCGTGCGGAACACCGAGCCGCCTTCCGTCCAATTGACGGTGTAGGCGTACAACTCGCCCTTGTACACGACCAGGCCGTCGACTTTCTCGTCCAGCCGATTCCCGAAGCCGTCGAGGACCACGGCTTCCCATTGTGCCCCGTTCTTGCTGCGCCAGATCTGACCACCGTCGCCCTCGAAATTGCCGACGCCAACGTACAGGTAACCCTTGTAATCCGCAAAACCTCCGAGCCCATCGCTGCCCGGGTTGCCAAACCCATCCACGACCTTTTCCCAGTTGGTCCCGTCGCTGGTGCGCCAGATCTGCTCAGGCTCGGGGTTCCAATCCGGTGGCGAGTACACACCGTCGCTCGCCACATACAGGGCGCCCTTGAAGACGTGGAATGAGCCGGGGCCATCCCAACCCGGGAAATGCATCACTTCCTCCCAGGTGCCGGGGTTTCCATTTGGAGAGCGGAAGATCCTGGCATCCACGAACTCCAGCGCCGGGTTGTAGAAAGTGGCATTGACGTACAACATCCCCCCAAACACGCCGAACTTTCGGAACTGCCCGAAGTAGACGCCACCCATGTAGTCCCAGGTCAATCCGAGATCCTGCGTGGTCACGAGGCGCTCCCAGGATTGGCCGTCGCTGGATCGCAGCATCACGCCAGGACGCGTTCCACATGACTCATTGGGCAGCATGTACAACTGATTCTGAAAGACCGTCAGATCCCAGGACGTGTCATAGTAGTTCGTGCCACACTCGTCTTCCACCGCGCCGAGGCCAAATCCGGGTTCGCTGGCCGGCGTCCAGGTCGCCCCATCCGGCGAACGGAAGATCTGGCCGGCGGCGCTTCCGCCCCACCACGGATCGCCGGCGACCGCGTACAGATCACCTTTGTATTCGGCCAGGGAATGGACCATGTGGAAGTCGCCTGTGATGTAGGGATCCGGATCAAAGACGGTTTCCCAGGTCGGCAGGCCCTGGTCAGCCAACGCCAGCCCGCTGCTCAGTGGGCTGAGAATCGCGAGGATACACACCCCGGCCATTGCTTTGCGAAACATGACGTGCTCCTTTCGCCAACTAACACGCTGTCCGGGAGGTCAAGGGCAGGTCGTTGACCCGCGTTGGTCATAGAGCCATCGCGCCTCCTTCCCTGGAAAACAAAAACCGGCCCACCCGGCCGGTTTCGCCATTAGCTCCCCAAACACTCGCTCCTTGTCACAGGAGACAGGCGACCAAAGAAAGTGCTTGGTTCATCGCCTCCGCAAGACACTCGAACTTTCTTTTTTCAAACATGTGATTGTGATCGTGGTATGGAAGCCTCCTGTGGTTCGGAAGACACTATCGGGGATGTGCGTTATCCTTGCGCCGCCAAACCAAAAGCAAAGACTGCGAGAGCATCATGGCATAACCCTCCTTAAGAATCAACAAGCAATCGGCCACGTGCACGGCCCGCTCATCGTCTGCGCGTTGGAACAAGACTATGTCGTTCGTCTTTGTCCTTCTGGCGACTCGTGTCGGCGCCACGGGCCCCGTGATCGATTGCCCGTCATGTGCCGTGAAAGCCGCTCAAGGCATCCGGCCGACCTACCATATCCGGGCGGTCATGGGCGGGGTCGTGAAGTTATCCTGACGTCAGACCGGCCAACAGCATCCCGTTCCCGTGTGTTGTCGGGCGACCGGTTGGGACTCTATCTTGTCTCTCAAGAGGTTCAGATGCCGACATATGCGCCGTCTCAAGTCAAGATCGAAATCTTCATCCCTGCACAATTCGTCGACGCTTTGCGCGAGGTGATCGCCACGGCAGGGGCTGGTCGGGTCGGGAACTACGACCATTGTTTGACAGTGATGGATGTGCGGGGCTACTGGCGTCCGCTCCAAAACGCGCAGCCCTTTGCCGGCGAGGTCGGCAAAGTCGAAGAAGGGACCGAATGTAAGGTCGAGGTGAATTGCCCGTTTGAACGCGTGAACGACGTCATCGACGCCGTCAAGATGATCCATCCCTACGAACAGCCCGTCATCAATCTCGTTCCATTAATCAACGACCTGTTTCCGTCGATCGGCGCGTTTCTCTAGCGAGGGGACTCGGGATGGATCGGGGCCGCGCGCGACTCAGAGGTGGTGTCACGGAGCCGACCGTCAAGCGCCGTCACCGCCGAAGACCGGAGTCCAAAGCGTACAGGAGCTGATCCAACCGGCTCTTACCGGGTTGCCGCGCCGGCATGTGGCCCAAAACGTCGCGAACCTCGAACGGGGCGTTTTCGATCGCCCAATGTACCTCGCGATCACCGACATCGAGAGCGCCGCCCTGATCCAGCTCCAGGGCCAGGGCGGCGTAGGCCCCCGACCCGACGATATGCTTGGTCTGCTGAACGTCGACCAGGGGATGTGTGTAGGCGCTCGCTGCCGCGCTGCCGGCGGCTCGAGCGGCGGCCGCCGCCGCGGGATCGTCGACGTCGCGAGCGGCCGCGAGCGCCTGTAGCGCCAGCACCCGCAGCCGGGCGACACGTCTGCCGCCTGCGGCGAACAAGCGGATGCCTTCGATCGCGGCCAGCGGTCGAGGATCGGAAGCTCGGTGTTTCTCGAAGATCGGGAGGACTCTGGCGGCACTGGCCGCCGTCCAGCCCCCAATCACTCTGAGCGACTCAAGCGTCAGCGTGAAGTACTCGTGCTCGCTAGCCATTCAACGAAACCTTGACGAACCATCTGGCACGGACCGATACCACCAAGAGCGCCGCTTGTCGATGCCGCCGAAGTATATAAACGCGTGTGGGCACAGCCTATTCGCGCAGAATCTTGTCCATAGCCCGCCCCTTTGCCAACTCATCGACCAACTTGTCCAGATAGCGGATCTCTCGCATCGTCGGCTCCTGGATCTCTTCGATGCGGACACCGCAGATGACGCCGCGAATTGAGCTCCGGGATGGATTGAGGCGCGGGGCATCGGCAAAGAACGTTTCGAAATCCGTCTCTTTCTTGAGTTGCCCCTCAAGTTGTTTCTGGCTATATCCAGTCAACCAACGTATGATCTCGTCGACCTCTGCCCGCGTGCGACCCTTTTTCTCAGCCTTTGTGACGTAATGCGGGTACACGCTTGCGACACTCGTCGTGTAGATGCGATGTTTGGCCATGTCACTCACTTTTCCCTTTTGCGTCACGGAGCCGCCCCTGATGAAGCGTCCGTGGCAGGCGGTCAACCACACCTGTCTGGTCGTGTGAGACCGAATTTCGTTACGGCCCCGCTCGCATGGTCATGGCGCGCGCCGGTCGTTGGCGCGACGGCTGGCCTGCGTCAATCGACGCTGCGCGAAACTGATAGGTGACGGCCTCACGCACCGAATTTGTAGCACATTTCGGCGGCGAAGCCGTCGCGAAAGCAGACATTCCCGCTGGTTAACTCAAAGCATTCGCCGGCGGCCCGACCAACCTGCGCGGCGGCCAGCAGCCCCGCGTCGAACTCGCGAGCGCGTGCAACCCGTAAAGGTGCGTCTCGGTTGCGCGCGAGCCGCGCAACGACGCGCGGACCCATTACGCCACCCAGCCCTCCATCAAGGTCCACTGGGCCAGATAGTCCGGCTCCGAAATAACTTCCCCGGTTTCGTGCAAGGTGTACTCGAGCTTCGGCGCCGGCTGGATCAGCGAGATCTGCGGCGGAAGAGCGATCTCCATACCGTCGCGCTGCTGAAGGACGACGCCCTCTGTTGGGGATATGCGTTGGAGAGTGCCAAACACCTGGCTCTGCGAGACGAATTCGGTCACGCCGGCGTTGACGCGGTAACGTCGTAACCCGACCAAAGCCGTCCGCCCCAGCAGCCGCCCGGCGCGCGTCGCGATCAACTGGTTCTCGTAGTCCTGGTCTCGGCGACCCTCGTAGGCCCACTCACGTCCGACGATCGAATATACGTGGGGCGCGCTGTTGGCCTGCCATTGCGATTGTTCGAACGGCTCCATCAAGTCCAGGCGCCAAGACAAGAGGTAATCGGGATCCCTGACGACCTCGTCCGTCATGCGCAACGTGTACGTCCCGCGCGGCGCCGGGATGATTGCGTCAGCCGTCACGGGAAAGGCAAGTTCTCCATCATCGGCGGCTCCGAGCACCAGCATGTCATCGATACGCCGAATGATCCCGACATATTGCGTGCCCACGACGGGTTCGTTGTGCCGTAACTGCCACAATCCAACGATCGCGGTTGCGCCAACCAGGTCTTGCAAATCCGGCCCATGGCGCAGCGCCTTCAATTCATTGAGTGTCGCCATTCCGATGTCCTTTTCAATTGTATGTATCTTCCGGCGCACCTGGCGACGCGCCGCCGACCCACCCAGGCCTTATCGGCGCGACTCGGCCAATCGTTTGAGCCCCTGCGCCTCGATACGCATGTATTCCTGCGTCACTGAACCCGTGAGTGCGCCCAAAAAAGCGCCCACGCAACCGTGATACCGTACTGATTGAGTAAAACGGCATTGCCCATCGACCGGGTCAAGGACATGATCGGCCAGGATCCTGGCCCCCAGGACCGTTGTCTCCCAAGCGAAACTTTTGCCGGGCTTCCACTCGGTCACCTCCCAAATCGCCGGCTGCAGTTTCGGCTGGAGGATCCTGGCTCGCATGCCAGGCCCGGGCCCGTTCGGACTCAACACCTCCACACGAGTCATGGTTGGCGTCCAACTTGGCCACGCCACAACATCAGCCAGGATATCCCAGATGATCTCAGGAGATTGTGTGATCAAGAGAGAGGCGCTGTATGTCGTCATGGCTTCAAGGATACTCGATCGGAGGCACGGTGAACCAGGCTCCCGGTCAAAACCGATGCGCGCAGAGGCAGATGGGCTGACGCCCGCATGCCTCTGCGTGGGCGCACACACATTGGTCCGAGCTACCGACACGGGATCTGGGTTCACCAGGCGGCAGACCGGGTTCCGCAAAGGCTCGGCCGCCGCTGGGCAGCCACAGTCAACAGTCACTTAGCCGGGGTGCGTCGACGACGAAACAGGCGTACGTGCCGCGGCTCGATGTGCCCAGTCGGACGCAACCCAAGGCACCAAGGTGTCGAACGGCGACTGCGGCGAACTCCCAGGTGACACGCACATCTCGAACGATGAACGGATCCGGGTTCTCAAACGCGTGCAGGCTGGTGATCCGAAATAGGTCCTTCATGCGTGCCGACTGTATGCGGGCCGGTTCTGCGACTTCCAGGTTTCCCCAGGCCCATTGCCATACGCTCAAGCGCTCGGCATAGTTGCCAAGATACACAGCGTTGACCGTGAGACAGCGTTGGCCTGGCTCACCGAAGCGGAGTGTGCCCCCCACGCCATCAAAGACCCAACTCCTGGCCAACCACGGACCACACCGGGATTGGAAGTCCCGTCGCTTGGCCTTCAACTCGGCCAGCGCCTGCGCTCGGTAATCGTCATAGAGCGTGAGATTCGGCGATTCCGCAGGTTCTCGCCATCCGCCCGGGGTGAGACCCGTGGCATGGCGCTGGATCTCCGAGCCGAGCGGTCCTCGGCGCCAATCGCAAATCGACCAGTCAGAAAGAGGGATTGCCCGCTCGATGTCTGGAAACCGTAGACGCAGGAAGTAGTCCGAACGTACGCCAAACGATGCCTTTGCCGTGTAGTCACCGGCACGGATGACGAGGCAGTCCACGGAAACAAGCGCGTTTTGTGTTCGTCCGACGCCCAACACGTCCGTCCATGTCGCGCGCAAGGAATACCACGGGGTCTGGATCAAGACATGCTCGTTCGAGGTTTCGAGATAGTGGCCGCGGTTTTCGAACACGAGATACAGTCCTGCGACACCCACACCGAACGGCAAGAGAAGATAGCCGCCCCAAAACATCCTTGGGTAGACCAATAGTACGTAGGCCGAATACAGCGTCAGCAAGCCCAGGACGACCCAGGCCGGGATCATCCACACCCAGGGTCGATGAAATCTGCGTGTCCTGGAAAGCTGACGGGAACTCATATCGGGTCGACCTCGTATTCCTGCGGCAGACAACTCACGCCTCGGCCGTGCAGAGCCGCCCACCGCCACACGGGTCCGTCGGAGACCAAGAGCATTCGGCTCAGCACGTCAGCCACCTGATTCATGGACCCGTAACCGCGAATCCTCGAGCGATCTACTCAAAGGCGGGCACAACGTCCCCGCATCGAGAGTCCTTGGTGCACATCGACAAAGCGTAGCCGATGGTCTTGCGGACCAGAAATGTGTCGCGGCACCGCTCTGCCACGGTGCGCCAGAACAATTCCTGACGTATCCAGGTGTAGTCCACCTGCGCCGCCGTCGCGCCGGCAATCTCAACGTTTGTGACGTCCCCGATCTGATTGGCGTCGTGTACCGCAAGGCGGTCGAGGCCCCAATCGATGACACCGTCCAGATCGCCGTCCGCGAGTTCGCTGTGTCTGGCAATCATCACCCACGTCTCCGGCTGGGTCGGATCGACCACCACGACGATCACGTCTCTGTCGCCTCGCTGCCCCTGGGGTGTGTCGTAGGCATCCCAACGCGACGGATACTCAAACACAAAGCCAAAGTCGGCATTCGAGTACCGGCTGGGGGTCGCCATCAACAACTTGTCCGTCGTCGCGCCCTGGCGGTTGGAGATCGCCATCCCAATCATCTGGACCACGGCAACAGCGAGCCCCAGGACCAAGACGCCGACAAACATCGGGTGTGTCCGCCGTTTCGTCGATATCATGTCCACCGCCCAACGACACAGACACAATCGACAGCGAGTCGCACGTCGGACAACCGGAAACCCCATCGCACGTCACGCCCTCCAGTACACACGAAAACGCCAATGTATGGATGTCTTGCTCTCTTGTTTGAGATATGCGATGGCCCGCCGTCCAAAGATGAACCCATATGTGCTCACGATGTGATCCACGGTGCCATATTCCTGAACCGTATCGATGTCTTGATAAGAAAACTCGAACTCGTCGATGAAGATTCGATCAATCACCTCATCGACGTGCTCGAAACCCTCGATGATGTTGTAGAGCTCGCCGCCGTACCAGCCCGGCGGAACACCCACGTACACCACCGACCCTCGCGCCACGCGCAACCCCTCGCGGATGAAACCGCGATATTGGCCCGGTGGGTAGACCACCAGCGTGATCCCCGTCACGATATCGACCGACTTGTCCGCCAACGGCAAGCCGCGTGCGTCACCGACCAGATAGGCGGCCGGTCCTGACACGCCGGCCTCCAAAGACGATACCGCCTGATGAAGCATGGCCGGCTCGCGCTCGATTCCGAAGACCGTGTCGGCGTATCTGGCGAGGGCTCGGCTGGACTTCCCGGTGCCGGCCCCCACGTCCACGATCACTTTGCCACGCAGGTCGATGATACCGGAGAGCTGCTCGTAAACCGTAGGCCTGTATGGAGCGTTCGAAAACGCCTCATACACTTCGGGATAGTCTCGGTACAGGATATCCCAGCGGTTCTCGATTGACTCGGGTTTTGTCATCGCTGTTCTCCGAAAGAACAAACGTCGCTGTTTCGGTCGGCGGTGCCATGTCGTCACCGGGCTCCTCACCCAACCGGTCTGACACGATTTTGCCTCCGTCTCGTGCTCACGTACACAAGATAGCTGGCCGTCAAAGCCACCAGCGTCATCAGCAGCCAGCCGACGACCAGAAAGAAACACGCATAGGACACTGAGCCCAAGACAATCCCACGAAGCAGGCCTGCAGCCGCTCGAGGGCCTTGTTGGGCGTGAGTAAAGGCCGCGAAGACAACCCCAAAGATCGGGAACGGGGCGACGAGACCGCTCAACTGTGGCCCGAGTGAGTCGGCAGTCGTCGTCAGGACAAACACAAATGTCGTGGCGACCACGATCCGCGCCGGGATGTCCCATCTCGGCGGGTCAGACGCGCCCACGCTCGGCCCGGGTTGCGGTGTGAAGCGCGCCGCCCCGAGGATCGCCAGGAGGAGCGCGAGGAAACCGGGCCACAACTGCCAGGACAACAGATTGAGCGTCGCCGTCATCGCGATGAATGCCAGCAGGGCAGTCGGTACGGCCACGTGCCAACTTACCCGTTGGGCCGCCCAGCTATAGATCAGGCAAAACACAACGATCGAGATCTGTCCCGCCAGATTTCCGGCGGCAGCTCTGACGGCGAAATCCAGTCCAATTTGCAGCGCCAGAGTGAGCGAAATCGGCCTGATTGTGAGCGGCAGACCCACAACTTGCCCATTGACGACAGGTCCCCAACGACGGCCCGCCAGGGTGGCAGACCCGATCAGAAACGGCGTGACCAGCGGCTTGAATATCGTGATCATGTCTTGCCAGATGGACGCCCTGCCGCGCGGCCTTGCGCGTCGCTCAAACAGTCATCACCTGTCACGTGGCAGGCGCAGGTCCATCGACCCGAAAGAGCGCGCGCCGGTGGGTCGATGCCGCCTGCAATCGCGTCCGACGGCCCATGACATGGCGGGCCGCCTACGGCTGATCCGTGAGCGGTGCAGCCGATACGCGGAGTCTCATTGGAATACCCGGCCACAGCATCCATCGCGTCGCAGCCGCTCGCAATGATGGCGGAAGCAAGAAACGCGAGAGAACCAGCCACGTCGCAAACACGGCGGCCGATACGGCCACGTACAGCACCGCCCAAACGACAGCCAGGCCGCCAACGGCGAACAGTATTGCCGGGAGATCAATGGCCGATCCCGCGCTCGTTGCCAGGGTTGACGATCCTGGTCCGACAATCAGCCGAAAAGTAGCGGGGAACGCCGTTGAAAGGGCTGTCCCCCAACCCGCGAGCATCACCCCGATGGCCAACCATCGGGCCAGTTGCCTTGTCTGACGAGGCCAGCCTGCCTCCCGACCATTGACGCTCAGCCGGTCGATCAGCAGACCATCCAACACCCGGTACTCGAACTCACGGCGTCGATCGAGCGGAACACGCTCATAGCCTGGGAAGTCCAGGCGCACTTCGACCTGGTCTGCAAGTTCCGTCGCCGGCAATGACTCCCGATGTGCCGCGGCTATTCCCCACTCCGTGTAGAAGAGCAGCGCCGATGCCGATAACTTGACATCAAAGTCGCCGGGATCGAACGAGAGGACCTCGGAAAAGTCACTGCCGGGCTCAAGCGGCTCCTCTGGTCCGCCGATCCACAGTCCGCTGCCGCGCCGAAGCCCGATCACCGTCAGATTGCGATCCATCTTGATTTGGCCATCCGCTTCGGAAGAGAGCTGTACGTCATCAGAAGTCACCTTGATGGCCAGTTGGAGTTTCATATATTTCCACCCGCCCAGCTCAACGAACGACTCGTCGCTTGCGCCGATCCCGGCCGATGGCACGACCGCATGTCGAAACGGGCCAGGGCTGACCTCCCGTCTTGTCTCTTCAGCCCCACGCACTACTCAAGCCGTTGGCCAAGCCCGACGATGATGCCTTCTCGACTACGAACGTAAGCCAGTCGGTAGGTGTCCTCATAGTGCACCACGTCCCCGACCAACTCGGCGCCGTGAGCGCGCAGACGCGCGACAACATCATCGATGTCATCGACTGCAAACATGATGCGGCGTATCCCCAACGCATTGACCGGAGCTTTCGCCGACTCGCCGCCGATTGCTTCCGGGGTATGGAACTTGTCGAGCTCGATCCGGCCCTGCCCGTCCGGAGTGCGCAGAAAGACGAGCGTTGCACGGACGTTTTCAAGACCAATCAAGCGATCGACCGAGGGGCCTTCGACCGTCGTTTCGCCCTCAATTTCCATGCCGAGCTCGATGAAGAACGCTTTTGTAGACTCAAGATCGTCGACGACGATGAGGACGTTATCCATGCGGACAGGGGCCACGTGTTTTTCCTCTCCGTTCAGCGGCGGGTCGACCGAACGAATCTGATCAAGCATCGGCGCTGCCCGGCTTACCCTGAAGCCCGACCAAGCACTCGATCATTCCAAGGTGGCGGTTGTCGTGCGTCATCCACGTCACAACAATGGGTCCGATCTGGCCATCGTGCCAAGTCTCGCCATGGAAACACGCGTAGACGGTGAAGAAGTCTTCGTCCCCCAGTGACGCCACAGCCTGTTGGGCGGCCGCGAATGCCCGCCGCACATAGTCCATGAGCGCTTCCTTGGCCGGAATCCGAAGCGCCATCGCGCTTGCCGTATCCATTTCCATTCCGGTCTGGGCATATCCAAGTCCCTGCGGCGACATCTGCCATCGATCCGCCAGTCTTTCCGTTTCCCAGATCTGGCTTCCGCGTCCGTTGAACAACTCCTGGAGGTAATCCGCCCAGCGCGCCATGTGCCAGACATGAAAGCCGATGGATGGCGTCGTTTGGTTGGGAGACCAACGGATCTGTTCATCAGTCAGGTCGCCCATCAACGCGATCAGACCTTGCTGATTCTGGCGATATCGAGCGGCGAGCTCCGCCATGATTCGAGTCGTCATGATCCTTGCCCTGGTGTGTTGCCAAGTCCCTGCGACGAACGGCTGGTGTGCGAACCGTCCGTTCACCTTTCAGGCGAACGCGAACCGCCCACGCGGCATACCGTGACCCCGGCTTCTACTCAACGACTCGGTGCATGTCGCCGTCTCGAGATTTCACATACGTGTAAGACTGCCGCACGATTTGCTCAAGAATGGGCAGCTCGATATCGCCGAGGCGCTTGAAGTAGACGCAGACTCGGCTCGTCGAATGCTTGCCCAGGCGCGCCAGCAGTTCGCCATGGCGCGCCGTGCCGTCCATCACATAGATCGTGTACTTTCCCTTCCTGGGATAGAAACCGATCGCCTGGCAATCGCCTTCGCGCCCGCTATCGTACTTGTAGTGGTAGGAGTCGAATCCGATCGTTCCCACGTTCCACAGCTTTGGGGCACGTCCACTGATCTTTCGCATCATCTTGATGAGCGCCCGGCTATCCGCAGCGGTCTGAGCGTCCAGGGTCGACAGGAAGTCTTTGACTGAGCTGGCTTTGTGAGCAGTTGTCTTCTTTTCCATCGCGCTATTGTACATTTCAGATGCGGCGTTGCCATCGGGATCGCCCGCAATCCAGAAGAGCCATCCGTCGATGGATCGTCGCAACAAGGCCCGTGCCCCACGGATTCCTATGCGCCCGCGTCGCTGCGCGTGGCGCCCAGCCGCGACAAAATCGGGCGCAGCGCTCCGGCCAACGCGGTCGCGTTTTCGTAGAGAACCACGTCCACCGCGATGCCGGCTAGCGTATGTGAGATATCGACTCCGACGGGTGCTGCGATCATCAAGGGCTTTCCCACTGCGACGGCGAAACCGGCCTCGATCCCTAGACCAACGCCCTTCTCGCTCAATTCGACGATGACCAGGTCACTGGCTTGAATGGCCGCGAAGGATCTTTGCATCAACTCTTGATCCGTAAACACGACCGCGCCCCAGCGTTCCAGGTCCCGTGCGACACACAAACTATCAACCCCACACGCCTCTATGGCCGACGAGATCGTTTCAATCAGTTCGCGGTTGCTTTGGTCGTGGTGGTATTTAATGGAAAGGTAAACCTGCATGTTCTGCCCTCGCGTATCCCAGACGGTCCCAGTTTTCTTGGGCTTCGGCGCGCCTTTCCACAATCCAGCCAAGACATTCGGAGGTACGCCAATAGCGGTCATGGTTGCCAGACCGGCGCGGCCCTCAACCCGGGTCCCTGCGTCAACGCCTGCAGGTTCTCGCCATCCGGATCCGCGACATAGATGTTTGTGCCGCCGTCGCGTTTGGATTGGAACACGATCCGGGTGCCATCGCGCGACCACGACGGGTTGGCGTTCTCGCCGACACCGTTGGTCAGGTTCACGACGTTCCCGCCCTGGGCATTCATCACCAGGATGTCGCCTGTGCCGTCGCAATAGGAGCTGTACACGATGCGTGTTCCATCCGGCGAGAAGGCCGAGACGCACCCACGGGCCAGCGGAACGGGGTTCGTGCCGTCCGCGTTCATCACAAAGATCTGGTATTTGGCGCCCTCGCGATTCGAAGAAAAAGTGATGCGGGTGTCGTCAGGCGACCAGAATGGGAACCAGTTGTAGACGTCGTCCGTGAACGTCAACTGCACCGTGCCAGTGCCATCAGCACCCGTCGTATAGATCTCGCGGTTACCATCGCAATCCGAATAGAAGGCGAGCCGGCCATGGCCGGACCAGACCGGATTGAAGTGATTGCAGGCGTCCTGCGTGATCTGGGTCGTCTGGCCGCTCACCAGGGTGAGCATCATGATCTGTTACACCCCGTTGACACTCGACTGGTAGACGAGGCGCTGGCCGTCGCGCGACCAGGCCGGCAGGCGGGAGTCGCCCTCATCGGCCGTGAGCTGACGTAGATTCGTTCCATCGGCATTCATGATGTAGATGTCGTTGCTACCCGAAGCATTCGAATAGAACGCAATCAGGCCGCCGCCGCCATCCGAAACCGCCCGGGTCGGAACCGGCGACGGCGTCGCCGGAACAGGCGTTGAGGCGGGCACAGCTGTCGCCGGGAGTGGTTCGAGGGACGCCGTGGCGGCTTGTTGTGGGCTGGTTGCTGCCGGCTCGGCCGGCAGTTCGGTGTCGACCGCCGCCGAGACTGCCGTTGGGGTGGCGGAGGTCAATCGCCACAAGACAACGCCAGTTGTCACAACCAGGAGGCCCGCCACGACAGCGGCGGCGCCCAGACCCAGCAACCAGGGCCAGAGCCCGGGCCGACGCGGCGCCGTCGCCGTCTGCACGGCCTGCTCCAGCGCGTCCGCAAACGCCCCCATCGTGCCATAGCGATCCTCGGGCTTCTTGGCCAGGGCCTTGACCAGCACCTGCTCGACCGCCGGCGGAAGCCCGGGCACAATATGACGCGCAGAGGGCAACGGGTCGTTGGCGTGTTTGAGCAATACGGCGACCGGTGTGTCCGCCTGGTAAGGCCGGCGCCCCGCGACCAACTCGTACAACACGACGCCGAGTGCATAGACATCGCTCGCCGGGGTGGCCTCGTGAGTCCACTGCTCAGGCGCCATGTAATCCGGTGTGCCGATGCCGATCCCTGTGCCTGTGAGCTGAGTCAGCGCGGGGCCGGACAACACCTTGGCGATCCCGAAGTCGGAGAGCATCGGGCGGCCGTCCGGCGTAAGCAGGATATTGGCTGGTTTGACGTCGCGATGCACGATCCCTTGCCGGTGGGCGTGGTCGAGGGCGCGGGCGATCGGGACGACCAGACGCGCCGCTTCGGCCGCTGGCAGCGGCCGGCCGGTCAACGCTTTGAGCGTTCCGCCGGCCACATAGTCCATGACCACGTAAGGAGTGCCGTCTTGCTCGCCGGCGTCCAGGACGTGCACGATATGAGGGTGCGTGAGCTGCGCGAGGGCGCGCGCCTCGCGCTCGAAGCGCTTGAGAAAGGCCGGGTCACGGTCGAAATCCGTCCGGATCACCTTGATCGCCACCTCGCGCTCGAGGCGGGTGTCGTGGGCCCGGTAGACGGCGGCCATGCCGCCCTCGCCCAACGGCTCCAGAAGGTGGTAGCGACCCAGCGTTCGGCCGGACAATGTCTGCATCTCACACCCAGCGGCGCCGTTTGCCCTAACGAAAATCCGGACACGCCGGCTGGCCGGCCGGCGTGAACAGCGTGAAGGCGCCGTCGATCGGCACACCAACGGAGTAGACGTGCGCGGAATCGAACTGAATGGTCAGTGTCCAGGTCCCCGAGCGGAGCCCTTCGTTGTCCCACAGTCGAATACTGAACGTGCCCGACTCTGGCCCGCGCCAAATGCAGTGGTACCGCACCCACTCCTGTCCGCCGAAACTCCAAAGCCGAGTGTATGGTGTCTCCGGTTTCAGGCCGCTGTAATCCCAGGTGACGAAGACCTGGGTGGACTTTTCGGGATAGAGCGCGACGTCCTGCGCGCCCGGCTCGGTGCAGGGTCGATCACAGGTGCGGAAGTTGGACAGCACCGGCCCGGTCGCCACGCGGGTGGCTGCCGCGTCTTCGGGATTGGCCGCCGGTGGCGGCGTCCAGCCGGAGGGCGCCGTGCGCGAGGCGCATCGAAAACCATAGTCGGCGAATTTGCGGGTCGGGGTCACACCATAGCGCGCGACCGCCCCGATCCCGGTGCTGTCGCTCGTCCATGAACCGCCACGGACGACGCGATAGGTGCCGTCCAGCCACTCATCGACCCATTCGGACACATTGCCAGCCAGATCCAGAACGCCGTATGCGCTGGCGCCCTCCGGGTAACTGCCCACCGCGGTGGTATCACCGACCTGATGATCGTAGTTTGCCAGACCGCCGTTCGGGCTGGCGTCGCCCCACGGATACAGGTGCCCGTCCGTGCCGCGCGCCGCCTTCTCCCATTCCGAGCCGGTAGGCAGCCGCCGCCCAACCCAGTTGCAGTAGGCCTGGGCATCGTCCCAGGAGACGTAGATCACTGGATAGTCGTCGTACTCGGGGTTCTCATAGTAGAACCCGCGCGTTTGCGACCCTGCGCCGCTGGGGGCGTTGCAGATCCCGGCCGCCACGCAGCGCGCATATTGGGCGTTGGTGACCTCGGTCTTGTCGATCCAGAAGTCGTCCAGCGCGATGACCTCGTTGTGCGAACCGACTACGAACTTGCCGCCCGGGATAAAGATCTGGGCCATGCCGTCTCGATCTGAGATCGGGAGAAGCGTTGAGAGTGGCGCTGGCGTGGTCGTCGGCATCGGAACAGGCGTGGGTGTGACGGCCGGTGGGAACGCCGTCTCCGTGGCGGGAATCTCGGTGGCGACGGCAATGGCCGTGGACGCAACCGGCGTCGCCGCGGACACGGGCGTGTTGCGCAACACGCTCACCACGACCCAACCGACGATGAGCAGGCCAGCACAGGCCACGAGCCCGCCGCCGGCCAGCCCCAAGGTCGTGATCAACGTGCGGCTGCTCTTGCCGCCGCCAGGCAATGTGCCGATCCCTTGCGGCGCCGTAGCATCGGCGAGATGCTCCAGCGCGGCCGCAAAAGCCGTCATGTGCGGATAACGGTCTTCAGGCCGCTTGGCGAGTGCCCGCAGCAGGACCTGTTCGGTCTCGATCGACAGGTTTGGAACCAGGTCGCGCGGGCGCGGCAGCGGGTCGGTGGCGTGCTTAAGGAGCACGGCGATCGGCGTGTCGCCTTCATACGGTCTCCGGCCCGTGACCATCTCATAGAAGACAACGCCCAGAGCATAAAGGTCCGTCTGGGGCGTTGCCTGGCCTAGTCCTTGTTCGGGGGCCATGTAGTCGGGGGTGCCGATCCCGACACCGGTCATCGTCAGGCCGGTCGCCGCGGCCTGCGGGTCCAGCAGCTTGGCGATGCCAAAGTCCGAGAGCATGGCCTGGCCATCCTCGGTCATGAGGACATTCGCCGGCTTGACGTCCCGGTGAATGATGCCCTGGCCATGAGCGTACTCGAGCGCGCGCGCGATCGGAGCCAGCAAGCGGGCCGCCGCGGCAGGTTCCATCGGGCGGCCCAATCGCTGCTTGAGCGTGCCCCCACCGACGTAGTCCATCACGACATACGGAATGCCGTCGGCCTCTCCAGCGTCGAGCACGTGAACGATATGCGGATGGCTGAGCCGCGCCAGGGCCTTGGCCTCACGATCGAAGCGACTGAGGAATTGCGGGTCTTGATCGAAATCGGTCCGGATGACTTTGACGGCGACTTTTCGCTCGAGACGGGTATCGAAGGCCTGAAAGACCGTGGCCATGCCGCCTTCACCCAGCTGTTCCAGCAGGTGGTATCGACCGAGAGAGCGTCCGCTCAGGGTGTCCATCGCGCTCGAAGCCCGTTCCCGAACTGTATGACCCGCTGGCGCCGGACCGGTTCAGTCGTCCGAACAACACAGAGGGGCGTTGCCTAATCAAATGGATTGGAGCGATTTTACGCCGAGTTAATGGGCACAGCCGTAAAGGCCGCGTTAATCCGTACCACGCGCTCGCTCTACCGCTGGAGCAGGCGTCGATCGATCCTTTGTCGCCGTCAATGACCAGGTCCAGGACGGTCTCAATCAACCCAATGACGCCAAACCACACGGCAGTGTCACCGGAAGATCGACATTCCGGCGTGCCACACACAATAACAGCCAGACCCATACCGAAAGACCCGAGCGGGCCGCCCCGGATTCACTTGCTCTGCGGGCACCGACTCGTGTCGTAACCCAATGCCGCTATCGTGCTGACCTCGTTGGCCAGCCACTTTCTTTCCTCTTCGCCGCCAATTGCACCTGTGTTCATTGGGTAGACCTCAAAGGGCTTTCCAGCGACAAAATCGGCCTGGGCATGACCGCGCGCCAACTGAAGCCAGCACGCTGTATCCGGATCGGTACCCGGCCAGTGCACTTCGGAAGTTGCTTCGAGAAAGAGCTCAAGCCCCTTCTCTGGCGGCAGGCCAGACCAATTGGTAATGTCCAGTATGGTCAGGAACGGCACGGTCATAAAAGGCCTGATGGGCGTTCCATACTTTTGCTCGAGGTCCTGCATGAGCCCCTGTAGCTTCGCTTCGTAGTAGCCGGGATAATCGCGCGAACGGTCCACGAACTGCCCATCTCCCCAACGATAGATCATCGTGCGCCACACATCCTGATCCGCGACGTATTCCGTCACATTATCGGCGGAAAAGGCCGGCGGATCCGTGGCTATGAGCAAGTCTCGCAGATTGAAGGTTCCCACCACGTTGGCCGCGATGTCCGCCACGCCGCGAGCCGACGCCTCATAGAAGCTAACCCTGTCGTACTCCTGCCAGCAATCGTTCGTGCATTCGCCATAGACAACGACCAACTCCGGAATGCCGTTTTGGTTCAAGTCGCTCCAATGACCTTTCAGGTGAAGCGCTCGCCGCGCCGTCTCGTTTGGCTCAGAACCCAATCGGTAGAACACTCCAGTCGCGGGTTGGTCCCAGTTGACAAGGTCACACCAGAACGGAGACTCCTCTTTGCCAAGCACCCCAATCATCTCGTCCTCAGTGCCGTTCCAGTGATAAAACGCAAGGACACAGGAACCCGGCACATACGCCAGAGCCAGGTTCACTGCGCCGTTTCGGTTGGACATGATCGTGTCCTTCGTCCCATCCGTAAGCACATAGGCCCGTACGCCATCCGTCAGGTCACCGGACACCGTGCTTCGATTGACCAACACGAAGCCGGCGTCGACAAGTGCCTGCCATTGACTGTCGGCAGGAACATCGGGCGGTGGCGCCGGCGCTCGAGTCTGCAGAGGCCGTTTTGTGGCCTCTGGCTCAATCGTTGCGGTGGGGGGTCGGAGCGGGACAGGCGGACCATAGCTGGAGCGATAATCCTCGGCGATCTTGGGGTCGTTTGCCTGGCACGCAGAAAATGAGAGACCGATCAAAACACCGGCCAAAGCCCTCAAGTAGCGTTTCCACATAGATCCCCCAAAAACCTATACGCGGAGACCGCCCGAACAGCTCGGCATCCACCCGTCCAACGATCATCAAGCAGCCAATGGCTCGCATCTGCTGCGGGATGGGCGCAGCGAGACCGCACAACTCCAAACCTGGAGTTCGCCGCGACGTGAACGCGCCGCGAAGACGCACCCTGGCTCGGTCCGAACCGTCAGCGCATGATAGATATCCACCGGGCGTCCTCTTTTGGCCGCTTGGGTGACGGATCGTTCACGGCACCGATCGAATTGTACGTTGACTGAACGACCTTGCGTTGCGGCGATCGAACAGCTGGATCCTATTGCGCGCCGGTGAGCCGAGGCCGTCTTCCCCGTGGGCGGATGCGATATCCAACCCTGGTAAGGCCGACCTGCTCAGCCTGCATCTATGGCAACGGCGAGACAAGGTCTACCCGTGTCGCCCAATGGATTAGCGCGACAACACGATCCTGGTCGAGTACACCTCCTTGTAGCGCGCACCCGTGTCGAAGTGCCGACGCACGACATCGGGCACGACATCGGGAAGGTGCCCGGTTGGGCGTTCCAGCGAAGCAAACCAGTCCAAAATAACCCTCGGGATGACCTGGCTCTTGAGGACACCAGAGTGGTCTGCATTCTCGCTGATGACGGTCCGGCTGTTCGAATGCAGTCCGATGACATCGGGGCACTCCTCGGCCTGGAATACCTCATCCCTTTGCCTGACCACGACCAGCATCGGCACGGAGTCGGCAATCAGGGCGGCCCGGTAGTCGCCTGGCGCGGCGCCCGCCATGGCACGATAACTGTAGCGTCGATTGGCCGTGCCTTCGGACAGGTTGAAGTACAGCGTGTCCAGGTGGTTGAGCGCCGTGATGTGCACCGCGTTGAGCATAACCAATCCCAACGTGCGTCCCAGGTGCACTTTCACGAAAGGCTCACCCGTCGCCTCCACCCCGGCGCGCGGTTGCGATGTGGCCGCGTTGGAGCCCAGGTGTGGTGCAAACTGCAGATAGCCTTCGACCGCCGGCTGTTGCCCGAGGGCCGCATAGCGCAACACGATGCCGCCGCCCATGGAATGCCCAGCCAAAATGATCCGCCCATGCGGTTGCGCCTGGCGAATGGCTGCGACGAGGTCGGCCACATCCGCTTCATACTGACCGATATAGTCAATATCACCGGGTCGACCGCCGGAACGACCATGTCCACGCAGATCGACATTGACCACAGTTGCCCCAGTGATCTCGTGGAGCACCTCAGCGATATCCGAGAGCTCGACGCTGCCGTTCATGACGCCGTGAAAGAGCACGATCGTGGTGGTGTTGCGCCCCTCGAGCCATTGCGAGGCCAAGACCGTGCCATCGCGCATCGACCAGCACCGAGCGGTAGCGCCGGGTTGACAGCCAGTTGACAGAGCCTCGGGCCCAGCACCGTCAGTCGCCGGTTCGGAGAAGGTCGGCTCTGGCGAAAACACCAGGGCCACGGCGCTGACGAGCTACACACCCGCAAGACCCGCCAGCCCAAAAAGGGACCAACGAAATAGCTTCAGCATAGAGATCACTCCTGGGGTTGGGCCTGGGGTCAGGCTTCATCGATTCCCCGTTCGAAGTCGGACAACTCTTTGAGATAGGTCTCGGCTTCGCGCAAACTGCGCCCGGCCACATCGTCCAGAAACTGTTGGAATCGCGGGGAATTCTGCCAATGGGCACGGAAACGGTTGGCGATCCACAAAGTAATCGGGATGACTGCCACGCCAAAGAGCGCGTTGGCCACGAGCCAGGCCGTGTCGAGAACCGCGTAGGCATCAATGCCCAGCAGGCCCTTCAACATCACGATCAGCATGGGAAGCCACAGGAGGGGCGCCAGCACAAATGTCCCCATCGTTGCGCGGATGCGCCACCGCCGAACGCCCGCCAGCCTCTTCTGGCTTGAGAGGAGCGGTGCGCCAAAATCCACCTCACGCAGGGCGCCAAGCTGGTAGCCGTTGAACGCCATTTGGGCAATAGCGAACGCATGGAGCACAAAGGCCGGCAAGAGAAAGGCCCATTGCCAGAGATGAGCGGCGATAAACCCGCCCAACGCCATGACGAGCGCCAGGTTGATGAACAACTCGACCCAGGCGGCAGCCGCCAACTTCCTCAACGCCGAGCGTGTTTGTCGCCAGCGCGTCTCGCGCAGAAGGGTCAGGTTCAGCTGCCAGGTCTTGTCCAGCTTCTGGCTGTACACATTCCATTGGGATTTGAAATCATCAAGTTGCATTTTTGTCTGCCCGGGCCCGAGCTAGGGCGTCTCAATCTGACGCTGGAGTCGTAATTTGGCGCGATTGAGCCGCGTCGCGACGTTCGTCTGCGTCAGGCCCAAGATTTCGCCAATGGTTTCGTGAGGGTGACCATCCAGATACAGGATGACAAGTGCTCGATCGAGTTCCGCGAGTCGGCTGATAGCCTGATGCAGCGTGCGGAGTTCGTCGCTCACCTCATCCATCAGCCGATCGACGGTGCCCAATTCGAATCCCGGCTCATCTATCGAGACGGTGTCGTGTATTCGGCGTTGGCCGGTGCGATAGAATGAAAAGGCGACGTTCAGTGCGATTCGGTACATCCAGGTCGAGAACTGGCTCCTGCCATCAAACCGCTCTCGCGCCAGCCACAACTGGAGCAGGATCTCCTGGATCAAGTCCGGCCGATCATCCGGGTTGCGGCAATAGCTGTTGGCTACTTTGTAGAGGATGCCTTTGTGTGCATCGATCAGGTCGGAAAACGGTCGGTGTTGATCGCGTCAGCCGCAACGTCGCCCATTCGGTCACTTCGCAATGGCGTCATGATGAGTTATTCGCTGGCAGAGCGGCAATTATCACAATCGCGGCGGACATCGATCGGTGACGCCATCCCGGTCGGCGAAGATACCATAATGTCGCGAGCGGTTTTCGAGAGCCCCGGTGGGTTTGCCGCTCCGCACCGGCCAAGGAGGCTTGGACACGACGAGATTCGTGTGACAAGGGACGTTGTGGTTTGCGGGCCCGTGGCGATTGCCGTTACCTATCGCCCTGGTTTGCGCGATCGGTCTGAAGTTGCCTCGCACGTGTCCCGCCAGCCGGATGCCTTCGCGAGACGGTGCGCCCATCGCCCACAGACCGTAAACCGCGACATGGGGTATCTTTGGCGGAGCCCCTAGGCGCATGAACGCAGTTCATCGTCGGACTCGATGAGTGTCATCCGGCCTCCGCGCCAGTCCCGCACACATACTTGACGACGAGGAAGTCCACAGCAAACGCGAAACCCACGCCGGCGGCATTGGCGAAGTAGTCGGCGGAGTCGTACGTGTTAGTCATGAAGTAGAAACCGTTTGTGGCCTCAAAGAGCTCCGTCGCGAGCAGTGCGAGCGCAATGGCCGTCGCGGCGCGATATCTGGTCGGCACGGAAGGTAGTTTCAAGAGAAAGTACGTCGCGAACGAAGCCGCGACATTGCCGCCATAGTCAAGGATCAGTCGATCGCGGAACCAGCCCTTTGCGACCAGGGCGCCGACTCCGATGAGGACAAATAGGATGTCGACGAGACGAGAGCCACTGACCAGTCTTTTCTCGTGCGAGCCGGAAGCGGAGTCGGTCGGAGGTGGGGCCATGATGGCACTTGCTCACACTGATGCCGCGCAACGGATGCACGCCGATCGGTGCACCGCGGCGGGCGTTGGGCCTGGAGCGATCTTCCTTCCGCGCCTTTGTGCCCTTTAGGCACGTCAGATACCGCGTATCCGGATCCGCCACGGGCACCGCGGTGCGACAGATTTCCGAGTTCGTCGGCGCTGGATCGTCGATCCAATACGGACAGTCGTGACGTATCCAGGATGCCGATACCTGGCGCCTCCGGCAGGATGATTGGGCCGCCAACCGGCTCGGCAACCCCGCGGCTATCCCCGGACGACCGGCAAGGCGTGTCCAGCGTGCGCCCCGGCGACGTACGACCGTTGGGCGCGTGTCAGTGAATCTTCACGGATCAGCCTCGCGCCCGTCGGCGCCAATCGGAGTCTTTCGCGATCGCTGCTGCCAGGCATCCCAGAGATTGACGAGATCGACAAAAGCCGCGACGATCGAAGCCATCACGATCATGACCGTCACGGGACGTGCCTCGATGTCGCCGGGCCATTCAGGGTCGGCGAGCCCGCTCGCCCTCACGGCGGCGACGAAATCCTGAAAGATCGTAATGGGAACCCACAACACATACGTCCACGCGTAATTGGTTTTGCCTTGAGTCTTCCAGCTCGCCACGGTGACACCGCCGCTGATCGCTGCGACAACGCAGGCTATGATCGATCGCGCCAAGGGCTGCCAATGGAGTCCCAAAGCCTGGGGACCAATCATGAGTGCCAGAGCGAAGAGGGTGTAGCTGAGGACGACACTGTCCACGCTGAACCGACGCTGCCTAATCATATTCAACCTCGTTGGCCATCCAGGTAGCTCGCGTCCGCAGCCGACTGGTGCTTGCCACACCCGGCAGTACCGCGCTCGCTGCCCCCGCAATCGTTCGATTAAAGACAATCGCTGCTGGCGCCGTGCCCATCACCCGTAGGAGCGTCTCGCCATACACCCCGCTCAACCCCCACGCAACTGCCCAAGCCACCGCCGACAAAACAAGCCACCTGCCCCCCTGAACCCGGCTCCCTCCAGCGCCTCGCGTTGAAACGCGCCGACAAACCCGCCCACGATGCCGCCTGTCACGGCCAACGCCACGATGCCTGACGAACTCCGCAGGAACGTCCAGTCCATCGGCATGCCCAGTGCCCCGTTTCCGCTTCCCGTTCCTATAAGCAGTGCACCTGCGACTCCGACCAACGCGCCACCCAGCACCCCACCCTTCAGACTGGCCTCAAGCCATGTGCCCGTCAGTCCAACAATCCATGCCTGAAAGAATGCGACACAGCCCGTGGCAACACCGCCCGTTAGGGTCATCGACCACGCAATGACCTCCTTCAGTTCACTTTGCGTCGCCAGAAGCACGAAAGGGCCGTTCTCCAGTCCCAACAAGCCACCGACAACCGCGGCCGTGGGTGCCCGGAACCAGATGAACATGCCCGCCACGCCAAAACCGATCGTGCTTGCCGCGACCCATCGGGCATACGGGTTGAGCGCCATGTAGATGGTTCCTCAAGTCGCCGCCCATCGCTAGGTGGAGAGGCCGCCCACCGCACGTGCAGCACCTGCGATGTCGACGAGCCGAGAATACGCAGCCGGGCGACTCGCTTGAGAGCCGAAGCCGATCGGTTTTGAGCACCTTCCTGTCCACGGCAGGCGCATACGTTCATTTGGTTGCGACCCGCGCTACCCGGCCATATTCGGCACAAAGTGAGCGCTGATCAAGCTCGCCACTTCCGCCCCGCGCGTCATCGTCGGCACATGCCCAGCGCCATTCAATTCGACAAACCGGCTGTTCGGCAAGTTCGCAGCCAACCAGCGCGACTCATCGATTGGCTGAATGCGATCCGCCGTTCCATGAATGACCAGGGCTCGTTGTCGAATATTGGGGATCTCGGTCCGCAGGTCAACACCGATCAGTGTCTCGTAGAGCTGGATGCCTTCCTGTCGACTCGTCCGCCCGACAATCTGCCGCCCCCATCGGCGAATCGCCTCGCACCCGGGTTCGGGAACACAGGCATCGACGAACTCATCTAGCGTCCGTCCATAATCGTTTTGAAGGCTCATCAAGAACGGGTCGCCTTGATCCCGCCGTGTTCGTCGGTATAGTCCAGCGATACACACGAGACCCGCAAAACGATCGGGATAGCGCGAAGCTGCTTGAAGGGCCACTGCCACGCCGGCCGACTCCGCTGCCAGAACGCAACGTTCAATCCCACAGGCGTCGGCAACGGCAAGGATATCGTCCACCATCGACTCGAACGTAATGCGACCCGGTTCGGTGATAGTCGCTCCGCTTCCCCTGTGATCAAAAGCCACCGCTCGCCAGGACTGGCTCAAGGCCTGAAAGGGCTCCAGCCAGAGTTCCCAGCTTCCAACCCAGCCTCCGAACGCAAGCAACGTGTTCGGCGCGGCTCCAAACGAAACTGCGAAGAGTTGGGCATCTGGGCGATGGATAAACATCGAAGGCTCCTGGCGGCGAGCGCTGCGCCCTGAACGTTGCTTTTATTCTACTGTAGCCAACCCCCGAACTCTGTGGTAGCCACCCAAAGGCTCGCCTCAACTGAGGGGCAGGCGGCCAAGGCCGACCCGGCTTGGAGCCCTCTTTGACAACGTCAGCGGCATGCGTTCTGGAGGTAGCAATCACCTCTTGCGATCGCGTGCCCGGGTATCTCTCATTTCACCCAAGACAAAACAGCCGCCTACCCAAGCCCAGAGATCGCGGTCAATCGAGCTATTCCCGCCAGTGACGGAAGAAGGAACCCATATGAGTACTCATCCTCCATTCACCAGAACCTGATGCGCCGCTCGCCAGACACGGTTGACACATCCGCGCCGAATGTCATCCGGTGTCTCAAGCGAGTCATGAGCGGATTCTGTTTCACGGCTCGGGATCGTGGCGCTCCCGTAGCGGGCCGTCTCGATCTTTGCCAACAGCCTATCGTCAAAGAAGGCTGACGATCACTCGTCGGTGGTCAACGGCATCGTGATCGAATCGGCTAGCTAACTCTGCGCCATCACTCCGTCGATTGCAGTCGAGCAGCCATCGGGTCGGGACCGTGACCGGGAATGAGATGAGCCACATGCGAGAAAGGTTCAACCATGTGTGGGAAGTTAAGTGCCAACATGAACTCGGTCTGGAAGCTTGGATCGACGGGTAGCTCAAACCGTTCAATGTGACGCGCCACGTCCACAGCCTCACGACGCTTGTGATAGTTGAGGAGGGCGATACGCGCCCCGTCACCGGCCGAATTCCCAACGGCATACACGGAGTCCAGAGGACAATCCGGAATCAGGCCAAGGAGCATGGCCTTGGTCTTGTCGATCTGACCACCAAACCCACCCGCGATCAAGATCCTGTCGGGTCGTTCAAGCTTCATGGCCCGCAAGAGCGTCCGGGCAGCCACATACAGCGCGGCCTTTGCCAATTGGATCTGGCGCACATCACGACTGGTGATCGGGATATCTTGGCCGACCAATGTCTCTGACTGCCAGGCCAAGACGTATTCCCAGCCCTGTTCCGTTTCGCGCAGCCGGGGAATACGGCGTTCGGTGCGAAACCGCCCACGGGCATCCAGCAAGCCCACCCGAAAGAGCTCGGCGATCGTGTCCAATATCGCCGAACCGCAGATCCCTCTGACCGAGACCATTCTATGGGGATAGTCAGTGTTCCAGCCATCGATCCCGATGACCTGATAACGAGGCTCCAGCGTGGCGGCATCGATTTCGACGTGCTCGATGGCACCCGGCGCCGCCCGCATCCCGTATTCGATGTGGCCCCCTTCGAGGGCTGGCCCGGTCGGGGTCGACGTGCAAATCAACCTGTGGCGATTGCCCAGCACCAGCTCTGCGTTGGTGCCGATGTCGATGATCAGCCATTGCTCATCTTGCTGATATGGGGCTTCGGCAAGCAGCACTGCCACGTTATCGGCCCCGACAAAACTGGCCTCGATCGGCAGCAGATGAATGTTGCCCGAAGCGTTCACCCTAATCCCGAGCTCACGAGCTTTTAGGTCAAGAGCGCGTTGCATTGTCGGGACGTAGGGTGCCTGCCCCAAGTTTTTCGGCGACAGGTTCAGCAACAAATGATGCATGGTCGTATTGCCGACCAATACGGCTTCGAGGATATCGTCCGTGTGGATCCCGGCGGTTTGGGCCGCTCGACTCAAGAGTTGATTCAACTCATTGATCAAATCCCGGTGCAAAACGTTAAGCCCACTGGGCTCGCTGATCGCGTACTGCATCCGCGACATGATGTCATCGCCGTAGGCGATTTGAGGATTCATGTCGGACTCAGTGGCCAACACCTCGCCACTGCGTAGGTCACACAAGTACAGGGCGATGGTGGTTGTGCCGATGTCGACGGCGGCTCCGTAACACGTTTCATGGTAACCAGGTTGCACGCGCACAACCTGGGAATCCATCCATACCGTCGCGGTGACGCACCAATCAGCCTCGCGCAAACAGCCAGCCAGGTCCCGCAGAACCGGGTAGTCGATGGAGAGTGCTTCAGGGGATGGCAATCCAGCGTCACTCGGCCGCACGATGGCCATGGCGCGGACCAGCCCCTCCGCCAGGCGTTCCCAGTCCCCGTGGGCGTCTCCGAGAGCCGGCGCGTTCAATTCGACATAGTATTGACGCAACGCTGGCACGATTTTGATCGGCCGCTCCGTTGCGGACTTTCGCACGATCTGGCGGTTGCCCTGGCTTTCCTCGGGCACCTGGATGAGCACATCACCGCAGACACGCGCCTGACAGGCCAGCCGAACCTGGCCGGGTGTCCAGCCATGTCTGTTCAGGAGTTGGGTGCGCCTGGCAAAGTACTCTGTCTCGGCGACTTCCATGGGGCTCAAGTGATCCACCCGCGACTGGATCGCGGCTTGGTCAAAGTCACCGTCGATCACCAGGACCTTACATTTTCCACAGGTGGCGTTTTCGGCGCAGATGCTCTCGATTTCCACGCCCAGTTGACGTGCAGCCGCGCGCACGCTCTGACCTTCAACGACGTAACCACGCCGTCCAGCGGGCTGGAAGATGACGAGATGTTGTTGCGTCATGGCACATGCCACCCCCTCAGGGGTGATCGTCTCCCGGTTGATGACTTGGTTCTTGGCCCCCGCTCCGCCTGGAAGACACTCGAGTTGTTCTTGGGAAAGCCCGGCTAGGCGGCGGGTGGGCCAGCCACGACCTGGGTCTGCCGGAACGCTCGAATCCATCGGCGAGCATCGGGATCACGTCCCATGAGCACGTTGCCAGCTCGAACGATCTCCTGGACGCCCGTCTCGAGGGGGTTGGCGATTGCCGTAGTCAGGCCTCGACTCATCATCAGAGCCAGATAGGCGGTGTTGAGTGCGAGACGATTGGGCAGACCGAAGGAAATGTTGCTGGCTCCGGTCGTGCTGTTGACCTCCAAATCCTGCCAGACCCGCCGTTGAGTTTCCAGGGCCGTGATGCCCGCTGACGGGTCGGCGCCGGCCGCCAGGGTGAGCGCGTCGATCAAAACATCTGCGGTGGGAATGCCATGCCGAACGGCCTGCCCGATGATCTTGGCGGCTGCATCCAGTCGAGCATTGATGTCATAGTTGATGCCGCGCTCGTCGTGCGCCAGACCGATAACGGCCGCTCCATACTGGGCGGCCAGAGGCAAGATACTGGCCAGTTTTTCCGACTCGGCGGTTGTCGAGTTGATCAAAGCCTTACGCCCGCCCATGGCTTGAAAAGTGCGCAGACCAACTGCCACGGCACGGGGTTGGGGCGAATCGATGCACAGGGGCAGGTCAACCTCTTCCATAATGGCCCGTACCACCTGTTCCATGACCGCGGGCTCATCAGCGCCGGCAAACCCGACGTTGACATCCAAAACTTGAGCCCCTGCCTCGGCCTGTGCGCGGGCATCCCGGCGTACCAAACTCATGTCGCCAGCCTCAAGTTGCCGCGACAATATCTTCCGATTGGTCGGGTTGAGCCGTTCGCCGATGACGACGAACGGCTGGTCAAAGCCGATTGTGACCTGACGACCGTTGCGACCTTCCAGTCGGGTGATGGGATATGCCATATTGGCGCTCCTGCGTTTTGATGATCAGCCGGAGTAAAGGTTGGCTCACAAGGCCAAGCCCATCGCCTTCAGTTCTGCCTTCACCTCGACATACATCTGCTGCCAGGAATCGACCGGGGTAAGCCGATTCAGGTCGTACACCTCATCGAAGGATTTGCCCGGGTTTCCGTCTTGGGTAAAGACATGCTCATACAGGGGCAACAGATTCAATACCCACGCGTTGGCCTCCTTGAGGCTCAGCCGCATCCGATGGGCTGCCAGCGCCACTTCGGCCATCAAGCGCGCCTCCAGACCCGAGCAGTTGGGTGCGTTGCCGTCGGCGGAGCCGACGCCCTCCAGGTGATTGGCGGTGACTTGGTTCACAATTGCGTTGGCCGCCACCTCGTAGAGCAATTCCTTGGTGCCAGCTCCGGACTTCGGATAGATATCGGCGACGATAATAGCCGGCGCGTTGCGGGCAAAGGCCTGTCCGACGATATTGATGACCCAGAGCACCTCTCGGGTGGATGTTGCCACATAGCGTATGTCGATTGGGTGGCAGATGTGATAGTCCGCCAGGCAGGTCAGGTTGGAGACCAGGAACGACGCCACGTTTACGACCGCCGAGCCGGCCGGCCCTCCGCCCAATCCGCCGACAATCACACAGGGCAGCGACGCGTTGATCATCCCGTACTCCAGCGAGTTCACGGCTCGCGAGATGTTGCGATGATCCATCTTGAGCTCGTTGAGCATCGGCACCAGGTGCGAGTCGCATGGCCGCAGGTAACGCGACTGGGCCGCGGCCAGGTCGCCGAGTTCCGAGACGCTGCTTTGGGCGGCCAACATACCGGTGCCGGGCCGACCCGTTCGGAGTAGGCCCTCATGCATATAGTGGAGCTCGCGTCGCGTCGAGACGATTTCGATCGGGTTGCCTGTCCGCACCGGCCGCGAATCCACTTCCACCAATGTGCCACAGGTCATCAAGTCTAGAAGCGGTTCCTGCATATAGGACATGACATTCGGCAGGAACAGGCGCTCGGGCATGGGGGTGCCCGGTGACCCGCCAAAGAAGAGCGGAGGCCGCTCATCCCCAAGGCGGCGGGCATAGAGGGTCCGCGCATCTTTGCCTTCGCCCATCACGAGAGCCTGTCGCATTCCACCGATGCCCGCCTCGATTTCGTCTTGTGACAACGTGATGATCCGCTCCGTGGATCGGCTATAGGCGCCGAGTTCGACTGCCATCTCGAAGCCGGCCTGAAATACGGCGTCAGCAAGTGCTGGATCGTCTGTGACAATCCGATTCCGATCCCATTCCAGCCGATGCTTGCGCACCAGGCGTTTGGCCGTCATGGCGACTTTGTCCAGATCCCAATTCTCTTCGGCGAGATAGGGCCCATCGTTCGCGCGATCCAGGATTTCGAGATAGTTGATCATGGACGATCTCCCCACTTGGCTTGCATGAGCCGTCGGGCCACTTTGACGGCGTCTGCCGCGTTGCGTGCCGTGCCATCCGCGCCGATTTTGCGAGCCCAATCCTCAGTCACCGAGGCGCCCCCAACCAGAACGATGTATTTCTCTCTCAGGCCCCTGGCTTTGAGCAGCTCCACAAGGTCACGAATGAAGGGTAATGAGGTCGTCAGCAGCGCCGAGCACCCGATAATATGGGCGCCGAACTCTTCGGCCTTGTCGATAATGGACCGAACCGGGACATCCACGCCCATGTCGACCACTTCAAAGCCGGACGCGGTGAGCATCGAGCCGACGATATTCTTGCCAATATCGTGGATGTCAGTCTGTACGGTGGCCATCACCACCTTACCTTTGAGTTGCCCAGCGTCTCCCGCATACTGTGTCAGCAAGGCGGGCTTGACAACCTCGATCGCGGCTTTGAGGGCGCGCCCAGCCAGCATCAGCTCGGGCAGGAACAACTCGCCTCGTTCGAATCTTTTGCCCACGATGTCAGCGCCGCCCATGAGACCCTCGTTCAGGATTTGGAGCGGATCGAGGCCGGTTTCCACCGCTGCTTGGGCTCTCTCTGCGGCAACGGCGGGTTCACCATCAATGACGCTTTGTGCGATCTGTTCGATGAGCGGTTCCGGTGACATCTGGGTTCTATCCTTTCTGAGAGGACTGGCGTCGGTTCGTGGGCGGGCGCGACGACCGACGCTGGCGCGCAGAGGTCATTTTGCGCACGATTTGAAAACGAAACGTGTCTGGAACGTAGTACTCCTGCGAATACAGGATCGGCTTGTGTTCGGCGTTGAAGCCGACTTCGTCGAAATAATGCACGGGCGCGCCGACGCGACACTTGAGTTGCTTGGCCAACCCGGCCTCTGCCGCGGCGGAGTGGACTTCGGTGATGTTGTAGCTTACAGATTGTGAACAGCGGCGAGCCAGAAAGTCATAGATTGGACCATGCAGCTCATCTGGTGCGTAAGCGGAGCGCACCAGATGACCGGGGATGACATCGAGACAGTAGATGATGGGACGTTCATCGGCGAGGAAGACATTGCCGACGACGATGACCTCTGCCTGTTCTTCCAGACGGAGTTTCGTTCGCTGCACGGGGGAAGCCACTTCCAGCCGAGTGGCGACATGGCGCACTCCGGGTTGGTGCCCTGATCGTTCGATCATCTCGGCAAAATCCCAAACCTCGTCCAGACGAGTCGCGATCTGCAGGATCTCCGAGTTGACGTAGGTACCACTCCCCTGTTTGCGGATAATCAAGCCGGCTTCTTCCAGAGATGCCAGGGCCCGCCGGGCCGTGCTTCGACTGACGCCGAGCAGCTTGGCGATGGCGGGCTCAGAGGCCAGGCGGCCATTGGCGAAGACGCCTTCATAGAGCATCGTGCGCAAGCGGTCGGCGGCCGCCGCCCAACGCGGGCCCCCACTAGCCATACTGACACCTCGACAATCCGCGGTCTTGTTCGACTGCGCGTGGCCGATCGCAATGGCCGAGCGCCGATGATCGAGTCAACGGCAAAGTTGTATGAAGACTTACCCAATCACCATACAACTCGGCCATTTCATCCTAGGAGGGATTTCGAGGCTTGTCAATCTCGAAGGGTAGTTCGGTCCTGGCGATCGACCAAGCGAAGCCGCGTGGAAACTGTGCCGAGCCCATCGACCAGGCCGCGCAATTGGTCGCCCGCGCCCGGCCAGGATGAGCTTTTTGGCTCAAGCTCATTTCTATCGCCGGTTCGGCCCGATGGGCTGATTAGTTACCCGGCGTCCAGAAGAATACCGCCTGGGCCAAATGACAAAGCAGCAGGCGCTCCGGCCTACGCGAACAGTATGGCGCGATCCGGCTGTATTGAGACTCGGGTTCAACGTTGTTCGGTGGGAATGGCGCTTTCGACGAGTGTCCATTGCCCTTCCTGCTGGTTGAGGACGATGAGACGCTCGTTGTCAACGGGGCTCCATGCGAACGGCGCAATTGCGGACCAAACCCGAACAATCCGCTTGTCGGTCTCGTTGTATGCCCATACGCCAGGCTCTGATTGGTATTCTCCACTGAAAGCTATCCAATCCCCCTCCAGCGACCAAGCCAGACCGCTCGCATGGTTCACGTCACTCAGGATAACTCGTATACTCGTCAACCTTGAATTCAGAGCACTGATTGTGCCTGCACGCGGCAGGCCACCAAACGGGCCGCGCCAAAAAGCGAGCTCCAAGCCAGACGGACTCCAGGCGGGTCGTGTCGCCGCTTCGTTTGCGCCGCCCGCGATGACTTTCAGAGGAATGCCAGTTGCATCGTAGAGTCTGTAGCCCATCGTGCCAATCACGAATCGGTCTGGCTCACCTCGTTGAAAAGCAAAATCAATCGGAGCCAAGCCCGACTCGATCGTGTCACTGTAAACCCATGAAGGACGATCCTCATGTAGTTGAATCCGATATACACCCATCTCTGGTCGATCGCCGCGGCACTCCTCGATGTACATCAACGTGCCTGGGGCCACGACCTTGGGAGCAAGAGGCCTAACAATTCTGCACGAGCGGTTCCGGGCAACAAACCAGACGTCCTCGTTTGCCGTATGTCGATCAAACAAGAACACCCTGAAGCCATTTGCCGTTCCTGACGACACGCTCCCGTCCGCGAGTAACGCGATTTCGTCGCCGGACAGCCACACCACCTCGTGATAAGGCGCCAGCGGCGCAAGCCGATACGCTCGGCCGATTGTGCCGGTTTCGATTCGCGGGCTTCGCGCGAATCCATACACGAGCCCGACGCCGAGAGTGCACACCCCGGTCATTACACGAGCAACAAATGAAGCTTGTGTCGGCGCGTGTTTGGCGTCACGCCTCTCATGGATACGGAAGCTTTCATCTTATCCGAGTCGCTGGTCCCTCAACAATCTTACGGCGTTTCAGGTCTCAGCAGACCCGCCTGACAGCAGGTCAACAATCGATCAGGCCGCAAGTATAGAAACCTAAACGGGGCTCGACAGTTCGGCTCAAGCCCAACCCAAACAGTCAGCCACGTGCGTTCGTCGCGTGGATGCCTGTTATGGGCAGACCTTCTGTGGATTCAAACACCCAATCGTCGGAAAGTTCGCATCGAGCTTTTGATACGTTCCCGTGGCATCCACGCCTCGCCCAAAACCGCAAGCCGAATCGGTCCCAAGCTGGATCACTCGCGCAGCATCCCCAGCTGACAGGTCAAACACAATCGAACACGACTCGCCGGTCTCGCCATTCCACTGGGAGTAAAGCCCAACGTCATTCTGCATCGGGACCATTCCCGCGAGATACCCAAGGTTGAATGATGGTGCGCCTCGATTGCACAGCAGCTCGAACTCCAGGACGGGCTGCGACGTCATGAGTAGTCGATGCATCACGACCATTTGGCAGCCCTGGCTTTGCGTATCAGTCGACCATCCATAGGTTCCTGTGAGGGAGCCGACTTCATACGGCATCGACCCGATATCCATGGTTGGCTCTCCAGACACGGGCCAACCAGAGCCACGGGTGACTTCCACCGTGACTACGACTTCCCGAGTAACTTGGACAATCCGTGTGACTTCTACGGTAACGGGCCTTGGCGCAGATACCGCGCCTGCAGGTCCCACAGGGCTTGCCGGTACCGCGTCATTGCCGCCGCAAGAACTCGCCAACGAAGCCAGGATCGCCATCGCCCATGAAAGGCCACTTCTTCGAATATAGAACATCAGACCCCCGTGCGCCCTAAAGGGCCACCTGATGGTTCGCACCCACTGCGTGGCAAGTGAGCTGAAGTCGTGTTGACCGCAGGCGCGCCGGCGAGCCGAGATCACTTGGTTTTTGACACTCAGTTGGCCTCGTCAGCTGCATGCGTTCGTTAGGCTGCCATCTGCCGCCACGACTATGTCCCACGCGAGTCCCCTAACAATGCCGCATAGTGCTCAGCGCGGGCATGGTCGCCCATAGCCCTATAGAGTGCTTCTAACTCCTCAAACACATATAGGTCGACTTCTCCAGCATCCTGCCACTCACGCTCCAGTTCAAGCTGGATCTCTAGCGCCTTAGGGTAATGCTCCATCGCGCGATACGTTGACGCCATCATCCATTTTGCAATCCGGACCCCACGCTCACTCCCGTCTCGCTCCCGGGCTTCGCGCGATCGTTCAAACTCCTGAAGGGCCTCGTTATACCGTCTCTGTAGGTACAGGGCATATCCCACATTGTTCCTCAGAGAGCCTTCCCATTTCTTCGCCTCAGCCTGTTGGGAACCCTCCATGTACGCCAATGCCTCCAGGTCCCACTTGAGCTGCTCAGTCGGCTCCGTATCCACAAACGCCATCATGTGGAGCGCGTCGATGGCCAAATAGTCCAGCCGTTCCGTTTTGGCGAGCGAAAACGCCCTCCCAAAGGCATCTCGTGCCTGTGCTCGGGCGTCGTCCGTCTGAGACTCCGGAGTGTGTGTGGCGGAGGAATAAGTCCGCCCAAGCTCGAGCCAATACCGCACCAGCGGTTCTCCCGTTGCCTGGCCCATATCTCGCTCTACCTCGGCCAGGATGTGCCGTGCCGATTCGAAGTCCTTGCGAATCCCATACGTTCGTGCGATCTGCGTCTTGAGGATCAATGCATCTGTCGGTTCTGCAGTGGCAAGCGCAGCCCGAAAACGCTCTTCGCTCAAGTCTGGCCGACTGTGATCCCACAACTGTTGAATATCAGTTGCCATAAACCCTCCTGGTGGGCAGCATTATCCCAGCCTTGAGGAGCAGGCTAACGGCCCGCATCAGCTGCGTGGCGGGTGAGCCGAGACCGCGCCGCCCGAAGGCACGCCGGCGAACCGAGGCCGGCACGAATTGGGGCCCCAGTTAGCCACGTCAGCTGCATGCGTTCGTTAGGCCGCCTTGAGCTGCCCTTCGACTGTAACCGGCCCGTTCGGGGTCTTCGCAGTCCACAAGTGCTTGGCGTTGTTCACACCTCAGCACGGTGATCACCGGCGGTTCGCGATACTGTGTTTACTAAACCCCACCACCATCTGACTCGCCGCGCATCGTCGCCATGATCGAGTGATACTCCGGCACATCTAGCAGACTTTGGAGTGCCCAACGACGGCTCAAACTGTCCGCACTTCCGGGCCAGTTGCTCTGAGCCAGAAGTCGGAGCTGGTCCAGGGCTCGGGCACGCTCTCCAGCGAGAGCCCAGGCCTCAACCGCAAAGAGTCGATACCAGGCGTTCGAAGCCGCGTGTCTTTCGTAATGTATAGCCCAATCCGCATACGCCTCGGGTGTCAGGTCCGTGGCGTTCTCCGCCGGCAACACCGCGCTATACGCATCGTATTCCGCAACAACTCTGAACCCGGCTTTTTCGGCGAGCGCCCGAGAAGGCAAGTTCGAACGCAGGCAGTGCCAACCAATATGGGTTATGCCTCGAGACAGGCAATGCTCGATTGTGGCGGTGACCACCGCCAACGCCATCCCTTTTCGTCGGAATTGAACATCCGTGCCGACCCCAATTTCGCACCTGTTTCCCACCAAGCAATCGGCCATGCACCGGCTCACAATGGTGTTCTCCCAGATCCCACAGAATCCAAAACCGTTCTGCAGGAAATCGTCGGTTGAATGCCAGCCCGTCATGCGATCGGTGATCTCATGGTGATTGCGAAGATCGGTTCTGCCCAGGAGTTCCTCATCAATTGCCACCACGTCGAACCCGCTGGGGAGTCGACCGCGCCAGTTCAGCGTATCAGGCCGCTGCCAACGAAGGTGGAGGCGTGGATGGCGTCGGGCGACGGGGTTCGCCCAGATCTGGCCGAGTACCTGTACCCAATAGTCCGGCTCGAGAATCAGGTAAGCCGTCTCGGGTATCAGGGCTCGCAAGGCCGGATAGGCCGTTTCGCGAGCCGCGTCCCCAACCACATATTCCCCCTCCGGGGTCCTGGCGAGACCAATCGCTGGGTGCTCAAGCGTATCGACGTAGATCTCGCCAGGTACGGTGCCTTGGCACACCGCGGCAACGCTTAGGTGAACAGCCGCGAGGTCTTGAAACAGGTGAATCACCTGAGGATTGTTCGGCGTCTCGACTCTTTCCATCGATACTCCGGTGAGTACTCCGATGACCGGAACACGTCCGCTTAGTTGAATCCGCGCATTAATGTGAGCGGCCTAACGGCCCGCTTCAGCTGCGTGGCGGGTGAACCGAGGCCGCGTTGCCTGAAGGCCCGCTGGTGAACCGAGGCCGGCCGGCTTGGGGCCCCGAGTAGCCACGTCAGCTGCATGCGTTCGTTATTAGGATGAGTTCGCTTCCTCCGTCGCCAAGGCTCTATCGGCGCCGAGTGGAAGTGGGTTGAGCGGGCCTGGTGCTATCCTCGAATCGATGAGGTCCGGGGAATGCGTCCGG
>JBGAJV010000005.1:0-162395 GCA_044224715.1 Anaerolineales bacterium | reverse complement strand
CCTGGTCCCGACTGCCGCGCGCCTTGCTTTGCCTATTCGCCGTTAAGCCGCTGGATACAGATGACAGCGGACCCAATGCTCCTGCGAAAGAGCCGTCACGGAGGGCATCGCCTTACGGCAAACCTCCATCACCTGCGGACAGCGCGGCGCGAAGGGGCAGCCCGGCGGCTGATTGATCAGCGACGGGATCTCGCCGCGCGCTTCGTCGTCCCCGGAAATCAGACCGGCCTCCGGGTTCGGCACGGCTGACAGCAATAGTTTCGTGTATGGGTGCGCGGGCTGGTCCATCAACTCGGTGCTCTCGGCGCATTCCACCTGGTGGCCGGCATACATCACGATCGTGCGATCCCCGATGTAGCGCGCGCTGGCCAGATCGTGGGTGATATACAGGAACCCGATCCCGCGTTCTTCCTTTAGTTGCTCGATCAGGTTGAGAATGCCCATGCGGATCGAGACGTCGAGCATCGACACGGGCTCATCGGCCAGAATGATCTCGGGCTCGACGGCCAGGGCGCGGGCAATGGCCACACGCTGGCGCTGGCCTCCCGAGAGCTGGTAGGGGTACTTGGCCGCGAACTCGGCCGGCGGGTTGAACCCGACCGTGGCGAGCAGCTCGACGACCGCTTCTTTGGCGCCTCGCCCACCGCGATGGATGCCGATGGGTCGCTCAATGTGCGCGCCGATCGTCATAGCCGGGTTGAGCGAGCCGTACGGATCCTGAAAGATCATCTGGATCGCGCGCCGGTAGGCCAGCGAGGCCGAGCCCGGCTCGGTCTTGAGCACGTTGGCCCCGTGCAGGTAGATCTCGCCGCCGGTCGGCTCGATCAGGCGGGAGATCAGGCGTGCGGTCGTCGACTTGCCGCTACCCGACTCGCCGACGAGCGCCACGACCTCGCCCCGCGCCACCGTGAAGGTGGCATCCGTCAGCGCGTGCACCAGCTTCGGCTTGAGCAGGTTGCCGATGTCGAAACGCTTGGTCAGATGCCTGACGTCGAGGATCGGTGCGGCCGCGGCGGCGGGCGTCTCTGTGATCGGCGCTGGTTGTATCGACATGGATACCTCGTTTTCGCACGGTCCCGGCGACACATGCGTCGCCCCGACGACCAGTGACCAAGACAAAGGCAACGACGTACGTCATTCGTCTTTCGTCATTGGTCGATCTGTCGTCTACGGGTTGCCGTCTGCCGCCACGGGCAACGGCATCCCCGCATGCGCGGCCACCCAATGACCGGGCAACACTTCGGTCAGACGCGGCGCACGCTCGGTTTCGATCGGCTGGCACTTGCCGCAGCGCGGGTGGAACTTGCAGCCCTGCGGCGGGCTGACCAGATCCGGCGGCGTGCCGGGGATGCCTGACAGCTTACGCTTCTCGCCCGACACCGACGGGAACGAGCTGAGCAGCCCCTGGGTGTACGGGTGGATCGGGTTCTTGAAGATCTCTTTAGACCGCGCCAGTTCGACGATCTCACCCGCGTACATGATCGCCATCCGGTCCGAGAACTCGACCATCAACGACACGTCATGCGTGATGAAGAGGATGGAGAAGCCCATTCTCTCCTTGATGCGATGGATCTGGCGCAGGATGTCCTTCTGCACCACCACGTCGAGGGCGGTGGTCGGCTCGTCCATGATCAGCAATGCAGGGTTGAGGGCGAGGGCGATGGCGATCACCACGCGCTGGCGCATCCCGCCCGACATCTGATGCGGGAACGACGACAGGCGCTTCGCCTCGATCCCGACGATGTCGAATAACTCCTCGGCGCGAGCGCGCCGCTCGGCCGGCGTCATCTTCGTATGGGTCTCGAGCACGTCCTCGACCTGCTCGCCGACGGTGATGACCGGGTTGAGCGAGTTCATGGCGCTCTGGAAGACCATGGCGGCGCCGCCCCAGCGGAACGTCTCGATGGCGTCGTCGTCCATCTTGAGCACGTCTTGGCCGCGGAACTGCATCCCGCCGCCGGTGATGACGGCTGGTGGGCGCAGCACGCGCAGGATCGAGTGCGCGATCGTGCTCTTGCCGCAGCCGGACTCGCCGGCCAGCCCGAACACCTCGCCCGCCGCGATCGAGAAGGTGACGTTGTTGACGGCCCGCGCCGGGCCGCGGGGCGTCAGGTATTCGACGTACAGGTTCTGGATGTCGAGGATCGGCTGGTCAGTCATGGCGTCGCCATCCTGTCTCAGGCAGTGGGTTCGTGGGCCCGCGGAACCACTGGCGTCGCGCGCACGCTGCGGGCGAACAGATCGCCGGCGACGCGGCGCACCAGGCTTTCGGCCTGCAGGCGCGGGTTGGTGATCTCGTCCATGCCGTAATTGATCAGCGCCAGGCCGAAGGCCACCAGCGCGACGGCCAACCCGGAGGGCAGGAAGGCCCACCAGGCGCCGATCATCAGCGCGCCGCCGTTCTGGGCCCAGAACAGGTTCGTGCCCCAGGTGACGTCCTGCGTGCTGGCCAGGCCCAGGAAGGCCAGCCCGGTCGAGGCCATGATGCCGTAGATCACGGCGCCGATGAAGCCGCCGACGAGGATGTTGACCATGTTCGGCAGGATGTGGACGAAGATGATCTTCAACCCGGGCTCGCCGCTGACCACGGCCGCCGCGACGAAATCCTTCTCGCGCAGCGACATCGTCTGGGCGCGGATGATGCGCCCGTTGAACGCCCAGCCGGTGATGGCCAGCGCAAAGATGATCGTGGCCGTGCCGGGCTTTAGATACGCCGAGAGCAGCACCAGAAGCGGCAGGGCCGGGATCACCAAGAACAGGTTCATGACGAAGTTGAGGACGTCGTCGATCCAGCCGCGGTAGTAGCCGGCGATCATGCCGATGACCGTGGCGATGGCCGTCATCAGGAAGGCCGAGCCAAAGCCGATGGTCAACGACAGCTGTCCGCCCCAGACCAGCTGGCGGAAGACGTCCTTGCCCTGCGGGTTCGTGCCCATGATGTACTGGGCCGACGGCGGTTTGTTGATGCCCCCGACGAACTTTTTGGGGTCGCCGGGCGCAATCCATTGCGCGAAAACGGCGGCCAGGATGAAGGTCATGACGATCGCCAAACCGACCCGGGCCTTGCCGCTGCTGAGCAGCGTCCCGATCGGGCCGAGGCGCGACAGCCAGGAGCTGGGGCGGCGTTCCGATTTGGGCGTCGTGATTGCCGTGCTCATCGCGTCGTCTCCTCAGGCTGCCCGCACGCGGGGATCAAGCCACGTGTACAGGATGTCGACCAGGAAGTTGGCGGCCAGGATGCCGACCGTGATCATCATGAACAGACCCTGCATCAGCGGATAGTCGCGGCCGTTGACGGCGTAGATCAGCAGGAAGCCCAGGCCGGGATATGAGAACACCGTTTCGATCAGGATCTGGCCGCTCAAGATCGATCCGATGGCGACGCCGAGGCCGGTGACGCCCGGCAAGAGCGCGTTGCGAGCGGCGTAGCGGAACATGATGCGCAGCTGCTTGAGACCCTTGGCCTCGGCCATGGTCACGTAATCCTCAGCCAAGACGCTGACCATGACGTTGCGCATGCCGAGCGCCCAACCGCCCATGCCGAGCAGGATCGAGGTGACGGCGGGCAACACCATGTGCTGGGCCACACTGCCGACGAAGGCCAGGTTGAAGCCCTGCGGGAGCTTGGTGTCGTAGGCGTGGCTGATCGGCAGCCAGTCGAGCTGGACGCCGAACGTATACAGCAGGCCCAGCGCCAGAAAGAACGCCGGGAACGAGCCGATGAAGATCAGCAGCGGCGGGAAGACCGTATCGACGATCCCGCCGCGTCGCCACGAACCGAACACGCCGATCAGGTTGCCAAGGGCGAAGCTGAAGACGAGCGAGACGCCGCCGAGCATCAGCGTCCAGATCAGGCCGTTCGAGATCACCCGGGTGACCGGCGCCGGGAAGTACGTGTACGAAACGCCGAAGTCGCCCTGCGTAAGACGCACCAGGTAGGTGCCATACTGCTCAATGAGCGGGGCGTCGCTCAGGCCGAGCGCATCGCGGACGCGCTGCAGGTCGTCCTGCGTCAGTTTGCCGGCCGAGGTGCCCAGGATGGTGGCCGCGGGGTCGCCCGGCAGCAGGCGAGGGAGGAAGAAGTTGATGGTGATGGCCACCGCCAACGCTGCCAGATAGAACCCCAGGCGTCGCACAAGGTATGGCATCTTGGCCCTCCGCCGGTCAGGCAGAAACGGGATGCTCCGCGGGCCGGGGCTCAGCCCCGGCCCGCGGGCATCCCGTGTTCGGTCACATTCTACAGGTCGAGGAGGGTGTGCGCCTCGCCCTGGCAGGGGCGAAGCGCACACCGCCATGCGCGAGTTCGCTTACTTGGCCTCGATCGTCGTCAAGACGATGAGCCACTCCGGCGTGTTTCCGCCGTTCGGGAAGCCGTACGAGTAGTTGTTCTCCTTCGTCGGCCAGCCGGTGAAGTGGGCGTTGTTGTAGATCGCCCAGTCGTTGCCGGCCCACAGCGGGATCACCGGGGCCTGCTCGGCGAAGAGGGCCTGCAGATCGTAGCCGGCCTGCTTCTTCTCGGCGTCATCGGCCGTGCCCGCGAACTTGGCGAGCAGTTCGTCGGCCTTCGCGCTGCCGAACTTGGCGAAGTTCGTCATCGAGAACTGGCCGGGAGGCGCGACCGTCAGGGTCGCCATCGTGTTCATGTACTGCGTGTAGGGCGTCGGGCTGGGCCAGCCGAACCACAGCGCGATCTGGTAGTCGCCCATCGGGAAGGCGCCAAAGAACGCGCCCGCATCGATCATGTTGGTCTCGACGTTGACGCCGATGTCCTTCCAGTTTTGCACCATGATCTCGCCGGCCGAGATCCAGTCGGTGAAACCCTGGACCATCGTCAGCTTGAAGCTCATGGGCGCCCCGTCCGGCGTCGTGCGAACGCCATCGGCGCCGAGCTTGTAGCCGGCATCCTCGAGCATCTGCGCGGCCTTCTCGGCGTTGTAGGTCGTCCAGTCGCCCAGGCTGCTGACGTCTGCAACCTTCCAGGCCGAGAAGGCATCGCTCAGCCCGGTCACGTCACCGGGAACGGCCTTGCCGTTGAAAGCCACGGCCACCATCTGCTCGCGGTCGAGCGCCATGCTCATGGCCTTGCGCACGATCGGGTCGTCGAAAGGCTTGAGCGTCGTGTTGAGGTTGAGGATGACGGTCTGGTTCGCCGGCGGATAGACGTACGAGATCTCGGGGTTGTTGGCGACCACGGCCTCGTCGATGTTGGGCATCACGGTGCCGCCCCAGTCGATCTGGCCCTGCACCAAGGCCGCGATCTGCGGTTCGTTGCCCGAATAGGCCGTCACGCGGAAGCCGTTGAACTTCGGCAGACCAGGCTGCCAGTAGTTCGGGTTCTTGTCGACCTGGTAGACCTGAGTCTGAAAGTCGGTGACCTCCGTGAATGGGCCAGTGCCCACCGGATCTTCATTCGGGAACTTGGCCGGATCGGCGACGTCCTTCCAAATGTGCTCCGGGACGATGTCCTGGTTGACGATGTCGTAGATCGCCTCGGTGTTGACCGTCTTGAGCGTAAAGACCACGGTGCCGGCATCGGGAGCCGAGACACTGTCGACGGCGCCACCCATGGCTGTCGCGCCGGAGCCGCTGAGGCCGGGCGTGTTCTTGACCAGGTTGAACGTGAAGACCACGTCCCCGGCGGTGAAGGCTTCGCCGTCGGACCACTGGATGCCGGGATGCAGCGCAAAGGTCAGGGTCTTGTAGTCTTCGCTCCAGGCGTAGCTGTCGGCCAGCCACGGGACCATCTCGGCCTTGAGCGTGTTGTAGATCATCAACGGCTCATAAATGCCTTTGACCGTCGGCACAAGCGCGTTGACGCCCGTGAACGGGTTGAAGTTCGGCGTGAACGAGTTGTTGATCGCAGAGTAATTGAGGACCTTTTCGGTCGCGGGGCCGGAGCTTGTGGTGGCCTCGGTGGCCGCGGCCGGGGCAGTCGTCGCTGTAGCTTCAGCGGGGGCCGCCGTGGCCTCAGCGGGTGAGGTGGCCGGGGCGGCCGTGGGGGTGTTGGGCGCGCAGCCCACCAGCAGCGCCGCAAGCAACGCAGCCGAGCGGATGATCGTGAACCTTCGAGCCAGCATGACGCTCCTCCTGAAACTGGATTGAACCCTGAACGGTTCGAAACGGAAGTGCCCGGGTGCCTGTTCGATTGAAATGGATCTGGTCTGCCACAGGCACGAAAGCACTGATGGCTGCAGCCAGGATAGCGTCCGAGCACCGCCCCTACAATTCGCACCGATTCGCATTGCACTTCATTTCGTTTCGCATTTGAGATGCTCGAGAACGAGAACGCGGTTCAGGGCGGAGCTTTGCTCCGCCCTGAACCGCGTTCTCGTTCACGGATTAACCTTCAGTCGGAGAGCGTCAGAACCTTGGTATCGCTTCCAGTCGCCAGGAAGGGCAGGTATGAGATCCGTAACGTTTGGGTCACGTCAACTTTATGCAAACCTGGGGCCAAGCCGCCTGGCAGCTGGGCGATAAGGATCGCCTCCTCGCCGAACTCCCAGCGATCCACGTACTCCGTCTCCATCTCGCTCAGGGGATACGTGTTCCCGTGCACGGAGAGGCTGAGAGCCTCCCGCGGGATGGGGTGGCCGTCCACAGACAGGGCCACGTCTTCGACCATCGACAGGCCCAGCCCGCGATAGTAGGGCAGCCGAGTTCGCAGTTGAAAACCGACGATCTCGCCGGCGCTGGCCACGTTGCGGAAGCCGTTCTCGCAGATGATGTAACGGTCGAACATGTCACCTCCTTGGCCTTTCAGGCCTCGCCCAGAAGCCGGGCCAGCATCACCTGATGACGGCGCACCTGCTCGACGCTGTCGACCTCAAACGCGTCCTGGATGTGCCGGTTGCCTTCGTACTCGCTCGAGACATAGCCCGTGAAACCGCACTCTTTGAGGACGGGTACGATCTGATCGTAAGGGATGCTGTACTCGGTGCAGTCCTCGAGCATCTCGTAGAACTTGCCGTGGATGTGAAAGATCAACGGCGCGAACTCCAGGAGCCGGCGCGGTTCGACGTAGGTCATGTGCGCGATGTCGCCGGCCATGGCCAGGTCGAGCTCATTGGCGCCCATCGCCTTGATGGCCTCGACAAGACCCTCGGTCCCGGCGTGCTGGGCATACACGTCGCTGATGTACTGGACGATGTGCGGATGCGCGCCCTGGCGCACATAGCGGTCGCTGCGCACGCGCGGGAAGCGTTTCTCGAAGATGCCCATGTCCGGGATGATGCCCAGGTATGGGCTGCCCACGCGGGCGTACGTCTCGAGGTGGCGCTGGATCCACTCGTGGTCGAAGTTGAACGGCGCATGGATCTCGAGGCCGAGGCGGACGTTATATTGCTCGGCGAAGGGCGCGGCCAGCTCCATGATGTGTGGCGGCGTGTTGACGATCACGCGGATCACGGTGCAGCCCAGCCGGTTGGCATGCTTCAGGTCGCGGATCACCGAGGCGAGCATTTCGTCGTCGGTCATCAGCCGGCTCCTGAACTTCTTGGTGTCGAGGAACAGGTCGTGGCAGGTCGGCGTGGTGCCGTACTTGGCCATCCAGCCATGCCACTGGTCGTAAAAAGCATCCGACAGGTTCGGGAAGCCGGGCATCATCTGCTCGGCGATGCTCTCGATGCCGAGCGCACCCAGCTTCGCGGCGGCGGCAATGCAATCTTCGAGCGTCATTTTGCGCAGGAAGAATTCCTCCTGAAAGCTGTACAGGCTGACTCCGCGTTGGATGCTGTTTGACATCAGTCCCTCCTTGTGCTCAAGGCCCGCTACTGTGTATAGAAGCGCAGGCCAAGGGGCAGCTTAGCTGTTCATGACTCTGCGCTCGTCGCTCTCGATCTCGGTGATCGGCGACGCTTCGACGCCCCGCGCCAGCACGTGCAGCCTGCCCGCACACGTGCATGTCAAGCGCAGGCCGACCGGCGTGTGCTCGACGTGCACGCCCTGGAGCCGGACCGGGTGAGCCATCCGGTCGGCCCAGAGCGTCTCGCCGTTCACGTGGAGGCTGGCCAGGGGCGCCGCAAAGACCAGGTCGAGGCTGCTTGACCCGGGAAGTTCGATGTCCAGGCGAAACCCAAAGTCATCCTGAATCCAGGTCATCGGGATCTCAGCCCGCCGGGGCAGAATCTCCGACGAGTCTGAAGGGCCCCGCGCTTCCAGCGGTACGTAAATCTGGGGCGCGATGAGAACGTGGTTCCTTGAGGACTGTGTCATCATGGCCTGCTACTGTCCGATCCACCGCCCGCGAGGGCCATTCGTTTGAACAATGCGCCGGATTCCGCATGCGATCGAACCATGCGTGCTGACCCGAACGCGCAGCATTACCGATAGCGGTACACGCGGCAGCGTGATATCGGCGAGACCAACTTTGTGGGCGCCATGGGCCCGAAGGCGGGCTCGTCGCCAGCCAAGAAGCGCCAGAGCGTACCCGAAAAGCTTTCGTCGCCGTTGAGCCGCCTGCCCGAAGCCCAGACACCGTCGCGGAATTCGCCCTCGTCCAAAACTTCGATCCCGACCTGTTCGGAGGGCGCGCGTCGAGACCGAAACGTCACGCTGAAACCAAAGCCCGCGCCGATGAATTCGTCGGGCCCGATGGCGATGAGCAGCCCAAAGGCCGGCTTGAGCGGTCCGTCGGCTGGTCGACTCAGGTACACGTTGCCGGACTTCTGTGTGTGTACAACGTCCACGTCGTAATCGCCAACTTGAAAGATCTTGCGCGGTTGCTCATCATCCAGCCGAAAGCCCATCAGGGATTCGCGGCCTTGATGCTCCAGGATCAAGGGCGTGAGCTGGCGCAGAACGCGATAGCTCTCGCGGAGGGAGACCTGCCACTCATCGGCCAGCGAATCGACGCCGAAGGGAGCGACGCCGATGGCGTCGAACTCCGCCAGAGCGGAATACAAATTGCCCGTGCCCCCGGGATCGGCCCGGGTTTCCGGGATGAAGAGCGGGTTGCCGGGCTGGTTGTACTTCTCGCACCAGGCACTGAAGTCGGGCGCATAGATGTCCGGCGCGAAGAAGTCGACATGCGGAGCTGCAGCGTGCCAGAGGCCCAGCAGATGCGGTAGGGGCCCACCGCTCGGATAGTCGCCGGGGCTCTGGCCGCCGGCGGGCACGCCAGGCAATGCGACCGTGTTGTTCAACCAGGCGTTGACGAAGAGCGGCAGGTTGTAAGCAGCCTTTCCGGCCGCTGCCACCTGCTCGACGTAGGAGGCGTAGTGCCACGCCATGAAGATCTCGTCGGTGGCGAGCCCTTCGCCAAAGACCTCTGTCCAGGTGCCCGTGGATCGGCGCCCTTTCCCTTCCCACAGCTCACGCACATGGGTCCACGGAGCGTCAGTTGCCTGCTGGAGAGCCTGCAGCAGGTCGGTCGGCACCTGTCCCGCATAAGCGCGCTCCGCGGCTTCCGAATGATCTCGCGACTCGCCGAGCAGACCGACCTCGTTTTCCACCTGTACCATGATGACCGTCTGCTGGCTGTGATCCATCTGGCGCAGATGGTGCATCAACGCTGCGAACGCTCGGCTGTCGGCCCTCCAGTTGCTTTCGGCCAGCGTGGACAGGACTGCAGCCGCTGCGCCGTTGCCGCGAATGGCCAGCGGGAACCTTTGACAGTCGCGCTTGATCCAGGCCGGGACGTAGCTGGACATGCCGTTCTTCCAACTGCCAAACCAGAGCAGGACCAGGCGCAGATCGTGCTGGCGCGCCCCTGCGATCAATCCATCGACCAGGCCGAAATCGAATCGACCCTCGACCGGCTCGATCAACTCCCATGAGACGGGCGCCAGGACCGTATTGAGATTGAGTTCGACCAAACTTGGCCAGAGCGACTGCATGTAGGCAAGACTCGAGGAGCTCGAGTTTCGCAATTCGCCGCCGAGGATCAGGTAGGGCTGCCCTTTGACGATCAGCTGAGTGCATTGGCCTGTACGACGGAGGTTAGGCAGATCCATGAGACGTCTTCATTCTGGCCGGAGGCAGGCCTGTTGACGGGATTACTCGATCGCCGATTTCTTTGGCGCGGTGGGTAGGGTTTCCCCATCCCACCGCGCGAGAGGATCGTCCTCAGTTCGCCAGCAGGCGTTCACACATGGCGTGCCAGGCGGACACCTGCTCAAACCCGATCGGCTCCTCGGTGAAGGCCTGACCCTCCCATTCGGCCGAGATCGTGCCCGTGTATCCCTGGCGCTTGAGCAGTGCCATCAGAGCGGCGTACGGGATCGAGGGCTCGACGCCGTCGGCGTTCACCTCGTAGTACTTGCCGTGGATGTGACGGGCGTACGGCAGGATCTCGATCCAGTTGTCGACGGGCGCATGCCCGAACATGGTCATGACGTTGTTCATCTGGCCCGCGACAGCCGGGTCTGCGTTGAAGCGTTTCGCGGCCTCGGCCAGCGCGCCGAACTTGGCCGGGATCGGATCGTCAGTGATCCAGATCGCCTTGGCCGCGTCAATCAGCGATTCGGGCGCACCCGCGCGGCGCAGACCGTTCCAGTAGCCTTCGGGCACGGCGACCATCGTCGTGCTGAAGTCCGGGATGAACCCGAGGTACGGCGACTGGTGCTTTTCGATCAAGGCCTTCATCGCAATGACTTCGGGGTGATGGACGTTGAGTGGCGAATGCAACTCCACCGCCAAGATGATCTTGAACTGCTCGGCCAGCGGCAGCAGTTTCTCAAGGGCGTGGGTGCCCACCGACGGCGGCACGCGCACCAGCGGGAAGCCGAGCTTTTGGGCCGAGACCAGCTGGCGCCGCATGTAGTCGTAGATCTCGTCGTCGGTCATCAGCCTGTCACGGCGACGCCCGATGTCGATGTTGGCGCCCAGGCACGAGGGCACCAGGCCGTAGCGGTCGAGCAGGCCACGAAACCACCTGGCTTCGTCGTCGGGGATATCGGGGAAGGACTTGAAGCTCTGGAAGCCGACGACCTCGATCGCCGGCCCAAGGCCGAGCTCGGCGACCCTGGCGATCATGCTTTCTAGCGTGTACAGCCGCTGCTGCCACTCGTTGGTGAGGCTGAATAGGGTGACGCCCAGGGTGGGTCCGATGTTGCTCATGGTTGGCCTCACTTCGCGGTTTGCGTGTCGGTGCAGCGGGTGATGTTCGTTAGGAATCGGTCCGGCCCGATCTGGATGTACGGAAAACGCAGCGACATCTCGGCGTCGAGCCTGTGGGCCTCGCCGGCCTTCACCTTGCCTGCCTGCAGCACCTTGAGCACCGCTGAATCCTGGACGAACCAGAACTCCTCGTAGCGCTCCGCCAGTTCGCCGAGCGCGTATTGATGCCCGTTGATCTCGAATCGCACCTGATCGAGCGGCACACTTTCGTCGTCCAGCGCGATCTTCAGCACGTCGACGCTCGAGACCGGCAACGACCGATACCAGTTCAGGTTGACCTCGAACGAATAGCCGTCCTGGCCGGCCCTCAGGCTATCGTCCCGGATGAGTTTGACTGCAGCGCCCATGGTGGTCTCCAAAGAATGGCGAAAGCGGGGTAGCCCCTGGGTCGGGGCAAAGCCCCCTCCCAGGGGCCGCCCCGTTTTCGCTCCGATAACCTGTTACATCTCAACCAGTTTGCCGCTGGCCGCGGACTGGTAGATGGCCTCGAGGACGCGCGTGACGGTGTAAGCCTGCTCGGGTTTGACCACCACGTCGGTGTCGTTGCGGATGGCGTTGAGCCAGGTCGTCATCTCGAGTTTGCCGCCGGCGAAGTCTTCCTTCTTGTCGCCGCTCCCGATGAACTCGGCGCCCATGGCATAGTTCTGGATGAACAGCTTGCCCGCGTTCTCGCCGTTGAAGCGAACGTGCAGGCTGTCGGCGGACTGGAAATCGGCTGTGCGCAGGATGGGGCCGGCGGCCGGGAACATGTCGGCGCCGCCTTTGGTGCCGCACAGCATGGTCATGGCTTCGTTGGCCACGATCATATTGATCGCCCAGGAAGCCTCGAGGATTACGGTTGCGCCATTCTTGAACTTGACCATGCCGAAGGCGCTGTCTTCGACCTCGTACTTGGCCGGGTCCCACAGGCCCATGCCGTTGGCCGGGCTGCCCAGCTTGCCGATCTTGTCGTAGGTCGAGCCGAGCGCTGACACAGGCTCGTAGTTGTCCATCATCCACAGGGTCAGGTCGAGGGCGTGGGTGCCCAGGTCGATCAGGGGACCGCCGCCCTGCAGGGCCTTGTTCATGAACACGCCCCAGATCGGGACGCCGCGGCGGCGGGTGGCGAAAGCCTTGCCTAGATAGATGTCGCCGAGTTCGCCATCGTCGCAGAGGCGCTTGATGAACTGGCTGTCCGAGCGGAAGCGGTTCTGATAGCCGATCGTCAGCTTTTTGCCTGAGGCCTTGGCGGCGTCGAGCATGGCTTTGGCCTCGGCCGCGGTCTTGGCCATCGGCTTCTCGCACATGACGTGCTTGCCGCCCTGCAGCGCCGCCACCGAGATCTCACTGTGCGAACTGTTGGGCGTGCAGACATGGACGACGTCGATGTCCTTGCGGGCGAGGAGGTCCTGGTAATTCACGTAGACCTTGGCGTCGGCCGTGCCGAACTGCTTCGCTGACGCTTCAGCACGTTCTTTGATGATGTCGCAGAAGGCCACGACTTCCACATCGTCATGCAGGAGCAGCATCGGCAGATGCTTGCGATTGGCGATGAACCCGCAGCCGACGATCCCGATCTTGAGCTTTGCCATGGTCGTATTCCTTTCGAGCCTTCAGCCCGTGGTTGAGAACCGCGAAAGCGTGGCGAGCCATCGATTTCGCGTCACATTTGTCGTCAGAACACCTTCTGAGGGCAGTTTATTGCAAAGGCCAGGGGATGGGGTTTCGCCTCAGTTCGCTTTTTGTTTCGCCTCTGTCGCATTTCGGTTGATTCGCGCAGCCCGTATGCAATAATGAAAATGCCTGATCAACTAACAGGGATCCGGGCGAAAACGGGGTGCTCCAAGGGGCACACCCCGTTTTCGCCATGCTTTTCTTGTTGGCTGAGCAGCGACCTGAGTATCAGCCCCGGACAAAACGGCAGCCTGTCCCATGGTGTCCGCTTTCCTGAGGAGACAGCATGAAGCGCGCGATCCTCGACCTGTTGCACGACCGCGGCGGAAACTACGTCCTGCCGTTCTTCTGGCAGCACGGCGAAAACGAGACGGTCCTCCGCGAGTACATGGGCGCTATCCAGGGGTGTGGGATCGGGGCGGTGTGCGTCGAGGCGCGCCCGCATCCCGACTTCGCCGGCCCGCGCTGGTGGGCAGATATGGACATCATCCTCGACGAAGCGCGCAAGCGGGGCATGAAGGTCTGGATCCTTGACGACGCCCATTTCCCGACGGGCTTTGCGGCCGGCGCCGTGGCGACAGCGGCCCCCGAACTCTGCAAACAATACGTCATGGCCGAATGTGCCGACGCCTGCGGTCCGCTGCCCGAGGCCACTCTAGACGTGGCCGATATGGCCCGGATGATCCCGTCTCCGTTTGATGCGCCAGCCTTCCCGCCCAGCTCGGTCCCGCCGCGAGTCTTCGACGACGACGCTCTCCTGGCGGTCGTCGCGTCGCGCCTGCTCGAGGGAAACCGGGTGGACGGCACGTTGCTGGACCTGACCGACCAGGTCGTCGATGGCATCCTGCGTTGGGACGTGCCTGAAGGCATGTGGCGGGTCTTCGTCCTCTACAACACGCGCAACGGCGGTGGGCGGACCGATTACATCAACATGCTCGACGAGGCTTCATGCAGGCTGCAGATCGATGCCGTCTACGAGCCCCACTACGCCCACTACCGTGACGACTTCGGAACGACGATCGCCGGTTTCTTCTCGGACGAGCCGGCCGTGGGCAACACGCAGGGCTTCGCCTTCGACGAGTCGATCGGCCGCAAGCGCATGCCGCTGCCCTGGAACAAGGACATGCCGGGCTTGTTGCGCGAGCGCCTGGGCGAGGACTACGTCCGCCTGCTGCCGGCGCTCTGGACCGACGTGGGAGATCACAGCCTGACCGCCCGGGCGCGCTACGCCTATATGGACAGCGCCACGAGCTTGATCGCCCGCAACTTCAGCGGCCAGATCGGGGCCTGGTGCGCGGCGCACGGGGTCGAGTACATCGGCCACATCATCGAGGACAACAACCAGCACAGCCGTCTGGGCAGCAGCCAGGGGCACTTCTTCCGCGCCATGCAGGGCCAGCACATGGCCGGCATCGACAACATCGGCAATCAGGTCCTGCCTGGCGGCGAGAACCATTCACGCCTGAGCCGCTTCACGCCGCCCGGCGACGGCGAGTTCTACCACTTCGCGTTGGGCAAGCTCGGGTCGTCGCACGCGCACATCGATCCGCTCAAGGGAGGTCGGGCGATGTGCGAGATCTACGGCGCCTACGGCTGGAACACCGGCGTCCGGCAGATGAAATCCATGACCGACCACTTCCTGGTGCGCGGCATCAACCGCTTCGTCCCGCACGCCTTCTCGCCCAAGGAGTTCCCCGATCCGGACTGTCCGCCGCACTTCTACGCGCACGGCCACAACCCGCTCTACCGCCACTTCGGCAAGCTGATGCGCTACGTCAATCGGATGTGCCATACCTTCAGCGACGGGCTGCACGTCGCGCCCGTCGCTCTGCTCTATCACGGCGAGGCCGAGTGGACCGGCGGGCACATGTTCCTGCAGAAGCCCGCCCGTCAGTTGCTCGAACACCAGATCGATTTCGACGTGGTGCCCTCCGACGTTTTCGCGGATCCTGAGCGCTACCGCACAGCCTTCGACGCCGCCACGCCGGGCGGCGCCCTGCACGTCAATGGCGAGACGTACCGCGCGTTCGTGGTTCCCTACGCCGAGTACATCACACGCGCCGTAGCCGAGTTCGCGGTCCAGGCTGCCCGAGCTGGCTTCCCGGTGCTCTTCGTCGACGGCCTGCCGGTCGGGATCTGCGACGGCGCGCCCGGGGAAAGCGCCGCGCTGATCGCGGCGCTCGGGCCGTGCAGGGCGGTGCGTCTGCAGGATCTGGCGCAGACGTTGAGGGCCCTGGGCATCGCCGACGTTTCGATCGAGCCGGTCTTCCCGCGGCTGCGCTACTATCGCTATGTCCGGGACGGCCAGGACGCCTTCATGATCTCCAATGAGGATCCAGCGCGGGCTTTTTCAGGCCACGTCGAATTGCCGGTACGCGTGCCGGTGACCGCCTACGATGCGATGGAGAACCACCTCAATGCCGTGGATGCCGAGCCGTCGGCCACTGGCATGAGGATTCGGCTCGAGCTCCAGCCCTACCAGTCCATCGTCCTGATCGCGGAGGCGTTCGCGGGTCACCCGCGTGGCCCGCTGCCCGCCGTCGGCGCCCGCCACGAAATCGAGGGCGAGTGGATTCTTTCGATCGCCACCGCCAGGGAGTATCCCGCCTTTCGCGATGCGCGGACGCTGACGGCGCTCCACGACGTGGGCCGGATCTGGCCGGACTTTTCGGGTTTCATGCGCTACGAGACACGATTCACGTTGCCTGACCCCATGCCCGCATCCGTGCTCCTGATTCTTGAAGAGGCTTATGAGGGCGTCGAGGTCTGGGTCAACGACTCCTATGCCGGGATGAAGGTTTGTCCGCCTTACATAATAGACCTGTCAGGTCTGTTATGTAAGGCCGGCGAAAACGTCTTGCGCATCGAAGTGGCCAACACGCTGTACCGCCATGTCCGCTCGCTCTCGACCGAGCCCGACTTCTTTGGGCCACGCGGCGTCGTGGTCGAGCCGGCCGGGATCGTGGGCAGAGTTTATCTGGCCTATTGAGAGACTCATGCGCAACCTCCTGGCCAAACGAGAAGCGCATCATCGTGGCGTTGGCGATACAGGTGCTGCGCCCTGGCTCCACACCGACTCGAACTGGATACCCTTCCGCGAGCGATTTCTGGAGCTGCCCATGGGCAAGGTCGTTCTAGACCTGGACGGGATGACGAACATCGCCAAGGCCATGATGGATACGGCCGGGAATTCCCATCCGCATCGGGCCATCTGGGTGGCTGTGTGACTTTGATTGCGTTCGACCCGGATGACGTGAGTCATACCCGATCAACCTGTCGGTGCCGTCTGGTCTTGACCGCGGCATCCGTGTACGGCAATTGAACCCGGCCCGAGCGTCATGCTAAAAGGTGCTGTCCATGCCTAACGCCTCGCAACAGTCTCGCTTCAGCAACCCGATCCTGTCGGGCTTCTACCCCGACCCGAGCATCTGCCGCGCGGGTGACGACTTTTTCCTGGTCAACAGCTCGTTCGAGTATTTCCCGGGCGTGCCGATCTTCCACAGCCGCGACCTGTGGCATTGGCGCCAGATCGGGCACTGCCTGACACGCCCGAGCCAGCTTCCGCTCCAGGGCGTCCGCGCATCGGGCGGCATCTTCGCGCCGACGCTTCGCCACCACGACGGCACGTTTTACATGATCACGACCAACGTGAGCGGTGGCGGCAACTTCATCGTATCTACGCGTGATCCCTTCGGCGACTGGTCCGAACCGGTTTGGGTCGCGCAAGGCGGCATCGACCCCTCGCTTTGCTTTGACGACGGGCACGTCTACCTGACGTCAACCGGGCAGGGGCCGGACCCCGACGACCCGTCTCGGATCGTCTCGGGCATCCAGCAGAGCGAGATCGACCTCGCGACGGGGCGACTGCTCACTGAGCCTCGCCTGATCTGGGCCGGCACCGGCGGGTCGTATCCGGAGGGCCCGCACTTGTATCGGATCGGCGACTGGTTCTACCTCATGATCGCCGAGGGCGGCACCGAGTTCGGGCACACCGAAGTCGTGGCGCGCGGACGCTCACCCTGGGGGCCATGGGTGCCGTGCCCGCACAACCCGATCCTGACTCACCGCAGCACCGGCGAGCCGATCCAGGCCACGGGGCACGCCGACCTGGTCGAGGCCGGCGACGGGTCGTGGTGGCTGGTCTGTCTCGGCTTCAGGCCCGTCGGCCTGGCACGCACCCACCACCTCGGCCGCGAGACGTTCCTGGCACCGATCACATGGGATGCCAATGGGTGGCCGCACGTCGGGGATGCGGGCCGAATCGCGGTCGAGCAGGACGCCCCACGGCTGACGCCAGTAACCTGGGCGTCAGAGCCGACGCGGGACGATTTCGACTTGCCCGTGCTGCGACCGATCTGGAATTTCATGGGAAACCCGGCGCCGGCAGACTGGTCGCTTGCGGAGCGCCCGGGTTCGCTCACGCTCCACGGCAACGCCGCGTCGCTCGACGATGGCCCCGGCGTCGCGTTTGTCGGTCGCCGGCAGCAGCACTTCTCCTGCGACGTCGCGACAGTGCTCGACTTCGAACCAGTCCGCGTCGGTCAAGAAGCCGGGTTGACGGTTTGGATGAACGCGCGCCACCACTCTGCGCTGTGTCTGGCGCTGATCGACGGCCAACGCAGGCTCGGTGTTCGCCGGAGGATCGGCTCGCTTACTGCGATGGTCGCGCAGTGCCCGGCGCCGGTCGGCCCGGTCCGGTTGATCGCCCGCGCACAGCGGTCGCTGATCGAGCTTGGCTACGAGACGCCCGAGGGTGAACCGATTATCCTGGATGCCTTCGAGACGCGCTATCTCTCGTCAGAGGTGGCGGGCGGGTTCACGGGCGTCTACTTCGGGCTGTATGCCAGCAACGGCAGCGAAACGCTGATGCCGCCCGCGCATATCGACTGGTTCGACTATTGCCCGGTTGACGCTTCAAGTTCGTTCGGGCTCGACACGCCGATGCACCGCATCGTGGCCGACGCGGCGGCGAGCGCCGTGGTGGCCCGACACGTTCCGGCCTTTGCCCCGGGCGAGTTGACCGATTGGGCCGCGAACACGCCGCTGGCTGACTATGTCGATATGGTGTCGACCCAGTTCCCGACTCGAATCCTGTGCGCCATTGCGACGGACCTCCGAAGACTCTCCGACTTGGCCGGCCGATAAGGCCGGGCTCGTGCTACGATCGGCCCACGATGATTCTCGACGTGGATCTGTCTGCCTCAACCGAGACGCCCCTGACGGCCGACGCCGTGCGCGAAGCCTTCGAGCGCGCGCTGGGCGGCCGTCTGCGTGGCAAACGTGTGCTCGTGTTGGTGCCCGACCATACCCGGTCGTTGCCGCTGCCGCTCCTGTTTCGCGAACTGGTCGAGACCCTGCACGACACCAAACAGATCGACGTGATGGTCGCGCTGGGCACACACCCCGCGTTGGACGCCGACCGTCTGCATGCCTTGCTCGGCATCACGGCGGACGAGCGCACCGGGCGATACGCGCACATCGGTCTGCACAACCACGCCTGGGAGGATCCGACGTCGCTGACCACGCTCGACGTCATGCAGTCGGACGAGATCCGCGCATTGGCCGGCCTTCACTGGCACCCGTCGTTGCCGGAGAGCGTGCCGATCCGGATCAACATTGCGGCGCTGATTGCCGACGCCATCCTCATCCTCGGGCCGACGTTCCCGCACGAGGTCGTCGGGTTCTCGGGCGGCGCGAAGTATCTTTTCCCCGGGATCTCCGGGGCCGAGATGATCCATGCCACGCACTGGCTCGGCGCGCTGGCCGGCGTGGTCGGCACGATCGGCATCGCTGACACACCCGTCCGCGCCATGATCCACGCGGCTGCACGCCGTCTGCCGACGCCGGTGACGCTTGTGGCGCTGACGGTCGAGGATGGGCGTCTGACCGGGCTGGCGATCGGCGATCCCGTCTCGGCCTGGTCGGTCGCCGCGACGCGGTCTGCGGAGCGCCATGTCTGCTATTGCGACCGGCCCTATCAGCGCGTGCTTTCCTGCGCGCCGGCGATGTACGACGAACTCTGGACGGGCGCCAAGGCTATGTACAAACTCGAGCCTGTCGTTGCGACCGGCGGCGAACTCGTGATCTATGCCCCGCACCTCGATACGGTCAGCCACGTACATGGCCGCCACATCGAAGCCGTGGGTTACCACACACTGCCGTACTTCCTGGCCGATTGGGAACGGTTTAAGCACGTGCCGCTCGGCGTGCTGGCGCATAGCACACACCTGCGCGGCTCGGGTGTCATGGTCGCCGGCGTCGAGCGACCGAACGTGAACGTGGTCCTCGCCAGCCGGATCCCGCCGGAACAGTGTGCGCGTTTGAACCTCGGGTACGCGGACCCCGCGACGATCGATCCGGCCGCTTGGGAGGGCCGTGAAGGGTCGTTGGTCGTGCCCAAATCGGGCGAGATTCTTTACCGACTCAGGCCATGAGCGACCGTATTGTCGTGATCCTGCTGATGGGCGTCGCCGGTTCGGGCAAGAGCACCGTCGGGGCGCGGCTCGGCGACGCGCTGGGCTGGGTCTTCCACGACGGCGATCGTTACCATCCGGCCGAGAACATCGCCAAAATGACGGCCGGGATCCCGCTCGACGATGCCGATCGATGGCCGTGGCTGGAGCGCTTGCGTGGCCTGATCGACGAGGGCGTGGCGACCGGTCGACCGCTCGTATTGGCGTGTTCGGCGCTCAAGGAGGGCTATCGTGCGTTGCTCCTCGACGGTGTCGCCGGCGCCTTGATCGTGCATTTGACAGGCAGCGAAGCACTTTTGGCCGAGCGTCTCTCGACCCGGTCGGCGCACTTCATGAAACCGGGCATGCTGGTCTCGCAGTTGAGCACGCTGGAGCCGCCGGCCAATGCCTTCACCGTCGACGTCGCCGATGATATTGACGGCATCGTGGCGCGGATCGTCGCCCGCGTCTTGGGCTGACCACGTGGCAGTCACCAGCGGATCGGCGCAGGGTGCACGTGCACCGGCACGATCCTGCCGGGCAAGGGAGATCTCACATGAGCATCGTTCATCGCTTCACCGGCGAGGAGGGTTCCTTCAACTGGGATGGCGCCACACATCGCGAGTACGACTCGCCAGGTGTCGTGGGCGCTTCCGGCAAGGTCCTGATCGGGCGTGACGACGGGGCTGACAACTTCGTCTTTCGGTACTTTCGTGTGGCGCCCGGCGGCAACACAGTGCTCGAGCAACACGTGCACGACCACGGCGTGTTGATCCTACACGGGCGGGCGCGCGTCAGGCTCGGAGACGACGTCGTTGAGGTCGGGCCGCGTGATCTGGTCTATGTGTCGTCGAACGACGTGCACCAGTTTCACACGCTCGGCGATGAACCGTTGGGCTTCCTGTGCGTGATCCCGAACAAGGACAAACTGGCGCAACCGCGTTGAGGTCGTCTGGGCAATCCCTAGAGGTGCTCGAACCAGGTCCGCTCACGCCAGACGGGGGAGACCGTGCGGACCGTGAGGGTCGTGCTCGTCGAGCTTTGCGGTCCGGCTGCCATGAGTTCCACCTCGCCGCGAACCGCCTTGCCAATGACCAACACACAGGTTTTGCCGATCAGGTCATGCCGGTACCCACTGACCTTGGCGGTGATCGTGTAGGCCAGTTCCTGGGACATCGTCAGTTTGTGATGAGCTGTGATGGTCAACTCGGCGGCAGCCAGCGTGAAACCGCTGATGATGTCGTGGAGCTCGCCTTGAGCTTTCTTGACAGTTATTGACATTTAGCCTTCAACGCGCGCTCGGGACGGGGTCGACCCGGGCGGAACTCGGAAAAATATGACTGCGCGTGTGGAGTGAAGACACATCGTCGTTCCATGAGAGCCTCAATCATGATCAAGAAGACATATGCCATTTTGTATGTGGGCGATCAACAAGCCAGCACGGCCTTTTTCCGAGCGGTGCTCGCCCAGGAACCGACGCTTGTCGCGCCTGGAATGACCGAGTTCACGATCGGCCCCGGCATCGTGATCGGCCTGATGCCACGGGCCGGGATCGCGCGATTGCTTGGCCTTGCGGTCGAGGCAGTCACGGTGGGCCAGTACCGGGGCGAGTTGTACCTCGTTGTCGATCGGCCGGAGGAATTCCACGCTCGGGCTCTGGCCTCTGGCGCGCGCGAGTTAAGCCCGCTGGCGCGCCGCGATTGGGGGGATGATGCCGCCTACAGCCTCGATGCCGATGGCTATGTGCTGGCTTTCGCGCGGCCTTCATCTTCAGCTTGAGTTTTCGCGAGATTTCGCCCGGAAACGACCCCATTGTGATCCCTCGAAAGGTGAGATAAACTGTCGCCATATTTGGTTAGAGGCGAGGGGATGGGCGATATCTTTGCATTTTGGGCGTGGTACGCCGTCTTGTGTTTGCTGAGCCTGATCGGATTGCCCCTCACGCAACGGCTGTTCCAGACACTGCCTGACCGCGGCGTCACGTTCGCGAGACCCATTGGCCTGCTCGCTGCCGGTTACCTCTACTGGGTCCTGGGCATGCTGGGATTCCTGAGAACCGACGTCATCGGCGCTGTCACGGCCGTCGTCCTTGCCGCTCTGACGGGTGTCGTGCTGACCGGCGTCAAGGGGTGGTCTGACTTCTGGCGCGACCTGAGGCCACAGCGCATGGCCTTGCTCGTCGGCGAGGGGCTCTTTCTGATCGCCTTCGCCGGTTGGACGTGGGTGCGCGCGCACAACCCGGATATCGTCGCCACCGAAAAACCGATGGAGTACATGCTGTTCAACAGCGTCCTGAGCAGCTCGAGTTTTCCACCGCATGATGCCTGGCTGGCCGGTTACTCGATCAGCTATTACTACTTCGGGTACGTCCTGGTTGCTCTGGTGACGCATCTATCCGGCACCGCGCCCGCCGTCAGTTTCAACCTGGCGTTGGCGGCCTGGTTCGCGCTCGTGGTGTCGGGCGCCTATGCCATCGTGTTCAATCTGGCCCAATTGCTGCCGGTCGACACTGCGTCTGGCCGGCCAACGCGCGTCCGACCCAAGTCGAGTCCACGGCACCATGCAGCGTTGTGGCCGGCCTGCCTGGCGCCTGTTGTGGTCGTACTGGCCGGAAATCTGTACGGTGGGTTGCGCCTGTTGCACAGCAACGGCATCTTCGCGGACGCCATGATCGTGGCGCCCTATTCGGCGAGCGGCGCCGCCGGGGCTGAGCCGGGCGTGCACGTCGGCCCGCTTTCGATTTGGAGTTGGCTCGACACGCAGGGGATCACGGGTCCGCCAACGGCTTCAAGTGGCACGGGGGCGTTCAACCTCGATCCCGGCCACTGGTGGTGGTTCGAGGCCGCGCGAATCGTCAACGACAGGGACCTATCCGGTCGGCAGCCGAACGGCAACGCGATCACCGAGTTCCCGGCGTTCTCGTTCGTCCTCGGCGATCTCCATCCGCACGTGTTGGCGTTGCCGTTCACGTTCCTGGCGCTCGCCGTCGCGGTGATGTGGTTTCTGTGGGGGCGAGCCGTCGACCTCGCGAGACCGCCGGTGATGCCGTTTATCGGGTCGGCCCTGGTGCTTGGCGCGCTCGGATTCCTCAATACCTGGGACCTGCCAACCTACGGTTGCGTCGTGGCGGCGGCTTTTCTGGCCGGCTGGGTGACCCGGGCCGGCTGGGCAAATGTGCAACACGGCTGGCATCGCCCGCTCGTCACGCTCGGCAGCCTGGCCGGTTTGAGCCTCGCGGCCTATGTGCCGTTCTATCTGTCCTTTCGATCTCAAGCGGGCGGGTTCCTGCCGAACCTGATCTACCCGACGCGCTTTCAGCAGCATGTCGTGATGTTCGCGCCCGTGCTGACGCTGGCCCTCCTGACTCTGGTCGGCGTCGCGTGGCGCACGCGGGCGCGGTTCGCCTGGAGGACGATGTGCGGCGTGACTGCCGTATTGATCGCCGGCATCGTCGCCGTGGCGCTGGCGCTCAGCGCGGCTGCCTGGATCGATCCCATTCAAAGCAAGGCCATACTCGGCGCGGTTGGCTCGCCGGTCGGCTTGATCCTGTCGCGTCGGTTGCTGGACTCCTGGGCCACGCTCCTGCCAGCACTCATGATCGGCGTCGTCGTCGTCTTCATCGTGCGGCCGGGGTCAGAGGCCCAAGACGTTCACGTGGCGACGTCGGACAGTGGATTGCCGCCTGTGCTCGCGTTCTGTGGCGTCTTGCTTGGCGTCGGCGCCTTGCTGGTGCTCGGGCCCGAGTGGATCTACCTGCGCGACGCGTTCGGCACGCGCATGAACACGGTCTTCAAGTTGTACTATCAGGCCTGGGTGTTGTGGGGGATCGGCGGCTGGGTCGGCGCCTGGTGGCTTCTGCGAACCGCCGGCCCTCGGCTGCGCGCCATTGGGATCGGGCTTGTGGTGTTCACCGTCGGCGGTGGACTTGTGTACACGACCCTGGCCGTGGCGTCGACGACGCGGACCGAGCCGCCGACGCTCGACGGGATGGCGTATTTCGCCCGCGCGTATCCCGACGACTATGCCGCCGCGGTGTGGTTGCAGACGCACGCTGCTCCCGACGATGTGCTGGTCGAGGCGATCAGCGGCCAATACTGGATGGACGGCATCTTTTCGCGGCTGTCGATGGCGACGGGTCTGCAGACGGTACTGGGTTGGCCCGGTCACGAGAGCCAGTGGCGGGGCGCGACGCTCGATCCTGTGTTGAGCGCCCGCGAGGCCGATGTCAGACAGCTGTACACGACGCGGGACGTTGCCGAATTCGAACGCCTGCTTGCGCAGTACGACGTTCGCTATGTCGTGCTGGGTCGGGTCGAGCAAGTGAAATATGAGGTCCTGCCCGGCACGCCCCTCGTGCGCAAGTTCGATCAGGTTCTGACGCCGGTGTTTCGGAGCGGCCTGCTGACGCTCTATGCTCGCAAGCCTTGATCGCGCCGGTTGCGCATAGCCAGCATCCTGCCAGGCGAGGCACATGGCGGACCCCTCGCCGCAGTGTTGCCGAATTGTCACCAAGATCGCCCGGATCGATGTTAGCGTGAGACCAGAGCCGACGACGAGGTCCTGGGTCTCCCGCCATGCCGCTCAGATAGGGAGTCGCACGATGCCAACCAGGGTCAGCCAGGGTGCAGTCTTCCAGTGGGTTGTGATCGTATTGGCGTTGGTCGCCGCCGTGGGGTGCGCGTCACAACAACCCGCGACGCCGCAACTCCGTGTCGAAAACGTGGGTCAGGTCGATCTCACGAGCCTAGTCGTCTTGTTCCCGGGCGAGACCGCGATGTCGGAGGCACGGCGCGTCGTCATCGGCGACGTCGCCGCCGGCGTGGTGTCGAGCTACGTCGATGCGCCTGCCGGCGTCTACCGCTACGCGGCGTATGAATACATCTTGAATGGAAAGACCGTCAACCAATTTGTCATCGATTGGGTCGGCGAAGAGCCGGTCGTCGGAAGTCAGTTCACGTACCGATTGCGACTGGACCCGACCAAGGTGCAGGGCGATCAGGTCGAGCTGGTCGCGGTAAACGTCGACCGACACTGAGTTGACTCGGTCTCGGGAGTGTGCACCGTGCAATTCCGCTGGATGGCGCCGCTGCGCGTTGCCTTTTGGAGCCTCAGCGGCGCGATGTGGGACGAGCAGGCATCGACCGCCCACCTCGCGGGCGAGTTGATCGACCAGTTGACCGTTGCCGGCGTTCGTCCGGGGGACCGCGTGCTGGACCTTGGGTGCGGCGCCGGCGTTCATTCGGTCGCCCTTGCGAGCGCCGGCTTCGACGTGCTCGGTGTCGACGCGGCGCCGGGCATGCTTGCGCGAGCACGGCGCAAGATCACGCCGGATTTGGCGCACCATTTGCGCTTCCACACGCACGATGCTGATCGACCGCTGCCCTTCGCGGACCAAGCCTATCAGGCCGTTATCGCCGTCAGCGTGCTCCAGACATTGTCGCGCCCCGCGCTGACCTGCCGTGAGGTGCATAGGATCCTGGTCCCAGGCGGCGTCTTGGTCGTGATCCATTTCGGTCGGCAGCCGCATCACGACCAGCCGTTGCGTCGGGCCATCGAGTGGCGCATCGCCCATCTCGTGCGAAAGACCTGGCGCAATCGCATTCTGGCGATGATCAAGGTCGTGGGCGAGCGGGTTGGCGCTGTGTCGCTGTGGGATGGCCCGGCATTGCAGAGCGTCATCACCGGCGGCGGTCTGGTGATCGAGGCGCTCTCAGACGGTCCGACCTACCGGGTGCTGGCCCGACGATCGGCGGTCGCCTGGGGGGCCCGATGACCGTCCCCGGACGAAGATCGGCCCGGGCGATCGTCCTGGCTGAAGGGCGCCTCCTTCTCATTCGGCGCGAACGGGAGGCGCTGTCCTACTTCGTGCTGCCCGGTGGCGGCATCGAGCCGGGCGAGACGTCCGAACAGGCCTGCGCGCGGGAGCTACGCGAGGAGACAACGCTCGAGGCGTCGGCCGTGACTCTCGTAAGTACCAGTGACGCGGTCGACCTCTTTCGTGTCGAAGATTGGGCAGGAATCCCTCGTCTGGGCGGAGTCGAGAGCGCCCGTCAAGCACCGGACAATCGCTACGAGCTGGTCTGGGTCGCGGTCGAGGATCTGGCCGACTTGCCGTTTCAACCGGCTGCGCTCAAGCCCATCGTATTGGCGGTCGTGACCTCCCCAGGCTGAGGCGCCGCGCCGATCAACGATGTTCATGAAATCCCGCGGAGACATAGCCGGGCCGTGTCTCGCACAAGGTCACGCCGTAACTATCCAGCATCGGCATGGCGATCGCCTCCATGTCGTTGGTCCAGAGTTGGCTGCCATAGAACGCTTCTTTGAGTCGATCGCGCGCCTCGAGCGACGGGAAACTCCGGAGCCACACGAATTGATTGGGGTTTTCGACGTCGGGCAAGGGCCCCAGGACGTCCATGCCGTGGGCGCGCAGCGCCGGAATCGCCCGCGTCTCGAAGAATGTCAGAAACTCCTCGCGCCGACCGGGTTTGATGCGATAGGTGCGAACTTCAACAATCATAATGGGGCCTCTCAGATGTGGGCGGTCTGGGTCCGCACAATATAATCTCGACCATGGTCACAATCCAGAAGGCACCTTCAAGTAACCCTGGCCCGGCGCGATCGGCGAACCTGGTCGTTGGTTGCCCGCTCACGGCCGCGCTGGCCGCCATCGGCGGCAAGTGGAAGTTGATCATCATGTACTGGCTCGGCGAGTCGCCGCACCACTTCGCCGGGCTGCAACGGGCGATCCCCGGGATCTCGCCGAAGGTGCTCACGCAGCAACTGCGCGAACTCGAACGTCAGGGCCTTGTGGCGCGGCGCCCGACCGGACCGATCCCGGCGCCGATCGAGTACTCGTTGACCGACTATGGTCGGACGGTCATGCCCGTGGTCGACGCCGTTCGACACTGGGGGCGCGGCCATCTGAGCCGGGTCGAGGTCGACTAGGGTGGAACCGACCCTGACGGCCCAACCGACGGCTGAACACGCGGCCCGCCTGGTCGAGCAGGCTCTGGGCCGGCCGGTGCGCGCGGCCATCCGGTTCACGACCGGCTTCGCCAACTACGTCTTCGACGTGTCGCTGGCAGACGGCGACGCGGTCGTTGCCCGGCTCGCTGCAACACGTGGCGGTCTCGACGGCGCGGCATACTGGCTGGTCCGTCTGAGGGCGCTGGGCGTGGCCGTACCGCGCGTGCTGCTGGCTGACACCACGGCGGCATGGACTCCCTTCCCGGGCCTCGTGCTCGAGCGGCTGCCCGGCTCGGATCTGGGTCATGTGCTCGAGACGTTGAGCGGCGCAGAACGCGGCGAAATCGCCGCGGCCGTCGTCGCCGCGCAGCGCGCCGTGCACAGCCTGCCACTCGGTGACGGTTATGGGTACGTTGCGCACCCGGCGGGTCCGTATCCCCATCGCACGTGGGGCGGCGTCGTCGGCGCGTCGCTGGCGCGGAGCCGGGACCGGATCGCGCGTGCCGGAGTCTTCTCGGTGTCGGCTGTCGATCGCCTCGAAGCCCTGCTCCCGCGCTGGGACCGCTACCTGGCCGCGATCCGCCCCGTGGCGTTCCTGGATGACACGACGACCAAGAACGTCCTGGTCCACGACGGCCGGTTCAGCGGCATCGTCGACGTCGACGTCGTATGCTACGGCGATCCGCTCTGGACTGTCGCGTTGACCCGGATGGCGCTGCTAAGCGGCGACCATGCCCTCGATTACGTCGACGCCTGGATCGACCTCCTCGACCTTTCAGACCAACAGCAGCGCGCGCTGGATTTCTACACCACGGCGTTCTGCGCGGACTTCATGAGCGAGATCGGTCAGACCTTCAACCGGGCCAAAGCCCTCGCTGCAGATCAGGCCCGTGTCGCGCTGCTGAACCGTCTCTTCGCCGATCTGACGGCTCGCCTTCAGGTTTGAAGTCCCTCCTCGAACAACGCGTATACACCCGGCGTTGTCGCCGAAATACGGGAATATGCCGGCTGGCCCAACCGCCCGGACCGTCCGCTCCTGCGCCGGCAACCGCAAAGCGACAAAACTAATCCAGATCTGAACCTCCCGTGAGCCGTGTCTGAAGCACCCACCCCTAACATGCCCGCTATCGAACTTATGCAACCGATTGGGGAGGACACCATGAACACGTCAAAGAACACCAACAACAACGCGCGGGTCAATCTCTGGATCGACGCCGCGATCTTTGCGGCGGTCCTTGTGGCGTTTCAGCCGCACCTGACGGGTCTGGCCATCCATGAGTGGCTGAGCCTGGCCTTCGGTGGCGCGGCGCTCACCCATCTGGCGCTGCACTGGCGCTGGGTGCTCAACGTCGCCAAACGCTTCTTTCAGAAGCTTCCGCTGCAGACCCGTCTCTTCGCCGTGCTGAACGTGGCGCTTCTCGTCGCGCTGGTCGGCGTCATCCTTAGCGGCATGATGCTGTCCGAGGTCGCGCTGCCGGCGCTGGGCATCACGTTGGCCGCCGGCGGCGCCTGGCACGCGATCCACTCGATCTCGGCCAATGCCATCATCGCGCTGAGCGTCTTGCACGTCGTCGTGCACTGGAAGTGGATCCTGAACGCAGTCAAGCGCTACGTGGTCGCGCCGGTAACCGGTCTGTTCAACGAGCCCGCGCAGGCCCCGACCGCGGCCGCGCCGGCGCGCAAGTCGACGGGTGGGCTCACGGGTTGGGCGGTGTCGCTGGCCACGCTGGCCTGGCTGGTCGGAATGTTCGGTGGCTGGCTTGTGGCGGCCGTCAACAACAACAGCACGTCGACCGATACCAGCACGACGTCGACCACGACCATGACGTCCACATCGAGCACGGTCAGCTCCGTGCAGAGCGTCACGGCCCGAACGCGCTCCTCGCAGTGATCGACAAGATCCAACCGCAACGACGCAACGCGCGCAAAGAAACCCTTTGCGCGCGTTGCGTCATTGCGGTTGGTCGAGCCGAACAGGGCACCGCCGACCGATTGGCGTCACACGATGCGATCGGGGCCGGAGCTTGAGCCGAAATGTCGCACCATCCAGGTGACGATGGTTTCGGTCAACTGGGCCTGACTGCGGCGCACCGTAAACGTGTGGTCGGATTGCGGCAGGATGTCGAGTTGGGCCGCGCCAGACGCGATCGCGCGTTCGAGATGATCGCCCAACGTGACGCGAACGAACTCGAGACCCGTTCCGCCCTCGGAATGGATGAAGAGCACTTTAACACCACGCGCGAGTAGGCTGTCCAGCTCACCACGCGCCTGAGCCATGGCCGGCGGCAACGCAGCAGCCTCAGCCGACGAGGTCCGACGCGAGCGGAAGAGCAGGGTGCGCAGTCTGTCCCGCACCTGCGACCCCCAGAGCGTCCGCACGATGTTGACCGGGTTGGCGCGCCCGCTCAGCAACTTGCGCCAGCTGGCCGGGTCGCGCAGCCGATCGCGAAAGTAGGCGCCGTAGAAGCGGGCCTGTTTCTTCTCGCGGTCGTAATCGGCCCACTCGTTGCTGCCTCCCTCGAGGTTGATGAGCAGCACGCCGGTGACGCGTGGATCCGCAGCGGCCACGTGAAACGAGTTGGCGGCGCCGGCGCAATGGCCCGCGAAGATGAACTCGGCGATGCCGTGTTCCGAAGCCAGCACGTCCATCGCCTGACGCGCCTCGGCCAGGACCCGTGCCTCGTAGGTGAGTCGGTCGTCGCCCGGCCCGCTATCGCCGATGCCGCCGAGATCGATCCGCAACGTCGGGTAGCCTTCGGCCGCGAGCCGCCGCGCGATGCGGACGTAGACGCGACTGGGTCCCACGCGATGGATCAGCCCGGCGTTCAACACAATCACGGCTCGCCGATTGGGAATGGGAGCATCGGCGAGAATGCCGACCAGCGAATGACTCGGCCCGAAAGTCAGCACGGTCTCGTTCATGCGATCCCCTCGGTGATCCAGCCGACGATGGCCTCAAGCGTCCGGTGTGGCACGAGCGCCTTGTCAGGGTCCTCGGTCCAAATCCTGGGTTCGGCGAAGTCATCGACCTGAACGTGCGCGCGCGCGGCCGTCAGCGCCTGGCGGAGCGCATCGAGCGCCGGTGGTTGTTCGATGCCGACGATCAAGACCTCCCGCGCCGGCGGTCGATTGGCGACGCGCAACTCGAGTGCGCCCAGATCCAGGGCGAGAGCCGACGAGATCGGAAAGCCGAGCCGCTCCAGGAGGCTGTCGCCGTCGCTCATCTCGGCGGGTCGGTGGGCGTAGCGACTCAAGGTCTGGCGCTGCAGGTCGGTCAACTCGTCGAGATACGCTGCCCCAGCCAACACGGGTTCCCACAGCACGAGACCGGCGACATCCTCGCGTTGCTCGGCGGCGCGCCAGGCCAGCGCAGCGCCCAGACGCAACCCGACCAGGAACACGCGGCGGGCGCCGCTGCGCCGCCTCGCCTCGCCGATCGCGGCGTCGATGTCGGAACGCCACTGTTCGAGGCCAACCTGCTCGTCGTCGCCCTCCGAGTCGCCGCAGCCCGTGTAATCGAAGCGGATCACGCCGCACCCGCAGCGCGTCAGGCGCAGGGCCAACTGACGGAGCGCTCGATGCGCGCGCACGTACTCCGGACCCCACGGCGCGCAGATCACGACGGCGGCCTGCGCCGGCCCCGCGAGGCCGGACGGATGATAGACGCCAAAGAGCCGCGCGCCGGCGTTCGAGAAGTAGAAGGGCTCGCCTGTTTCGGACGAAAGACTCACGACTGTTCTCCTCCTTCAAGGCTTGCAGGAATTCGCCGCGGGCGAGTCGAGGCCGGCGCTCTTGAGGATCTCGGTGTCGCTCAACGGTTGCAGCCCCAGCCCATACGTCCGATTGAACGGCTCGACGAACATCAAGTTGGCGATCAGCCCGGACACGACGGTGCCCAGGTGGCCGGCCGAGTCGCCGAGCCGACCCTGATGCGGTTCGTCGCCCTGGCCGAGAAGCGAGATCCGCTGATCGCCGACGAGCAGGTTCCCCTGGCCATCGAGGCGAGGCGAGAAGGCCTGGAGCATGGCGTTGACATCGACCAGCCCCAGCCCGTGCCCGGCGGCGAAAGCCGTGATCCGGCGATTCGCCTCGGCCACCGCGTCGGAGACCCGTTGGCGGCCGGCGGCATCCGGCAGGGCCTTCTGGACGTCGGGCACCGAGGCCCCATCCGGGATCGTGACCACGACGATGCGGACCGGCCCGGCGTTCTTGAGCGTCTCAACGGCCGTCTCGATCGCGCCGCTGACCTCGTCGACACGCGCCGCGACCTCGGAATCATTCAGGCGACCGTCGTAGATCTCGGTGTACGTGTCGGTGTAGTAGCTGAAATCGTTGCTGCCGATCCAGATGATCACATCCGAGACCTCGCCGTTGGCGACCTGGGCCGCGAGCCCGGCAGCCTGCCCCGTCGCGATCAGATCCCGCGCTCGCGCGCCGCTGCGCGCCCAGTTGTACTCGAAGCCGGTGCGCCGTGGTTCGCCCCAATCGCCCCAGCGGCCGAAGTTGAGGCCGTGGCGTTCGGCCAGCTGTTCCATCCAGTTGTACGTCACGAAGCCGCACACGCCGCCGCGGTTGTCGTTGGCGCGGTATTCATCGGAAATGCTGTCGCCCAGGATCCCGAACCCCGTCGAGACCGGCGCCGGGCCGGCCGTCGGCGCGGCGCTCAGCGTCGACGTTGCGAGTTCGGACGGCGCCTCGCCCACCGGGCCCGAGTCCGTTCCGATGACCGTCGGGGTCGGGGCGTCGGTCGCGGGCGACCACCACCCGCAGGCGATGGCAAGCGCCGCCAGCCCCAGCAGTGCCAGCATAGGGCGGCTGCGCCGCCGCGCGTTCATGGCTGCCGGCCTTTCTCGCGCGAGAAGACCTGCTTGAGACGGCCCAGCACGCGGCCCGACGGTTCGGGCTTTGGCGCGACGTCGGGTTGCGTTGGCCGCGCCTGCTTCTCGTCGTACATGGCGGCCAGCTGGCCGAGCGTCTGCAGGCGCACGTACGCCGGACTGAGCTTCACGCCGGTCTTCTCCGCGAGGGCATCGATGACCTGGATGGACGACAGCGAGTGGCCGCCGAGGTCGAAGAAGTTGTCTTGCACGCGAATGGGCTCGACCTTCAAGATGTCTCGCCACACGCCGGCGATCAGCACCTCGGTCGGCGTCGCCGGCAGGTCAACCGGCTCGATCGGGGCCTCGACCCGCATCTGTTGCGACGGCGCAGGCAACGCGCGCCGATCGAGTTTGCCGTTGGGTGTCAATGGGAACGCCTCGAGCCACACGAACGCGGCCGGCACCATGTAGTCGGGCAAGGTGGTCAGCAGATGCGCGCGCAGCTCGCGCGTCGTGGGCCAGACCTCGCCCGTGGGCAGCAGGTACGCCACCAGCCGCTTCTCGCCCGGCGTGTCCTCGCGCGCCAACACCGCAGCCTCGCGAACATCGGGGTGGCTCGACAGCGCGGCCTCGATCTCGCCCAGTTCGACGCGGAACCCGCGGATCTTGACCTGATGATCGATGCGCCCCAGGTACTCGAGGTCGCCGTTGCTGCGGAACCGCGCCAGGTCGCCGCTCTTGTACAGCGTGCCGCCGGGTCGGAACGGATCGGGCAGGAACCGCTCGGCGTTGAGGGCCGCGCGGTTCAGATAGCCGCGCGCCACGCCGGCGCCGCCCACGTACAGCTCGCCGATCACGCCGTGCGGCACTGGTTGACGGTGCTGATCCAGGACGTAGATCTGCAGATCCGGGATCGGCCAGCCGATCAGGCTTGGCGCGCTGCCTTCGAGATCGGGCAGTTGCACGGTCCTGAATGTCGAGTGGACCGTGGTCTCCGTGATCCCGTACATGTTGACGAGCAGCGGTCGCTCGTCGCCATGCCTGTCGAACCAAGGACGCAGGCTGACGAAGTCAAGGGCTTCGCCCGCGAAGATGATATAGCGCAGCGCGAGATCGGTGGGCGGCGTCGATCGTGACACCTCGACCCGCATCAACGGCTTGAAGGCCGACGGTGTCTGGCACAGAACGGTCACGCCTTCGTCCCGCAGCAGATCGCAAAACGCGTGCGGGTTGCGGCTCGTCTCATAGGGCACGACCACAAGTCGACCGCCGTTCAACAGCGCACCCCAGATCTCCCAGACCGAGACATCGAAAGCGTAGGAGTGAAACAGCGACCAGACATCGGCCGCGTTGAAGTGGTACCAGTGCTCGGTCGCGGTCAGCAATCGGATGACGTTGGCCTGCGTCACCATCACGCCCTTGGGCTTGCCCGTCGATCCGGAGGTGTAGATCACATAGGCCAGATCGTCCGGCTGCGTCGCGATCATGGGCGCCTCGGTTGGGAGCCCGGCGATCTGCGGCCATTCGTTGTCGATCCAGAACACCAGCGCGTCGGTCGTCGGGAGCCGATCCGCCAGGTGCGTGTGAGCGATGAGGACTGACGGGTGCGCGTCCTCTAGCATGAAAGCGAGACGGTCGGTGGGATACGCCAGATCCAGCGGTAGATAGGCGCCGCCGGATTTCAGCACCGCCAGGATGGCGACGACCATGTCCAGCGATCGCTCGAGACAGAGCGCGACAAGTCGATCCGGCGCGATGCCCTGGGCCTGCAGGTAGTGCGCCAGCTGATTGGCGCGCTCGTCGAGGTCGCGGTACGTGAGATGCCGGCCCTCGCAGGTCAGTGCGATCGCGTCGGGCGTGTGCCGCGCCTGGGCGGCGAAGCGGGCGGCGAGGGTCCCGGAACTGTCATAGGCCCGCGGAGCCGTGTTGCGGTCGACGACGAGCTGACGTCGCTCCTCATCGGTCAACAGCCGCAGGGTCGAGACCGCCGCGTCCGGATCGGCGACAAGGCTCTCCAGGATCGCGCGAAAGTGACCCGTCATGCGCTCGATCGTCACGGCATCGAAGAGCTCGGTCGCGTATTCGAACCCGAGATTGAGCGTGCCTTGTCGATGCGTGGCTGATAGCGTGAGATCGAATTTCGACGTCGCCGTGTGCAGCATCAACGGCTCGAGCTGGAGGTCGGCGAGAGACTCCTCCGCCGTCGGAAGCTCCTGGTAGGCAAACATCACCTGGACCAGCGGGCCGCCGCGCGCCCCGCGTTCGGCTTGCACCAGTTCGACGAGGCGCTCGAATGGCAACTCCTGATGCGCGTGCGCGTCGATGACCACATTACGCACCCGGCGGATCAGGCCGCGCGCGGTGTCGTCGCCGGTCACGTCCGCCCGCAGCGCCAGGGTGTTGACGAACAGACCGATCACGTCTTCGAACTCGGCGTGTGCGCGGCCTGCCACGGTCGCGCCCACCACGGGCGACATCTGGCCCGTATAGCGATAGAGCAGGATGTACAACGCCGAAAGCAGCGTCGTGAACAGCGTAACGTTTTCCTTTTGGCTGAGGGCCGTCAGACGGGCGGTGAGCGCGGCCGGGAGCGAGAACGTGAGCTGCTCGCCGCGCTGAGTCTCCAGCGCAGGGCGGGGCCGATCGAATGGCAACTCCAGCGGTTGTGAACTGCCCCGAACGCGCTCCAACCAGTAGCGCGCGATATCGTTCTCGGCGTCCCCCGCCAGCCACGCCTGCTGCCAGGTGACGAAGTCGGCGTAGTGTGCCTTGAGTTCCGGCAACGAGGCGGTCTTGCCGGCCGCGAACGCCGGATAGAGCGCGCCCAGCTCGGGCGCCATGATCTGATTGATCGACCAGCCGTCGGCGACGATGTGATGGATCGTGACCACAAGGACATGGTCGGCGTCGGCCAGCCGCAGCAAACACGCCCGGATCAGCGGAGCGCGTTCGAGATCGAAGGGGCGCGTGGTCTCCTCGGCGGCCAGTCGCTGGATGGCGGCTTCGATCGTCTCGCCGTCGCCGGCGATCACGTCGCGGCGATCGATGCCAAAGGAGACCTCGCCGGCCACGACCTGGACCGGTGCCCCGGCCCGGACGTGAAAGCTCGTCCGCAAGGGCGCATGGCGTTGGACGATGTGCTGCAGCGCGCGTTCGAGCGCGTCGGCGTCGAGCGGGCCGCGGATGCGCACGCCCAGCGGAAGGTTGTAGGCCGGGCTTTCCGGGCTCACGCGCGACAGATACCAGAGCCCGCGCTGCGTTGCCGAGAGCGGCGCTTCGCCGTACGCGCCCGCCGTTTCGTGCCGGCCTGCAGTCGGGTCGGGCGTCGCGGCGTCGATATAGCGCGCGAGGTCCGCCACCGTCGGATGATCCAGCAGTTGCCGCAGCGGCACCTTCACGCCCAACCCGGACCAGACGCGCGCCAGCACCTGCATGGCCAAAAGCGAATGGCCGCCCAGATCGAAGAAACTCGCGTTGGCGCTGACCTGCGGCAGACCCAACACCGCGGCCCAAATGCCCGCCACCGCGATCTCGGTCGGCGTGCTTGGGTCGACATCGTTCGCGTTTGCCATGTGGGCGAACACGGGTTGAGGCAATGCGCGGCGATCGAGTTTGCCGTTGGGCGTCAACGGCAGGGCTTTGAGCACCACGAAGGCCGACGGGACCATCGGTGCGGGCAATCGGGCCAGTAGCCGTTCGCGCAGATCGGCGACGTCGGGCGGCCCGCCCGCGCCCGAAGACACATAGGCGACAAGCCGAACATCGCCTGGCCCGACCTCGCGAGCGACCACGGCGCAGGCGTCCACGCCGGGCAGTTGTCGCACCGCATGCTCGACTTCCTCGAGTTCCACGCGGACCCCGCGGATCTTGACCTGCAGGTCACGGCGGCCCACATATTCGAGCGTGCCATCCGGCAGGACGCGCGCGAGGTCCCCGGTTCTGAAAAGCCGCTGGTTGGGTTTCGTGCTGTATGGATCTGACACGAATCGCTCGGCCGTCAGCTCCGGACGCCCAAGGTAACCGCGCGCGAGATTGTCGCCGCCGATGTAGAGCTCGCCGATAACGCCGATCGGCACGGGCCTGCGGCGATCGTCGAGGACAAGGGCCCGCGTGTTGGCGATCGGGCGCCCGATCGGTATCGTGCGCGGGAGATCGCCGTCCGGCACCTCGTAGGCCGTGGCATCCGCCGCGACTTCCGACGAGCCATATAGATTGAGGAGCCGATGCCCCGGCGCGGCCTCGCGAAACCGGCGTACCAGTTCGATCGGCAGAGCCTCGCCGCTGCAGACCCAGAAGGCCAGGTCCGGCAGTTGCGCGCCAAGATCCGGATGACGGTCGAGCAGCGCGCGCAACAGCGATGGCACCAGAACCAGACGCGTCACGCGTTCACGGGCCAGCCAGTCCACGAGCAGTTGCGGGTCGCGCACGGCCTCGTCCGGGATGATGACGCTCGCGACTCCCTGAAGCAACGGGCCAAACAGCTCCCAGATCGAGTCGACGAAGCTGAGCGCAGTCTTCTGGCAACAGCGTTCGGTCGCCGCGAACGGATACGTCCGCCACATCCAGGCAAAGCGATTGATCGCCCCGCGATGCAGACCGACCACGCCCTTTGGCTGGCCCGTCGAACCCGAGGTGTAGATCACGTAGGCGGGCTGATCGGCTGTGGTGCGATCTTCGAGATCGTCTCCCGGCTGACGATCGATCGCGGCGCGGTCCTGATCCACACAGACGATCGCTGCGTCTGGTGACGAAAAGCGCGCCAGCTGGCTGCTTTCCGTGATCAACACGGCGGCGCGCGAGTCGGTCAGCATGTAGGCGAGCCGCTCCGTGGGATAGGCGGGGTCGAGCGGCACAAACGCCCCGCCGGCTTTGAGCACCGCCATGAGCGCGACCCAGGCCTCCAGCGATCGCGGCAGACAAACCCCGACCACGGTCTCGGTGGTGACACCGAGCGCCCGCAAGTGATACGCGAGCTGGTTGGCGCGCCGATTCAGGTCAGCGTAGGTCAGGGCCGTCGCGCCATCGCTTACGGCCTCGGCGCTCGGGCTGCGGCGCACCTGCGCTTCGAAGAGCTGGTGGATGACCGCATCGCGCGGGTAATCGGCCGCCGTGGCATCCTCGGCGGCCACGAGTTGGCGGTGTTCGGCCTCGTCGAGCCAGGCAAGCTCCGAGAGGCGTCGTTCCGGCTCGGCGAGTGCCGCGGCCAGAACCGCGACGAAGTGTCGGCCAAGACGCGCCACGGTGTCGGGCTCGAACAACTCGGAGCTGTACTCCCATTGCCCTTCGAACCGACCGTCGCGTTCCACGAGCGCCAGGGTCAGGTCGAACTTGGAAGTGCCGCTCTCGACCGTGAACAGGTTCCAGCGCAAGCCCGTCAGCGAGACCTGCTCCCAGGGGACGTTCTGCAAGATCAGCATCACCTGGAACAACGGCCCGGCGATCGCCGACGGGCCGGTCCGGAGCGCGTCCACGACACGCTCGAACGGCAGATCTTGATGGGCATACGCGCCCAGCGTGTTGTCGCGGGTGCGCGTCAGGAGTTCGGCGAACGTCGGGTCATCGCTCAGGTCGCCTCGCAGCACTAGGGTGTTGACGAAGAACCCGATCAGGCCTTCGATCTCGCGACGATTGCGCCCGGCGATCGGGGTGCCGATGGCGATGTCGTCTTGCCGCGTGTAGCGCTGCAAAAGGGTCTGCAGCGCGGCCAACAGCACCATGAAGGGCGTTGCGCCGGAGCGTTGCGCCAGGGCGTTCACGGCCGCGGACAACGCCGCCGGGAGCTCGAACGACATCGTCGCGCCGGCCATCGATGGCTGCGCCGGCCGCGCGTGGTCGAACGGCAGATCGAGCGCCGGGGTCAGTCCGGATAGCGCGCGCTGCCAGTAATCCAGCTGGCGCTCGAGCACATCGCCCTTGAGCCACTCGCGCTGCCAGTGCGCATAGTCCGCATACTGGATGGGCAAGGCCGGACCCTGCGAAGCCTGGCCGCCGCTGAGGGCGTCGTACAGTTCCGCAAGTTCGCGCAACATCACCACGAGCGACCAGGCGTCCGAGACGAGGTGGTGCAGGCAGAGGAAGAGCACATGGCGCTCGGGCGCGAGCGTGAAGAGCGTGAAGCGATACAGCGGCCCCCGTGCGAGGTCGAACGGCTGCCGTGCGGCGATCTGCATGCGGTTGAGCGCCTCCGCCTCCCGCGCAGACTCGGGGAGCGCCCGCAGATCCTCCACGGCCAGGGACCCGGATCCACCGTCACGCAGGACAGCCATGGGGGACCCGTCGACCGTCGCGAACACCGTGCGCAGGACGTCGTGACGGCTCACGATCCGGTCCAGGCTCTGGGCCAGGGCCTCGACGTTGAGCACGCCTTCCAGACGAACGGCCACAGGCACGTTGTACAGGGCGCTGTCCGGCTGCATCTGGCTCGCCAGCCAGAGCCGCTGCTGCGCATACGACAGCGGCATCCCGGCCGACTCGGGCCGAGGCCCGATCGCGGCCGCCGACGCGACCGGCGTGCCGCGCAGGCGCTTTTCGAGCAACGCGCGTTTGGCGGCGGACAGACCCACGGACGATGAAGGCTTGTCAGGTTCCATTAACGATCACCTCCGGTGTCGGGCGCGTCGGCGGCCAGGAGCCGGGCCGCTTCAGCGTCGTCGAGCGCGTCCAATTCGGCCACCAACAGGGCTTCCACGACCTGCGCTTGCTCGGCCACGGTCGGGCCCTCGAACAGGCTGCGCAACGGGACCTGGATCTGAAAGGCCTCGGCCTTCCGCGCGATGACCTGAGTGGCCGACAGCTAATGCCCGCCCAATTCGAAGAAGTTGTCGTGCACGCCGATCCGGTCTTTGTGGAGCACGTCGGCCCACACACGCGCCAGCGCCTCCTCGGCCGGGGTGCGCGGCGCGACGAACGCGCCGCTTGGCCGCCAGCCGATCGCTTCCGGCGCGGGCAGGGTCGATAGATCCACTTTACCGTTGGGCAGCAGCGGCAGCGCGTCGAGTCGCACCAACGCCGACGGCACCATGTAATCGGGCAGCTCGCGCCTGAGCGCGGCACGCAGATCCGCCGCGGAGACGGCGTCGGCGGCGTCGAGGTAATAGGCCACGAGCCGTGTCTCCCCGGGTCGATCCTCCCGCACGGCCACCACGGCTTCGCGGACACCCGCTTGTCGGCGGAGCGTGGCTTCGATCTCACCCGGCTCGATGCGAAAGCCGCGCAGCTTCACCTGCTGGTCGAGCCGACCCAAGAACTCGAGCGTGCCGTCGCCGCGCCAGCGGACCCGATCGCCGGTGCGATAGAGCCGTTGGCCTGCGCCGTCCGAAAACGGATTCGGGACGAAGCGTTCAGCCGTCAACTCGGGCCGGTCGAGATAGCCGATGGCGAGCCCGATGCCGCCGATATAGAGCTCGCCGGGCACACCGACTGGCACGGGCCGTCCGGCTGCGTCGAGCACATAGACCTGGAAGTTGTCGAGCGGCCGACCGATCGACGGCGGTCGCTCTTCCAGCGGGTCGCACAGGGCCAGCGTCGCGCACACCGTCGTCTCCGTCGGCCCGTAGGCGTTGAAGAAGCGGCGACCGTTCGCCCACCTCCGCGCGAGGGCGAGCGGGCAGGCCTCGCCGGCCGCGATGAGCGTGGTCAGCCCGGGCAGCGCGTCGGGCGCCAGCGCGCCGATCACCGAGGGCGGCAGCGTCGCGACGGTGATGGCCTCGCGCTGCAGCAGATCCTGGAGGTCGCTCATCGAGGACAGCTGCTCGCGCCGCGCCAGGCAGAGCGTCGCGCCGCTGCCCAGCGACATCGCCAGCTCCCACATCGATGCGTCAAAGCTGAACGACGAGAACTGCAGCACGCGCGACCCCGGGCCAAGGCCGAAGGCGCGGCGCTGGGCTTCCGCCAGGTTTCGCCAGCCGCGGTGCCGTAACAGCGTGCCCTTCGGCCGCCCGGTCGAGCCCGAGGTGTAGATCACGTACGCGAGGTCGGCCGACGTCGCACCGTCGTCCAGGTTGCCGTCGGCTTCACCGGCGAGGACGGCCGACTCGTCGTCGAGGGCGATGAGGCGCGCAGCCGCCGTCGGAAAGTCGGCGGCCGGGCGCGACCCCGCGATCAGCCACGGCGCGCGCGAATCCGACAGCATGTAGGCGATCCGTTCGGCCGGATAAGCCGGGTCGAGCGGCAGAAAGGCGCCGCCGGCCTTCAGGACGGCCAGGACCGCAACGATGGTTTCCGGACGACGCTCGGCCACGATCGCGACCAACGCGCCGCGACCCACACCGTTGCGGCGAAGAAATCGAGCGAGCTGGTTGGCGCGACGGTTCAGTTCAGCGTAGGACAGCGTCTCGCCAGCGAAGGTGAGGGCCGCAGCTTCGGGCCCCTGCATCGCGCGGGATTCGAAGAGCCGATGGAACGGCTCGTCGCGTGGGAACTCGGCACCCGTGGCGTTCCACTCGACCAACATCTGACGGCGTTCGGCATCCGTGAGCAAGGGCAGGGCGGACAGGCGCAGGTCCGGGTCGGCGATGACACCTTCGAGCAGGCGCTGGTAATGCCCGATCAGTCGGTCGATAGTCTCGACGTCGAACAGGCTGGCGTTGTAGCGGACCAGCCCGCCGATCTGGCCGTCGACCTCGTACATGTCGAGGACCAGATCGAACTGGCCCTCCTGTTGGCGAAGCCCGTACGTTTCGAGCGTCAGGCCGGCGACGTCCACGCGCGCGCCGGGTCGGCTGGAGGCCAGCAGGCCGACCATCGGCCCGATGCGATCGAAGCTCTGCAGGTCGAACGCGGCGTCGAATACCGGCGTGCGGCTCGGATCACGCGCCGGCTGAAGCGCTTCAACCAGCAGCGGAAACGGGAAGTCTTGATGCGACAACGCATCGAGCACCGTGCGCCGCAGCCGCTCGAGGAACGCGCTGAACGACGGATCGCCGCTGAGATCTCCGCGCAACACGACGGGATTGGCGAAGTACCCGACCACGCCCTCGAACTCGCTGCGGCTGCGACCTGACATTGGTGTGCCGACCAGGATGTCGTGCTGGTTCGTGTAACGGGCGAGCAGGACCTGATAGACTGCAAGCAGGAGCGTGAACGGCGTGGTGCGCGCGCCGCGGGCGAGATCCCGCGCCGAGCGTGCCAGCTCCGATGGCAGCACGAAGTGTCGGGTGCCCCCGTCGAGCGAGCGTGCCGGCGGACGCGGGTGGTCGGTCGGAAGATCCAGGACCGGCAAGGCCCCGCCGAGGCGTTGCTGCCAGTGCGCGCGGTGTTCGGCGCCCTCCGGGCCGCTCAACATCTGCGCCTGCCACTTGACGAAGGTCGCATAGTCGGCACCGCGCGTCGGAAGATCGGCCGGGGCGCCGGTGGTTTCGGCGATGTACAAGCGTCGAAAGTCCTCGAGCAGCACGCCGACCGACCAGCCGTCCACCGCGATGTGATGCACGGTCAACAAGAGGACATGGTCGTCGATGGCGCGCGAGAACAACGACACGCGCAGGACCGGGCCGCGCTCGAGGTCGAACGACCGATTGTGCGCGGCCACGACGCGAGCATCGAGGGCCGTGTCGTCGCAGCCGGCGACGTCGACGACCTCAAGCGGGACCTGCCACTCGCGCAAGACCTCACGGACCGGGCCCGTCGACCGCATGGGGAAACGCGCGCGTAACGAGTCGTGTCGGTCGACGAGCGCCTGGAAGACACGTTGCAGCACGGCGGTGTCGACGCGCGACCGGATGCGCGTCACATAGGCGACGTGGTACGCGGTGCTCTCGGGCGTCAACCGGTGCAAGAACCAGAGGGCGCGCTGACCGTGTGACAACGCGCCGACCTCTGTCGGCTCCGATGCCTTCTTGCGGAGCAACTCCGCCAGAAGGGCGCGCTTCTCTGCCGGCGACAGCCCCGCCAGGCGATCGTCCAAGGCGCTCATCCCATCAGCCTCCCTCGGCGAGCAAGCCGGTGAGCAGATCGTCGATCTGATCCCCGGAAAGCTGGTCGATCTGTTCGAGCAACCGGCGCGCTTCGCCTGCATCGACCGCGGCCGGTGGCGCGGGCTCGGTCGGCGCTGCTCCGAACAGCAACTCCTGGACACGCTCGGCGATCTCGCTCAGGCGCAGCCCTTCCAGGAAGATCCGAACCGGCGCATTGAGGCCCAGACGGGTCTCGACCCGATTCTTGAGTTCGATCGCCATCAGCGAGTCGAGACCCAGTTCGCTCAACGATCGTTCCGGATCGACCTGTTCGAGTGGCAGATGCAGCACCCGGGCCGACTCGGCGCGCAAGATCTCGACCAGCGCGGTCAGGCGGGCCGCGATGGGCAGGTCGCCGAGGCGTCGCGCGGCGTCGGCCTCGCTGGCCGCCCGTTCCGCCGAGTTCGTCGTAGCCGACCGGGATGGCGGTGCAGCCTGAACCATGCGCGCAAACAAACGCGGCGCGTGGCCCGGCGCGAATTGTGCGAGCAGCGTGGCCCAGTTCACGGGCAGGACCGCGATCTGAGGTCGGTCCTCACGGAGCAGCTCGCCCAGCAGTCGCAAACCGTCCTCGGGCGGGATCAGGCTCATGCCTTGCAGCGTGATCCGTTGACCAAGGTCGCGTGTGACAGCCGTGCCGACCTCGGACCAGGCGCCCCAATTGATGCTCAAGGCGGGCAGACCCTGAGCGCGGCGGAAGTGCGCCAGGCCGTCGAGGTAGGCGTTGGCCGCGGCGTAGTTGCCCAGGCCACGGCCGCCGTACAGCGATATGCCCGACGAAAACAGGACGAAGAAGTCGAGTGGCAGGTCGCGCGTGAGCGTGTGCAGGTTCCAGGCGCCCAGGGCCTTCGGGTCCAGGACCTGCGTGAACCGATCCCACGTCTGGCGAGCCAACAAACCATCGGCAAGGACGACGGCCGCGTGTACGACGCCGGCCAACCGCTGCCCGGCAGCTTCGATCCGTGAGCGCACCCCGCGCAGGGCTTCGAGGTCTGTGACGCTGACACGTTCGACGACGACCTGGACGCCTACATCGGCCAGGCGCGCCAGAACCCGGGTCGCCGCCTCTGATGGACCGCGACGGCCGAGCAGAACGAGGTGGCGCGCGCCGCGCTCGGCAAGCCACTCCGCAACCCGCAAACCCAGGCCGCCAAGGCCACCCGTGATCAGATAGGCGCCGTCAGGCGTTGCGCGCCACTCGGCGCGGGTGGGCGCCAACGCGGCCGGCGCCAGACGCGCCACGGACCGCGCACCGCCGCGCCAGGCGATCTCGGTTTCGCCGTCCGGCTGCGTGAGTTCGTGCAGCAAGTGGTCCGCATCGGCGGTCGGGTCGGCGGTGAGCGGCAAGTCGACCAACCCACCCCAAAGCTCAGGGTGCTCGAGCGCGATGACGCGCCCGAGGCCCCACAGGGGCGCGGGCGCGGGATCCGTAGGTGTGTTGAGCTCACCGACCGACTGCGCGTTGCGCGTCACCAGCCACAGCTTCGGCGGCACGCGGTCAACGCGATCCGCCAGGACTTGAGCGAGCGCGAGCGCGTTCTGCACACCAGGCGCGACGGTGGGGACCGCGTCGCCGACACTTGCCGGTTCAGGGTCGAGCCCCCATAAGTCCACGACCGTCTGCGGCCGGACGTTGTCCACCAGCCGGCGCACCTGATCCGGATCGCGAGCATCCACCGAAAAGCTTGCGGAGTCGTGTTGCACGAAGGCCGAGGCCCGACGGGCGGTGCATACGGTCGCGCCAGACGCCGTGAGACGTTCGGCGAGGGCGCGACCGACGCCGCCTGAGTCCGCGAGGATCAGCCAGCGGCTCGCACTGTCGGGGCGTCCCATCGTATCGGGCGCGCGCGCGAGCAAAAGCGCTTGCTCTGGCCCGGCGTTGGGCACGGCGATTGGCTGGTCGAACCCCGCGGCCGAGAGCAGGTCGCGCCAGGTCGCGCGCGACAGTAACGGGTGGTCCGGACGCCGGGCCGCATCCTGAAAGCGCCACCAGCCGTCGGTAAGGCCAAAGGTGATGTCGACCCAGCGCTGCGGCGCCGTGCTCTCGAGCACCAGCAACTGGCCGCCGGGCGCCAGCAGCCGATGCACGTGCGCCAGGGAGTCGTCAAGGACCGCCGTCGCGTGGAGCACGTTCGCGGCGATGATGAGATCGAACGCCTGCGGCTCGAAGCTCTGCGCGAGCGGGTCGCGCTCGATGTCCAGGCGCTGAAAGCGCACGAACGGATACGCGCCGAACTTCTCCTCGGCCTGCCGCAGGAACAACGGCGAGAGATCGGTGAAAACGTACGACGCACGCCCGGCCGACAGCGTCGGCAGGACCGCGGCCGTGGTCGCACCCGTGCCGGCGCCGATCTCGAGGATGCGCAGTTGTCGATCAGACGGCCAGGTTGCGACGATCGCGGCCACGGCGCGCTGCATGAGGGCGTGATAGGCGCGGGCCGCCGGCGTGTCACGGTAGAGATTCTCCGCGCGCGCGGTCTCGCCGCCGGGGAACAATAACTGGAGCGGGTCGACCTGATCGCGAAGCACGTCGGCCAGCGCGGCGCCGCACCGGTCGGCGATCGCCAGTTCGGGTCCCGGCGCGCAACGCGACTGCAGCGCCGCCAGCTCGGCGTCGGCAACCGGTGGCAACGTCGTTACGACCAGCCATTCAGCCCCTTCGCGAACGAGATCGCCATCTTCGACAAGCATCGAGAGGAACCGAGCCAGCAATCGGCTGTGTTTGGGCGCGATGCGAAGGCGATCGGCCAATGCAGCGGTCGTCACGCGATCGCCCGGTTGCAGATCCCACCCGAGTTGAGTGAGCGCCTTGCGGATCCAGGCCGTCGCGACAGCATCGAGCCGCGGCATCTCAGCGACATAGTCCGCGAGTCCGTGTTCGACGCTCTCGATCTCGAAGGCATCGCGCAGCTGGTCCGCGAGATCCGGCGTCGGCGACGAGACCCGCCGCGCAAGCGGTTTGGGTTCCCAGACGACGTCGTACAGCCATCCGTCGGACTGGCGCGTCTGCACGGCCCGGTGCAACGCGTCACGGGTCGCGCGCTTCAAGTGCAGGCCGCGCGCTTCGCCGACCAGATGCCCCTCGGGATCCAGGAACTGCATGTCGGCCGAGAAATGCTCGGCCGCTGCGGCGTCGTCGACCTGCAAGCGCACATACGCCCAGAGCTCACGCCCGGGCGCGCCCCAGAATTGGAGCCGGTCGAGGCCCACGAGCAGGAACGTTTCCGACTCGTCGACCAGTGGCGCGCCGAGCAGGTGGAAGCACGCATCGAGCAGGGCCGGATGGACGCGGTAACGACGCAGCTCGGTGTCGCTCACGGCCTCCGGCAGGCTGACCCAGCCGAGCGCCTCACGCGGGCCACGCCAGACCCGGCGCAACCCCTGAAAGACGGGCCCGAACGCCAGCCCCAGGTCGCGGAGGCGGGCATAAAGGTCTTGACCCGTCAGGTCCTCGCGGCAACGGGCCTGGATCGCCGCCGGTGTCTCGACGGACGATCCGGGTGTCGCCGCGACCTCGAGCCGACCTGCCGCATGCAGCACCCAGGCATCGGCGCCGGCGTCGTAGCTGTGGATCTTGACCACGGCAGATGCGTCGGTCGGTCGTTCGACGCTGACCTGGAGCGTGCGCGTCTCACCGTCGGGCAACACCAGCGGTTGGTGGATCATGAGCCCGAGCAGCGCATGATCCCGGCCTCCGAGCGCCTCGCGCGCGCCGGCGAGAGCCATTTCGGCATAGCCGGGCAACGGCATAAGGATCGCGTCGCGCACACGATGATGTGTCAACCACGACGGGTTCGCCGCTGCCAGTTCGGTCTCGAAGACCACGTGTTCGAGCAACGGCGAGCGCACGCGCCGACCCAGCAGAGGGTGCGCCGAGTGGTCGGTCGAATGGGCGGCGCCGCCGGCTCGAGGTGACGGCGTTCGCCAATAGCGCTGACGCTGGAAGCGGTAGGTGGGCGCCGCGACGCGCCGCCACGGTTCGTCGCGATCGAAGCCGGCCCAATCGACCTGCGCCCCGTGCACGTAAAGCTCGCCGAGATTGCGCAGTAGTTCGTCCCAATCGTCGCGCCCGGCACGAAGCGAGGTGGCCCAGACCCGATCCGCGGCCTGAGCATTGCGTCGGGCCATCGGCGTCAGCGTCGGGGTCGGGCTGATCTCGATCAGCAGCCGGGCCGCGCTCGCGCTCAGAGCGGTCAGGGCGTCGTGAAAGCGCACCGGCTGACGCAGATGTCGCCGCCAGTAGTTCGGCGTCGCGATGTCGGCGTCGGCGATCTGCCCTGTCAGACAGGAGATGACGTCGATATTCGGCGGCGTATAAGTGATCGAGGCCGCGACCTGCTCAAACGCATCGAGGGCCGGATCCATCAAAGGCGAGTGCGCGGCGATGGCGATGTTGAGCCGGCGGGACTTTATCCCTTCGGCGTCGAGCTGCACCAACACATCCTGGATCGCCGTCCGTTCGCCCGACAGCACGACGTTGTCCGGGCCGTTGATTACCGCAATCGCGACCTGTTGCGCACAGCGCGCGATGATGTCGGCGACCCGCCGTTCGTCGGAGAAGACGACGGCCATCTCGCCGTTGTGCGGCAAGGCGTGCATCAATCGGCCGCGGGCCACGGCCAGTTTCAATCCATCTTCGAGGCTGAAGACGCCGGCCACGCAGGCGGCCGCCAGTTCGCCGGCGCTGTGCCCAAGCACAACCGTCGGGCGCAGCCCCCAGGCCTGCCAGAGCTCGGCCAGCGCGACCTCTACGGCAAAGAGGGCGGGCTGCGTGTAGCGCGTCTCGTCGAGCAAGGCGTTGTCGCCAAAGAGGATCGACAGCAGCGGCTGATCGAGTTGCGGCCGAAGCAGCTCTGCGCAGCGATCGATCAGGTCGCGATAGGTCGGCTGAGTGTCGTATAGCCGTCGCCCCATGCCCGTGTATTGCGGACCCTGTCCGGGGAAGAGGAAGGCGGTGCCGGGCGGCCGGCCACCCGGCCAGCGCCCATGGGCGCCGTCGGTCTCGCCATCGGCGGTGAACCGTTCGAGCGCGATGCGCGCCTGATCGGGCGTTGCGGCCGTCAGCGCCAGCCGGTGCGACCAATGCATGCGGCCCGCGTTGGCCGTGTGCGCGAGATCGGGGAGGGCGATTTCGGGATGATCGGCGAGGTGCCTGGCATACGTCGCGGCCGTCTCACGCAACGCCTGCGGATCGCGCGCCGAAAGCGCCAGAAGGTGCAGTGGTCGCGCGCCATGCCGGGGCAACGCCTCGGGGGCCGGCGCTTCGGCGACGATCACATGCGCGTTCGTGCCGCTGAAGCCGAAGGAGCTGACGCCGGCCAGTCGCGGCGCGGTGTCGGACCATGGTGTTAGCGCGACCGGCACCTTGAGCGGCAGGGCGTCCCATGGGATGTACGGGTTCGGGCGGTTCAGATGCAGCGAGGGCGCGATCGACTGATGCTGGAGCATCAGGATGACCTTGATCAACCCGGCGATGCCCGCCGCAGACTCGGCATGCCCGAAGTTGCTCTTTACCGATCCGATCCATAGCGGCCGTTCGGGAGGGCGGCCAGCGCCGAGCGCGGCGCCGAGGGCCCCGGCTTCGATCGGGTCGCCCAACGATGTGCCCGTGCCATGGGCCTCGACGTAGCCGATGTCGCCGCCGTTCACGCCCGCGTCGGCCAGCGCCTGTCGGATGACGGATTCCTGCGCGGGTCCGTTCGGCGCCGTCAACCCATTGCTGCGCCCATCCTGGTTCACGGCCGACCCATGGATCACGGCGAGCACGCGGTCGCCGTCGGCCAACGCGTCGGACAGGCGCTTGAGGGCGACGAGCCCGCATCCCTCGGCGCGCACGAATCCATCCGCGGAAGCGTCGAACGCCTTGCAGCGCCCGTCGGCCGACATCATGTGCGCCCGCGACATGGCGATGGTGGCTTCGGGCGTCAGGATGAGGTTGACGCCTCCGGCCAGCGCCAGACGGCATTCGTTGCGACGCAGGCTTTGCAGCGCGAGGTGCACGGCCACGAGTGACGACGAACAGGAGGTGTCGACGGCGAGGCTCGGGCCCTGCAACCCGAGCACGTACGATAGCCGGCCGGCTGCCAGGCTGTGCGCGTTGCCGGTAGCGAAGTACATGTCGAGTTCGGCGCGATCGCCGGCCAGCAGCATCTGCCCGTAATCGCCGCCCGAGATCCCGACAAACACGCCGGTAAGGCTGCCGATCAGACGGTCCGGCGGGTACCCGGCGTCTTCGAGCGCCTCCCAGGCGACCTCCAGCAGAAGCCGTTGCTGCGGGTCGAGTGTCGCGGCTTCGCGCGGCGAGATGCCAAAGAACTGCGGTTCGAAGTCGGCGGGCGCCGCGAGATAGCCGCCCCAGCGGGTCGCCAGTTTGCCCGGCGCATCTGGATCGGGATCGTACAAGTCCGCGACCGACCACCGCGACGACGGCGTCTCGGTGACCGCATCGACGCCGTCGCGCAGGAGCCGCCAGTAGGCTTCGGCGTCCTCGGCGCCAGGAAAGCGGCAACTCAGCCCGACTACGGCGATCGGCTCGTTCGCGCGACGCTCGAGCGCCTCGACCCGCGACTGCAGGTCGAGCGCGAGGAGCGCCAGGCGTTTTGGCGAGAGCTTGCTGATCCGTTCCAGAAAGTCGCTCATACGGTCATTCACTCATGTCAACCCACGGCGCGATCCCGTTCACGCCAACCCGCGTTGGGCGAGCAGCCGATCCACCTCGTCATCCGAGAGATCCTCGATGGTCTCCAGGAGCCGCGCGGCCCTCGTCGCCGACGGAGGGCCTTCGGGCGCCGCCGACTGCGCGGGCTCGCCGGCGAACACCTCGCGCCCGAGATACTCGGCCAGCGTCTCGACGGTCGGGAAATCGAACACCAGTGTCGCAGGCAGTTTGCGCTCGAGCGCGAGACCATCCCCGAGCCGATTGCGCAGCTCGACCGCCATGAGCGAGTCAAGCCCCAGGTCGCGCAGCGGGGCCTGGTCGTGCACGCGGGCCGGATCGATGCCCAACACCCGTCCAGCTTGCTCGCGCACGTAGCCCGCCAGGAGCTCGGCGCGCCTGTGTCCAGGCGCGTCCATCAGGCGCTTCGTCCAATCCGATGTCTTCGGTGTCGCAACAAGGCTGGGCGTCAACCCGGTCACGAACGGCGAGTTGAAGCGCAAGCGAGTCCAGTCGATCGGCGCGACGACGACCTGTGCGAGGTCGACGCCGATCAGCCGATCGAGCGCCGCGAGCCCATCGCTCGGCGCGATCGTGCCGATGCCTTGCCCGGCGACGCGAGCGCCCACCCCGCGCGCGGCGGCCATGCCCACTTCGGCCCACACGCCCCAGTTCACGCTCAAGACCGGAAGCCCTTCCCCACGCCAGCGCTGGGCCAGCGCATCCTGGTAGGCGTTGGCCGCCGCGTAGTTCGCCTGGCCGGCCGAGCCCAGCACCGACGCGATCGACGAGAAGAGCACGACGAAGTCGACGGGTTGCGTTCGCGCCAGACCGATGACGTTGTTGGCTCCGGCGACCTTGGGCGCCAGCACCGGCTCGAAGCGCGCCCACGTGAGCCCAGGCAGCAGGTCGTCGTCCAGAACGCCCGCGGCGTGGATCACGCCGCGCAGCGGGGGCAGATCGGCGCCGATCGTCTGCCACAGTCGGTCCAGCGTCTGCGCATCGGCGACGTCGGCCTGCCCGACGACGACGCGACACCCGGCCTGTTCGATCGCCGCGATCGCCGTCTGCGCCTTCTCGGATGGCGCATGGCGTCCGAGCAAGATGAGGGTTTTTGCGCCGCGCTCCACCAGTCGACGCGCGGTCTGCAAGCCCAGCCCGCCGAGGCCGCCGGTGATCAGATAAGCGGCGTCGCCGCGAATCGTCACGGCGCGAGTTTGCGTCAACGCGATGCGGCCGATGTGACGCGCCTGCGCCATATACCGAAACGCGGCGTCCGCTTCATCGAGCGGGAAGCAGCGCACCGGCAGCGGCTGTAGTTGTTGGTTGGCCAACCCGTCGGCGATCGCGAGCAGGAGCGGGCGCAGCTCGGCGGGCCGCTGCTGGGCGATCGGGCTCCAGTCCACGGCCTCGTAGCGGATCCCGCGGCCGAGCTGTGCCGCCTGCTCGGCCGTCAGCAGGCCGGCCTTGCCGATCTCGAAGAAACGACCGCCCGGCGCCGTCACCGCCAGGCTGCGCGCGACGAAGTCGCCGGCCAGCGAGTTGAGCACGAGGTCCACGCCCCGGCCCTCGGTCGCCGTCAGGATCTCGTCCGCGAAGTGCAGCGTGCGCGAGTCCATGACGTGCGTGACCCCGAGCGCGCGGACGTAGTCGCGCTTGGCCGGGCTGCCAGCCGTGGCAAAGACCTCGGCCCCAGCCTGCAGGGCAAGCTGCACGGCGGCGAGGCCGACGCCGCCCGCCGCCGCATGGATGAGCACACGCTCACCGCTCTTCAGACCGCCCAGGTGTTGCAGGGTGAAGGCCGCGGTGAGAAACGGGATCAACTGCGCGGCGGCCTCCGCGAAGGAAAGACCGGGCGGGCGCGGCACGACGAGCTCGGCGCGTGTCGTGGCATAGGTGCCAAAGCTGGCGCCGGCCAGGGCCATGACCTCATCGCCCGGGTGTAACCCGACCACGCCCGGGCCGACGGCGCTGATCACGCCCGCGCATTCGCCGCCAAGCGGCCCCGGATCGCCCGGATACATGCCGAGCGCATTGAGCACATCGCGGAAATTGAGACCGGTCGCCGCGACCCGGATCTCCACCTCGCCCGGGCCGGGCGGCATGCGCCGTGCGGGCTGCAGACGCAGCTGATCGAGCGATCCACGCTGACCGATCTCGAGCCGCTTTGGCGTCGGCTCGCCCGGCAAGGCGCGGCGCGCCAGCCGGGCCACGAAACGCGCGCCGCCGCGATAAGCCACCTGATCTTCAGGTCCGCCAGAGACCAGCTCCTGTGGCAGGCTCGCCAGGTCGTCGTCCGTCACCGCCGCATCCAGATCGATGCGCGTGCAGCCCAGGTCCGGGTGTTCGAGCGCGATCGTGCGTGCCAGCCCCCAGGAGAGCGCCTGTTCCGGATCGACGCGCTCCCCGCCGGGCAGCACCGACTGCGCCGTGGCGGTGAGCAACCAAAGCCTGGGCGATTGTGCCAACTCAGCAGACAGAACGGCCTGCGCAAGGTGCAGCAGGCTCCGACAGCCCTGACGATGGTCGGACGCGCCCGTCGAGGGATCGAGGTTCCAGGCATGCACGACGCCGCGAATCGGCGTGCTCGCGGCGATCGCCTGAACGGCGTCTCGAAAGTCCTCGGGTCGGTCGACGCGCACCTGCCATGTGCCATCGTCGCGCGGCCCGCCGCTCTCGGCGGCGACGACAAGGCGGTAGCGTTCCCCGCGCGCCGCGAGCGCCGTCGCGAGACGCCGGCCCACGCCTGCGGCATCGGCAAGGATCAACCAGGTGCCGGTCGGCTCGGCAGACATCGGTGCCGCTGCAGCCAGTGGTTGGCGTTCCCAGCGCACCTCATAGAGCCACGACTCCAGCCGCGCCGTCGCCGGTTCGAGCGCCCGACTGAGTGCCTCGGCGGCGACCCGCCGGTGGCCCAGCCCGGTGAGGCAAGCCACGCGGCGACCCTCGTCGTCGAGCAGGTCGATGTCGGCGGTGTAGGCTTCCTCGGACACGTCGCGCAGCCTAGCGTGGCTCCACACACGCGAGCCCGGTGCGCGAAACAGCGCGAAGGATTCGAGCGTGAACGGCAGAAACATCGCGCCGGTCTTCCCGTGCGCGGCGACCACGGTCTGCGCGCAGGCGTCGAGCAGAGCCGGGTGGATCGCAAAGGCCTTGACCTCGCGCGCCTGAGCCGCCGGCAGCTCGACCTCGGCCAGCGCTTCATTGTCACGCCGCCAGATGCGACGCAGCCCGCGCAGGCTGGGCCCGAACGCCAGGCCATGGTCACGCGCGAGCGCGTAGTGGGCTTCGGGCTCGACGGTCTCTGGAAGGCTCGTCTGCAGTTCGGCCAGCGACACATCGGGCCCGGGTAGCGTCGTCGCCGGGCGCAAACGGCCGGTGACGTGTCGGCTCCAGGCCGTGTCGGCGTCGTCCTGGCTGTGGATCTCGAACGCGCCGTCGGGCTTGAGCACCAGCTGGCAGGCCCGTTGGGCGTCGTCGGCGACGACCAATGGCGCGCCGATCATCACGTCTTCGACCTCCAGCGCGGCGCCCGGCCGGGTTCGGGCTCCGGCCGCGAGCGCCATCTCCAGGTATGCCATGCCGGGCATGACGGCGGCGCCGTTGAGTCGGTGGTCGTTCAGAAAAGCGAGCGAGCGGACGTCCACCTCCGACTCGAATTGCGCCTCCGGCAGCACCGAGCGCAGCCGGCGACCCAACACGGGGTGATCGGTCGCGTCCCGACGCGTCGTGCGCCGCGGAGTCGCGGACAACCAATGCCGTTCGCGCTGGAACGGCGTGGTCGGCAGGACGAGTTTGCGCCGCGGATAGGGACGATCGAAGCCGGTCCAATCGACGTCGGCGCCGCGGAGATGAAGCGCCGCCAGGCTGCCCAGCAGAGTCTCCCAATCCGACTGGTTCGGCTTGAGCGACGGCAGCCACGTTCCGAAATCATCGGCCACACAGCGTCGTCCCATCCCGAGCAGCGTCGTCCCCGGGCCGATCTCGATGAAGACCTCGCAGCCAAGCCGCTGCGCCGTCGCGATCGAGTCCGCAAACCGCACCGGCGCGCGGACGTGTTGGCGCCAGTAGGCGGCGCTGGCCATCTCGCGCGGCTCGGCGGCGCGCCCCGTGACGTTGGCGATCACGCGCAACTGTTGCCGACCGTAGGTGACCCGCGCGGCGGTCGCCTCGAACGCATCGAGGATCGGGTCCATCAACGGCGAATGAAAGGCGTGCGACACGTTCAAGCGACGCGCCTTGATCCCCTCGGTTCCGAGGGCCGCGAGCACCGTTTCGATCGCCGGCGCTGCGCCCGAGATCACGGTGTTGTCGGGGCCGTTGACGGCGGCGATGGCGACGCGTGGTTCGCTCGCGATCGCCGCGGCCACGCGCGTCTCGTCGGCAAACACGGCGGCCATCAGGCCACCCGTGGGCAACGCCTGCATCAATCGGCCGCGCTCGGCGATCAGCGTCAGACCGGTCTCCAGATCGAACACACCGGCCAGACAGGCGGCCACGTATTCGCCGACGCTGTGCCCGATCAAGGCGGATGGTTCGATGCCCCACGAGCGCCAGAGCTGTGCCAGGGCGTATTCGAGCGCGAACAGGGTTGGCTGGGTGAATGCCGTCTGCTCGAGCGGCGCGTCCTCCGCATGCAGTAGGTTCAGCAACGGCCGGGCGAGCTGCGGCGCCAGGAGCGCCGCGCACCGGTCGAGCGCTTCACGGTAAACCGGCTGGGTCTCGTAGAGCTGTCGGCCCATCCCCGGATACTGGGCGCCCTGACCTGTGAACAAGAACGCGATCTTGGGTGGATCATGACGGGGAACCATGCCGATGGTCACGCCGGGGCCGGCCTCGCCGGCCGCCGCCGCCGTCAACCGGGCCATGGCTTCCGCTGGTGTCGCGGCGACGATCGCCAGCCGCGTGTGCAAGCGGGCGCGTCCGGTGTTGGCAGTGTACGCGGCGTCGGCGAGCGACTGCGCCGGATCGATCGCGAGCGACTGCGCGTAGCGGGCGGCTGATACGCGCACCGCCTCGGGGCTTCCGGCCGAGAGCGTCAGCACATGAAGGGGCCGGTCGACGGAAGCCGGCGGCGCCGTAACTTCGGGCGCGGCCTCGACCACGACATGCGCGTTTGTGCCGCTGAACCCAAACGAGCTGACGCCGCCGACCCGCCGACCGCCGGTCTCGGGCCAGGGCGTCAACGTGGCGGCCACGGTCGCCGGGATCTCGTCCCAGGGGATGTGCGGGTTCGGTGTTTTGAAGTGTAGGTTGCCGGGGACGGCGCCGTGTTGAAGGGCCAGCACCAGTTTGATGAACCCGGCCATGCCCGCGGCCGCCTGCAGGTGCCCGATGTTGGTCTTCACCGAGCCAAGCAGGAACGGCTGATCGGCCGGTCGGCCGTCGCGCAGCACATGGCCCAGCGCCTGGACCTCGATCGGGTCCCCCAACGACGTGCCGGTGCCGTGCGCCTCGATGTAGCCGATCTCGGCCGGACGCACGTCGCCGTTGGCGAGCGCCTGCCGGATGACGGCTTCCTGCGCTGGCCCATTGGGCGCCGTCAGCCCGGTGCTGGCGCCGTCCTGATTGATCGCCGTTCCGCGGATGACGGCCAAGATCGGATCGCCGTCGGTCTGCGCGTCGCTCAACCGCTTGAGCACGACCATGCCGCAGCCTTCGCCTTCGCCAAACCCGTCGGCCCCGGCGTCGAACGTCTTGCAGCGACCGTCGGGTGCCAACATCCGCGCTCGCGAAAACGCGACCGGCACCTCCGGTGACAACGACAGATGGACGCCGCCGGCCAACGCCAGACGGCACTCGCCAGAACGCAGGCTCTGGACCGCCAGGTGCACGGCCACGAGCGCGGAGGAGCAGGCGGTATCGAGCGACACGCTTGGGCCCTGCAGCCCGAGCACATACGAGAGCCGACCCGAGGCCACGCTATGCGCGACCCCGGAGGCGTAGTAAGAGTCGAGTGTCGCGAGATCGCCCGACTTGAGATGCAGGTTCGAGTAATCGTTGCTGGCGATCCCGACGAAGACGCCGGTCGGCGATCCGCCGAGGCGGTCGGGCGCGATGCCAGCGCGCTCGAGCGCTTCCCAACTCACCTCGAGCAGAAGGCGTTGCTGCGGGTCCATCCCCGCGGCCTCACGCGGCGCGATGCCGAAGAATTGCGGATCGAACGCCTCGACCGGTTCCTTCAGATAACCCGCCCAACGCGTATACGACTTTCCGGGCGTCTCCGGGTCCGGATCGTAGAACGACTCCACGTCCCAGCGCTCGGGCGGCACTTCGCGGACGGCGTCCACGCCGTCGACGAGCAATTGCCAGAACGACTCGGGCGTGTCGGCCCCGCCCGGAAAACGGCAGCCGAGGCCGACGACGGCGATGGGTTCGCGCTGCGCGCGCTCGGCCCGGGCGAGCCGGGTCTGCAGCGTCTCGATGGCCAGATAGGCCTGCTTGAGCGGTGAGAGTTGAGTGGGTCGATCGCTCATGACGGTGCTCGTAGGCTAGGCGCCCAGGGTGCGCAACTTTTCGATCAACAGCGCTTCGACTTCTTCGTCCGAGAGCGCTTCGATGTCGGCGCCGGTCGCCGCCGGGACGTCGATCGGTAGCGGCGACGGATCCGGCTCGGGCGTCAGGCGAGTGAGCAGGTGGCCGGCGATCGCGTCGATCGTCGGATAGTCGAACATCAGGGTCGCCGGCAAGGTGCGCTCCAGGCCCAGGCCTTTCGTCAGGAGATTGCGCACCTCAAGCGCCATCAGCGAGTCGACGCCCAGGTCCATCAGCCGACCCCGGCGGTCGATCGCCTCAGGCGTGTCGAGCCGCAGGACACGGGCCACGATGCCGCGCACCACATCGGCGACCAGGTCCAAACGTTCGGTCGGGAGGGCGTCGCGAATGCGCGCGACGAGCTCCGCCGACGGTGCCAGCGGGGCCGCCGCCGCTTCGTTGGCGTTCTGCGGTTGGACCGACTCCAGCGCGACGTCGGCTTCGACCGCGACCGGGCCGCGCGCCAGCACGACGTGCTGGCCCAGCACCTCGGCCGGCGAGCCGGCCTCCGGGAACGCGCGCACGTCCTCGAATCCGGAACTAAGCAACGCATCGCGCCAGAGCGTCAACGAGAGCAGCGGCGTCTCGGTTCGCCAGGAGTCGTCGAACCGCTGCCAGCCCTCGATCAGGCCGATCGTGATGTCGTGTGCGGCCTGATGCGTGGTGGCTTCGAGCAATACCAACACGCCGTTCGACGCCAGCAGGGATCGCAGATGTCGCAGCGCGGCGTCCAGATCCTTGGCGGCGTGCAGGACGTTCGCGGCGACGATGACGTCGTACCCGTGGGCGCCGTAGCCCTGCGGCTCGGGCGGCTGCTCGATGTCGAGTAGCCGATAGCGCATAAACGCGAAATCGTCGAACTTCTGCGCCGCCCGTCCGAGAAAGAGCTCGGAAACGTCGGTGAAGTCGTAGCGTGCCCGGCTCGCATCCAGGCCCGGGAGCACGGCGGATGTCGTCGCGCCCGTGCCCGCGCCGACCTCTAGCACGCGGACGGGTCGTTCGGGCGGAAGACCCTGCGCCACGCCCTCGACTGCAGCGCGCACCACGGCGTTCAGATAGCGCGCGACTGCCCAGTGTTCGTAGAGCGCCTCGGTGCGCTCAGTCGAGCCGCCTGGGAAGAGCGTCTCGAGCGGGCTCTCCGCGCCAGTCAGGACGGGAGCCAGCCGATCGCCGCAGTCGCGCACATAGTCGCGCAGAAACGGCACATCGCCCAGAGGGCCGTCGGCGTCGCTCCAGAGCGGCAACACGTCGACCGGCGACAGGGGCGTGTCGGCGACAAACGCGCCGCCGGACGCGGATCGCAGGCGGCCTTCGTCGGCCAGCCGCGTCAGCCACCGGTGCATGAGATGACGATAGAGCGGCAGGATCCCAAGCCGCTCGATCAGCGTCGCGCTCGTCTGGGTCTCGCCGGTTCGCTGAAAGGCGCCGAGCGCCGCGAGCGTATTGGCGGCATAGGCGGGCACCAACCGGTCGAGAGCCGTCCACTTCGCGGCATAGGTGTGCAGGGCCAGATCGAGCGGGGCCTGCAGCGCCTGGCGTTGCGCCGCGGCCACGGCCGCTTCCCACCGGCGCGGCATCGTAACCGGTCGCGTCGTGCCGCCAGTTGACCACCAGTACGATTTCCGTTCCCAAGGATAGGTCGGCAGCACCACGCTGCGCCGCGCGTTGTCCGCGTCGCCGTTGACCCCGTCCCAGTCGAGCGCCGCTCCACGCACGTGCAGGGTCGCAGCCGTCTCCAGCATCTGTTCGCGCTCGTCGCGACCCTGGCGCAATGAGGGCAGCCACGCTAGGGACTCGTCGTCGGGGATGCACCGTTCGCCCAATGTCAGCAAGGTCGGGTTGGGTCCGATCTCAAGAAACACGCGCAGGCCCTGATCGAACAGCGCTCGCATGGCGTCAGCGAAGCGCACCGTCTGTCTGAAGTGGCGGCGCCAGAACTCGGGCCGCGTCACTTCGTCCGGCGTCACCTCGCGCCCGACCAGGCTCGAGACGAACGACACCTGCGGTGCATGGAACTCGACCGTTTCGGCCGTGCGCGCGAACGCGTCGAGGATGGGCTCGATGAGCGGCGAGTGCGAGGCCTGTGCGATCGGGAGCGTCCGCGACCGAATCCGCTCCGCCTTCAACCGGGCCACCACCTCGCGCACTGCGTCGCGCTGCCCGGAGATCACGACCGTCTCGGGGCCGTTGATGGCGGCCAGCGCCACCCGGTCGGCGAAGGGCGCGAGGGCGGCGGCCACGCGGGCCTCGTCCGCAAAGACGGTGACCATCTCGCCATCGACGGCCAGCGATTGCATCAGGCGACCGCGCGCGGCGGTCAGCTTGAGGCCATCGGCGAGGCTGAAGATCCCGGCGACGCAGGCCGCCGCGTACTCGCCCACGCTGTGCCCGGCAACGGCGATCGGCGTGACACCCCAGGCGCGCCACAACCGAGCCAGCGCGACCTCGATCGCGAAGAGGGCTGGCTGGGCGTAGCGCATGTCGTCGATCAAGGCCGGCGCAGCGGGCTCTGGATATAGAACGCTCAACAGGGGCCGATCGAGCGACGATTGCAGCAGCGCCGCGCACTCGTCCAGGGTCGCCCGGAAGACCGGCTCGGTCTCATACAGGCGGCGGCCCATGCCGACGTAGTGCGACCCTTGACCCGTGAACAAGAAGGCCACATCGGGCTGCACGCCGGTCTGTGCCTGACCGACGGTGATCCCCTCGACGCGACCTTCCGCGAAGGCAGCCAGCCGCGTCGCCGCCTGGTCCGTCGTCGTCGCGGCGACGACCAGACGCTGCGGCAGGTGCGCGCGGCCGGCGTTCAGCGTGTGGGATACATCGTCCAGCGCGAGCTCGGGCGTCGCCCGCAGTCGTTCGGCGACCCGCGCCGCGCTCGCGCGTAGTGCCGATGGGCTGCGCGCCGAGAGTGTCAGCAGGCGCTCATGCGCTGGGATCGGGTCGACCCGGGGCGTTGTCGCCGGGGCCGCCTCGAGCACCACGTGGGCGTTTGTGCCGCTGAAGCCGAACGAGCTCACGCCGGCACAGCGGCGCCCGTCGCTCGCCGGCCAGGCCGTGGCCGTCCTGGGCACGGCCACGGCGAAGTCGCCCCATGGGATATGCGGGCTCGGCGCCTCGAAGTGAAGATGTGGTGGGATCTCGCCGTGCTGAAGCGCCAGCACGACCTTCATCAATCCGGCGATGCCGGCCGCTGTTTCGAGGTGGCCCATGTTGGTCTTGAGCGAGCCGATCCAGAGCGGATCCTCGGCGGAGCGATCGCGGCATAACACCGAGCCCAGGGCGCGCACTTCGATCGGATCGCCAAGCGACGTCCCCGTGCCGTGCGCCTCCACATAGCCGATCTCTCGGGCCGCGACGCCGGCGTCGGCGAGGGCGGCGCGGATCACGGCTTCTTGCGATGGGCCGTTCGGCGCGGTCAGACCGCTGCTGCGACCGTCCTGATTGACTGCGGAGCCGCGGATGACGGCCAGGATCGGATCGCCGTCACGGGTCGCCTCGGCGAGGCGCTTGAGCACGATCAGGCCGCAGCCTTCGCCGCGGACGTACCCGTCGGCGCGCGCGTCGAACGTCTTGCAGCGTCCGTCCGGCGCCATCATGCCCTGCGCCTTCGAGAAGTTGATGTTGACCTCGGGCGACAGGATCAGGTTGACGCCGCCGGCCAGCGCCAGACCGCACTCGCGTCGCCGCAGGCTCTGGACGGCCAGGTGCACGGCGACCAGCGACGACGAACACGCCGTGTCGATCGCGAGCGCCGGCCCCTGCAGCCCGAGAAGGTAGGCGATCCGACCCGCGGCCACGCTGCCGGTGTTCCCCGTTCCGGCGTAGGCGTCGATCGTCGCCGGATCGGCGAACAAGCGTCTGAAGTAATCGCTGTTGGCGAAGCCGACAAAGACGCCGGTGTCGCTGCCGATCAATCGATCCGGCGACTGGCCGGCGCGCTCGAGCGCTTCCCAGGCCACTTCGAGCAACAGCCGCTGCTGCGGATCCATGCTGATCGCTTCGCGCGGCGCGATGCCAAAGAACGCGGCGTCGAACCGGTCGACCTCGGTCAGGAAGGCGCCGAAGCGCGTGGTCATCTTCCCCGGCGCCGCCGGATCGGGGTCATAGAAGGCGTTGATATCCCAACGCTCGGCCGGGACCTCGACGATCGTGTCGACGCCATCATGCAGCAACTGCCAGAGCGACTCGGGATCGTTCGCGCCGCCCGGCAGACGCAGCCCGAGACCGATCACGGCGATGGGCTCGTGTTGCCCATGTTCGAGTTCGTCGATGCGCGCGCGCATCTCGCGCAGTTGGAGCAGGGCTTGCTTGAGCGGCGACAGGGCTTCCGGTCGAGAGGCTTCAGCCATGGCGTGCCTCACGTTTGAGTTGAGAGAGTTCCTCGAGCAACAGCGCCTCCGCCTCTTCCTCGGTCAGATTCGCCACTTCGGCCGCGTCCGCCCGCGGCGCCGGCGACGGGGCTGCGGTTGGCGCGGGCGGCGCCGCGGCCACGTTGCCGACGAGCGGTAACAAGTAATCCGTCAGCGCATCCAGCGTCGGATAGTCGAACAGCAGGGTGGTGGGCAGCGCGCGCTCGAGGCTGGCGCCGAGCGCGTTGCGCAGCTCGACGGCCATCAACGAATCGAGCCCGAGCTCTTGCAGCGGCTGACGCGGGTCGACCGCCTGGCCCGCGTTCAGGCCCAGGACACGCAATGCGAGCGCGCGTGTGTGCGCCAGGAGCATGCCACGCACCCGACCCGGCGGTGCGGCGGCGATGCTCTGTAGCAGATCGGCTTTCGTCGGCTTCGCGGCCGCGGGCGTCGCTGCGTGCGGGACCAGCCGCCGACACAGCGGTGTCTCGCGCTGCGCATATCGCGTCCAATCCACCTTCAGCGCCAACGCCTGCGCCGCGCCGCTCCGCCAGAGGACGTCGAGCGCCTCCAGCGCCAGGGCGGGGGGCATGTGCCCCAGACCGCGTCGTTCGAGTCGTTGGCGATCGGCTGGCCCCAGACGGCCGGCCATCCCGTCGCCGGCCCAGGGCCCCCAGCCGACGCTAAGCGCGGGCCGGCCGAGCCAACGCCGCTGCTGAGCGAGCGCATCCAGATAGGCGTTGGCTACCGCATAACTGGCCTGGCCGCTCGAGCCCAGCCAAACCGAGGCCGACGAGAAGAGGATGAAGAGATCCAGTGGCGACGTCTGGGTCAGGTCATGCAAATTCCAGGCGCCGTCGACTTTGGGTCGCAGCACCGGGGCAAAACGCTCCCAGCTTTGCTGCCCGATGGGGCCGTCATCGAGGACGCCGGCCGCGTGGATCACGCCGCGCAGTTCGGGCAGGGCGCCCCGTATGTGCGTCAACGCCGCGACGAGTTGCTCGCGCGAGCCGAGGTCGACCGACAGGGTCAGCACGCGGGCACCCGCCGCCTCGAGGTCGCGGATCGCGGCGCTCGCGGACGACGACGGCGCACTGCGCCCAAGAAGCGCGATATGGCGCGCGCCGCGCTCCACCAACCAGGCCGCGACCGCGAGCCCCAGTGCGCCCAGCCCGCCCGCGATGAGGTAGGTGCCATCGGCGCGCACGGGCACCGACGCATCAACCTCATCGGGAACCAGCACGATCTTGCCGATATGACGCGCCTGCGCCATGAACCGGAAGGCGGCTGCCGCGTCCGAGAGCTTGAAGGTGCGCGTCGGCAGAGGCCGCAGTTCGCCCGCTTCCACGGCACGCACGAGTTCGGTCAGCAGGTCGTGGATCCTGCCCGGGTCATCGCGCATGATCTGGCCAAGATCGAATGGATGGTATTCGGCGGCCGGTCGGACCGCGGCCACCTGGGCGCTCGTCCAGATATCGCGCTTGCCAATCTCGACGAACCGGCCGCTCGGAGAGAGCGCTGCAAAGCTGGCCGGGATGAATTCGCTGGCGAGCGCGTTGAGGACCACGTCGACGCCATCGCCCAGCGTGATAGCCTCGATCTCGTCGACAAAGGCCAGACTGCGCGAGTCCATGGCCCGCATCACACCCTCGGTCTCGAGGAAGGCCCGCTTGTGCGGCGAGCCCGCCGTGCCCAACACCACGGCGCCCACGCGTCGCGCGACTTGCACGGCGGCCAGCCCCACACCGCCGGCCGCGGCGTGCACGAGGATACGCTCTCCCCGGCGGAGTTGCGCGCGATCGATCAGGCCGTGCAACGCGGTCAGAAAGACGCTCGGCAGACCGGCTGCGGCCGCGAAGGTCAGGCCGGCCGGTTTGCGGGCGACGAATTCGGCGCGCGTGACGACATGGCTCCGCATAGCGCCCACGGCGACCGCCATGACCTCATCGCCGACACGCACGCCGGACACATTCGGGCCGACGGCGCTCACCACACCCGCGCACTCGCCGCCTAATGGCCCGGCATCGCCTGGGTATAGGCCGAGCGCGTTGAGGACATCGCGGAAGCCGAGGCCAGCCGCGTGCACGACGATCTCGACCTCGCCGGGCCCCGGTCCACGCCGAGCGAAGGGCTCGAGACGCAGCGTATCGAGCAACCCGTCGTTGTTGGAGACGAGGCACACGGGGTCTGCGCTGACCGAAGGCGCAGCCACCTCGACAGGTATCAGGCGCGCGGCCAGACGAAGGTCGTCGCGATAGGCCAGGCGGTCCTCACCGTCGCCGCGCCGAAGCTCGTCCCAGACGTGTTGCGGGTTCGTCCGGTCGCCGAGCGGATCGAGATCGACGCAGGTCACCGCCAGCTCCGGGTGCTCGAGCGCGACGGTCGCGGCCAGCCCCCAGGCCGGGGCCTGATCGAGCGCCGGCCTGTCGAAACCGGCGCCCGTGTCGACGGCCTGCGCGCCGCGCGTCACCAGCCACAGACGTGGCGGCGCCGCGAGCTCGGCGCAGGTCTGAGCGGCATGCAACAGCCCGGCGGTCGCCGGCATCTGCCTGGCCTGCGGGGTGTCTGCGAATTCCGCGCCCGGCTCATCCAGACCCCACAGATGGACAACGCCGCGCCAGGGTTCGTCGGAAGAGCGCAACGCCGCGCGGAGCCCATCCGGCTGCGCGACCGCGATGCGCCACGCACCACCACCGAGCTCGACCGATGCGTCGCCGGCGAAGGCCAGCACGACCGTGTCACCTTCGGCGCGCAGACGCCGTGCCAGCGCCTCGCCCAGGCCGCCGGTGTCCGCCAGGATCAGCCAACGGCCATGCCGCGATACGGCAGGCGGCGCGACGATCGGCGCCGGCTCCCAATGAACGGTCGTGATCGCGACCGCGTCCTTCCCCTCGCCGCGCCGGTGGAGCGCCGCGTTCGACGCGCGCTTGAGATGGATGCCCGTCAGTCGGGCGACCCTGCGACCCTCGGCGTCGTACAACGCGAGATCGCCGCTGCGGATCTCGGGCTGCGCGCTCGCGATCGGGCGGGCCTTCGCGACGCACCAGAGCTCGGACCCGAGATGCTCGAAGACGTCGATGGAATCCACGCCGAGCGGCAGATAGATGTCCTGCTGTCCGTCGCCCAGGAAAGTCGAGCCCAGGGTCTGGAAAGCCGAGTCAAGCAACGCCGGATGCAGCGTGTGTCGGCCGGCGTCAGCGGCGACACGTTCGGACGCGACGATGCGACCGACCGCGTCCTGCCCGTCCGGTGTGCGCGCGAGCGTGACGAGCCCGCGGAAGGCCGGACCGAACTGGATCTTCACGGCATCCAGATGCGCGTAATAGGCGTCGACGTCCAGCGCGTTGGTGCATGCGGCCCGGGCGTCATCCAGGGAACGCACCTCAGGTTCATCGGGGCCAGTGGCCACGAGGCGGGCGCTTGCATGTCGTGCCCAATCCGCGCCATCGGGCGCATCCAACGCGCCGCTCACGACCTCGGCTTCGGCGGCGTCGCTGCCGGTGCGACGGGCGATCACCTGCACGACGCGCCCGTTTGGGTCGGGCATCAGCAACGCCTGCTGGATGGCAAGGGCCTCGATCCGATGCGGTCCGCCGCCAAACAGGTACTCGGCCGCGGCGGTCAACACATCGATCAGCGCGGTTGCCGGCGCGACGACTTCGTCGAAAAGACGATGATCCGCGAGGAGCGGCTGATGGGCCACGCTCCACACGGCCTCGAAGACCTCATCGCGCAGCGCCGGCGACCTCAGGCGACGACCGAGCAGGGGGTGGCCGCTGGCGCCGGTCGCGACGCTGACGGGCATCGCTGCGCCGGGTTCAAACCAATACCGCTGCCGCTGCCATGGATAGGCCGGCAGGGCGATCACCGTGCCGGGTTCGGCATGCAGCCGCTCCCAATCCACAGCGCAGCCCCGCGCAAACAACGCGCCGAGGTTGCTCAACAGCGTCGCGCGTTCCGGCTGACCACGACGCAGGGAATGTGCTACGACACCGGTCTGTCCGCGGGCGTCGAGGCACTGCTGCACATTTGTTGAAAGGACGGGGTGCGGCCCAATCTCCACGAACGCCGTGACGCCTTCGTCGAGAAGTGCGCCGACGGCATCGGCGAAACGCACGCCCTGGCGGACGTTGCGACCCCAATAGGCCGCATCGTAATCCTGCCCATGCACGGCCGCGCGGCCCGTGACCGTCGAAGCAAGGCGAAGGATGGCCGGCATCGGCCTGAGCTCGCCGAGAGCGCCCACGAGTTCCTCGGCGAAGGGCGCCATCTGCGGGCTGTGAAACGCGTAGCGCACCGGCAACACACGATGAGTGACACCGCGGCGCGCCAGCGTCGCGAGCACGTCGAACAGCGCCGTTGACTCGCCCGAAAGCACCACCGACGCCGGTCCGTTGATGGCGGCGAGCGCGAGCCGATCGCCGTACCCGCCGTCGCTCAACAGCGATTCGACCTCTTCAGCCGATAGCTCCACGGCGGCCATCTGACCCTGGCCAGTGGCGGCTTGCATCAACCGACCGCGGTGAAAGGCCACACGAACCGCGGCATCGAGGTCGAGCACACCGGCGGCATATGCCGCAGCGATCTCGCCGACGCTGTGGCCGATGACCGCGTTTGGATCAACGCCCCAGGAGCGCCACAGCCCGACTAGCCCTGCCTGCAACGCGAACAGGGCCGGTTGCGCGATCTCGGTTTGGTCCAGCCGCGACTCGGTTTCGACCGTTGTGAGCTCGGCCAACACCGACCAGCCGGCCAGCGCTGACAGGCGTTGATCGACCGCCTCGACCTCGGCGCGAAAGACGTCCGACTCGTTGAGCAGCTCGCGCCCCATCGCCCACCACTGCGGCCCCTGGCCGGAAAACACAAAAGCGATGCGCGGCGGCTTGCCCGGCGCGCGCACGCCGGTCTTCCAGCCGACCTGGGGTTCGTCATCGAGGTAGTTTTGGAGGCGCTCGGCCAGATCCGACCGAGACTCGCCGACGACAACCAGGCGATGGTCGTAGTGGCTGCGTCGCGTCGCCGCGGTGTAGGCCACGTCGGCCGGCGAGACGGTGAGGCTCGGGTCGCGGAGAAAGTCGCGCAGGTCACTGGCGCGCTGGCGCAGCGCGGCGTCGTTGTGCGCGGAGAGCGGCACGACCACGGGCCCCGGCGCGACCGGCGGCACGGGCGGCAAAGGCGGGGGTTCTTCGACGAGCACGTGGGCATTCGTCCCGCCAAACCCGAACGAGCTGACACCCGCGATGCGGCGCAGCCGGCTCGCATCCCACGTCTGCGGCGCGCTCGGGAAGACCAGACGCGATCCGTCCAAGGCGATGTGTGGATTGGGATGCTCGAAGTGCAGGTTCTGAGGAATCTGGCCGTGCTTGAGCGCCAGGATGACCTTGATCAGGCCCGCGACGCCCGCGGCCGCCTCGAGGTGGCCGATGTTCGTCTTCACCGCCCCGACCACCAGCGGCTGACCGTCGTCGCGCGGGCGGCCATAGACCTCGGCCAGGGCTTCGACCTCGATGGGGTCGCCCAGCACCGTGCCCGTGCCATGCGCCTCGACGTAGCTGATCTGGTCGGGCGCCAGACCGGCCTGCTCGAGCGCCGCGCGGATCACGGCCTGTTGCGCCAGGCCGTTTGGCGCCGTCAGCGCGCTCGACCGGCCGTCCTGATTGACGGCCGAGCCGCGCACCACGGCGTGGATCGCGTCGCCGTCGGCCAGCGCGTCGGCCAGCCGCTTGAGCACGACGATGCCGCAGCCCTCGGCGCGCACGAACCCGTCGGCGCGCGCGTCGAACGTCTTGCACCGCCCGTCGGCCGCCATCATGCCCCACTTCGAGAGCGACACGGCGATCTCGGGCGAGAGGATCAGGTTGACGCCGCCGGCCACGGCGATCTCGGTCTCGCGCCCGCGCAGACCCTGGCACGCCAGGTGGATGGCGACCAGCGACGACGAGCAGGCCGTGTCAAGCGCCAGGCTCGGCCCTTGCAGATCGAACAGAAACGACAGTCGGTTCGCGAGGATGCAGTGCACGCTCCCGGTGACGGTGTGCGCCGAGATAGACTCTCGGTCCGAGAGCTGAAGATGCGCGTAATCGAACGCGGTGCTGGCGACGTAGACGCCGGTCTTGCTCCCGGCCAAACGTTCGCGCGTCAGCCCGGCGTCCTCGATCGCCTCGTAGGCGACCTCGAGCAGGAGCCGCTGCTGCGGATCCATACGGGTTGCTTCGCGTGGCGAGAGCCCGAAGAAAGCCGGATCGAACGTGTCCACGTGTTCGAGGAAGCCGCCGCTGCGCGTCGTCATCTTTCCGGGCGCGTTGAGGGCCGGGTCGTGCAGCGCGTCCACGTCCCATCGATCGGCCGGCACCTCGGTAATGGCGTCGCCGCCGCTGTGCAGGAGTTGCCAGAAGGCGTCGGGCGACGGCGCACCCGGGAAACGGCAGCCGATGCCCACGATCGCGATCGGCTCGGCCCGCAGCACGTCGAGATCCTGGCGCTGAGCCCGCACGCGCTCCGCCATCAACGCCAGCTTCGCGGCCGAGAGGTCGCGCATGGTCGCCCCACCGATACTTGTCATGCCTGTTTCTTCGCTCCCCGTCGGCCTCGCAGCGCTCGCAGCGCTTCGTCGTCGGTCATCGCATCCACGTCGGCCGGCAGTTGCGTGGGCTCGGCTGGCGAGCCGGCGGCTTCTGCGGGCTGGCCGCCATTCGCACCGTCCAGCGGCAGGCCGAGGCGCTCTGCCAGGTAGACGACGATGGCGGCGACGGTCGGGTAGTTCCAGATCAAGGTCGCCGACAGAGTTAGCCCGAGTGCCGTCTCGAGACGGTTGCGGAACTCGACGGCCGTCAGTGACTCCATCCCCAGCGAGCCCAGCGGCGCGATGACGTCGATCCGGTCGGGCGCCAGCCGCAGCACCTGCGCCAGCACCTGTGTCACGTGCGCCTCGAGCATCAGCCGGCGCTCCGAGATCTCGGCAGCCACCAGTCGCTCGCGGAGCGAGGTCGCAGCCGGATGCGTCTTCGTCGTCGCTGCCCGGAGTTCGGCCAAAAGCGGACTCGGTCGCGCCTCGGCCATGCACGCCCAGTCCACCTGGGCGACGATCCAGGCGCCGGCACGATTCGCAAACACATGCTCGAGTGCGGCGACACCCTGCGCCGGCGAAAAGGCGCGGACGCCGCGTGTCGCCAGTTGCTCGATGGCGCGTCGGCCCTGGTCGGACGTCTGCAGGCGTCCACGGTCGCGCCAGATGCCCCAGCCGATCGACAGGCCCGGTTGGCCGCCGGCGCTCCGGCACTCGGCCAGGGCGTCGAGCACGGCGTTGCCGGCGGCGTAGGCCGCCTGGCCCGCAATCGGCAGTTGCGCCGCGATCGACGAGAAGACAATGAAGAAGTCGAGCGTCGCCAGCTGCTGATGCAGCAGCCAGGCGCCGCCGACTTTGGCGCGCTGCGTCGCCTCGAGACCCTCGACGTCCAGGTCCGTCGCCAGTTCGTTGCCGAAGGTGGCGGCTGCATGAACCACGCCGCGGATCGCCGGCCAGCCCTCGGCGTCAAAATCCCGCAAACACGCCGTGAGCGCGTCGTCATCGGCGACGTCCACTGCCGCATAGTGGACGGCCACACCGACCGACTCGAGCTCGCGGATCGCCGCGATGATCGCGCCTGGCCTTCCGGCTGTGGCAGGCGCCCAATCGCGGCGGTGCGGGATCTGCGTCTTGCCGATGACGAGCAACCGGCGCGCGCCCTGCCGCGCCATCCAACGCGCGACCTCGAGCCCCACGCCCCCGAATCCACCCGTGATCAGGTAGGTGGCGTCCGTGCGCCACGAGACGCGTCGAGTCGTCGATTCCGGAGGGGCTCCGGGCGCCAGCCGGGCGACGTGTCGTTGGCGGCCACGGTACGCGATCTGGGTCTCGGCCTGAGCGGCGCGCGGCGCCGTCACCTCGGCGGCCAGCGCCTCGGCCGCCGTCGCGGGATGGGCGCTCGGATCGAGATCGACGAGGCCGCCCCACAACTCGGCTTGCTCCTCGGCGATCGCCCGGCCGAGACCCCACAAGCTCGCCTGGGCCAGCCCGGCGCGCAGGTGGAACGTCGTGTCGCCGTCGAGGCGTTGCGCACCACGGGTCACGACCCACAACCGCGATCCCAACCGCCGACGGCTCAGGGCGCGGAGCACGGCAAGTGTCGCGGCGGCCGCTGTCCGTGGCCGCGCCGCGAACGTCGCGGCGCTGTCGTCGTCTTCCGTCACCGCATCGAGGCCCCACAGGTTGATCACGTCGCGCACGTGCGTTTCGTCCGCCAACAATGAGTCGATCCGACGCGCGACCTGTGCGCCGTCGTGCGCCGACTGTCGCGCGAGATCGTCTTCAGTGTGAACGATGACCTCGCCGCCGAGGTGTTCGAGGCGTTTCGCCAGGGCCAGTCCGATCCCTCCGCGATCCGCGAGCACCAGCCAGCGCCCGGTTGCGCCGGCTTCCGCAGGCGCCGGCGCGCCGCGCCAGACGACGCGGTGAACCCAATCGTCGACGCGTTCCGACACGACGTCGCGCCCGATGGGCGCCAGGCTCACGCCCGCGATCTCCACGAGCACGGCGCCTGTGGGGTCGAGCAACCACAGATCCGCCACCGGGTGCCCGGTCTCGGCTTGCGGCTCCGGACGCAGACGCCCGTGGGCGACGAGATGCAAGGGCTCGCCCGGAGCCCGTTTGGGCGCCGCCACGAGCCGGATGCGTTCGGCCCGCACGGGCATATGGAAAGCTCCGTCAACGGGCGGCAGTAATGCCGCGGTCAACTGAAAGCAGGGATCGAGCACGACCGGGCTGAGCGGCGCTCCCGAGTCCGCCAGATTCTGGTTGGAGGGCCAGGCGAGCGTGGCCCACACGCCGTCGGCATGGCGCTGCACCGACGTGATGCTGCGAAGGGCGCCGACGAGCGACACGCCTGCGTCTCCGAGAGATGTGTAGAGGTCCGGTTCGGGTGCGGCTGTGTTGAACGCGGGCAGGGCGAAAGGCGTGACGGGTCCGTTCACGTCACTCGCATGGCCGCTCACATGCCGCTGCCACATCGAACCCGCCCGACCGTAAATCGCGACGTCGCCTGTTTTGCCGATCGTCACCTGCACGCGGGTTCCCTGGCGGTCGTCGCGCAAGGGCAATGCACGTTCGAACGACACGTCGGTCAGTTCGAGGCTCCGGGTCGCGAGGATCTCGGACCCGGCAGCCAGCGCGAGCCCGACGAAGGTCGAGGCCGCCATCACCGGCTGGCCATGCAGGCGATGATCGAACGCGAACCGCTGGCGGCGCGCGTCGAAGACCGCCTCCCAGATCGCGTCGCTCGCGCCGGCCATATCCAGGCGGTTGCCGAGCAGCGGGTGTGCGGCGGCGTCTCGCGCGCGGCTTGCGCTGGCACGACCGTCGCTGCGCCCGTCCGTCTCGACCCAATATCGCTCCCGTTGCCAGGCGTACGTCGGCAGGGACGCCACGCGCGCGCCGTGTCTCGGCAGGATGCGCTCCCAGCTGATCGGCGCGCCCAGTGTATGAAGCGCGCCAAGCGACCCCAACAGGGTGAGTTGTTCGTCTTCGTCGCGCCGTAGTGAGGGCAGCGTCGCGCCGCCCTGGCCCAGGTGCGCGAGTCCGGTGTCGAGCGCGGGCAACAAGACCGGGTGCGGGCTGAGCTCGACGAAGAGCGTTTGCCCGTCGGCGACCGCCCGCTGAACGGCATCCCAGAACAGCACCGGTTGACGCAGATTGTCGACCCAATAGTCGGGTCCGCAGTTGGAGCCATCGACGCGTTTTGCGAGGACTGTCGAATAGACAGGCACTCGCCCTGCGCGTGGCTGAACGCCGGCGAGCGCCGCGCGCAGATCCTCACGCAGCGGATCCATCTGCGGGCTATGCGAGGCGACGTCGACCTTGACTGGTCGGCAGAAGATGCCCTGGCTCTGCAATCGGCCCACCACGTCTTCAAGCGCCTGCGCGTCGCCCGAGAGCACGGTTGAGCGCGGCCCGTTACTGACGGCGATGGAGAGACGCTGACCCTGATCGGCAAGGGCCTCGCGTGCCTGGTCGAGCGTCAGCTCGACGACGGCCATGGCCCCGCGACCGCTGACGCGCCGCAACAGCCGACTGCGGCGGCAGATGATGCGGGTTGCATCGTCGAGGCTGAGCGCCCCCGCGACGTGCGCGGCTGCGACCTCGCCCATGCTATGTCCGATCACCGCGTCCGGCTCGATGCCCCAGTCGCGCCACTGCGCCGCCAACGCCACCTGAACGGCAAACAAGACAGGCTGGACGACGTCGATCTCGGCCAGGCGCGAGGTCGCCGGCGTGGCGGTCAACTGAGCCGTCAGCGACCAATCGACCTCGGCCGACAGAGCCATTTCACAGGCCGCGATGGCGTCGCGAAAGACGGGCTCGGTCTCAAGCAACTGCCGACCCATCCCGAGCCATTGCGACCCTTGACCGGGGAAGACAAAGACGATACCCGGCCGCTGGCCGGCGGCCCGACCGACCGCTAGCCCGCTCCGCGTCTCGCCACGCGTGAGGGCTTCGAGCCCGGCCCGCAAGGCGTCACGGTCGCGCCCGACCACGACGGCCCGATGTTCGTGGTGCGTGCGACGGGTCGCCGCGGTCACGCAGATGTCGCGCAGAGGCATATCGGTGTTATCGCCCAGGCGATCAGCAACCGCGAGCGCCTGCGCCGCGAGGGCCTGCGGCGTATGCGCCGAGATCGGCAGCAGCCAGGGGCGCGCCCAGGGCTCGTCGGTGATCGGGGCCGGTGTCGGCGCTTGCTCGAGCACGACATGGGCGTTGGTGCCCGACCAGCCGAACGAACTCACGCCTGCGACGCGTGGACCGGTGCTGCGCCACGTCGTGGGCGCGCTCGCGATCCGCAAGCGCGTGCCGCTGAGGTCGATGTGGGGGTTGAGACGCGTGAAATGGAGATTGGCCGGGATCTCGCCGTGCTGCAGGGCCAGCACGGTCTTGATGAGACCGGCGATGCCGGCAGCGCCTTCGAGATGGCCGACCTGAGTCTTCACGGAGCCCAATACGCAGGCGCCGCCATCCGGCTCGGGCCGGCCGACCACGGCCGCCAGCGCCTCGACTTCTATGGGGTCGCCCAGGGGGGTGCCGGTGCCGTGAGCTTCGACGTAGCTCGCCGCACCCGGCTGGATGCCCGCGTCCGCGAACGCCTGGCGGATGACGGACTGTTGGGCGAGGCCGCTCGGCGCGGTCAGGCCGTTGGTGTGCCCGTCCTGGTTGACGGCCGAGCCTCGGATGACCGCCAGGATCGGATCGCCGTCAGCCTGCGCGTCGCTGAGACGCTTGAGCACCACCACGCCGCAGCCCTCGCCGCGGACGAAGCCATCGGCGCGTTCGTCGAAGCTCTTGCAGCGCCCATCAGCGGCGAGCATGCGCATCCGCGAGGCCGTGATGGTGAAATGCGGTGTGAGCATCACGTTGACGCCGCCCGCCACGGCGGCGCGGCATTCGTCGGACCGCAGACTCTGAACCGCGAGGTGTACGGCGACGAGCGAGGACGAACAGGCGGTGTCGACGGCTACGTTCGGGCCGCGCAGGTCCCACACATACGCCAACCGCCCGCTGAGCACGTTGTGGGCCGTGCCGGTGCCCGAGTACACGTCCAGGTCATCGGGGTTGGCCGCCTGCAGCGCGTAGTAGTCCGTGCTGTGGCTGTGGACGCCAATGAACACGCCGGTCTGCGAGCCCGCCAGCCGTTCGCGGGTCAACCCGGCAGCCTCGAACGCCTCCCAGGCGACCTCGAGCAGGAGACGCTGCTGCGGGTCCATCCCGGTCGCCTCGCGCGGCGAGATGCCAAAGAAGGACGGATCGAACCGGTCGATGTCGTCGAGGAACCCGCCCCATCGAGTCGTGACGCCGCCGGGCGCCTCGGGGTCCGGGTCGTACAGCGCGTCGACGTCCCACCGTTCGGCTGGCGCCTCACGAATCGCGTCGCGGCCCTCGACCAGAAGCCGCCAGAACGCCTCGGGTGTATCGGCGCCGCCGGGGAAGCGACAGCCCATCCCGACGATCGCGATCGGCTCGTGTCGCGTCCGCTCCACGCGCTCGAGCTTCGCCCGCATGTCTTTCAAGGCGACGAGCGCGCGTGTCAATTGAGCGGTGGTGTCGGTGGCGCTCATGGCTGTCCCTTCATCAGGGCGTCGATCGCGTCGAGCTCGTCGGCCAGCAATCGTTCGACCTCGTTTGCCGAGAGCGCCGCAAGCGCGTCGACGTCCCGATCCGCCGGAGCCTGCGTTGGTGTCGCCAGGGCCAGCCCCAGCCTCTCGGCCAGATGCGGCGCGAGCTCGGCCACTGTCGGATAGTTCCACACGAGCGTCGCGGGCAACGCCAGGCCGAGATCGACCTCCAGGCGGTTGCGGAACTCAATGGTCATCAGCGAGTCGAAACCCAGGGCGCGCAGCGGCTTATGCGGGTCGATGCGCGTCGGGGCGAGCCGCAGCACCCGCGCGGCCTGCTCGCGCAGGTAGGTCTCGAACACCGTCTGACGCGCTCGCCCGGGCTCGGCTGCCTCCAGCGCGGCGCGTATCCCGGCCACGACCGGGGCGCCGGCGGCGGCCACGTTGGTCGCTTCGGTGGCCAGGCTCGTGAAGAGCGAGGCACGGTCGTCGCGCGGATGGGCAGCCAGCCAGGTTCCGGCGTCAAAACGCATCACCGCGAGCTGGACGTTCTCGGCGGCCAGGGCCTGCTCGAGCGCGGCGAGCCCTTCATCCGGGCTTAGGCTCGCGACACCCTGCGCCGCCAGCCGACCGCCACGCCCGCGTTGGGCGGCGAGGCCGATCGTCGCCCAGGGTCCCCAATTGAGGCTCAAGGCGGGCAGACCCTGCTGGCGGCGGACGTGAGCGAGCCCGTCCATGAACGCGTTCGCCGCGGCGTAGTTGCCCTGGCCCGGCGTCCCTAAAACCGAAGCGATCGACGAGAACAGCACGAAGAAGTCGAGCGGGAACGCGTGAGTGAGGCGGTGCAGGTTCCAGGCGCCGAGCACCTTGGGCCCGAACACCGTCGCGAAGCGTGTCGCGTCCTGCTGCATCAAGACGCCGTCGTCGAGCGATCCCGCCGCGTGTACGACGCCGCGCACCGGGTGCGGGCCACGCGCGAGTTCGGTCAGCGCGTCGCCGAGCTGCGCGGCATCGGCCACGTCGGCCGTGAGCAACCGGACGGTGGCGCCCTGGCGTTCGAGCGCGGCCAATTGTGTCAGCGTCTCAGGGCGGGGGGCGTGTCGACCGAGCAGGGCGAGATGGCGGGCGCCGCGCTCGACCATCCAGCCGGCCACGGCTAGCCCGAGCCCGCCCAGGCCGCCGGTCACCACATAGCACCCGTCGGATCGGAACGCGGTCGACGCCAGCCGATCCAGTTCGAGACCCGCCTGATCTCGCAGGTCGATGGCGACCTTGCCGATCTGCCTGGCCTGGGCCATGTGCGCGAAGGCCTCGGCGGCTTGGCTGGCGGCGAAGATCCGCACGGGCAGGGGCGCGATCGCGCCGTCGGCCAGGAGCTCCAGGACCTCGGTCAGAAGACCGCCGAGACGCGCGGGGTGTTCGCGGCTCATGCGCTCGAGGTCAACGGCGAAATACGCGAGGTTGTTCTGAAAGGGCCAGAGACCCAACGGCGTGTTGTCGTAGATGTCGCGTTTGCCGATTTCGATGAAACGACCAAACGGGCGGAGCACGGCCAGGCCTTTGGCGATCGCTTCACCGGTCAGCGAGTTCAGGACGACGTCGACGCCTTCTCCCGCCGTCGCGGCCATCACGTCGTCGGCGAACGCCAACGTCCGTGAGTCGAACACGTGTCGCACGCCCAGCTGTCTCAGGTAGTCGCGCTTCTCGGCGCTGCCGGCCGTCGCGAAGACTTCGGCGCCCACGTGCCGCGCGAGCTGGACGGCGGCCAGGCCGACGCCGCCCGCCGCCGCGTGGATCAAGACGCGTTCACCGCGTTGCAGGCGCGCGAGATGGTTAAGGGCGTAGTGCGCGGTGAGGTAGACGATCGGCAACGTGCCCGCCTGTTCGAACGACAGGCCCTCGGGCTTCGGCGCGGTCAGCCGGGCATCGGCCAACGCGTGGCTGGCCAAACAATGGTGCGCGACCGCCAGGACGGCATCGCCGACACGCGGGGCACTGACGCCGGCGCCGACGCGGGTCACGATCCCGGCGCACTCCAGCCCGAGCGGGCCGATGCCGTCGGGCATGCCGGGGCACATCGCCAGCGCCGACAGGACGTTGATGAAATTGAGCCCCGTGACCTGGACCTCGATCTCGACCTGGCCCGGCGCCGGCGCCAGGCGCGCGCACGCGCGCGGCCCGAACGTCTCAAGCAGGCCCGGCTGCGTCGGCTCGATGCGGAACGGCAGCGTCTCAACGGCCTGAGCCGTGGCGATGGGCGGGCTGCGGCGCACGATCTCCGCGCGTTGCAGCCGAGCCGCATACGTGCGAGCGCCACGTAAGGCGATGCGATCCTCGCTTGGATCGGCCAGCATCACGTCCGCCAGAGTCGCCACCTCGGCTGTCGGGGCCGACCGACTCAGATCGACGCACACGCAACGCATTTCGGGCAACTCGTGCGAAATGGTGCCGGCGAGACCCCACAGCGCCGTTTCGTCCGGCGCGGGCGCGTCGTCTCCTTCAGCGACGGCCAGAGCGCCGGTCGTCACTAGCCATAGACGCGGCAGGCGCGTCTGGTCGGCGCGCGCGAGCGTCTGCACGAGCCAAAGCAGACGTGTGCTGTGGGCGAGGGCGCTCGTCGGGGCATCATCGGGATCCGGCGCCGCGTTCGCGAACATCACCAGCCCGCGATACCCGTCGGGCGCAACCGCCAACGTCAACGCCTGGGCGAGGTCGTCGGCGTCGTCCCCCGGCCGAGCGCCGTGATCACGGTTCGACACAGTGCCCGTCGCGATCAGCGTACAGGCCGCGTGGCGCCGGCCCAACTCGGCCAGCAGAGCATCGACGGGTGGCGTCCGTGTCTCGGTGACCATCAGCCACGGTCCGGCATCCGGTGGCGCCGAAGCCGACGGCGCCCCGTTGGCCAGGGTGACGGGGTGCCAGTGCACGGCGTAGGCGTGCGCGCCGACGTCGAACCGGTGGGTCGCCGTGACCCGCTGCAGCCGTAGACCACGAACTTCGACGAGCACCCGGTCTTCGTCGTCGAGCAGAACCACATCGCCGATCAGGTCATCGTCTGCGGTGCGACGTGCATAAGCCCACACCTCGGCCGGAACGCGTGCCCAGGCTGCGACCCGCTCCATGTGCACAGGGAGAAAGGCATCGGTCGGGAAATCAGGCTCGAGCGTCAGCAACAACTGGAACGCGGCGTCGAGCAGGGCTGGATGGATCGGACCCGGCTCGGGCGTTGCGGCAGCCTCGGCCGGCAATCGCAGACGCGCCAACACTTCGGTCTCACCGACGAGTAGCGCATCGATGCCCTGGAAGGCTGGACCATAGTCGAGCCGGCGGAGGGCCATGTCGGCATAGTGCTTCGCGGCGGGCTGCGACACCGTCAGACTGTCGCGCAAACGGACGATTGACTCGCGCGCGATCGTCGCGGCCGAATCGGTCGGTGCACCTGACCCGCCGGCGAGTCGCCCGACCGCGTGGAGCGTCCATCCATCGGGTCCCGTCTGACTGGCCGGTCGACTGTACACGCGGACGTCGCGGGCGCCGCCGCCCGTGCCGGCCGTGACCACCACCTGAACGCAGCGCGCTTGATCCAGCAGCAGCGCATCCGACACCACGAGGTCCTCGACGGAACCTGCCGGGCCGCCGAATAGATCTTGCGCTGCGGCCAGACACAGTTCGACGAAACCTGATGCCGGGAACATCACGCTGCCCCTGACCCGGTGATCGGCAAGGTAGCCAAAGGTGTCGAGATCGAGGATGGACTCCCACGTCAACGGGCCAGCCGGCAGCGCCGAACTGAAACGCGGTCCAAGCAGGCCGGCTCGGTGCCCCTGTTCCTGAACGCGTCGGCGCGGCCGCTCATACCAGAAGCGTTCTTTTTGCCACGGGTATGAGGGAAGCCGCAGCGGACGGCCGGCGGGTTGGAGACGCTCCCAGGCGATCGGATACCCGGACGTGAACAGGACACCGGCGCCGCTCAGCAGCGTGTCAAGCTCGGGCTCGCCGCGGCGCAACGAGGGCACGACGCGGAGGTCGGCCGGAAGCGCCGGCAACAGCACTGGATGAGGGCTGATCTCAATGAAGAGGTCGTGGCCGTTTGCGGTCAGATCGCGGATCGCCGTGTCGAAGCGCACAGGCTCGCGGAGGTTGCGACCCCAATACGCCGCGTCGAGGTCTTCACCGGATATCGCATGGCCGGTGACCGTCGAGAACATCGGAACGGTGGCGGCTCGCGGTCGCAGCCCGGCCAGCGCCGATACGAGTTCGGGCCGCAACGGATCCATCTGCGGACTGTGGGCGGCGACGTCGACTTTGACGGGCCGGCAAAAGACATCGCGTCGCTGCAGATCGGCGACGAGCGCCGCCAGGGCCTCCGGCTCGCCGCTGATCACGGTCGAGCGTGGGCCGTTGTTGACCGCGACGCCGAGCCGCCCCGCATAGGCGGCGACGGCCGACTCCGCCTCGGTCAGCGACAGTTCGACGACCGCCATCGCGCCGCGGCCGCTAAGACGCTTCATCAGCTGGCTGCGCCGGCAGATCAGCGCGGCCGCGTCGGCCAGGCTCAACGCGCCAGACACGTAGGCTGCCGCGGCTTCGCCCATGCTGTGCCCGACGACTGCATCAGGTCTGACGCCCCAATCCTGCCAGACGGCCGCGAGCGCCACTTCCAGTGCGAACAGTGTCGGTTGAATGACGTCGATCTCGTCGAGGCGCGCGTTCGCGTCGGCTGCGGTCAGTTGGTCGAGCAGCGACCAATCCGTGTACGGCCGAAGCGCCGCGTCGCATTCCTCGAGCGCCGTGCGGAACACCGGTGACTGGGCGAGCAGATCGCGCCCCATGCCCGCCCATTGCGATCCCTGGCCAGGGAAGACGAAGACGATGCGCGGCCGGCCTCGGGTTGCTTCGAGCGTGTCGGTGGGCGTTTCGGCCAGCCCGCGCGCCAGTTCGGCGGCCGAGCGGCCCACGATCGCGTGTCGGTACTCGTGATGCGACCGTCGCACGGCCGCGGTGTAGCAGACGTCTGCGGCGTCGGCGGTTCGGAGTACGTCCTGATATTGAAGCGCGACGGCCTGCAGAGCTTCGGGTGATTGCGCCGAGAGCGGTAGGAGGTATGCCGACGGCGCCGCGGTCCGGCCCACGTTCTGGGTTGGCGCCTCCTCCAACACGACGTGGGCGTTCGTGCCCGCGATGCCAAAGGCGCTCACCCCGGCCAACTTCGGTCCAGAACCCTCGGGCCAGGCGCCGGGCTCGCGCTGCAATTCGACAGGTAGATCGGGCCACGGGATCTCGGGGTTGAGCGCAAGGCAGTTGAGACTGGCCGGCAGATGGTCGTGGTGCAGGGCCAGCGCCACCTTGATCAGGCCAGCGACACCGGCGGCGCCCTCCGTGTGTCCGATGTTGGTCTTGACCGACCCGACCCGGCAGTGAGCGCCGGCGGGGCGTCCTTCGGCCAGCACCTGGCCAAGCGCGCCGATCTCGACGGGGTCGCCGGCGCGCGTGCCGGTGCCATGTGCCTCCACGTACCGGATCCGACCCGGCGCGACGCCGGCATCGGCGTACGCCTTGCGCAGCATCTCCTCTTGACCGGCGCTTCCGGGCGTGGTCATGAATCCGCTCGTCCGTCCGTCGTTGTTCACGGCGCCGCCGCGGATCACGGCATAGATCGGATCGCCGTCGGCGAGCGCGGCGCCGAGCGGCTTGAGCACGACCACGCCAGCGCCGTCGCTGCGCACATAGCCGTCGGCGCGGGAGTCGCCAAACTTGCAGCGGCCATCCGGCGCCATCATGCGCGACTGCGAGTATGCGATCGTGATGTGTGGCTGCAGGATGACGTTGGCGCCGCCGGCCAGCGCCACGGTGCAATCGCCGGCCCACAGGCTGCGGCACGCCAGATGCACCGCCACGAGCGACGATGAGCAGGCTGTGTCGACGGTCAGGCTTGGGCCCTGGAACCCGAACGCATACGAGAGCCGACCGGACGCGGAATAGCGCCCGCTCCCCGTGGTCATGTAGAAATCGACGTCGCGTGGCTCGTCGAACAGGCGGGCCTCGTAGTCACTGAGCCACACCCCGACGAACACGCCGGTCTGGCTTCCGGCCAGCCGTTCGACGGGGACGCCGGCATCGGCGAGCGCCTCGGCGCTTACTTCGAGCAACAATCGCTGTTGGGGATCCAGTCGTTCGGCCTCCCGCGGCGATATGCCAAAAGCAGCCGCGTCGAAGCGGTCGATATCGGCGATGAAGCCGCCCCAGCGCGACATGATCTTGCCGGGCGTGGCGGGTGTAGGGTCGAAGAACGCATCGACGTCAAATCGATCCGGCGGGATCTCGGTGATGGCATCCCGGCCCGACTCAAGCAGACTCCAGAACGAACCAGCATCGGTGACACCGCCCGGGAATCGGCAGCCGATCCCGATGATCGCGATAGGTTCTCGATTCGTCGCGCCACCGGCAGTTAGGTTCTTCGGCATTCGTCACTCCCACCGGGCCAGACCGGTCAGATCTCGTCGAGGCAGGGGCCCGTCGAGTCAACGCCCGTTGGCCGGCACATCCAGCCGGTCAGGTTCCGGTGCCAGTGGCCGCAGGCGGCGCTGCCCGCACCGCAGGGGCGTGCCCGCGTAGCTGATTCATGCGGGTGCCTCATCCGGCCAAGTCGTCGACGCGCCCGATATCGCCCTTCGCAGCGCGTTTTGCGACCGGGCGGCAGCGCTTCCGCGTCGGCGCTCGGTCAAGGCGCGATCACGCGACATGGCACGGTCTAGTCTCGAGTACGGTTAGCCAACGTGATCGTCAAGGCCGTCACGACGCGTCATCGCGCGGTGTTGCCAAAGGCGTTGGGTGTCGTGGCGAGGTCAGGGTCAACCCCGTCGAATTGACGCACGTTTGGCGCAGGAACACTCGCCAGAAAGGGGCCCCCGAAGGGTTAACGCGGTTGGTGGCAATGTTCCGGCCCCCTGAAGCGTGCGGTGAAGATCGCGACCCTACGATTGCGGCGCCAACGCGCCGATCAATGCCCGGAGCAGTTCAATCCGTGCCGGCTGCAGGAAGAAGTGCCCCCCAGGAAACGTCACCATATCGAAAGCCTTTGTGGTGTGCATTCGCCAACCCGCCATGGCTTCCGGCGTCGCGCGTGGATCGTCGCGCCCGCCAAAGCCCGTGATCGGGCAATCCAGGGCGGGCGCGTCATCGTAGGCATAGGTTTCCACGACGGCGAAGTCGGCGCGCAACGTTGGGATGAACAGCTGAAGGTAGTCCGGATCCTGGAGTATGACGTCCGGGATGGCGTTGTACCGCTGCTGAAGCCTTTCCACGAAGACGCGATCGGCGAGCACGTGCAGAGGACTGTCCGGGTCGGGCAATTGCGGCGCACGCCGGGCCGAGACAAATAGATGCTCGGGGAGTGCAAGACCGCACCGGCGCAGGTGTCGCGCCAGCTCAAAGGCGATGAGCGCCCCCAAGCTGTGCCCGAACAGTGCATAGGGTTTGTCGAGGTAGGGGCGCAAGGCCTGTCCCAGGTCCTCGACCAGCGGCTTCAGCCGATCGTGGGCGCTCTCACGCAGACGGCTCTCTCGTCCGGGGAGCTGAATGGGACACAGCTCGATCGTGTCCGGGAGCGCGTCAGACCAGCTCGAAAACACGGCGGCGCCGCTCCCGGCGAATGGCAGGCAGAACAGCCGGAGGCTTGCCTCGGGCCGCCATTGGGCCCGGGCCAGCCACACGGATGGACGCGATACCGTCGAAGACGCAGACGTCATCGATCGCTCCCGCGAAAAATTGGACGAAAAGACGCCGATTTGGCGATTATCCAAATCGATGCTGTCCCGGTCAATGATCGCTCAGTACCAGTCGAGGCCCAAGGCGACGCGCCGACTTGCGCCCGCCCGTCGCCCGGTCTGACGCCCCGCCTGACCCGATCTAGCTGTCGATGAGTTGACGCGCCATCATCTCGTAGGTCATCAGAGGCGCGATCTTGCCGATCGTCCATTGCTCGAGTCCCGAGAAATGACGTGCAAGGAGCGTGCGCAGAAACCCGGGCTCGAAAAACCCCCGGGCGGATGTTCTTGGGTCCAACAGCACGTCTTCGGCCCAGGGCCGCAGGTCGTTGCGCAAATAGGCTTCGTAGTCCGCATACAACGTCGATCGCTCCGGCCAGCGTCCGCCGAGGGCTCGGCGGGCCCGGCGCCCGACCTTGATGGCGAGCGCGTGCGCCCGTCGCAGCCATTGCCGTGAGGTCGGCAGGAATTCGTCGTGGTCATATGGGATCCTGGCGAGGTGCGGCATTTCTCGCTCGAGCAGGGCCGCGTACAACACCTTGTGACCGCGTCGTTCGGCCGGCAACGAATACAAGAAGTCGAAGAGCGCATAGTCGAAGAACGGGAAGCGCGCCTCGAAATGGGACCGGTACATGGTGATCATGTTGTGCGTCAGCCGCCCGCAATGGTTGCGGATGTAGAAATACTCGGCCCGCAGATCCAGCCGCAGGCCGAGATAGGGCTGCAGCGTCTCCGCAAACGAGTCGAAAGCGAGCCCACGCAACTGCCGCCACGTTCGATTGGTGTAGAGCAGACGCTCCTCGGCCTCCGTCAGACCGGGCCAGGTGAACCGCTGGTTGAACAGCTCGAAGAGCCGGGTCGTGAGGGCCTGCTCGCTGACGGCCTGGGTCAACAGGCGGTCGAGGGTATCGTCGTGACCCATGATCGTGCCGCCGTCCCATCCGCTCAGGTTGACGTCCATCAGAGAGCGAGCCGACGACAGCACCGACATCCCGTGCGCGTGGATCCAACTGTGTTGGCCCTCGGTCATGTTCAGGTGCTGCTGGACCTGCTCGATCACCCAACGACCGTCCCGCAGGTCGAACCAGTGATGGTCGCTGCCGGCCGTCCGCGCCACCAGGTCGGCGTAATACACGTCACGCGAGTTTCGCGCGCCGTAGGTGAGCGTTTGGACCGGCCGTCGATCGATCATGCCCAGGATGACGCGCGAATCGAGCCCGCCACTGAGGAACACCCCGGCGCGATAGGCATCGCCGGATTGGCGTCGGACCGCTCGCCGCAGGAGACGGCCGGCCTCCACGACGGCATCGTCCAGGCTAACCCCCGGTCGTTCGGGGATCTCGGTGAACGACCAGTAGGGTTGGATGCGGCATTCGCCGGTCTCGGCGGCATATACGAGCGCCGAGGCCGGCGGAAGCAGCGTGATGTCCTCAAGGAACGTTCGCTCGCCGAGCAGATGCTGAAAACGCACATATTGGGCCAGTGCCACGGGGTCCGCGATCTTACGAAAGCCGGGGTCGCACAGGATGCCCTTCATCTCCGGCGCAAACAGCAAGCGATCGTTTTGGAGCGAGTAGAACAACGGGTACAAACCGAAGCGATCGTTGGTTAGCACCAGTTGCCCGTGTAAACGATCCCAGAGGGCCACGACAAAGGCCCCTTGAAGGTGGCGGGCAAACGACGGCCCATGCTGCACGTACAGGCGAATCACCAGTTCGGCGGCCGGTTCTGCGGGAGAGTCGTCCAGGGGCGAAAGTTCTCCCGCCAGGAACACGGCGATCTGACGATCCGCGGACCAGGTCGGTTGGGTTTCGGAATTGAAGATGCCGATGCCGATGCGTCCGAGCGCGACGTTGACAACTGGATCGGCGAACCATTCGGCGCGGTGCCACTCGTAATGCGCCAAGCGTCGGGCGATCGCGGAGGTCAGGCCTCCGCTCGCCACGTGCCGATGTCGATCAACTACGCCGAATAAACCGCTCATGTGTGATTGATGAACCGCCTCTCGCACGCAGGTGACGGACGCGTCAAGCTCGCGGGTGATGCTCGGAGGACGCGGGCTTCGGTGGATCCTCCGAAAACGCATGACACAGTGGGTCTGATTGCGCCGAGATCGGCGCGGGCAGGCGTTGTTGAAGAGAGATCGGCGGTCCCCCGGGGCAAGTCGATCCTACGCTAGGGGCATTGTGTGTATATCGAAACATCGCGACAATCCAACATAGGTACCATCGGAATTGAAACGGCATGTGACCGACGCCCGAAAGAGTCAGGCGGCGCGCCCATCGTCGAAAAGGAACAGATGCAGATGGTGGATTCGAAAACCCACTGGGACGCGATCTACTCAGCGAAAGACGTCACCCAGGTCAGCTGGTTTCAACCCCACGCGGCGCAGTCGTTGAACTTGATCGAGCGCTATGCGGCGGATCGTGACACCGCGATCCTGGATGTAGGCAGTGGCGCCACGACGCTGATCGGCGACCTGCTCTCGGCCGGGTACCGGCGCCTCACCGTGCTCGATGTCTCGGCGAACGCGGTGCGCATTGCCCGCCAGCGTCTTGCCGAACGGGTGGATCAGGTGGCGTGGGTCGTGGCCGACGTCACGTCGGCGGACGTGCCTGAGGCATCGGTCGGGGTCTGGCACGACCGGGCCGTGTTTCACTTTCTGACCGACTCCGAAGATCGGCGGCGTTATCTCGAGACCTTGCGCGGCGCCGTCGCGCCTGGCGGCCTGGCGATCATCGCCACCTTCGCGCCCGACGGCCCGACGCAATGCAGCGGTCTCGACGTCGTCCGCTACGGGGCCGACGAACTCCACGCCTTGCTCGGCCCGGACTTCGAGTTGGTGGAGACCGCCGCCGAGGTCCACCGGACGCCGGGCGGCGGTGAGCAGAAGTTCATCTATGTCTGCAGCCGCAGATCGCGCTGAAGCCGGGCGTCGGCTGGGTCGTCGAGGCATCGGCGGGCGACGGGGCGGTTGCGGGGTTGACGATCCTACCTGACCCGGAAAACAAAAGACCCACAGGAGATCCCGTGGGTCTTTTTGTTGTGTCGGGGCGGAGCGATTTGAACGCTCGACCTCTCAGTCCCGAACCGAGTGCTCTAGCCAAACTGAGCCACGCCCCGCGACAGCCCGGAGAGTATAGCATACCGAGGCGTGCCGTGCAAGAAAAGAAGCATGACGGACATGACGTGCGCAACCGCCACGGCTGTCGCATCGCGGGTGTGATTCCCCTGGCTGTCACCCTTTTCCGGCTGCGCGGGCACGCTATAATGACTCCCTGTTCGCAACCCCCGCGCTGCGCGAGCCGCGGCGCCTTCTGGAGGAGAAGTGGCAAAGAAATCCGGCAAGAAAGTCCGCGTCGCCATCATCGGCGTGGGCAATTGTGCTTCGTCGCTGGTTCAGGGCGTCGAGTTCTATCGAAACGCCAAGGAAGCCGACCGTGTCCCTGGGCTGATGCACGTCAATCTCGGCGGCTACCACGTCCGCGACATCGAGTTCTCGGCCGCCTTCGACGTGGTCGACACGAAGGTCGGCAAGGATCTGAGCGAGGCCATCTTCGCGCACCCCAACAACACGATCAAGTTCTCGGATGTGCCCAAGCTCGGCGTCCCCGTCCAGCGCGGCATGACCCACGACGGCATCGGCAAGTACCTGTCGCAGATGGTCAAGAAAGCGCCTGGCCCAACGGCCGACATCGTGCGCATACTCAAAGAGACCAAGACCGACGTGGTGGTGAGCTACCTGCCGGTCGGCTCCGAGATGGCGACCAAGTGGTACGTCGAGCAGGTGATCGAGGCCGGCTGCGGCTTCGTCAACTGCATCCCCGTGTTCATCGCCTCGTCGCCATACTGGTCGAAGCGCTTCGTCGAGGCCGGCGTGCCGATCGTGGGCGACGACATCAAAAGCCAGGTCGGCGCCACGATCACGCATCGCGTGCTGGCAAATCTGTTCAAGGACCGCGGCGTTCGCCTCGATCGCACCTATCAGCTGAACTTCGGCGGCAACACAGACTTCTTCAACATGCTCGAGCGCGAGCGCCTCGAGTCGAAGAAGATCTCGAAGACCCAGGCTGTCACGTCGCAGCTCGACTTCGAAATCGACGACGAAAAGATCCACGTCGGCCCGTCGGACTACGTGCCGTGGCTGACCGATCGCAAGTGGGCGTACATCCGCCTCGAGGGCACGACCTTTGGCAACGTTCCGCTCAACGTTGAACTTAAGCTCGAGGTGTGGGATAGCCCCAACTCGGCCGGCGTCGTGATCGATGCCGTGCGCTGCGCCAAGCTCGCGCTAGACCGCGGCATCGGCGGCCCGATCAAGGCGCCGTCGAGCTACTTCATGAAGTCGCCGCCGGAGCAATACACCGACGAGATCGCCAAGCGCAAACTCGAGGATTTCATCGCGGGCAAGTGACGCCCGCCGTCGCAGGGCTGGGCCCGGGCCGATCGGCCCGGGCCCAGCGGCATACCGGGCCATACGAGGCGAACAGCATGCAGAGCGAAAAGCCGACCGCAAAGGCGGCGACCGTCACCGATTGGTTTCGGGTGACGTTCAAGGGGGTCGTCGATCCGGTGGCCGATTTCTTCAATCGGCTTGGGATCCACCCCAACTACATGACCGGCGCCGGCCTGGTGCTCAACGCCGTCGGAGCATTCTTCATTTCGCAAGGCGCGATGGCCCTCGGCGGGATCTTCATCCTCGTGGGGGGGCCGTTCGACGCGCTCGACGGCACGATGGCTCGCCGGCTCAATCAGCCGACGCGTTTCGGCGCGTTCGTCGACTCGGTGACGGACCGCTGGTCCGAAATGCTGATCTTGCTTGGTCTGGCCTACTTCTACGTCTATAGCAACGACCCGATGGGCCGCGTGAACGTGATCCTGGTCTTTCTGGCGATCATGGGCAGCGTGATGGTCTCGTACACCAAGTCGCGCGCCGAGTCGCTCGGCTTCACGGCCAACGTGGGCGTGATGACGCGGCTCGAGCGCTACCTGATCATGGCGCCGTGTCTGCTCTTCAACATCCCCTGGGTCGCGATCTGGATTCTGGCGATCTTCGCGAATTTCACGGCGCTGCAACGCACCTGGCACGTTCGTAAGCAGGCCTATTCGAAACAGGAGAACTGAGCCTCGAGCGACCACCGCGCCCGAGGGCCTGGCCCCGCGCGGTTCGCGCCCGATGTCTCGCGCTGACCATGTACATCGACCAAACCGGCATTCATCTTGGGCCGATCTTCTTCCACTTCTATGGGTTGATCCTGGTTTCGGGCGCCTTCGTGGCCGGTTGGCTGGCCGCGCGCGAAGCCGCGCGCACCGGCCATGACCCCGAGCCGGTCTGGGACGCGCTATTGTGGGCGTTGCTCGGCGGCATCATCGGCGCGCGTCTCTGGCACATCCTTACGCCGCCGCCCAGCCAGGGCGTCGACGCCTGGTACTACCTCAACCTGACCAACATGCTGCCCGTCTTCCAGTGGGGCAACGTCAACATCCAGGTGCCTGCGGCCTTTGCCATCAACAACGGCGGGTTGGGCATCCCGGGTGGCGTCATCGGCGGCGTTCTGGCCGTGTGGATCTTCTGCCGCCGCCGGGACATCCCGTTCGCAAAGTTCGTCGACTGGGCGGCGCCCGGCCTGATCCTCGCGCAGGCGATCGGCCGCTGGGGCAACTTCATCAACCAGGAACTGTATGGCGCGCCGACGACGCTGCCCTGGGGCCTCGATATCGACGCCGCGCATCGCATCCTCGGCTATACCGATCCGGCGCTGCGCTTCCATCCGCTCTTCCTTTACGAGAGCATCGGCAACGTCCTGATCTGCGTTGGGCTGCTGTATCTGGCGCGGAAGTACACGCACTGGCTCAAAGACGGCGATCTGTTCGTGATCTACCTGATCGCCTATCCGGCGCTGCGCTTCCTGCTGGACTTCCTTCGGCTGGACAACAATCAGACCCTGGGCATCAACACCAATCAGGCGATCATGCTCGTCGTCGCGATCGCTGCGGGCATTTACCTGGCGCAGCGCCATCGTCGGTTGCGCCGGCACGAGTTGAAGGCCCGGCCAGCGGCCAGCGTCCCGGCCGTCGAGAGTTCGCGTAGCGAGAACGCCGAGGCCGGCGGTGACAACGCCTGAGGACGATCGTCCCAGCCCGTTGGCGCGCACAAGCCCATGTCCATCGACCAGACCGGCATTCACCTCGGGACGCTGTACATCCACTTCTACGGGGTGATCATGGTCGTCGGCGCGGCGATCGGCGCCTGGCTGACCGCCCGAGAAGCGGTTCGCCACGGCCATGATCCTGAACCGATCTGGGATGCGTTGCTGTGGGCGCTTGGCGGCGGCATCCTCGGCGCGCGGCTTTGGCACATCCTGACCCCTCCGCCCAGCCAGGGCGTCGACGTCTGGTATTACCTGAACTTCAGCAACACGTTGCCGGTCTTCCAGTGGGGCGACTTCACCCTGCGGCTGCCGGCGGCGCTCGCCATCAACAACGGCGGTCTGGGCATCCCGGGCGGCATCATCGGCGGCGTCCTGGCCGTCTGGCTCTTTTGTCGACGTCGCAACCTGCCGTTCGCGGATGTCGCGGATTGGGCGGCCCCGGGTGTCGCTCTGGCTCAGGCGGTCGTGCGTTGGGGCAACTTCATCAACCAGGAACTGTATGGCGCGCCAACGACACTGCCCTGGGGCCTCGACATCGACGCCGCGCATCGCATCCTCGGCTATACCGATCCGGCCCTCCGTTTTCATCCGTTATTCCTGTACGAAGCCTTTGGGAACATCCTCATCTGTCTTGGGCTGCTCTACGTCGCACGTCGGTATGCGGGGTGGCTCAAGCCCGGTGACGTCTTCATCGTCTATTTGATGGCCTATCCGACGCTGCGCTTCTTTTTGGATTTCCTCCGGCTGGACAACAACCAGACCCTGGGCATCAACACCAATCAGTATTTCATGGTCGTCGTGGCCGTTTTGGCGGCGTTCTTCCTTGCGCATCGCCATCGTCGGTTGCGACGGCACGAAATCCGTGCGGCCTAGCCTGCCGTTTGAGTGTCGAGCTCTGGTACTGATTCACTTCCGCACTCCGCACGAGTGTCGGCCCGCTGCGACATAACGTCCTGGTACCTGTGTCGCGTTGGGAACCGAACACCCGGGCCGTATAATCTTGATCGCGATGATCGTCGCACATCAACTGACCAAGCAATTCGAATCATTCACGGCTGTCCGCGGCGTCTCGCTCGAGGTGCCGGCGGGCTCGGTCCTGGCGTTGCTAGGGCCGAACGGCGCCGGGAAGACCACCACGATCCGCATGCTGACATCGATCCTGCAGCCGACCTCGGGTTGGGCGCGGATCGCGGGCCTCGATGTGGTGACGCAGGCCGAGGAGGTGCGGCGACGCGTGGGCGTCCTCACCGAACATCATGGCCTGTACGCGCGCATGCGCTCGATGGAATATCTGACCTTCTTTGGCGAGCTGTACGGCCTCGAACCCGACGCGATGCGCAGACGCGTCACCCAATTGCTCGAGCAGTTCGGGTTGGCCGATGCGCGCGACAAGCGGCTGGGCGAGTATTCGAAGGGGATGCGCCAAAAGTTGGCCCTGATCCGCGTCATGCTGCATGACCCCGACGTTCTGGTGCTCGATGAGCCGACGTCGGCGATGGATCCGGTTTCGGTGCGCGCCGTCCGCGACGCGATCGCGGCCCTGCGCAACGAACGACGGACGATTCTGCTCTGCACCCACAACCTGCATGAGGCCGAACAACTCGCCGATCAGATCGCGATCATCCGCCGCGGCGCCATCATCGAGCGCGGGACCCCGGTCGAATTGAAACGCAAGCTGCTCGGCCCGGTTGTCTTCGAGCTGCGGCTGGCGGCGCCGCTCAACGGTCTGGCCGCGGCGCTCTCCGAGCGTCTCGACGTGGTCGCCCAGGGTGACACGTGGGTGCGCTATCGCACCGAGGCGCCGGAAATCGCCAACCCGGCGACGATCGCCTGGCTCGCCGAACGCCAGGCGCCCGTCCTGGCGCTGGCCGAGGTCGAGCGCAGCCTCGAAGACGTTTATCTGCAGGTCGTGGAGGCGCCCGATGTCCGTTGAGGCCCGAAGCCTGTCCTTGAGCGTCCGCCGCGTGTGGATCATCGGCAAACGCGAAATCCGCGACCAGCTTCGCGACTGGCGCATTCTCACGCCGATCATCATCCTGACCGTGATCTTTCCGTCTCTGATGACGTTCACGGCCGAGCGCATGGTCTCGTATGTGAACACGACGGGTGGGGCGCTGGACGGCGCCCGTCTCACGCCCTTCCTGATGATGGTCGTCGGGTTCTTCCCGATCGCAGTGTCGTTGGTTCTGGCGCTCGAGAGCTTCGTGGGCGAGAAAGAGCGACTGACGCTCGAGCCGTTGCTGGCCACGCCGCTCTCCGATACGGAGTTGTTCGTCGGCAAGGCCCTGGCGTCGATGCTGACGCCGATCGCGTCGAGCCAGCTTGGCATCGTCGTCTACGTCGCCGGCGTGTACCTGCAATCCGGCTGGCTGCCGGCCCCCGGGCTGTACGCCCAGATCGCGCTGATGGCCGTATTGCAGGCGGCGGTGATGGTGTCGGCGGCCGTGGTGATCTCATCGCAGGTCACGACGGTGCGCGCGGCCAACCTGCTCGCCAGCTTCGTGATCATCCCGTTCGCCATGCTGATCCAGGGCCTGACCGTGTTGATGCTCTGGGGCGAGCTCAATCTGCTGTGGTGGATCATGCTCGGGCTCGCCGCCGTGCTCACTGGCCTGTGGCGGATGGGCGTGCGCCTCTTCAGACGCGAGGAGTTGTTGGGCCGGGAGCTCGACAAGCTCGACCTCGCGGCCGCCTGGCGGTTCTTCGCGCGCGCTTTCATCGGCGAGCGTCGGAAGGGCGAAGGGCCATGGCGCTGGTATCGGCGTGAAGTGGTCGGCGCCGTGGTTCGCACGGCCTTGCCGATCGCGGTCGTCGCAATCGCGTTGTTGGCCGGCACCAGCCTGGGGTACATCGAAGCGGGCCAGTACCGGCTGCCCGAACAGTTCACGCGCGACGTCGCGTTCGGCGACGTGGCCGCGCGCTTCGACCAGTCCGGGATCTCGAGCCTGAACGGCGCTTTCTGGATCTTCGTCAACAACGTGCGCGCGATCGGCCTGGCCTCGTTGGCCGGCATCGCGTCGTGGGGCGTGCTCGCGCTGTTGCTGCTGATGATGCCGTTGGGTATCGCGGGCTTTCTCTCGGGGCAGCTGGCGACCTTCGGCGTGAACGCCGCGACGTTCTTCAGCGCCTTTGTGCTGCCGCACGGCGTGTTCGAGATCCCGGCGGCGTTGATCGCGGGCGGTGCGATCCTGCGGATGAGCGTCAGTTTCCTGGCACCGCCGCCCGGTCGGACGGTCGGCGAGGCCTGGCTGCTCTCGGTGGCCGACTGGGCCCGCATTTATCTTCTGGTCGTCATTCCGCTGCTGGCCGTCGCCGCGCTGTGCGAGGCCTATGTGACCCCGCAGGTCGTCGTCGCGGTCTTGGGACGCTGAGACGCGAGAGCGCGGGAGCGATGTCGCTCCCGCGCTCTGGTTCCTCGCTCGTGCTGAAGCGCACGTCACGGAACCAGCACTTCCTCCTCGTCGCGTCCGGCCAGGATCGCGGGCACGAAGTCGCGCCGCTTCTCCATCTCGGCGACGGCGCGGCCCTTCTCGAAGAGCGCGCCGGTCGGGCAGACCTGCACGCACTTGCCGCAGCTCGTGCACGACCTGGCCAGGCCCCATGGCGCGCGTAGCTCGGCCGTGATCTGCGTGCCGGCGCCGCGGCCCATCATGTCCCAAACATGCGCGCCCTCGACTTCGGCGCAGACGCGCACACAGCGGCCGCAGAGAACACACCGGTTCGGGTCCATGCCAAAGCGCGGATGCGTGGTGTCGACGTGCAACCGCGGATACTGGTACGGGAAGCGGATGTGATCGATGCCGTGCTCGGTGGCGAGCCCCTGCAGCTGGCAGTGCCCATTCGACACGCACACGGAACAGATGTGGTTGCGCTCGGCGAAGAGCAACTCCAGCGTCATCCGGCGAAGCTCTTTGAGCTCCGGGGTCTGGGTGCGCACTTCCATGCCTTCCCACACCTTGGTGTTGCAGGCCGGCACGAGCTTGTTCAATCCGACGACCTCCACCAGACACATCCGGCAGGCGCCGACCGGCATCAGACCCTCGAGGTGGCACAGGGTCGGGATGCGGATGCCGTTCTCGCGCGCGACCTCCAGCACGGTTTGATCCCCGGTCGCGCCGATGTCGCGGTCGTCGATCTTCAGGGTCTTGACGCTCGCGTTGGTGGTCATCGAATCACCTCCCCCTCAGCCGCGATCTTGCACACGCCCGACGGGCAGCGGTGTTCGACCACATGGGCGAGATACTCCTCGCGGAAGTAACGCAACGTGCTCAACACCGGGTTCGGCGCCGATTGGCCGAGCCCGCACAGGCTGGCACGCTTGACCATCAGGCTCAATTTCTCGAGCCGATCCAGATCTTCCAGGTCGGCCTCGCCGCGCGCGATCTTGGTCAGCAGGCCATGGATCTGCACTGTGCCCGCGCGGCACGGCACGCATTTGCCGCACGATTCGGTCATGCAAAATTCCATGAAGAAACGGGCGACGTCGACCATGCAGGCCGAGTCGTCGATGACGATCATGCCGCCCGAGCCCATGATCGAGCCGAGCTTGTTGAGCGTCTCGTAATCGACGGGCATGTCGATGTACTCGGCCGGGATGCACCCGCCCGACGGGCCGCCGGTCTGCACGGCCTTGAGCGCGCGATCGCCCGGGATGCCGCCGCCGATGTCGTACACGATCTCGCGCAGCGTGATGCCCATCGGCACCTCGACCAGACCCGTGTTGCGGACGGCGCCGGCCAGGGCGAAGACCTTGGTACCCTTGCTCTTCTCGGTGCCGATCGCCGCGAACCAGGCCGCGCCGTGCTTCAAGATCGCCGGGACGTTGGCAAACGTCTCGACGTTGTTGATCAGGGTCGGGCTCTGCCACAACCCGCGTTCGGCCGGGAAGGGCGGTCGTGGGCGCGGATTGCCGCGCCCGCCCTGGATCGACGCGATCAGCGCGGTCTCTTCGCCGCAGACGAAAGCGCCGGCCCCGAGGCGGACCTCGATGTGGAAGTCAAAACCGGTCTCGAGGATGTTGCGACCCAGGACACCCAGACGCTCCGCCTGCTTGATCGCGATCTTGAGACGCTTGACCGCCAGCGGATACTCCGCCCGGACGTACAGATAGCCCTCATGCGCGCCGATCGCATATGCCGCGATCGCCATGCCCTCGAGCACGCGATGCGGATCGCTTTCAAGGACGCTGCGGTCCATGAACGCGCCCGGGTCGCCTTCGTCGGCGTTGCACACCACGAACTTGCGCGTGCCGGAAGCCTTGGCGACCGTCGCCCACTTGACTCCGGTGGGGAAGCCCGCGCCGCCGCGTCCACGCAGCCCGCTCGCCGTGATCTGCTCGATCACGGCAGCCGGGGTGAGATGCGTAAGCGCGTTGGTGAGCGCCTCGTACCCGCCCGCCGCCACGTATTCCTCGATCCGCTCGGCGTCGATCATGCCCGAGTTCTCGAGCACGATCTTGTGCTGCCGGGTGAAGAAGGGCTGATCCGGGTCGAGCGCCAGACGCTCGGGCGGTTGCTGCCCCAGGGTGTCGATGATCTCGCCCGCGTCACCGGGCGCCACGAACTGATTCAGATGACCGGCCGGCATGCCGACCACAAGCGGGCCGGCCTGGCACATGCCCAGACAGCCGACGCCTTTGACCTGGCAGGCGACGCCCTTGGCCTTGGCCTCGGCCTTCAGCGCCTTGAGCACTTCGTCGGCGCCCGACGACACGCAGCCGGCCGCGGTGCACACGTACAAACCGTGGGCGGCGCTGGTCGATCGTTCCTTTTCCGCGACTTGTTGGAGGCCTTCTGGAGTCATGACACCATTACCTCCTCGGACACTTCGGCCGGCTTCGGATGCGCCGACAGCGCCATCTTCTCGACATGCTCCAGCAACGTGGGCGGCGCCATCTTGGCTTCGACGTTGCCGTCGAGGACGGCTGCCGGCGCCAGACCGCACGAGCCCAAACAGCGCGCCGTGAGCAGCGAGACCTTGCCGTCCTCGGTCGTCTCGCCGGGCTTCAAGCCATAGCGGTCCTCCATGGCCTCGAGCAGGTGCGCGGCGCCCTTGATGTAGCAGGCCGTGCCCATGCACACGACGCAGGTATGCTCGCCCGGCGGCTTGAGCTGGAAGAAGTGATAGAAGGTCGCGACGCCGTAGACACGGCTCAGCGGCACCTTCAGACATTGGGCCACGAAACGCATCGCGACCTCGTCCTGATAGCCGAAGGTCGATTGCACCGTGTGCAGCGTTTCAATCAACGCGTGCGACGCGAAGCCGTAGCGGCGCATCGTCGCGATCACCGGCTTCCAGCGCAGATCGTCATTTGGGGGTTCGGGATGGATCGATCGAGCAAGCATAAGGGCCTCCTGAAACGAAAAAAGCCGACACATCGTCGGCGCCGGAATTGGCGCATACGATGTGTCGGCCTACAGGGCAACCCGTCGTCTTGGGTGACGCGACGACGCTTCGCTTTGTCCGCCGGATAAGGGAACCGTCGGCCGCCGCGCCTATTTGACGCACGCGACCGGCACGATCAAACCTCGCCCACTATACGATCGGGGTGGCCCAATGAGCTAGTGAAGGAAATCACAAAGTTGGGCGCGGATCGGTCAGCGCCAGCCATAGCGCTCGTCCGGGCGCTCGTTGAGCACGAACACAAACACGCATTCAGCTGAGTCGACGTCAATATCGCTCAGGATGCTGTTGACATGGCAGCCCGTTGCGCCTTGAACGATGCTTTCGAGCCGCGCGCGCGAGGCCTCGAGCAACTCGCGTCGGATCTGGCGAACGAGGTCGGGGCCACGCGGCGCCCGAACGAGAGCGGTTTCCTCCGGCGTCAAAACGCCGCGGGCCATGATCACGACCAGGTTTTCAATGAGGTAAGCGCGCGTTTCGACAGGACCGCGACCCAGTTGGTCCTTTTCGAAGCGAAGAAGTGCGTTGGCGAGGATTGCTTCAAGCTCGCCGCGCGAAAGTCGGCTCATTGGCCATCCGGCCAGTCTGCGTCTGCATCAGGCAACTGGCGCGTACTTGCCGGAGGACGCGTTGGGGCCCTTATAGAGTACACCGTTCGGGCCAGTTTGTATAACATTCAAGTCGGCCCTGTTCGTCGATTTTGCCGCGAAATGACCGAGGTTTCTCCCGGCGAGCCCAGGCAGCCGTTCGCGTGTGGGTCATGGGTCCCCGCGGCCGGAGCCGGAAAAGCACACGCCTCGCGCCGCGACCGGACCGCGCTGTCGTCGACGGCCTGAGGGCCCGTGCTAGAATCCTCGCATGGACGATGATGTCACCTTCACCCGGGTCATCCTGACACGGTTGGAGCCAGGCACCACCTGGCACGTCTCGCCGCAGCGCCAGACCTGGCGGCCGCCGACCGATGTCTACGAGACCGAGACCGATTTCGTGATCGAGATGGACGTCGCCGGCATCAGTCGCGAGGACTTTCGCATCGCGCTGCAGGGCCGCCGCGTGCATATCTTTGGCGTTCGCCGGTCGCCGCGCGGTGAATTGCGCGCGTACCACCAGATGGAGATCAACACGGGGGAGTTCCGCGCTGTTGTCGATCTTCCGGATGCGGTCGAGGCCAACGAGGCAACGGCAACCTACGAGACCGGCACGTTGCGCGTCGTCATCGCCAAGCGACGTCCGACACGCATCGACGTGCGCTGAACGCGCTCGCGTGACCCACGCTATGCCCAATCCAAAACGCTCGACCCCAGGCTATCGGCTGATCCTGTCACACTCGCGCGACCACTTCGAGCTCGGTCCGCAGGCCCTGATGCTGCTGGCGGTCCCCTCCAGCACCTTGCCCGCCGCGTTCGCCGAGGACTCGCCCCCGGATGCCCCAACCGGCACGCCGCCCAGCGCGGCCGAGCCTGACCCCGCACCCGCACCGGAGCCGGTTCCCGAGTCGCCGACGACGAGCGTCAACGTGAGCGACACGCCTGTCGATCCGGAAGGGAACGAGTTGATCCTGCCGGAGACCCTGGCAATCCTGCCGCTGCGCGGCACGGTCGTCTATCCGTTGACCGCCGTGCCGCTGACGGTCGGGCAGCCTCGATCGATCAAGTTGATCGACGACGCGGCCGTCGGTCAGCGCGTCATCGGCCTCGTCGCCTCGAAGGTGCCTGAGAAAGAAGAGCCCACCGCCGAGGAGCTGTACACCGTGGGTACGGCTGCGGCGGTTCTGAGGATGTTCCGCGCGCCGGATGGCACGGTGCGCTTGCTCGTGCAGGGCGTCGGACGGTTCCGCGTGACAGGGTTCGTCGACAAGGAGCCTTATCTCAGGGCGCGCGTGCAACTGGCGCCGGAGCAGGTCGAAGACGGGCTTGAGATGGACGCCCTGGTGCGCAGCGTGCGCGACCAGTTCGCGGCTGTCGCCGAGCTTGTGCCGTCGATGCCGGGCGAGTTGAGCTCGGCCGTCGCCAATATCGAGGACGCGCGTCAGCTGATCTATACCATCGCTACGTATCAGCGCATGGACTTGGCCGAGGCGCAGCGCCTGCTCGAACTCGACTCGGTGGCCGAAAAGTTGAAGCGTCTGCTCGGCCTGTTGAACAATGAGATCGAGGTGCTGACGCTGGGCCGGAAGATCCAGTCCGAGGCCCAATCCAACATCGAAAAAGTCCAGCGCGAGTACTTCCTGCGCGAACAGCTCAAGGCCATCCAGCGCGAGCTCGGCGAGCATGACGAGCAACAGGTCGAGGCCGAGGAGTTCAAGGCCAAGATCGAGGCGGCCGGCATGCCCGAGGAGGCGCGCAAGGAGGCTGAGCGCGAGCTCAGCCGTCTGGCCAAACTGCCGACGGCGGCGGCCGAGTACGGCGTCATCCGCACGTATCTCGATTGGATGACCAGCCTGCCGTGGAGCAAAGCCACGGTCGACGATCTCGACGTCAACCATGCCCGTATCGTGTTGGACGAGGATCATTACGGGCTGAAGGACATCAAAGAGCGGATCCTTGAGTTCCTGGCCGTGCGGAAACGCAAGTCCGAGCGCGCGACGACCGAGCCGCATCAGGACACGGTACCCGGCGACCCGGTGCGTCGCGAGCGCGAAGGCGCGATCCTGTGCTTTGTCGGGCCGCCGGGTGTCGGCAAAACCTCGCTTGGGCTTTCGATCGCGCGCGCGATGGGGCGAAAGTTCATTCGCTTTGCACTCGGTGGCGTACGCGACGAGGCCGAGATCCGCGGCTTCCGGCGCACGTATATCGGCGCGATGCCGGGGCGCATCATCCAAAGCCTGCGGCGGGCGGAGAGCCGCAACCCGGTGTTCATGCTCGATGAGGTCGACAAGCTCGGCGCGGATTACCGCGGCGACCCGTCGTCGGCGCTGCTCGAGCTGCTCGACCCGGAGCAGAACCGCGAGTTTCGCGACCACTATCTCGACGTCGCCTTCGACCTGTCGCAGGCGCTCTTCATCACGACCGCCAACACGCTCGAGACCGTGCCGGGTCCGTTGCGCGATCGGATGGAGATCATCACGCTGTCGGGGTACACCGAGGGCGAGAAACTCGCGATCGCCAGGTCGTACTTGATCCGTCGACAGCTGCGAGAGAACGGCCTCACGCCCGAGGAGGTCCGCTTTGAGGACTCAGCGCTGAAGGTCATCATCCGCAATTACACGCGCGAGGCCGGCGTGCGAGGCCTGGAGCGCCAGATCGGCGCCTGCTGTCGCAAGGCCGTCACGCGGCTTGCCACGGGCGCCAAGGGGCCGGTGAAGATCCAGGCGCGCACGGTTCCCGAGTTGCTGGGCAAGCCGGATTACTACTTCACCGAGCAGATCGAGGAACGCACCTCCTTGCCGGGCGTCGCGACCGGTCTGGCGTACACGCCCGTCGGCGGCGACGTATTGTTCGTCGAAGCCACGGCCTTTCCGGGTAACCGCGGGTTGCAGTTGACGGGCCAGCTCGGCGACGTCATGCAGGAATCGGCGCGCGCGGCCTTCAGTTACGTCCGGGCCAACGCGGCGGCGCTCGGGCTGCCCGAGACGTACTTCGACACGCACGACATCCACGTGCATGTGCCGGCCGGCGCCACGCCCAAGGATGGGCCGAGCGCCGGCGTCACGCTGGCGACCGCGCTGACTTCGCTGGTCTCCGGCCGGCCGGTGCGCAAAGACGTCGGTATGACCGGCGAGATCACGCTGCGTGGGCAGGTATTGCCGATCGGCGGCGTCAAGGAAAAGGTGCTGGCCGCGCACCGGGCCGGCTTGCGCACGGTGATCCTCCCGGCGCGGAACGAAAAGGACCTTGACGACGTGCCGGCCGAGATCCGCAAGCAGATCACGTTTGTGCTGGCCACGACCGTCCCTGACGTGATCGAGGCGGCGCTGACGACCCGCCGCCGCGCGCCCGGCGGTCGCCGCCGAACTCCGAAAGTCGGGCCGAGGGCGGCGGGATAGGCGCCCAAGGGCCACGGAACGGCCCTCGGGGCTGCCACTCGGTCGTGTCGTAGGCTGGTTGTCTGGCATCCATCGGTTTTTGTCCGCTGACGGTCCCGTTGGGGTCGAGGTCGGCCGAGTTTGCCAATTTCGCCGTTCGGCTTACAATTGCGCCTCAGACTCGTTGAGGGAGGGCGATTTGCCCGCAAAAGTCATGCTGGTCGATGACGACCGCACGTTGGCCAATCTGATCAAAACCTTGCTCGAACTGGATGGCTTTTCGCCGATCGTGGTGTCGGTCGGCAGCCAGGTCGTGCCGGAGATCACGAATCAGCAACCGGATGTGGTCGTGATGGACGTCCATCTTCACGATCGGCATGGCCTGGACGTGTTGCGCGATATCCGCAGCACGTATGGCATGGAATCCCTCCCGGTGATCATGGCCTCCGGCATGGACGTCGAGGATCAGTGCATGGCGGCTGGCGCCTCGGCGTTCATCCTCAAGCCGTTTCCGCCCGATCAACTTGTCGACGTGATCAACAAACAGCTCTCGAAGAACTGATCGGCTCGTCCGCAATCGTTCGGACCACTCTCACGCACCTATGCCCAGACAAAGCAAGCGCGCCGCGAACCGCACCTGGCGCGTCATGGATCTCCACCTGCACACGCCCGCGTCGGCGGACTATCAAGAGCCCAAGGCTTCGTATCTCGACATCCTCCAACGCGCCGAGGCGCGTGGGCTGGATATCATCGCGTTCACCGATCACAACACGGTGGCCGGCATCCGGCGGATGAAGGACGAGATCCGCGAGCTTGAGTTCCTCGAGCGCCTTGGCCGCATCCTGCCCGAAGAGCAACGCCGGCTGAACGAGTACCGGCGGCTGACCCAGAAGATCCTGGTGCTGCCAGGTTTCGAGTTCACGGCGACTCTGGGGTTTCACATCCTCGGCATTTTCCCGCCCGACACGCCTGGTCGCGAACTTGAACACCTGCTGCTGACCCTCAACGTCCCGCGCGATCAAATCGACCTTGGCTCGGCCAACGTCGGCGCGACGTCGGACGTGCTCACGGCCTATCGCCTGATCCGCGACGCCGGCGGCATCGCCATCGCCGCGCATGCCAACTCGTCGAACGGCGTGGCCATGCGCGGGCTTGGCTTCGGCGGCCAAACGCGCATCGCCTACACGCAGGACCTGGCGCTGGCGGCGCTCGAGGTGACCGATCTCGACCAGAAGGGCCGCCGCGGGAGTATGGCCAACTTCTTCAACGGGTCCAAGCCCGAATACCCGCGCCGCATGCATTGCATCCAAGGGTCTGACGCGCACCGGCTGCGGCGCGACCCGAGCAACGCCAAGAACCTGGGCGTCGGCGACCGGGCTACCGAGGTGCTGATCGACGAGGTGAGCTTCGAGTCACTCGATGAGTTGTTCGCGGGCAACGACTTCGCCCGCACACGCCCGCAGAGCGCCGCGTCCGAGAAAGAGTTCGACTACATCCAGCAGGCGCGCGAAGAAGGCGCCAACATCGTCCAGAGCTTCCACGAGGGCGCCCAGGCGCGCGGCGGAAAGCAATATGCGGTCGTGGCCGACGTCGCAGCGTTCGCCAACACCAACGGCGGGACGATCTATATCGGCATCGGTCCGGATCCCAAGCAGCCGCCGGTCGGTGTGCCGAACACGCAGCAAACCATGACCGAGCTATCCAAGGCGATCGAGCGCATGATCACGCCGCATCTCGACTGCGCGCTCGATACGCTCGAGAGCCGCGGGAAGACCGTCGTGCGTGTGCTCGTGCCGCGCGGCGACGACTCGCCGTATGCGATCGACGACAACAAGATCTACGTGCGCGACGAAGCCGAGACCTCGCTGGCCGTTCGCGATGAGATCGTGCAGCTGGTGCTGGGCGCGCAAGCCCGCGCGAGCGCGCTGGCCGCCGCCGTTCCGGCGCCGGGCCCGGTGGCGCCGCAACCGCATCAGGCGCCGAGCGCGCATGCGGTCGAAACCCAGGCGGCCAGCGCGCCCGTGACCGGCGACCGCGGCGGCAACGGCCACAAGGGCCTGAATGCGCCCCGCACCGGCGTGGAGATCGTCGAGACCCTCGAGCGTGAAGGCCAGCGCTTCCATACCATGCGCGACCTCCGCAACGGGAACCTGGTCAAAAACGTGACGCTGCAATCGGCGCGCAAGCTGTGGCACTACGCCTTGACCGAGCACGAATCCGGCAAGATCGACGTCAATCGGATCAACTGGCAGGGCGATATCGCGCTCCTCAAGAAGCACGTGCGTGGCGGCGTCCAGCGCTACGACATGGCGCAGCGCACGGCGAACACGGTGCGCGTCTATTATGGCGTCACGGCCGACGGCTTGAGTGGCGACTGGGCGCATCTCGTGGGCAGCGACGACGAGGCCTGAGTGCGCACGGCGTGGGCTCGCTTCCGCGCCGATCTGGTGTGCCTGGGCCTGCTGCTGATCCTGGCCCTGGTCTTCTTTTGGCCGGTCACGTTCGGCCTTGGCTTCGTTCCAAGGGGCGGCGGCGATCTGGCCTCCTTCCTCTGGCCCACCTATAGCTACGCGGCCGGAGCGTATACGTCGGGACGTGTTCCGCTCTGGAATCCGACGCTCTACGCCGGCATGCCCTTCGCCGCCGACCCACAGACGGCCGCGTTCTATCCCCTCAACCTCGTCGTCTACTTCGTGGCGCCCGGTTTTCCGTACGCCGCGCTCGAGGCGCTCGTGATCGCGCACGTCTGGCTCTCGGGCGTCGGCCTGTACGCGTTGTTGCGGATCTGGCTGGGCGCCGACTCGGAGCGCGTCGCCGCGTTGACCGGCGCCGTCGCGCTCATGTTCTGCGATGTGACGGTGATCCACATCGGCAACTACAACATCGTTGCGGCGGCGAGCTGGCTGCCGTTCGCGCTGGCCGGTCTGCACAGGGCGCTGTCGGGCGGCGGCTCGGGCGCGCGGACCGGGGCTGCTGCGGCGCTGGCGCTTTCCGTGCTCGCCGGTCACGCCCAATTGACCTTGATGGTGTGGAGCGCGACGGCCGCCTATGGTTTGTGGGCCGCGTTGGCAGAGTCGCGCGCCGCGCCGCGCGAGGCCGGCCGACGTCTGCTTGTCACGGGCCAGGTGGTGGGCGTCGCGGTCTTGCTGGCTGCGATCGCGTGGCTGCCCGCGCTGGAACTGCAGCGCTACACGGCTCGCGCGGCCCTGACCTATGAACAGGCCACGGAGTTCTCGCTGCCGTGGGCCGGGCTGGCGGGGTTGTTCTCGCCGCTCTTGCTTGGGCGGGGAAGCCAGGACTTCTGGGCGCCGTGGCCGCGGGTCGAGAGTGGCTACGTCGGCGTGGCCACGCTGCTGTTGGCCGGCTTTGCGCTGGCGCGGAGGCCCACGCGGCTGACGGTTTACCTCGCGCTGTTGGGCGCGCTTGCCATGGCGCTGGCGCTCGGACCCAACACGCCGTTGCATCGGTGGATCTTCGATGCCGTCGGAGTGTTTCGCGGATTGCGGGTGCCGGCCCGGTTCGTGTATCTGACCGACTTCGCGTTGGCCGCTTTGGCGGGCGTCGGCATGCAAGCGCTCGCGGCAAGGACCGACCGCCGCTGGTTGCTGAACGCGGCGTTTTGGGCAGCGCTCGGCGCGATCGCCATGAGCGCCGGCTATCGTGCAGCGGCGGCCACGGCGGCGCCGCTGCGCGATCCGATCTGGGCCGCGGGGATCGCCGCCGGTCTGCTCCTGGCCGTCGCGATCGTCGGTTGGTTGGGTCGTTCGCGAGCCGGCGCCGTCGCGCGGTGGGCGGCTTGGCTGATCCTGGCCGCCGATCTGATCGGCCACGGCGCCTGGGTCGAGACGGACGGCGGCGACCCCACCGTCGGTTTCCAGCACACGGTCGCGAACCAGTTCCTGCAGGGTCGGCCAACGCCGACGCGCGTCGACAACGCCTCGGTGGCTCTGGCGCCAGACGCCGGCGCACGGCTCGGGTTCGACGACATCGGCGGGATCTACAACCCACTTGGCCTGGCGACGATGCAGACCTATCGTGACGCGCTCGGCTCACGCGGGAGCGCGCGGTACGACTTCCTGGGCGCGCAATGGGTCGTGGCGGACAAGAACCAGCCGCCGGCCGATGACGTCGATATCGTGCCGGTCTTCATCGACGACCCGGCCCTCGACGTGTACCTCAACAATGCCGCGCAGCCGCGTGTCTCGCTCAGGCGCCGCGCCGACGTCGTGGCCGAAGGACAGGCGCTCGATCGGCTGCTCGCGGCCGACTTCGATCTGGCGACATCGGTGGTGATCGAGCCTGTCGCGGCATCGCCGGAAGGGGTGACGGGCGCGGAAGTCCCGCCGCGACTGGTCGAGAGCACCGGCGGCGAGGGCGGGCGGATCTTGCTCGAGGCCTATGGCCCCGAGCACATCCGCATTCGGGTCACGACCGATGGGCCGCGCTGGTTGGTCATCGCCGATGCCTGGTATCCGGGCTGGCGCGCGACGCTGGACGGCGCGCCGGTTTCGGTCTTTCGGGCCAACCTGGCGTTCCGAGCGGTGGCCATCGAGAGCGGCGGCGAGCACGTCATCGACCTGGTCTTCCTGCCCGCCACCCAGCAGCTCGGGGCCGTGCTGTCGGTGATCGGCTTGATGGTCGTTGCCGGCGACCTTGGGCTTGCAGCCTGGCGCCGGCGTCTGGCGCTGGCGAACCTCCGCCCCTAGGGCACGCGGGCCGGTCGACTGGAAGTCTGGCGAAAACGGGGCGTGCCCTGGGTGCAATGTGCCGGATCATCCAGGCCCGACAACTCGCCCGGGGCCGTGACCGGATCTCTCCTGTCCAAAATCGACCGACGCGTGATATCCTCCCCGCATGGCGACCCGACACCTTACCGCCTTCGAGATCCAGGAAGCCCGACGCGTGTTTGGCGACGGCCTCAACTACGACCGCGTGCGTGTCGTCGAGCGCAATTACTTCCCGAACTTCGTGGCCGACATCGGCGCCACGCTGCAGGGCAAGAAGCGAACGTGGGATAACGGCATCACGCTCGGCAATCACGTGATGTTCCCGCGCGATCTGCGCTCCGATCAGGCGACCGTCGACGGCGGCGACCTGATGGACATCGGGTGGCTCATGCACGAACTCACCCATGCCTGGCAGTTTCAACAGATCGGTTGGCGCTACCTCGTCGAAACCCTGGGTGTGCAAATCAAACTGGGGATGGCCTGTTACAACTACCAGGGCAAGCACGCGACAAAGGCCAAGGCTGTGCGCGAGGCCTGTGAACTCAAGCAGGACATCGACCACTTCAATCTCGAACAACAGGGCGACTTCTCGCGCGATTACTACTTCGCGCTGCGGGCAGGCCACGAACACGATGCCTGGGAGCCCTTGATCGAGTCGTTCCGCGCCAGGCGCAACCCATTGGCGAAACGCAAGCAAGCCCCGGAACCATCTGCTTGACGTGACAGAAAGCGAAACGCCCGGCCATGGCCGGGCGTTTCGCTTTTTCGGTTCCTGCCACGGCGCTCAGACGTCGCCGCGGCCGGGCTGCTCCGGGCGCATGACTTCGGTTGCCTCGACGCTCTGCACCTTGCCCTTGAGCTCCACGGCGCCGATCGATTTGAGGTTGAACTGGCCCTCGATCGCGCGCGCGGTCTGCGGGCCGATGATGACGCGATTGGGCCGCGCGATGGTCTGCAGACGCTGCGCGGTGTTGACGCTGTCGCCGAGCACCGTGAACTCGATGCGTTCGTCGGTGCCGACGTAGCCGGCCATCGCCGTGCCGGTGTTGATGCCGATGCCCATCTCGGCCGACTCGTTCTCGGCCATGTTGAGCGAATCCAGCCGTTGCAGCATCTCGAGCGCCGCCTTGACCGCGCGCTCCTCGGGGTTCGGGCGATTGGCGACCACGCCGAACACGGCCATCAGACCGTCGCCCATGTACTTGTTGAGCAGACCGCCGTTGTCGAAGACGACGTCGGTCATCTCGTGATAGAAGCGGTTGAGGATCTCGCTGAAGCGCTTGGCGCCGACGCGTTCGGCCAGCGTGGTCGACTCGCCGAGGTCCGCAAAGAGCACCGTGATCGTGCGCTCCGAGAGCGGTGGCAGGGCGCCGGTCTGCAGGTAGTCCTGCAACAGGTACTCGGCCTCAGGCGGCGACAGGAAACGCTGCAGCAGCTGACGGATGCGCTGTTCCTTGCGGACGTGCTCGAGCAGCCGGGTGCGCTGGATGGTCAGCGCCGCCTGATGGCTGATGGCTACCGCGAGCTGAAGATCGCTCTGGTCGAACGGGCGCGCCAGCGGCCGGGTCTTGTAGACGTAGATCAGGGCCACGACCTTCTCGCCGCTCATCACGGGCACGCACATCGCCGAGCGTATGCGCATCAGCACGGCCGACTTGCCCAACTGCGGATTCGCCTGAGCGTCCGGGATGATCACGGCCGATCGCTGATCGAGCGCGAGCCGCGCGATCGACACAGGGAAGCCCAGGTCGTGCAATTGGCTGAACCGCTCGGCCAGGATCACCTGGCACTTATCGGCGCCCATCGCCACGCGCATCATGTCGGACACTTCACGCAACGCCGTGTCGAGGTCGATGACCGTGTTCAGGCGGCTGGCGACTTCATAAAGCAGCACCGCATGGTGGTCGAGCGACTCGAGCAGGAGATCGCGCGTCAGGGGCTGCGTGCCGGGGAGCGAGATCACCTCGCTGCCGGGTCCGGGTTCGGTGTCGCGGCGGGTGAGGGTCAAGACGTGCTGGCCGATGCGCACCTGGTCTTCCGACGTGATGCGTCGCGGCTGCGTCACGCGCTCGCGGTTGACGAAGGTGCCGTTGGTGCTGCCGACGTCGACGAGCACGATCGATTGGTCACTCGGGTCGAGGTGAAGTTCAGAGTGGTTGCGCGAGGCCGACTCGTCGGGCAACGGGATATCACTGTCAGACTTGCGACCAATGGTCGTTTTGCCCGGCTTTAGAACGTATTCTCGAGGTTCTCCTCGCGGCGATCGCACCGTCACAATCCACATAGAAGACCATCCAGTCGTTGGTTAGACCGCGGTTATTCTACCCGAGCAAGACCATGCACTCGGTTTGAGTCCATCCGCGGACCCGCGAACATAACCATGCAACGACTGTGCCAGAGTCCGTAAAACGCCCATTAAGCCCTGGGCCAAGCCGAATTGTGCGGTTAATCGCGAGTGGTGGGCTACACCAGGTGTGGGAAGTCAGTATAGCCCTGACGACATCTTATGCAAATTTAGCCCGCGGCGCTTCGGGAAAAAGGTCCCGGTCGTATCTGGGCCGACACCCCCAGCGTGGTAGCTGCGAGCGGTGTCACACCCGGGTGGCCGCGCGGTGGGCCTTAACCTTGAGCGCCACCTCGGCGGCGAGGCAGGGTTTGAGCTGGGTGTCCACCCGCGTGATGTGGGTGACCAGCCAGCTCGACAGCACGCGGCGGATCTCGATGGCGTGAGCGGGCTGTGGGCCATCGCGATTGATCTTGGCGCGTAGCTCGAGGAACGTGGCGACAAAGGCGCGGTGGGCCTGTTCGTTTTGTGCCGCTGCCGGACAGCGGTGACGGGCCATGCAGCCCTCTTCGTGGCTGAAGTGCACCTGGACGTACTCGGCCAGGAAGTCGAGCAACGGCGTCAGCTCGTCGCGACCGGCGCCCCGGGCCATGGCGCCGACCAGCGCGTTGAGCTGGCGGATCAGCTCCTTGTGCTGGGCGTCGATCGCGTCGTCGCCGCTGGCCATGGCGTCCTCCCAGGCGATCGTCAGACCGTCGTCCGTAGCCGTCGTTTCGCCGCCTGCGTCGAGCTTGAAGCGGCCGACAAGCAGTTGCAGGCTGTCGGCCATCTCGGCCAGCGACTGCGCCGCGCCGGTCACCGCCGTGACCTGTGCGCTCATGCCCGTCGCGTTGAGCGTGACCGTGTCGACCGAAGCACTGATCTCCTCGCCGACGCTGGCGACGTGTTCGATCGATCCAGTCACGCTGGCGCTGGCCTGGGCCATCGTCTGTGTCATCGCCGCGTTGGCATCGACGACGCCGGCGACGTCCTGCATCGCCTGGACCAGGTCGCGCGCCGACCCATTGATCTGGTCGGTGGCTTGCGCGATCCGATGAACCTGGCCGCTGACCGATTCGATCGAGGCGAGGATGTTCGCCAGCGCTTCGGCGGCGCGGGTCGACCCGGCGGCGCCGCGCTCGGCCTCCTTCGCGCTTTCCTCCATCGTGAGCGTGGCCGATTCCACGGTGCGTTGAATGCCATGGATGAGGCCGCCGATCTCCTGGGCCGAGGTCGCCGCGCGCTCGGCGAGCTTGCGTACTTCGCCGGCGACGACCGCGAAACCACGCCCGTGCTCTCCGGCGCGGGCGGCTTCGATTGCGGCGTTCAGGGCCAGCAGGTTGGTCTGCGACGCGATCTCTTCGATGGCCTGGCCGATCAGGCCGATCTCGGCCGACCGCTGCCCGAGTTCGGCCATGGCGTGGGTCGACGTCTTGATCCTGTCGCGCACCGCCTCGATGCCGCGCAAGGTCGTGTCGATCGTCGCCGCGCCGTCGCGCGCGATGCGGGCGGCCGCCTCGGTTTCCACGGCCCCGGCCTGTGTGCCGTCCACGACCTGCGCGATGGAAGCGCCGATCGCCTGGGTCAGACCCGAGATGCGGTCGATGGTGCCCGATTGCTCATTCGCACCCCGAGCGACGTCTCCGATCGCGCGCTCGAGATCCTCCACGGCCCCGGCGGAACGCGCCAGGCTCTCGGCCTGTTGCTGCGCGCCGATCGAGACTTCTTTGACCGTCGACGCAATCTGGCGGGTCGCGGCGTCGGCCTCGCGTGAGGCGGAGGCGAGCTGAAGCGATGCCGCGTTGGCACGCGAGGCCGACGCCGCCATCTGTACGATCTGGCGGCGTAGCGTCGCAGCCATGTGATCGAGCGCGCGCCCGAGCGTGTCGTGTTCGGAGCGTTCGCATCGGTCAACCGTGGTCAGGTCGCCCTGCGCGATTCGATCCGCGACCGCAGCGGCGTCGCGCTGATATGCGACCATGCCCCGGAAGGCTTCGGCCAGCAGCGCCAGCTCATCTTTGCCGTGCACATCCGGCGCGACGGTCGTGTCGCCGATCGCTACGCGTCGGCCTTGCTCGGCCAGCGTCTGCAATGGGCGCGTGACGGCGCGCTGTAAGGCCAGCAGGAGGGCGGCGGCGGCCAACCCGCCTCCGATCAGGCCGAGCGTGATGCTGAAGGGTGTCAGGCCGATCCGACCGACCGTGTAGGCGACCAGGCTGTTGACGACGGCGAACAACAGCGCCCAGGTCATCAGCCTGACGATCAGACTGTGCTTGAAGATCAATCGCAGGACGAAGCCGGCCGTCAGGGCAACCGTCGCAAATATGACGATCAACAGCGGCCACTCACTCAGGATCAGGAACTCCGAAGGCATCGTTAGCCATCCGATCGCGTGCTAGCCGGTTTACGAGTATGGCCCTAACGATACGCCAACCGTCGCTGAGCGTCGGTAAAGATGGCCTGAAAGGCCGATAAGGTCGATATAAAGGCCTCAGCGCTGGAAGACGCACCACGGTTCGATCGCAGACCGCGCAGATGCGCGGATCAATGATTCGCCGCAGGAACATGGTCAGCGAGAGGCCGGGCGAGCGCCGACGTGCGCACCGACCAGGATCGCTATAATCCAGTCATGGCGTTTTCGTTGGATGGTCGGGGCTGGCTCGCGCCTGTGGATGCCGGTCGCCGCGAGTGGTTGCGTGCCTTGTGCAGCCGAGCCGAGGCGCTTGGCATGCGCGTGGCGCTGGTTGGCGGGTTCGTACGCGATCGATTGCTGGGCACCACGCCCGACGACTTCGATCTCGTGATCGAGGGCGATGCGACCACGCTATCGCGCGACCTCGAGACCACGCTCGGTGGGCATCTCCGCGTTCATCGCCCATTTGGCACGGCGACGTGGCAGGCGCCCGATCGCCATACGTTCGACCTGGCCAGCGCGCGCCATGAACACTACACAGCACCGGCGGCGTTGCCGACTGTGCGGTTGGGGGCTTCGCTCGAGCAGGACCTGGCGCGCCGCGACCTCACGATCAACGCGATGGCGTTGCCGTTGACACGTGACGGCGTGGGCGAGCTCGTCGACCCAACCAATGGGCGGGCCGATCTGGCGGCACGCGCGATCCGCGTGTTGCATCCGCAGAGCTTCGTCGACGACCCGACGCGTCTGTTCAGGGCCGTTCGCTATGCGGCGCGCTATGGCTTCTCGCTAACACCCGACACGATATCCCGGGTGCCATCGGGAATCGCGTATCTGTCCGACCTGTCGGGCGATCGGATCCGTCACGAACTGGAACTGATCGCGATCGAGCCGACGGCGGCGAGCGCCATGGCCGAACTTGCCCAGGTCGGCGTACTCACGGCCGTGCATCCGGCGCTCGACTGGACCCCGGCCGACACGACCGCGTGGCCGGCGCTCGAAGTGATCTGGCAGTGGCTGGCCGAAGCCGGTGACGACGCGGTGTCGTACCACGACCTGGCGCTGGCGACGCTGTTGGCGCTGGCCCTCGGCGCCCGGACGCGAGCTGCCGCCGAAACGCGGGACGCTCTGGCGCGCCTCAATCCGAATGCTCTGGTCGCGCACGCCGTCACCCAGGTCCTGGCCATCGCGCCGGATCAGCCGCCGCCCGATCGCCCCAGCGCGATCGTGGATCAGCTCGATGGCCTGAGCCCGCTGGGCGGTCTGACCCTGGCGGTCACGCACGCACGCTGGCGCGACGCGGTGATGCGTTACCGCGAAACCTGGCACGCGATCCGGCCGCGCACGACGGGCGATGACCTCGTGAAGATCGGCCTCGCGCCCGGGCCGCGTTTCCGCGAGCTGTTGCTGGGCCTGCGCGCCGCGTTGCTGAACGGCGAAATCGGCCCGGACCAGGAACGGGATTGGATCGAACGGGCTTTGAAGGAGGACCGGCCTTGACCGCACGCGCCTCGGATATCCAGCGACAGCTGGATGATGTCGTCATCCGCCGGGTGACACGGCAGGACCTCGACGGGCTCGAATGGGACGGCCAATACAGCCACTATCGGCGCGTCTTTCGCGCGAACTTCGACGACATGCAGCGGGGCCAGCGCATGATGTGGGTGGCCGAGGCCGGTGGCACGCTCGTCGGACAGGTCTTCGTCCAGCTTCTCAGCGCCGACTCGAATTACGCGGATGGCGCGCGGCGGGCCTACCTCTACGCGTTCCGCGTGCGCCCCGAGTGGCAGGGTCTTGGTCTCGGCACACGGATCATGGAGCGCGCCGAGACGGACCTGGTCGAGCGTGGCTTTCGGGTCGCCGTCATCGCCGCCGGGCGTGACAACCCGCGCGCACGCGCCCTGTACGAACGACTGGGCTACCGCGTCTTCGCCGATGACCCGGGCGAGTGGTCGTACGTCGACGATCAGGGGCGCACTATTCAGGCAGCCGAGCCCGCCTGGCTGATGGAGAAATACCTCGTCGCCGGGCAGGCCCGTAGGTGACTCATGCCGGCGGCCGACGCGGCGCGGTGGGATGCGCGCCATCGCCTCAACCTCGACCAGCCCGCCGGTTCGCCGCGCGAACTCCTGTTTGAGAACGCCCACCTTCTGCCACGCGGTGGCTGGGCCCTGGACGCCGCCATGGGACGCGGCGCGGCCGCCGGCTTCCTGTTGGCGCACGGGCTCAACGTGATCGGGGTCGACATCTCCCCGGTCGCCGTCAGAGCCGCCCGGGACGAGTGGCCGGGCCTGCACGCGATCCGCGCCGACCTCACCGCTTTCGAACTCCGGGCCGCCTCGCTAGACGTCATCGTCAGTTTCTACTATCTCGAACGCACGTTGTGGCCGGCTTTTCGGCGCATGCTCAGGCCGGGTGGGGTGCTCATCCTCGAGACCTTGAGCGCCGCGATGCAGGTCAGCATGCCCGATGTCGACCCGGCGCATTTGCTGGCGCACGGCGAGTTGCTCGATGCCTTTGCGGAGTGGGAGGTGCTGGTTTATCGCGAGGGCTGGACTCGCCCGCCCGGCAGGTCGGCGCGGGCCACCGCGGCTATCGTGGCGCGCCGGCCACGTTGAAAGTGTCTGAGCCCGTTTCGAACCCTCAGGTCGGGTCGGCAGCGCCGGTGAGCGACAGCAATTCCTCCGGCGACAGGCCAGAGCCAATCTCCCAGGCCGAAGAAAATGCCGTCTCACCCAGCGCCGCACGGAGCTTGACCGTCATCTTCTCGAACTCGGCCTGATAGGCCGGAGGCAGGATGATCCCCAATTCGTGTCGGATGCGCTGGGTTGCGCTGACGACCTTCGCCGCATCGCCAGGGCGCCGGTCGTCGAGCAGCGTGACCGACAGCGCTTCGAGGGTCAGGCAAAACTGTAGTTGGAGGTGGTGCCTGTGGCGGATGCGCAGCGCTTCGCGAAAAAAGGTCTGGGCCGTTGCGATGTCGCCGCGTTCCTGACACAACTCGCCCTGCCCGTGCAGAGCGAAGCTCAATGAACGCTCGTCTCCGAGCGCGCGGCAGATCTCCTCGACCTCACGATAGAGCGTCTCGGCCAACTCGACGTCGCCGAGACGCCGTCGGATCAAGGCGAGATTGGTGAGCGGCGGCACCAGGGCGGCTGGCGCGCCGTGTCGGCGCCGCATGACCAGCGCGCGTTCGGTCAGAGCGCCGGCTTTTGCGTAGTCTCCTGCACTGCCTTCCACGATCGCCAGGGTTTCGAGCGTGCGACACAGGCCGGCCTCGTCGAGTTGCCCCTCCTGGATGATCGCCGCTTCCTCGAGAATCGCCCGTGCGCCGACCAAATCACCCTGCATCCGCAGGTAATTGCTTAAGCTGGCCAGGACGCGCGCCCGATCCAAGGTCGGATCCGGGTTGAGCGCAAGCACGGCTCTGGTCGCCCGGTGCCCTTCCTGGAAATGTCCGCGCATGTACCAGAAGCCATCCAGCTGGCTGACGAAGTCGGTCGTCTCCTGTCGCAGCTCGGGTCGCTCCAAGTGCCAGTCCAACGCCGCGCGCAGGTTGTGGTGATCCCGGCCAAGCGTTTCCAACCAGGTAGGGTGGCTCCGATCCCCATTGATGCGTCCAGCCCATTGTCGAAAGTGGCGGGCATGGGCGGCGCGCGCCGCAGCCCCGTGCTCGTCGGACAGGTGCTGACGCGCATAGTCGCGCAGAGTTTCCAGCATTGACACACGACCGGGCTCGATGCCGCCCGGTTCGCGATTGAGCAGGCTTTTGTCGACGAGGTGAAAAACCTGGGCGTCGAAGGAATCGGGCGAAGGCGCGAGGCCCACCGCGTCGGCCACGGCGCGATAGGCATCGAGATCCCAACTGCCGTGGAACACGCCCGCGGCGGCGAAGAGGCGTTGCAGACCGGGCGCCATCAGGTGATAGCTCCAGTCGATCGCGCCGACCAGGGACTGCTGCCGCGGTGTCAGGTCGCGTGGGCCGCCGGTCAGCACGGCAAGTCGTTGACCGAGCTGCTCGACCAGCCGGTCGAGCGGCATCCACCGCAGTTGCGCGGCGGCCAATTCGATCGCCAGCGGCAGGCCGTCAACCTCGGCGCAGATCCTGGCGACCTGGCCCACATTGTCCGCGGTGAGCGCGAACCCGGGCACGGCCGCGCGCGCCCGATCGCGAAACAGCCGCACGGCCTCAAAACGCCCGACGTAGGAGGTGGCCTTTGACGCCGGCGCCACGGGCGGCAACTCGAGCGCGGGCACCGAGAACTCGTGCTCGCCGTAGAGGTGCAGGATGTCGCGGCTGGTGACCAAGGCCTTGACGCCCGGCGCCTGGCCCAGTATGGCGGTCACCATCGGTCCCGCGGCGACGACCTGCTCGAAGTTGTCGAGCACCAGCAGGAGATGCTTGTCGCGCAGGGCCTGCCCGATTGCCGTGATCAGGTCGAGCCGACTCTCGCGCACGTCGAGCACCTGCGCGACCGCCGCCGGCACCTGATCTGGGCTCTGGATCGGCGCCAGCGGCACGAACACGACACCGTCCGCGAAGTCCGTCGCCAACGCCTCCGCTGCGGCGAGGCCGAGCCTCGTTTTGCCGACGCCCGGGGGGCCGGAGAGCGTGACCAGACGAACACCGTCGGCGCGTGCGAGCTCACAGATCGCGGCGATCTCGCGTTTGCGCCCGACCAGGCCGGTGAGCGGCGCCGGCAGGCCCGTCGTCGGGTGCTTGTTACCAGGGCGCGCGGTCGAGGTCGCGACGGGCGCGTCGGCCCAGGCGGTTGAGTCGCCCCGCGCAAAGCGGATGAAGGCGTCCACGCGCGCGGGTTCGACGGCCAACACCTGCGCCAGGGCCTGAGACAACTCCACCGACGGCCGAAGATCCCCGGCCTCCAGCCGTCGGAGCGTGCTCGTCGAACAGGCCGCCCGCCGGGCCAGAGCCTCGCGCGTGAGGTCCAGTGACTTGCGTCTGCGTCTCAGCCAGGTTGCGAATGCGGTCGATGTGGGCGCCACCGCCCGGGATTATAGCAAGCCGATGTGTCACAAATGGTGTCACTTTGTGGCACTGACTTCCGTGCGTCACTCTCTATGCTGATGATCATCACCCGTTATCTCTGAAAGGCGCACACCATGGTTTTGAGACGTTGGGTCGCGGTACTTCTCGCGCCGATATCAGCGGCGTTGTTAGCCTGGGCCGTGTTCGCCTGGGTGGGCGCGGCCAGGGCGGACGATCCGGGCCCGGAGAGCGCCCAGGGCAACGGCGGCGCGCTGGTCATGCAGGTCAGCACCGGCACCGGCTTCACCTGCGCGCGGATGTCGAACGGCCGCCTGTTGTGCTGGGGCGCGAATCCCAGCGGCGTGCTCGGTGACGGGACGACGACGCGCCGGCTCGTCGCGACCGACGTGCTCTCCATCACTGCGGGCGCCACGACCGTGTCGGCGGGCAACGACTCGACGTGCGCGGTCGTCAGCGGCGGCGCCTATTGCTGGGGCGCCAATGCCTCGAGCCAGTTGGGCGTGTCCGGCTCGGCGCGGTCGGCCCCGGTCGCCGTCACCAATCTGAGCACGGGCGTGACCGGTCTCGAGGTCGGCACGGCCTTCGCGTGCGCGGTGGTGAACGGCGGCGCGCAATGTTGGGGCCGGAACAATTCGGGCCAGCTCGGCGCCAATGTCGGCGCGACCAGCGCGACGCCGGTGCAGGTCGGCACGCTGACCGCCAATGTGGCGCAGGTGTCGGCCGGCGGGCAGCACGCCTGCGCCGTGGTCGGGAGCGGCGCCCAATGCTGGGGCAACAACGTGCTGGGTCAGCTGGGCGTCGCCGGATCGAGCACATCCACCCCGCAACAGGTCACCGGGCTGACCAGTGGCGTGAGCGCGGTCGCGGCCGGCGGCAATCACACCTGCGCGCTCGTCAACGGCGGCGTGCAATGCTGGGGCTACAACGCCAGCGGCCAGCTCGGCAACGGCACGGAGGTACAGAGCGACACTCCGGTAGCCGTCACGGGGCTCGCCTCGGGCGTCTCGGCGCTGACCAGTGGCGATGACTTCTCGTGCGCGATCATCGGCGCCGTCGCGCAGTGCTGGGGCCGCAACGATCAGGGCCAGCTGGGCACCGGCGCCTCCGGCGCGAACAGCTCGGTGCCCGTCACGGTGACGGTGCTCGCGGCCGCGCCGCAAGGGCTGGCGGCCGGAACCGATCATGCCTGCGCGCTGTTGACCACCGGTTCGGTACAGTGTTGGGGTTACGGCGGGCAGGGCGAGAAGGGCGCCGGCTTCTCGGATGTGAACGTCGGCGCGCGGACGACGCTCGGATTGCCCGGAAGCTGCATCTTCACCGGCGCGACCAGTGACAGCCTGGCGCTGGCCGCGAACTGGTCGAACTGCGGCGGCGGCCTCCCACTGCCGGGCGATGCCGCGGTCGTCGGTCGGGCTGAGGCGTCGGGCCTAGTGCCGCAATTGCCCGCGACGGGCACGCTCTCGCTGGCCCGGCTCACGATCGTCGGAACGACGTATATCTACGGCGCGGTGACCACGCAGCACCTCGACAACCTGAATTTGCGCGGCACCAACGGGTCGAACATCGACGCCTGGTTGATCTCGCCCGGAACGCTCACGGTCACGACGGCCCTGACCTGGCCGATCGGATCAATCAAGAGCACGGGCACGCTCGTGCTGGCGCCGGGTTCGACCGGATTGGTCGACGGCCCGGGCGGGGCGGCGATCGTCGGAGTCGTCAGCAAACTCAATAACTCGGGCACGTTGACGATGCTCGATGCCGACATGGGCGCCGGCTGGGTCAACCAGGCGGCGGGCGTGATCAACTTCAACGGCAACGTGTATTGCTGTTCGGTCGCATTCTCGATGACCAACTACGGCACGATCAACGCCGTTGGCACGAATCGGATCGCGTCGATCGAGCAGTACAGTGGCATGCTCTCTGTCCAGGGCACGCTCACCAAGACCTCGGATTTCAAGCGCGTGACGCTCTATGGCGGCACGCTGGCCGCGACCGGCGTGATCTCGGGCGCGGTCGACAACATCGGCGGCGTGGTGGCGCCGGGCGGGGTCGGCGCGGCCGGTGCACTGGCGATCGCGGACTACTACAAGCAGTCTCCCACGGCCACCCTGAGCATCGACATCGGCGGGATCAGCCCAGGTCAGTTCGATCAGTTGACCGTGCTGAACACCGGCACGCAGGCGTCGTACCCGGGCCGCGCCGATCTGGCCGGCGCGCTGACGCTCAACCGCCTCGGCGGGTACGTTCCGCCGGACAGCGCCGATGTCCATTTCATCGCGTTCAACGTTCGCAACGGTTGGTTCACGGCCGTGACCAATGGCTTCGCGCCGGGTTTTGTGCCCACCGCCTTTGCCCAGTATGGCAGCCTGGTCTCCAGCGGCGCCGCGCATCTCGCGACCTACGTGCGTGCGTCGGGTTCGATCCTCGCACCGGGCGCCGACACGAGCTACGTGCTGCAGTTCGAGAATCCGTTGTCGCAGACGGTCACGGTGCAGGAGATCACGTACACGCTGCCGATCAGCTTCACGTACAAGCCGGGCCAGACAAGCGCCGCGATGGGCGAGCCGACCGTGACCCAGGTCGCCAATCGACAGCAGTTGCACTGGTCGACGTCGGTCGGTATCCCCGCCACGTCGCTTTCCAGCCTGACCTTTGCGGTCACGGCCAACGTCAGCGCGTCGACGGGCACCTACACGTCGACGATCTCGGTGCGCGACACCTCGGCGCCGCAAGGCGTCACCGTCAACGGCGTTGGCCCGATCCATATCCAATCGCCGTACACGACCAACGCCTTTCAGGTGCAGGGCAGCGTCACGCCCCGGGCGGGACAGCCGCCGCTGGTTGGCATCCGCCGCGCGCATCAGGCCGACCCCTTCCTGGTGACGACCCTCATCAACTGTCCGAGCACGCGGACGTGCACGGATCCGGCCACCGATATCACGCAGGTGACGCTCCGGATCGGGCCTGACACGTACGTGATGACGGCGGGCGAGCCGCCGGCCACGCCGAACGGGTCGCCGGCGACCCCACTGGATGCGCCCTCGTGGGCGAACCCACCGAAATACCATCATTGGACGCCCGGTCTGTCGTGCGCGCAGCAATTGCCCTCCGGCAACTGCGACCAGGATCCGGGTGATCCCAACTCGACGCCCGACTGCAAAACGCCGTTTGTCGTCACCACGCTCTGGTCGGATGGCTCGACCACGAAGGAGATCGTCGCCTGCGGCGGTTTGTTCGACCCGAGTGGCTACGTCCGCGACGCTTTCACTCAGCAGCCGATCGCCGGAGCGAGCGTGGCGCTGTACCGCATGCCCTTTGCGCTGCCAGATACGGCCACCGAGACGCGTCAGTGCCGCACGGTCGACACGCGGCCGGGCGGGGCGGGCGGTTCATGGTCGAGCCTGCCATCCGCGACCGTTGCGCTGGGCGTGCAGGAGGATTCGTCGCTGCTGCCGGCGCGCATCGATCCGGCGGTCAACCCGCAACTGACCGATCCCGATGGCTACTACGGCTGGGATGTCGAAACCGGTTGCTGGTTCATCGTGGTCACGGCCACCGGATATCAGACCTATGTCAGCCCGGTGGTCGGCGTGCCGCCGGCGGTGTTGGATCTCAACGTCGCGCTCGTGTCGTCCGCGGCCGACAGGATCTACTTGCCGCTGGTTCGTAAATAGCGCACGCGGACCCCACAACGCAACAGGCGCGCCTCTCGGCGCGCCTGTTGCGTGTTAATCCACGACCGCCCAGGCGTTACAGACGCGCCAGGACCTGCGCCACGATCTGGCGGATCGCTTGATCGTCGGAAGTCGCCGTCGTCGACCCCTCGTTCGTCAGCACGATCTTGATCGCCTGCTCGCGCGCCGCGTTCTTGAAGACGTCGTAGGCGTTCACGATCTCGTCAAGACGGAAGTGATGGGTGATCAACTTGGTCGGGTCGAGCTTGCAGGCCTGGATCATGCGCAGCAGCACCGGGATGGTGTTTGTATTAACCACACCCATGCGGATGGTGATGTTGCGCGTCCACAGGATCTCTTTGTGGAGTTCGACGCTCTTGCTGTAGATGCCGATGTTGGCCATGCGCCCGCCGGGCCCGATAATGTCCTGCGCGAGTTGGCAGGTGGCCGGGTTGCCGATCACCTCGATGGCGACATCGACGCCACGGCCGTTGGTCAGGGCCATGATCTTGTCGTAGGCCTTGCCGTCCTGGTTGTTGATCGTGGTCGTCGCGCCGAGCTCGCGGGCCTTTTCGAGGCGATGGTCATCGAGGTCGACCACGATCGTCTCGGCCGGCGAGAAGAACTGCGCGGCCATGATCGTCGCCAGGCCAACCGGCCCGGCGCCCAGGATGGCGATCGTATCGCCCAGACCGACCTCGGCTTTCATCACGCCCACCTCGAGACCGGTGGGGATGATGTCGGCCAGCATCAGCGCGGCTTCCTCGTTCATGCCGGCAGGGATGCGATGCAGGCTCGAGTCGGCCAGCGGAACGCGCGCGTACTCGGCCTGCAGCCCGTCGATGGTGTTGCCGATCTGCCAGCCGCCGCGTTCGCAGCTCGAGAACAATCCCTTGCGACACGAGTCGCAGCGGCCGCACGAGGACGTGCACGGAACGATGACGAGATCGCCGACCTTGAAGTCCGCGACCGCGGACCCGACCGCCGTGATGACGCCGGTGGCCTCGTGGCCGATGATCCGGCCGGGTGTGACGGTCGGCACGCCGCCCTTGAGGATGGCGAGGTCGGTGCCGCAGATCGTGGTCTTGCTGATCCGGACGATGACGTCCCCCGGGTCTTGCAGGGTGGGCATCGGCTTGTCCTCCCAGGCGATCAGGCCCGGGCCGTGGTAAACGAGTGCTTTCATGACGCTCCTGAGGCGCGGGCGTGGTCGAACCTGCGGACGACCCGCGTTTCACTCAGAGTAGCGGTCAGCGCCACCGGCTTCAATCGCCAAAGCCCGGGCTCTTATGCACTTTTCCTGGATCGCGATCGGTTCGCCGCCACAGCCGGCCAGAGCCAGGGAGGGTCGGCCAAACGGCGGATTGACAGCGCGCTTGGCCAGGACTATACTGACTTCATAACCCCCCCCAGGGGGGAGGGGTAGGCAAGGAGCCATGGACGCCACAAAACCCACCGACCTGTTGCGGCGCGTCAAGAGCGTCAACGGCCATATGCGAGCCGTCGAGCGCATGATCGAGGAGGACGCCTACTGCATCGACGTGATCAAGCAGATCCAGGCCGTCCAGGCGGCGCTGAACAAGATCAGCGTCCAGATCCTGGACAGGCATCTCCATTCCTGTGTCGTGACGGCGGTCAACTCCGACGACACACATGAACGGGAACGCGTCCTGGTCGAGATCGCCGACGTTTTCGAGGCCGCCACCAAAGTGTAAGCAGTTGTGATTGAGTGACTGGGTGATAGGGCGATTTGCGCCTCCGTCGTTTTCGATGCTCACCCACTCCTCCGATCACCCATTCACCCAATTTCTGGAGACACCATGACCACTATCACCCTCAAATCGCCCGCCATTTCGTGCCAGCACTGTGTGCACACGATCAAGACCGAACTGGCCGATCTGGGCGGCGTCGCCAAGGTCGATGCGGACGAGAAGACCAAGCTCGTGACCATCGCCTTCGATGCGCCCGCCACCCAGGCCGAGATCGTGGCCAAGCTGGCCGAGATCGGCTACCCGGCCGAGAGCTGAACACCATATCTTTGGCGACGGCGATCGACTGCGCAGCATACCGGCCATCGATCGCCGTCGCCAATCAGTAATCAGAAATCATCAATCAGCAATTCCGATGTCCACGCGCCACCTCACCGTCCCCGTCACCGGCATGACCTGCGCGAATTGCGCCGCTACGATCGAGCGCAATCTCAAGAAACTGCCGTCTGCGCAAAACGCCAACGTCAATCTGGCCGCTGAACGTGCGTCGCTCGAATTCGACCCCGCCCAGCTCAGCCTACAGGACGTGATCGCGCGCATCGAACGCGCCGGGTACGGCGTCGCGACCGGCGAGGCCGTGTTGCCGATCAAGCGCCTGAGCGACTCGCAGGACGCCGCCCGCCTCGAAACGGCGTTGCGCGCGACCGAGGGCGTGCTGGCCGCCACCGTCAACGTGGCCACCGAGATCGCCACGGTGCGCTATGTGCCGACCCTGATCGGTCAGGCGGATCTGCGGCGCGCGGTGGGGGCGGCGGGGTTCGAGGCCGTGATCATCGAGGGCGACGGCGAAGACGTGGAGCGCCTGGCCCGCGAGCGCGAGATCGCGCACCAGCGCCACCTGCTGGTCGTCGGTCTGCTCTTCGCGGTGCCGGTGTTCGTGCTGGCCATGAGCCGCGACCTCGGCCTGCTCAATGGCTTCTTCGACGGCATGATGCCCGGGATGTTGATGCCCGACATGGGTATGCAGGCGCCCTGGTTCAACTGGGTGCTCCTGGCGCTCACGCTGCCGGTCCAGTTCTATGTGGGCCGGCAATACTACGTCGGAGCGTACAAAGCGCTCCGAAATGGCGCGGCCAACATGGACGTGCTCGTAGCCGGCGGGACGAGCGTCACGTTCGCGTACAGCGTGGCCGTCCTCCTGGCGACGACCGTGTTCGGCACGAACATGCTCGGCGACCACGTCTACTTCGAGACGGCGGCCGTCATCATCGTGCTCATCGTGCTCGGGAAATTCCTCGAGGCGCGCGCCAAGGGGCACACATCCGAAGCGGTGAAGAAGCTGATGGGACTGCGGCCGAAGACCGCTCAGGTGCGCGACGCCGACGGCACCGAACGCGCCGTGGCGATCGACCAGGTGCGCGCCGGCGACGTCGTCGTGGTCCGCCCCGGCGAACAGATCCCGGTGGATGGCGTCGTGCGCGACGGCCGCTCGACGGTCGACGAGTCGATGCTCACGGGCGAGCCCGTGCCGGTGGCCAAGAGCCCGGGCGCGCCGGTGACCGGCGGCACGCTCAACAAGCAGGGCCTCCTTACCTTCGAGGCCACGCGCGTCGGCAAGGACGCGGCGCTGGCGCAGATCATCCGACTGGTCGAGGAGGCGCAGGGCTCGAAGGCCCCGATCCAGCGTCTGGCGGATCAGATCTCGGCCGTGTTCGTGCCCGGCGTGATCGGCATCGCACTTGTGACGTTCGCGCTTTGGGGCTTCTTCGGCGGCGCAGGCTGGGTCCATGCGCTGATCAACATGGTCGCGGTGCTCGTGATCGCCTGTCCATGCGCCTTGGGTCTGGCCACTCCGACGGCGATCATGGTCGGCACGGGCAAGGGCGCCGGTCAGGGGTTGCTCTTCCGTTCGTCCGAGGCGCTCGAGCGCGCGGCGCGCATCACGACGGTGGTGCTCGACAAGACCGGCACGGTGACACGCGGCCGCCCGACCGTCACGGACGTGGTGCTGCCGGAGGCGGCACGGCAGGTGGCCGGGGTCGCCGGCGATGACGACCTGATCCGCCTCGCTGCCTCGGTCGAAAAAGGCAGCGAGCACCCATTGGCCGAAGCCGTGATCGCGGCTGCCACCGAGCGCGGGCTCACGCCGGCCGAGCCGGCGGGCTTCGAGGCCGTGGCCGGGCAGGGCGTTCGCGCCGAGGTCGACGGCCGACCGGTCGTCGTCGCCGGTCCGCGCTGGGCCGCGTCGCTTGGGCTTGATCTTTCGCCCTGGGCCGACTCGATCGCGCGCCTGCAAGCCGAGGCCAAGACGCCGATGATCATCGGCGTCGATGGGGTCGTCGCCGGCTTGATCGCCGTGGCGGACGCCATCAAGGACGGATCTGTGGCCGCCGTTGAGGAACTGCACCGGCTCGGGCTCGAGGTGATCTTGCTGACGGGCGACAACGCGGCCACGGCGCAGGCCATCGGCCGCGCGGCCGGGATCGACCGCGTCATCGCCGACGTGCTGCCCGGAGATAAGTCCGCGGCCGTCAAGGAACTGCAAGGCGCGGGCAAGGTCGTGGCTATGGTCGGCGACGGTGTCAACGACGCGCCGGCGCTGGCTCAGGCCGACGTCGGGATCGCCATCGGCACGGGCACCGATGTGGCCATGGCGGCCGCCCCCGTGACTCTGATGAGCGGCGATCTGCGCGGCGTGCCCAGGGTCGTGCTGCTGTCGCGGCAGACGATGCGCACCATCCGCCAGAACCTGTTCTGGGCCTTTTTTTACAACATCATCCTGATCCCGGTCGCGGCGCTGGGGTTGCTGCAGCCGATCCTGGCTGCGGGCGCGATGGCGTTCAGTTCGGTATTCGTGGTCACGAACTCGCTGCGCCTTCGCGGCGCGCGGTCGTGAGCGTCAGGGGGCGCTGATGGCCGTTTCGGGCCTGCTGGTCACTGCCTTTATGCTGGTCGGCTGCGTCGTGTTGACTGCCGCGATCGTCGCAATGGTGGCCGTGTTTGTCTGGCAGCGACGACGGTGACGCGCCGACCGGGCCCGGGGGTGAGTCCGGCTACGCGCTGATGCTGGCCATCTCGCCGGGGCTCAGTGTGACGGTCTTTTCGTGGCCGGCTGGTAAACGCAGGGTCACCTCAAGCGGTCGCGGGCCGGCCGTCACGCATACCTGAATCTCCGATGTGGTCAGGCTGACATCGACCTCGAAGCCGCCGAAGGTCAGACGTCGCCGTCCGGCGACGCCCGGATCGCCCGACACGGGCGGGGCGATCGTGAGCCGGCCCAGGCCGGCATCCACAGCGATCCCAAATAAGTGATCCATGGATCGGCAGCTTCGGATGGGCTACTTTCCGGCGGTTGACTTCGTTCACGAACCGGGCGGTGGATCCGGCCTGAACGGGCCCGAACGCTCCAGCGCCAGGCGCTGAACCTCTCGCACGGCCTCCCTCGCCTCAGCCACGACCTCGGTCGGCAACGCGAGCGCCGAGAACTCATCTTCATCGAGCACCAACGTGGATCCGTCGGGGCGAACCCAGACATCGAGCGCCAGATCGACCTGGGCCACTTCGGTTTCCGTGATGAGCGCCGGACGCGCGACATTGCAGTACCAGCCGCGCAAGGCATCGGTGCCTGTCGCATGGATTTCGAACACGTTGTACCAGCGGTCGCTGTAGAAGTGCTCGACGAACCGATCTCCGCGCTCAAACGTGGCATAGCCGAGCTCGAGCCGCTCCTGGCGCGCAAAGGTCGCCTCGATGGTCACCGACGTGGCGGTGCGTGACAGCACCCGGTCTGCGGGATAGCGGAAGACCTCGCGGCCCTGGGGGTCGAGTTTGCGAATGACGAAGTCGGTCATGAGTGATCGCCCGTGATGACTGAGTGCCGGCACCGGGGTGCCGCAATGGTGCCATCCTCAACAACGGCGTGTCAAGTCGACCCGGAGCCGGATCACGAACGACCTCGGGTCACGAGGCTCTCGGTCTCGCCCCACAACCAAGGTGTCCGTCACGGCTCGTCGCCTGGCAGCACGACCTTTTTGGCCGGGAACTCCGGTCTAACCCTGACAGTGGGTGTCAGGGTTGCCGGCGGATACTTGGGACATTCAGGAGGAATCTAGGCATGCGACATCCGACACGCGTTGTGCTCTATGGCATCGCGATCTGGCTGGTCGTGTTCGGGGTATCGGTGTTGATCTATCCGCTGCATGACGCGCAGCGACCGTTCTTCGAGTCGATCATGCCGGTGACGATCGCGCTGTGTGTGACGCCCCTGGCCGTCGATTACCTCGGTCGGCTGGATGCCGGACAGGCCAAAGCCGGGCTCAGTGTCGGCGGCGTGTGGCTTCTGGTCAACGTCGTGATCGACCTGCCGCTCTTCACGTTGGGCGGGCCGATGTGGATGGCGCCGGCCGATTACGTCATGGACATCGGCTTCACGTATCTGTTGATCCCGATCATCGTTGGAGCTATGGGGATCGTCGCGCAGCGTTCCGTGCGCCACGCGCAGGGCGCCTGACCTCGAAAGGCATCTCGACAATGGCAAAACTCGATCTCAAACGCGAATACCACACCCTGTACACGGCATCGGCCGGCGACGTCAGCCTCGTCGACGTGCCACCCTTGCGTTACCTCATGGTCGATGGTCGGGGCGACCCGAACGGCAACGCCGATTACGTGGCGGCCATCCAGGCGCTGTTCTCGCTGTCGTACGCCCTGAAGTTCGCGGTCAAGAAAGGGCCGATCGGCCTCGACTATGCCGTGATGCCGCTCGAGGGCCAGTGGTGGGTCGACGACCTCGCGACCTTCAGCTATACCGAACGTTCGGGGTGGCGCTGGACGGCCATGGTCCTGCAGCCATCGGTCGTGACCGCCGACCTCGTCGCCGAGCAAACTTCCGTCGTGGCGAAGAAGAAGGACCCGCCGGCGTTGCCGCTCGTGCGATTCGCCGAGTTGAATGAGGGGAGGGCCGCCCAGATCTGCCATCGCGGCCCGTACGCTGAAGAGCCGCCGACGATCGAGCGCTTGCACGCCGAGATCGCCGCCCGCGGCATGCGTCTGGTCGGCAAGCATCACGAAATCTACTTGACGGACGTCGCCCGCACCGCGCCGGATAAACTGCGGACGATCCTCCGTCAGCCCGTCGCGCTGGCGTGATCAGACCCCAGGCTCGTCGTGACCAACCGCCACCCCGCCCGACGGTTCGGGCGGGGCGCGGCGTTCGACGATGGCACGCGCGATGTCTCGAACTTCCTCCCCGAGGTCGGGCGGGTCGATGACCGCGACCGACGTGCCGAGCCCGAGGATGCGCGCGCGGGCTTCGTCACGCGAGGCAAACGTCACCTGCAGCGTCGACCAGCCGGTTGCATCAGGATCGGTCAGTCGCCGATAACGGCCCTCCAGAAATCCCGGGAAGTACCAGTCCCCGGTGACGTGAACGCGAAGCGTCGCGACGCAGGGGGGAACCCGAGTCGTCGCCTCGCGTTCGAACATCGCGCACGCCGACCGCCAGAAGGCCACGAGATCGAAAGCGGGATCGCGATCGAACCGTGCTCCGAGCACCTCGACGTTCCGCAGACGGCCGAGACGATAGCTGCGCCAGTCCCCGTCGGGCTTTCGCCCGATGAAGTACCAGACGTTGGCCTTGGCCACCAGACCGTAAGCCTCGAGCTCACGCGGGCGCCAGGCCGTCTCGACCGCGTGGTACTCGATCCGCACACGTCGGTCTTCCCACACGGCGCGCTGAAGGTCCTGGATGAAGGGCAGCCCTTCGGACGATTGGAACCAGAGCGTGGGGTCGATATAGATGCGTTGTCGGACGCGCTCGGCCTCGGCGCGCTGTGTGGCCGGCAAAGCCGCCAACAACTTGAGTTGCGAATCGGCGTGGGCACCAGCCAGACCCAGATCGCCGAGCGGGCCGGCGCCCGAGGCCGCGAAGAGGGCGCGCACCTGGTCGGCGTTCAGACCGGTCAGGGTGACGCGATAGCCCTCGTCGAGGAAAAGGCCGCCGTCCGGCCCGGCCAGGGTGCAGATCGGAACGCCGGCCAGGCTGAGGGCCTCGACGTCGCGGTAGATCGTGCGTTCGGAGACGTGCAGTTCGGCCGCCAGCTGGCGGGCCGTCAGACGTCCGCGGGCGTTGAGAAGGAGCACGATCGAAAGCAGGCGATCCGCGCGCATCGACTCAGTCTACCAGAGACACCGGGAGTGTCCCGATGTATCCCGATGTCGCGCGGTCACCACCGACATCGGGGCACTCCCGGTGTCTTGTCCTCAAATCGAGTAAGATACGGGCCGGATTCCGCTCAGAAAGTCGTAAGCTTCGGGCGGTACACTTTTCGCCATGCTTTCTCGTCGACGTTTTTTGAAGAGCGCCGGTCTGGCCGCCGCCGGGCTCGGCCTGGCTCGATACGCCCGACCCGGCACACCGGCCGCGCTGGCTCAGGGCGAGTTCCCGACCGGCCCGGACGTGTTGCTCGGCCGCGTGGCCTGGCCCTGGGGCGTGGACGTCCTGACGCGCCCGCGGCCTGACGGCATCGCCGTGCGCACGGTTATGCCCGACGAGCTGGTCCAGATCCGTCGTGAAGTCGTCGGGCTGGGCATCATGCCGCACAACCACGTCTGGTACGAGCTGGACGACGGTTACATTTACAGCTCGCACGTGGTGCCGAGCCCCAACTGGCCGCAGACACCGCCGGTCGCGTTGCCCGAGGCGGGCGCGTGGGGCGAGGTGATGGTGCCCTTTGTCGAGGGACTGGCCGAGCCCAACCCCGCGAGCGCCGTCAAGTACCGCATGTACTCGAGCGCGATCTTCAGGCTCTATGAGATGGTGCCCGGCACGGACGGAAAAACCTGGTATCGGGCCGGCACCGAGGTCACGCCGTTCATGTACGCCCCGGTCGAGATCTTCAGGCTGATCACGCCCGAGGAGATCGCGCCGATCACGCCCGAGATCTCGGACAAGGCACTGGTCGTCGACCTGAGCCGCCAGACGATCACGGCCGTCGAGGCCGGGGTCGAGGTCTACCGCGCTCAGATCGCGTCGGGCGCCCAATTCTTTGGCGAAGACGGTCGCACTCTGCAGGGCGGCACCGGTCTGGGCCAGAAACCGATCTGGCAAAAGCGGATCTCGCGCCAGATGCAGGGCGGCAATGCCGAGCACGGGTGGGATATCCCCGGCGTGCCGTGGGTCGGTTACTTCGCCGGAAACGGCGAGGCGCTCCACGCGGCCTATTGGCACAACGACTTCGGACGGCCGAAATCCCGCGGCTGTATCAACATGCGTCCCGCCGACGCCAAATGGCTGTTTCGGTGGACGCTGCCCGTCGTGACGTATGAACCCGGCGACATCACCGTGGATTGGGACCACCGCGGCACGATGATCGACGTCCGCCTGGAGGCCTGATTCATGGATGGAACGCAAGTTACTTTCGGCCTGGCCTTTCTGGCGGGCTTTGCCTCGTTCATCTCGCCCTGCGTCCTGTCGCTGGTCCCGGCCTACGTCGGCTACCTCGGCAGCCGGGCGGTCAGCGTCGGAGCCAACGGCGCGATGACGACCGAGAGCCGTATGGGCACGCTGGCCCACGGCATCTTCTTCGTCCTGGGTTTCAGCGTGGTGTTCGTGCTGCTCGGCCTGGGCGCGAGCGCCGTCGGCCGCATGACGTACGACGCCATGAACGACCTGATCCGCATCGGCACCATGCGCATCGGCCTGGCACAGATCGGCGGGCTCGTGGTCATCGTCTTCGGACTGCACACGATGGGTGTGATCCAAATTCCGTTTTTGGAGTACGACACCCGCCGTCAGCAGCCGCCCGATCGGCGCCTCGGATACCTGTCGTCGTTTCTGATGGGCGTCTTCTTCTCGGGCGGTTGGGCGCCGTGCGTCGGCCCGGTTCTGGGCGCGGTGTTGACGATGGCGCTGCAATCGCAGGACGTCACCCGTGGCGGCTGGCTGCTCACGGCGTACTCGCTCGGCCTCGCCATCCCGTTCCTGCTCGCGGCCGCCGGGATCGGCAGCGTCAGCGATCTCCTGCGCCGCTATCGCAAATACCTGCGCTATGTCTCGATCGTGACTGGCGCGCTGCTCATCTTCATCGGCGTGCTCTTGCTGACCGACAGCATGGACCTGTTCACCCGGCTCTTCCCGGTGGCGCAGATCCAGATCTGGATCGACAGCCAGATCGTGGCTTTCTGGGGGACGCTGACAGGGTCGGGGGCCGCCAAATGACGCAGTCCGACGGCGGTATCGCCCGCGGCGGCGAGCGGCGCTCGAGCCTGCCGCTGCTCGCCTACGCGGCGCTCGGGCTGGCAGTGGGGGTGGGGCTGGGCGCCCTCCTTTTCTTCCAGCCGCAGCTGTTTCCAACGACCGACAACGTCGTGTCTCAACCGACGCGTGACTCCGCGCCGGCGGCCGTCGTCGGCGCACCGGCCCCAGATTTCACGCTGACCGACCTCGGCGGCAAGACCGTCAGGCTTTCGGATTACAAAGGCCAGGCCGTCCTCGTTAATTTCTGGGCGACCTGGTGCGGACCGTGCCGCGCCGAGATGCCGCTGCTCCAGGATCGGTACACGACGTTTCACGATAGCGGTCTCGAGATCCTTGGCGTCAACATCGGCGAGGACCTCGAGACCATTCGCCCGTTTATCGAGGATCTGGGTCTGGGCTTCACGGTGTTGCTCGACACGGATCTCCAGGTCAACGACTCGTACCGCGTGCTCGGCTACCCGACGACTATCGCGGTCGATCGCGACGGCAAGGTGGTCGACGTGCACGTCGGCGCCTGGCTCGACGATCAACTCGATATCGTTCTGCGCCAGCTTGGTTTTGGAGGCTAACCCACGCTCATGCCGCTCGAACAAACGCCCGACGGAAAACTCCGCGCCACAGGCGGAACACGCACGACTGTCCTGGCGATCGATCGCTGGATGTACGGCCTGGCCCGCCATTGGCTGGCCGTGATCAATGTGTTCTTCTTCCTGTACGTCGGGTTGCCATTTCTGGCGCCGGTGCTGATGCATTTCGGCTATGACGGCGCGGCTCGCGTGATCTACACGGCCTACAGCCCGCTGTGCCATCAGCTGGCGACCCGGTCGTGGTTCCTCTTTGGCGAACAGAGCAACTATCCGCGCGCCGAGTTCATGGCGCAGACGGGCATCGACCTGAACACGACCTCGGGTTTGCTGGCGGCGCGTAGCTTTATCGGTGACGCGGCGAAGTTCGGATTCAAGACCGCGTTCTGCCAGCGCGACATCGCGATCTACGGCGCGCTCCTGCTCTTTGGGTTGATCTATGCCCACCCGGAGGTCCAGCGCCGGGTCAAGCCGATGTCCATCTGGTTATGGGTGCTGATCGGCCTCGCACCGATCGCGCTGGACGGTTTCTCTCAGTTGTTCTCCGAGTACCCGTACACGGCCATCCCGTACCTGGGTCAGTTCTTCGCGTTTCTGCCCGAGCGCGAGTCGACGCCCGAATTGCGCACTTTGACCGGCGCGCTGTTCGGCCTGTCGTGCGCGTGGCTGGCGTTTCCGTATCTGCGCGAGTCGTTCAATGAGATGGCCGACCAGCTCAAGGCGAAGCTGATGGGCGCTTAGGCGCCCTGTCTAGGTCAGCGCGCCAAAGATCCACAGCCCGATCACCGCGGCGGTCAGTTCGACCGGGCGATCGAGGATGGACACGAGCGCCGTCACCCACGAGTGCATGACGAGATATGGGGAAAGGCAGGGGGCCGCGGCCATCGCGGGCTGGCTCTTCCGCGTGTGGATCGCGCTTGCCAGAAGCGCCAGACCGACCGGGATCGACATCGGCCACAGACTGCTGTTCCACGTCTGACTGACATCCAGCAGTTGTGAGAACCGTAGCGGCCACAACCCGAAGATCGCGAACGAGGCCGCAAAAGCCACGCCGACCGGGCCAAAGACACGCACGACCTCGCGCCAGCCGCCAATGCGCCAGGCCTCGACCAGCCAAAACACGGCGATCCCGAGCCCGATGTGCGGTTTGAGCACGACCAGGAAGAGCCCGATCTGCGCCGGCAGCACGAAGCCCAGGATCGGTAGATAGTCGACGTTGCCGTTGTAGAGCCCGTCCAGCACGAGCGGCGACAGCAAGAACACGACGACAGACCACAGCCTGCCGTGGCTCAATCGATGCGCCACGAATGCGTAGATGCCAAGGCCCGCGAGCAGCATGACGGCGCGCCCGACAGCCGCCGGCAGCCAGGCCAGCGGCAGCATGGGAAGCAGCGCCCACGGCGCCATGAAGAAGCTCGGCACCGTTGCGTAGGGCGAGTGGCCGGTGACGACGGCTTGGATGGCCGGATAGAACGTGTCGGTCCAATCCACGCCTTGAGGGAGGCGCTCCGCGGCCAGCCAGATCAGGGCCGGAAGGGCGATCACCAGAAACAGCAGACGCGCCTGTCGCGCGCGATTGCCTCGGACGGAGTCCAGCCAGGCGCGACCTTTGGATTGGATACCGGCCGGCGGCGCCGCCGTTGGCCCGGCGCTCACCGTCCGCCGAGATGGCGCCAGCTGGCGCCCAGGCCCAGCAACGCGCCGCAGAACGCCAGAAAGCCCATCGAAGCCTGGAGCCCAGTCGTCGCGCTCATCAAGAATGCGCCTGTCAGGGTGGGGATCGCAATCGCCACGAGCACGAGGCCGGCGGTTTGGAGCACAGTCTGGCTGGTGCGGATGGTGGTCATGCGGCGTCTCATGTCAATCTCTCCCGTTCGATGACGTTACCGAATTCATCCAACAACTCCAGGCTGCAGTCCGAGAACACCTCTGGCCTGGCCTGGACGAATACACCGTTTCGCAGCGCGACCACCTGGACCTGTCCGTCCGGCCAGGTGAGGCGGACGGCGACGCCGTGATTGCTGGCGCCGTAGATCGCCGTCAGCGCGCTCGTCTCACTTCCATTCAACGAACCAGCTATCAAAGATTCCGCCTCGCACGCCGTGTCGAGCGGTTGGGCGAGGCTGGTCGTGCTCTGCGGACGCCACCCCAGGGTGTCGGGCGCCACATAGGCGGCCGCCAACCGGCACGTGTCCTTGCCCGTGTCGCTCGTCGACCACTTGTAAACGATCACTTTCCCGCCGGCGGCGTCGACCGTTGTCGCGATCGTGGCCGTCTCGGGTCGATAGCCTTCCGGCGTCGAGACGAAATCTGGCAATCGGCTGAGCGCCTCTTCGGGCGTCGCCGGCAGGGCCTGGCAGCCGCTTAGCAGAAGCGCCGCCGCCAGGTGGACATAAGTAAGAGCGCGTCGTATCGTCATACGTCCTAGACGTTCTAGTATCAAGAAAAGTGCCACTGCACTGCCGCGTTGGCGTCACAGTTCGGTAACAGGCCGTCACGGCTCAGCGCGACGCAGGGTTGGGCTGGGGCGGCTGTGGCATACTGCCCGCATGGACAAACGCATCCTGGTGGTCGATGACGACGCGGCCATCGTCAGCGCGTTGACGTCGCTGTTCGCGCGCGCCGGCTACCTGGTCGACACGGCGCGTTCCGGACCCGCGGCGCTCGACCAACTGGCTCGTCGGCCGGATCTGGTCGTGCTCGACCTGATGTTGCCGGGCATCGACGGGTACGAGGTCTGTCGCCGCATTCGTCATCAAGAGCGGTATGTGCCGATCGTCATGCTTTCCGCCCGCGACGAGACCGACGACCGTGTGCTCGGCCTCGAACTTGGCGCCGACGCGTATCTCACCAAACCCTTCGAGCCGGGTGAATTGCTTGCCCAGGTGCGCGCGGTCTTTCGCACGATCGCGGCGCGCGAGGGCGGCGGTCATGGGCCGTTGACCGTCGGCGGCGTGAAGTTGTGGGACGCGCAGCACCATGTCGAGGTGGATGGCCACAAGGTCGAGCTTTCGCCTAAGGAGTTCGAACTGCTGCGGCATTTCATGCGCCATCCCGGCCAGGTCTTCGGTCGCGAGACGCTGCTGCGCGAGATCTGGGGCTACGTCGTCGAGGTCGACTCGCGCACGGTGGACACGCATATCCAGCGCCTGCGGGCCAAGATCGAGCCTGAGCCGGCCGCGCCGACCCGCATCGAGACGGTTCGAGGTTTTGGCTATCGTCTGGCCGCTGACGCGGGAGGTCGGTGACCACGATGGCGCTTGATCTCAATCTCGCGTTGGGCCTGGGCCTCATGGCGCTGGCGCTGGTGGCCTTGGCAGCGGCCTGGCTCGATCGCCGGCTGAACCCGCCGATCGTCCCGGGGACGACGCCAGCCGAGCTTGAAACGCGAGCGGCCGGCGCGCCCATCGGCATCGTCGTCGCCAACGCCGATGGCGCGATCCGCTTCGCGAATGCGCCGGCGCGCCGGAGCCTCGGGCTGGCCGACGACGTGCGCGCCGACACCCGACCGTGGCACGGCGCGTGGCGCGAAGACTTCGCCGCGCTTCGCGGTCCAGAACACAACAACCCCTATCGCATCGTCAACGCCGGCGGTGACACCGCCTTCAGCTGGTGGCTGGCTCCGTTCGGCGACGTCGTGCTGGCGTTGGTGCAGGATCTGGGGCAGGCGGCCCGCGGCGAACGCGTGGCGCGTTCGTTTCTGGCGGATCTCTCGCATGAGCTGCGCACGCCTCTGACGGCGATCCTGGCCCACCTCGAGCTGTTGCGCGACGCGACGCTGCCCGAGCAGACACGGGAGACGTCGCTGCGTCTCGTGCATCAGGAGGCGACCCGGATCTCGCGCCTCGTCCAGGACCTGCTCACGTTGAGCCGGCTCGAGGCCGTGGCCGAGTTCGACCTGCGGGCCGCCGACGCCCTCATCGTGGCCGAGGCCGCGATCGCGGACGTGATCCTGGATGCCGAGCGGCGCGGGATCGCCATCGACCTCGAGACGCGCCGACCCCTCCCACGCGCCCTGGCCGACCCGGATCGGTTGCGTCAGGTGTTCGTCAATCTGCTCGACAACGCCGTCAAGTATTGCCGCCCAGGCGATCGCATCAAGGTGTCGCTGAGCGTGCGCGAGTCGGCTCTGACCGTAGCCGTGACCGATAGCGGACCGGGCATCGCGCCCGAGCACCTGCCGAATCTGACCCGCCGTTTCTATCGCGCCCATGAGGACGGCGCCGGCAGCGGTCTCGGGTTGGCGATCGTCGACGAGATCTTGCGCCGGCATCATGCGCGCCTGAAGCTGGATAGCCCGCCGCCGGGCGAGGTCTCTGGTTTGAGCGCCGTGTTCTCGCTGCCGGTCTGCGACGTCGCCATGGAGGTCGGGCATGATTAAGCGCCTGCGCCGGATCAACTCGCGCCGGTTGTGGCCCCTGATCTTCGTCGCGTTGGGGCTCGTGGTTCTGGCCTGGCGCCCGTTCGAGAGCCAGATCACGGTCATGCCGCGAAACTGGCAATCGGGCCAGGCCTGGCCGCGGTTCCAGTTGTTGACCCCCGACGCCCGGCCAGGCGAGACCGCGCAGGTCACGGCCGTCGACACGGTGCCGTGGGCCTATCACCGCCTTGAGGTTAATGGGCACGGGGCGCGCCTCGTCACGACGAACCCCGACGCCGAGTCGGGCACGTGGGCCTGGACCTGGGAATACACGGTGCCCGAGGCGGTCGGGTATTCGGTCAGTCTGTACTACGACTGCCACATCGGGTGCAAGGAGCGGGCGCGTGTGTTCTTCGGCACGCAGACGTCGGCGCCGTCGCGCGCGATCTCGACCCTGCGGCCGACCAAACTTGGGCTGGCGTTCACCGGCGTCGATCGCGATTGGCACGGCCGTAGCGGCTGGGCTTTCGAGTTGACTTACGCGCAGGCAGCCGAGCAGGATTACTGGGGCATCGACGATCTATCGGAACGCGTCCGACGCTGGGCGAGCCGCGGGCAGCGCGTGCTGGTGCGCGTCGACTTCGCTCAGGGCCAATCGCTGCCGCCGCGCGACGACCAGCGCGCGCTCGACGCCTACCTGTCGTACCTGCGCCGATTGGTCCGCGACGATCGACTAACGGATGTCTACGGCTTTGTGATCGGGGCAGGCCTGAACGTGCCAGGCAACGGCGAGGATGCGGCGGTGCGGGCGGCAACGCCGGAGTGGGCCGCGCGCGTGATCAACGGTTTCGGTCTGCAGCCGAACCGCGCCGATCACGTCATGGGTGTCGTCAACGCCGAGCGGCCCGGCACGCGCATCATCGTCGGCAACGTGCGACCTTGGGCCGACGGCCTGGATGGCGCGCTGGTGGTCAACCCGCAGGCGCCCTGGCTGAATTACTTCAACACGCTGGCGGCCGCGCTCGACCAATCGATCCTCGAGAAGCTCACGGCCGGCCAGCCCGATGTCACCCCGGCCGGGTTCGCGGCCTCGGCTGCCGGTCGGATCACGCTGGCGGAGTCGTTGGGCCGAAGTGGCGCCGAGGAGCCGACCCTGGACCTGCCGATCGCCGAGTGGGGCGGCGCGCAGGGCGGCTTTCGCGTCTATCGCGACTGGCTGGACATCCTGAAGACATATCCCACGCTCGCGGGCCGGCCCCTGTACCTGACCGCCGTGAACACATTCGTGCCGGATGAGAGCCGCACGCCCGCTGAGAATTATCCGGTGGGTTGGCTGACCGCAGCGCTGACCGAAGTGGAAACGCAACCGCAGGTGGATGCCCTGATCTGGTTCGCCGACACCTCGCCGACGGACTCGCAGTGGCAATACTTCGCCTTGACCTTCCCGAAGGGCAATCTCGTCGACGCCGCCCACGAGTTCGAGCAGCTGCTGCAGCGCTGACGCGCGAGGGGCGGCCGGCGCGTGTGGCTAGAGCGATCGCCAGCGCCAGCTACCGTCGACCATCGTGGCCAGCGAGCCGATGCCGGGCAGCTCGGTCGGATCGCACGCGAACGGGTCGGTGTCGAGGACGGCCAGATCGGCGAGCGCCCCGGGCCGCAGACCGGCAGTACGCCCCGTGAGGCCGCCAGCGAGCGCGGCTCCGCGGGTGTAGCCAAGCAGGGCCTCCGCGACGGTCAGGCGTTGCTCCGGAAACCAGCCGTCGACGCCGGGCCAGCCGTCGCGCCGGCGGCGTGTCACGGCGGCGTGCACGCCCGTCCAGGGGTTCAACGTTTCGATGGGCGAGTCGCTACCACAGGCCAACACGGCGCCGCCGTCGAGGACGGAACGCCATGCGTAGGCGCCGGCGCAGCGCGCGTGCCCCCACAACCGCTCGGCCGCGGGACCGTCGCTTGTGGCGTGCAGCGGTTGCATCGACGCGACGACGCCCAGCGCGCCCAGGCGCGGCAGATCCGACGCCTGCGCGATCTGCACATGCTCGACGCGATAGGGCTGGTGGACGCTCGCGCCGAAGTCCCGCTTGAGGCGCTCGAACACGTTGAGCACTTCGTGGTTGGCGCGATCGCCGATGGCGTGGACCGTCAGAGCAAACCCCGCCGCGGCGGCGCATCGGCCGATCTCGAAGAGCTCTTCGGGGTCGGTGACGGTCACTCCGTAATTGTCGGGTTCGGCTGCGTACGGCGCGAGCATCCAGGCCGTGCGCGGCCCGAGCGCGCCGTCGAGAAAGACCTTCACCTGACCCAGACGGATCCAATCGTCGCCGAATCCCGGTCGTAGACCGAGCGCCCGTGCATGCTCGAGATAGGCGGCGCGCACGGTCTTGACGACGCGCAGACCGAGGCCATCGCGTTCGCGCAGCATCTGCCATGCGGCCAGACTACGGCGGCCGTCGAAGTCATGCAGGCCCGTCAACCCCCAGCGCCAGGCGACGCCCTGGAGAGCGGCATACCAGTCGGCGAGAGTCGCCTCGGTCGGCGGCGGGATGAGCGACTGCACGAGGCTCATGGCCGTCTCGAGCAGGATGCCCGTTGGCGCGCCGGATGAATCGCGGACGATCCGTCCGCCATCGGGGTCCGGCGAATCGGTTTGGAGGCCGGCGAGGCGCAGCGCCGCCGTGTTGACCCAGGCCGCATGCGCGGACTTCACCTGCAAGTAGACGGGATGCCGCGGCGCGACGCGGTCGAGGTCGGCCGCGGTCGGGAACGCGCCGCCCCAATCGTTCTGGTTCCAGCCCTGGCCCGTGATCCAGTGACCGACCGGGGTCCGCGCCGCCGCTTCGGCCACACGCGTGAGACAGTCTGCGAGCGTGGCCGTCTCTGCGTCGACAGCCTGGCGCGCCAGCGCGGTCAGTTCCATGTGCATGTGGGCGTCGATCAGCCCGGGGATCACGGCGCGACCGTCGCAGTCGACGACTTCGGGCGCGCCGAGGACGGCGCGACAGTCCGATTCCGATCCGACGGCGACCACGCGGCCATCGCGGATCGCCAGCGCGTCAACCCAGGCGGCCGAGGCGTCAGCGAGCGGGTACACCCGCGCGTGGGTGATGAGCCACTCGCTCATCGGCGATGGGTCGGCGCGGCTTCGGGGGCGCCGTACAGGTACCAGTAGTGCGGCTGCGGGAACGCGTCTTCCTGGTCCGGCCAGAGCGCCGTGCCGGCCCGCCACATCGCGCGCAGGCTGGAGTCGAGCGTGCGCAGTTCCAGCCCGGCGACGCTGTGGGCGAGCTCGGGATATCGCTCGATGAGAAGGTCGATGATCACGCGCTGGGTGACGTCGCTGGCGAATTGCGCCCGACCGGTGCCGATCTCGAGGTCGGCGAGATGGTCTCGCCACAGTCTGACGCGTTGGGGTAGTTCGTGTTCGGCTTTGTGCGTGGCCGCCGTGCGCCAGTTGCTGAGGAGCTTTTCCGCGGCGGCCAGTTCGTCTCGCGCGTCTCGGACTCTCTCCAGACGACGTGCCACAAGCAGATACTGACCCAGGCTGAGTTGCGGCATCCCGGCACCGCCCAGCGGCCAGAACGTCGAGTTGGAGAGCAGGTAGGGCTCCAGGTCCTCGAGCATGCGCTGAAGCGTGCGCAGGTCGTGGTGGCTATCGGTGGTCATGACCGCCTCCTTAGTTGTGTAACGCGAGACGGGGTAGCCTGAAGTCTGGGGATGGACCCCGGCCCTCAGGCCACCCCGTCTCGCGTCGTACCTGCGTCAGTCGGTCGGGCCGTTCAACCTGATTCTACGCCGCCGGCGGACGGCTGTCACTGAGGTTCGGGGCCAATTCGCGTGCCATTCGTCAGGGTCTGCGCGACCAATTGCGGCTCAACCGGCGGTGGGGGGCTCGCCGTGCGATGGCAGATCGGCCACGACGGTGCGGACCGCCTCGAGCAGCCGGTCGCGCGACGTCGGCTTGACCAGGTACTGCACGGCGCCGGCTTCGATCCCGGCCGCGAGGTCGTCGGCGCGCCCGCGCGCCGAGAACAGGATCACGGGCGGCGCGGCGCCCTCGGCCTTCAGCGTCTTGAGCACGTCAAGCCCGCTCAGGTGCGGCATCATCACGTCGAGCAGCAGCAGATCGGGTTTCTCGCGTCGAACGACTTCCAGGGCCTCGCGCCCGTTGACGGCCCGCAACACGCGGTAGCCCGCGCGTCCGAGTGTGATCTCGAGCAGGTCGAGCGTATCGGGCTCGTCGTCCGCGACCAATATCGTGTGGGTCATGATCGCCCCGCTTTCGTCAACGCGCGTCAGACCATCAGCCGCAGCGGCTCCTCGAGGTTCTTGCGGATCGCCTGGAGGAACTGCGCGACCTCGGCCCCGTCGGTGACACGGTGATCAGCCGCGCAGGTCATCTTCATCCGCGTGCCGATGGCGAGCTGGCCGTCCTTGACGACCGGCACTTCCTTTGTTGCGCCAACCGCGAGGATGGCGGCCTCGGGTAGATTGATGATGGCCGTGAAGTGCTCGATGTCGAACATGCCCAGGTTCGACACCGTGAAGGTCGAGCCCTCGATATCGGCCGGCTGCACCTTGCCGTCGCGCGCGCGCGCGATCATGGGCTTGGTCTCGGCCGCGATCTGGCTGAGCGACTTGACGTCGGTGTCGCGGGTGACGACCGTCAGCAGTCCGGATTCCATCGCCACGGCGAACCCAACGTTGACGTGCCCGTGGCGCACGATCTTGTCGCCGCCGAACGAGCTGTTGAGGTTCGGGAACTGGCGGAGCGCCAGCGCCGCGGCCTTGAGCACCAGGTCGTTGACCGAGGTCTTGCGCTCATCGGGCACCAGAGCGTTGATCTGCTTGCGCAAACCGAGCGCCGCGGCCATATCGACTTCGATTGTGAGGTAGATGGCCGGCACGGTGCTCGTGCTTTCGTGCATGCGCCGCGCGATGATGCCGCGCAGCTTGGTGAGCGGCACGACCGTGTCTTCGGCCTGCACGGCGACCGGCGCGGCAGCGATCGCCGTCGCCGCGATCGCCATCGCCGCGATCGGGGTCGCAGGTTTCACGCCTGCGGCCACGGCCGTCTCGACGTCGCGCTTGATCACACGTCCGCCGGGGCCGGTGCCCGCGATCCGGCCGATCTCGATCCCGGCGTCCGCGGCGAGCTTGCGTGCGACCGGCGAGGCGAGCACGCGACCGGTTTCGGTCGTCGCGGCGATGACGGCGGCCGGCGCGCTGACCGCGCCCGGCGCAGGCGAACCATTGGCCGCCGGGGCCGGAGCGGCGGGGGCCTTGGCGGCGGGCGCAGCGGACGACCCACCGGTCAGGGCCGCGACGTCGACGGCCTCGTCGGCGCCGCCGATCACGACCATGGGCGAGCCGACCGGGGCGGCCTTGCCCTCCTCGATGACCCAGGCTTTGACGACGCCGCCGAGGTACGCCTCGACCTCGATCGTGGCCTTGTCGGTCTCAACCTCGGCGATGATGTCGCCCTTCGCGACCGTGTCGCCGACCTGCTTGACGCGGCGCACCAAGGTGCCTTCCGCCATGTCGAAGCCCAACTTGGGCATGGGGACGATTTCGGCCATGCTACTTAGTCCTGTAGTCGAGTAGTCGCGAAGTCGGGTAGTCGGTTTTGCGGTCGTCTGCGCGACCACAAGACGACTGGACTATGCGACTAATTGACAGTTTCCTTGACCGCCTTGACGACGTCATCGACGCTCGGCAGCGCGTAGCGCTCGAGGGCGCCGGCGTACGGCAGGGGCACGTCCTTGGTGGCGACGCGCTTGATCGGGGCGTCGACGTAGTCGAAGCAGGTCTCGTACAACCGGCTCGCGACCTCGGCGCCGACGCCGTACATGGCCCAGCTCTCCTCGACCGTGACGCAATGGTTCGTCTGCTTGAACGACTCGACGATGGGGTCCATGTCCAGCGGTCGAAGCCAGCGCAGGTCGATCACCGTGCACTCGATCCCGTCCTTGGCGAGCACCTCGGCGGCCTTGAGCGAGGTGCCGACCTGCTTGGAGTAGGCCACGACCGTGCAATGCCGTCCTTCGCGCTTGACCTCGCTCTTGCCGATCGGCAGCACGAACTCCGGGTCGTCGGGCACGTCGCCCTTTTCAGAGTACATGGTCGCCGATTCGACGAACATCACGGGGTCATCGGTGCGGACCGACGCCTTGAGCAGACCCTTCATGTCGCGCGCGTTGCTCGGCGCCACGACCTTGAGACCCGGGAAGTGCGCGTACAGGTGCTCGATGGTCTGCGAGTGCGTGGCCGCGAGCTGGCGCCCGCCGCCGGAGGTCGTGCGGAGCACCATCGGGCACTTGAACTGCCCGCCGAACATCGACCGGATCTTGGCGGCGTGGTTGACGATCATGTCCATCGCCAGGAAGGCGAAGTTGATGCCCATGATCTCGGCCACGGGGCGCAGCCCGTTCATGGCGGCGCCGACAGCCGCGCCGGCGATGATGCCTTCGCTGATCGGTGTGTCCTTGACGCGCTCGGTGCCGAACTTGTCGAGCAGGCCCTGCGTGGCCCCGTAGGTGCCGCCGAACGCGGCGACCTCCTCACCGAGCACGACGATGCTGCGATCGCGCTCCATCTCTTCGGCCAGTGCTGTGGCGATCGTCTTGGCGATGGTCAAAGTGGTCATTGGTTATTTGCCATTGGTCATTGGTCAATGGTCATTGGTCATCCGCTATCGGCCCTTCAACAGCCGAACGCAAATCACCAATGGCCAATGAGCTATGGCCAATCACTCAATGGTGATGTCCGTATAAATCTCGTCGAGCGCCGGGACCGGCGAGGCATCGGCGAACGCGACCGCGTCGTCGATCATGGCCTTGACTTCGTCGTCGACGGCGTCGATCGCGGCCGGGTCGATGCCGGCCTTGAGCAGAACGTCCTCGAATTTGCCGATCGGGTCGTCGGCCTGCCACTTCTTGATCTCGTCGGCCGTGCGATAGGCGCGCTGATCGCCCATCGAGTGGCCGCGGTAGCGGTAGGTCGTGATCTCGAGGAAGTATGGGCCGTTGCCGCTGCGGCAATGCTCGACCGCCTGCTTTGTCTTGGCGTAGACGTCGAGCAGGTCCATGCCGTCGGCCTGGGCGCTCGGGATGTCGTAGCTCACGGCCTTGTGCGCCATCGAGGTCGTTGCCGAGACCTTTTCGACGGGCGTCCACATGCCGTACTTGTTGTTTTCGCAGATATACACGATCGGCAGGTTCCACACCTTCGCCAGGTTGAGCGACTCGTGGAAGTAGCCGATGTTCGTCGCGCCGTCGCCGAAGTAAGCAAGCGTGACCGCGCCGGTCTTGTTGTACTGCTCGGCCCAGGCCAGGCCCGTGCCAAGCGCGATCTGGGCGCCGACGATGGCATGGCCGCCCCAGAATTTCAGGTTGATGTCGGCCAGGTGCATCGAGCCGCCCTTGCCCTTCGAGCAGCCGTCGACACGGCCCATCATTTCGGCCATGGCCACGCGCGCCGACATGCCGCACGCCAGCGCTGCGCCGTGGTCACGGTAGCCTGTGATGACGTTGTCGCGGGGCTCGCGCGCCGCGATCGAGCCGACACCGGTCGCTTCCTGCCCGATGTAAAGGTGCATGAAGCCGCCGATTTTGCCTTTTTGATACAGCTCTTCGCATTTCTCCTCGAAAAGCCGGATCTCCACCATCTGTTTGTAAAGGCGCAACAGTTCGTCGTTGCCGAGGGAGGGACCGCCCGCTTCTTCAGTGGCTGCCCGCTTGGATTTGGTTGGGGAAGTCGTTGCCATGTGCACCCTTCTTGAGCCGACAAAATATTATAACCAAGTCGGGCGGGTATTTCCACGCATCAACGTGTTATTTGGGAGATGGCCCGGTTGGGGTGGGTTGGATGCGCGGGAGCGCAGGAGCGCGGGAGCGCAGGAGCGCTGAATCGCTCTCCGCTCTCGCGCTCTCGCGCTCCTTCGCCCTCACCCCAGGTTCGCCAGGAACCGGATGTACGTGTCGATGCCCTTGAAATACGTGGGCAGGTGCTGATGTTCGTTCGGGCCGTGAATGTTGTCGTCGCGCATGCCGAAGCCGAGCAGGACCGAGTCGACGCCCAGGATCTCCTTGAGCATGATCACGATCGGCACGCTGCCGCCGCCCAGTTCGAAGACCGGCTTGACGTCGAACGTCTGCTTGAGCGCTTTGCCGGCGGCTTTCATCCAGACCGTCTCGGTCGGCGTGAGCGCGCCCTTCGAGCCCGCCAGGGTTTTCAGCTCCCAGCGAATCGACGCCGGGGCGTTGGCGGCCAGGTACTGGCGCATCTGCTGCTCGACCTCGTCGGGATCCTGGTCCGGGATCAGTCGGCACGAGATCTTGGCCATGGCCTTTGCCGGCAGCACGGTCTTGGAGCCTTCGCCCGTAAAGCCCGACAGCAGACCGTTGACTTCGAGCGTCGGGCGCGCGCCGACCCGCTCGACCGTGGAGTAGCCCTTCTCGCCGTGTAACCCCGGGGCGCCCGTCATCTTGAGCCAGGTCACTTCATCGTACGGCAGCTTGGACAACTGGCGGCGTTCCTTCCCGCCGAGCTTGCGCACTTTGTCGTAGAAGCCGGGCAGGGTGATCTTGCCCTTCTTGTCGTGCATGCCCGCGATCAGGTCCGAAAGCGCCTGGGCCGGGTTGTAGATCGAGCCGCCGAACGTCCCCGAGTGCAGATCCTGCGAGGCGGTGTAGACCCAGAGTTCGAAATACGCCAGACCGCGCAGACCGTACACCATCGACGGCTGGTCGATGCCCATGATGCCGCTGTCGCAGTTGAGCACGACGTCGCACTTGAGCAGGTCCTTGTTCGCGGCGATGAACGGCGCCAGGCTGGGCGAGCCGATCTCCTCTTCGCCTTCGAAAAGCACCTTGACGTTGACGCCGAGTTCGCCGTTCTGCAGCAGGGCCTCGAGCGCCTTGAGGAAGGCGTGGCCCTGGCCCTTCATGTCCGACGCGCCGCGGGCGTAGATGTAGTCGCCGCGGATCGAGGGTTCAAACGGGCCGCTATGCCATTCGTTCAGCGGATCCACCGGCTGGACGTCGTAGTGGCCGTACATCATCACGGTGGGCTTGTCGGCCGCCTGCAGCCACTCGCCGAAGACCACGGGATGCCCGGCAGTCGGCAGGATCTGGACATTGGTCAGGCCCATGCCGCGCATCTGACCGGCGACCCATTCGGCGCAACGTTCGATGTCGCCTTTGTGCTCCGACAGCGTCGACACGCTCGGGATGCGCAGGTATTCCTGGTACTCCTGCAGATAGGCGTCGTGAAGGCCTGCCGCCTGTCGCAGGGCTTTCTTGGGATTGGACATTGAGGCTCCTTGGAAGTGAAACGAAACCGCGGGCACGCGCCCGCCGCCCGTGCCCGCGGTCCCTGCAAAGTCTGAGTAATTCTACTTCGGTTTGCGGCTGTGATATCCTCCGCCCTATGCAATCCGGTCGTCGCCTGTGCGGTGTCTGTGGGGCCAAAGTTGGACCCGGAGACCAAACCTGTCCTTCCTGCGGGGCTGATCTCAAAATCGTCGGCGCCCGGCCTTCGGTGGCCGTCAGCGGGCCCCGATCAGCGGGTGTCGGGTGGTGGGTGGCCCTGGCTTTCGTGGCGGCCATCGCCCTCGGCGCCTGGGTGTTGTGGCCGTACGTGGCGCCCCGTCCCGCGCCGACGCCTACCGTCGAGCTCGCCGCCGCGTTGCCGAGCGCGACCCTGACCCCGCCGCCGACCCTGACGCCGACATTCGAGCCGGCGACGCCGGAGCCGAGTGCGACGCCAGCCGTGATCACGCACACCGTCAAAGCCGGCGAAACCCTGGGCGGCATCGCGCGGTTCTACGGCGCGTCCATCGACGACGTGCTGACGTTGAACAACCTGACCAACGCCAACATGGTCAAGGTCGGGCAGGACCTGCTTATCCCCGTGCCGGCATTCCAGAGCGGGGGCCCGACGCCCACCGCGACGTCGCTGCCGCAATTGCCGGCGCCCGTGATCGCCGAACCCGCCGACGGCCAGGTCTTCGCCGCCGCCGATGTGATTACCCTGCGTTGGGCGGAGGTCGCGCTGCCGCTGCCGCCGGACGCTTACCAGGTCATCGTCGAGGACCTGACCTGCATGTGCGGCCGGCGGTTGACCTTCGTCGTGCCCGATCCCTCGTTTGTAATGCCGGTCGAATTGGCGCCGAAGGACCAACGCCCGCACGTGTTCAACTGGTCGGTCGTCACCGTCTGGTCGCTGCCCGTCGCCGAGGGGGACCCGCCGGTGTACAGCCCCGCCGGGCCGGCCAGCGCCATCCGCGCCTTTATCTGGAACAGCCCGTAAGCGGTTCTGGTATACTTCCAGGTCGCTATGTCTGACCAGGGCCCCTACGTCGAATCCGAGACGGTGACCGGCGAGCACGTCAACTTGCAGGGCGGGAGCGCCTATGTCATCAAGGCCGGCGACGTCCGGCTCGATGGCAGCGCCGCCAACACCGTCTACGCCCAGGAACTCGACGCGCGCCAATCGGCGCTGGCCTGGTCGGAGACCGATCAGGTGCGTGCCGGTCAGAGCGTGCTCGGTTTCGTGCAGGCGGAGCGTCTGAACGCTGAGCTCAGCGTGGCCGGCGTGGTGAACGCCCGCAGCGTGGCCTTGGAGCGCAGCGGCGCGGGCGTCGTGGTCGCCAATCAGGCCGACCTCGCCGGCGGTTCGGCCTTTCTGGTCGTGAGCCGCGCCGTGGATGGCAAGCCCAGCCTGCAGTTCGACACGCGCTCGGCAGTCGTGGCCGGCGCCGCCGCCGGGGCCGTGCTGGGCCTGGTTTGGCTGATCGGTCGATCGATTTTCAAACGTTGAACCCGGGTGCGAGTTCGCGCACCCGTTTGATGAGGCGAGGGTATCCGCACAAGCGGAGAGAGGCGCCTCGGGAGTGACTGAACCATGTCTGAACTCGTGTTGAAGGCGGAACGCCGCACCGTCAAGGGCAAGCAGGTGAAGGCCTTGCGCCGCGACGGCGTCCTGCCGGGCGTCGTGTACGGCCCCGCCAGCGAGCCCACCGCCATCCAGATGAATTCGCGCGAAGCGACCCGCGTGCTGCGCACGATCAAGGGCACTCAGTTGATCGATCTGGTGATCGACGGCGAGACCAAGCCCGTGCTGCTTCAGGACATCGAGCGCCATGCCATCCGCGGCGACCTCGAGCATGTCGACCTGTATGCGCCGGATATGAACAAGCCGCTGAAGGTCTACATCCCGATCAACATCACCGGCCAGTCGTTCGCGGTCAACAGCCTCTCGGGCGTGTTGGTGCGCGGCATCACCGAACTGCACATCGAGGTGTTCCCGCGCGACCTCATCGCGAGCGTCACGGTCGACATCGGCGCGCTGCAGCAGATCGGCCAGTCGATCACGGTCAAAGACGTGGCCGTGCCTGACACCGTCAAGGTGCTCGACGACCCGGACACCATGCTGGTGCGCGTGACCTACCAGTCGAAGGAAGAGGACCTGTCGGCCGCGCCGACGGTGGCCACCGCCGAAGTCGAGGTGGTCGAGAAGGGCAAGAAGGAAGAGGAAGAAGGCGCCGAGTCCGAGTAAGGCTCGACAACGTCCCTATTCGTCCGACGATCAGCGCGGCCCCGTGTATTCGGGGCCGCGCTTTTTTTCGGGTGCGAGGGCGCCGGGCGGCGATCAGTCTGCGGTGGTGTCGGGTGCCTTGGGTCGTGCATTCCGGCCGGCCGCCCATCGACGTTGGGCCAGGGCCGCCGCCAGCGCCGGCGCGACGACGAAGGCGCCCTGGAGCGCCGCCGTCGCGCGATTGAGCCCGAGCGGCTCGGCCAGCGCCGCGACGAGCAGGCCACCGAGCAAGCTGGCCGCGAGCGCCGGCCAGAACGCGACGCGCTGGCCCAACCACCGGCGCACACCGCCGATCGCCAGCGGCGCTCCCAGCACGCACCCGACGGCCGCCGCCACAACGGCGCCGACGAGGTCGCCCCAGCCCGTCGGGCCGAACACGCGCCCCAGTTGGCCGCCCAGCAGAGCGCCCGCTGCTGCGAGAAGCAGACCACCCACGATGCCCGCCACCAGATCCACCCAAAAGATCATGCCAGAGACTATAGCGCGGTTGAGCCCGGTCCGGACGATACGCGGGGCAATTTCGTGACAGTCGTCGCGTCCCTCGGTCGCGATCGGGCTTAGAATCGGGGCGACAGTCCTCAACGCCACCTGACCGATGACGCGCCGTGCGTCACCAGGCCGACCGTTTCCGAGGCGAGCCATCGCCTGAAGGGAGGCCGCCCAGTCTCAGCCCATCCACGCCAATCTGAGCCGGATCACGCGCGACGTGTCGCCTGGAGAATGCGGCATGTCTTCAGGCCGCGACGCCCCAATCGACGTCGTGGCACGCACACAAGGATCGGGCCAGCCAGAGGAGGGCGTCATGTCTTCGCCAGCGACCGAACTCACGGCTGACGCGCTGCGCCGCAGCTGCGACCCGGCGCGCTTCGCCTTCGACACGACCAGCACGGTGCCGATCCTGACCGAAGTGCTCGGCCAGCCGCGCGCGATTGCCGCGCTCGAACTGGGGGCCGGCATCGCCAGCGCGGGTTTCAACCTATTCGCGCTCGGGCTACCGGGCTCGGGCAAGACGACGCTGATCCTCGAGTACCTCAAGGCCCGTGCCGCCGGTCTGCCGGTGCCGCCCGATCAGGTCTACGTCCATAACTTCGAGGACGCCCGCCGGCCCCAGTTGATACGCCTGCCGGCCGGTCGCGGGACACAATTGAAACTCGACATGGAAGCGCTGCTGCGAGATCTGCAATCCGCGATCCCACGTGCGTTCGACAGCGGCGAGTACGTCGAACAGCGCGACAAGATCCGCGAAGGTCTGGAGGCGCAGCGGGCGGCAGTCCTCGCACACATGGAAGCCCATGTCCAGCAGTACGGCTTTCAGTTGCTCAAAACCCCCGGCGGCCTGTTGCTCGCGCCCGTGGTTGAGGGCCGGCTCGTGACCCCGCAGGAGCAAGAGAGCCTTTCCTCGGAGCAGGTCGAGAAGCTTTCGGCGATCCGTGAGCGCCTCGACAAGGTCATCGAGGAGGGTGTGCGCAAGGCGCGCGAGTTGGAACAGGAGACGCAGGCGGCCCTGCGCGAACTCGATCGGCAAACGGCGGGGTTCGCGACGCGCCACCTGGTGGAGGCGCTGCGAGCCCGTTACGCCGACCTCGACGGCGTAAGCGCTTATCTCGATGCCGTGCAGGCCGACGTCGTGGCCCACGCCGACGATTTCAGGCCAGGGACCGAAGCCGCGGCGGCCTCGATGCCGGCGCTGATGCTGCAAGCCCCGACCGAGTCGCCTTTTACGCGCTATCGCGTGAACGTGCTCGTCGACAATCGCGGCCTCACCGGCGCGCCGGTGGTGCTCGAAACCAACCCGACGTACCACAACCTGGTCGGCCGGATCGAGCACCGCACGGTCTGGAACGCGGTGGTGACCGACTTCACCTATCTGAAGCCGGGCGCGCTCCATCGCGCGAACGGCGGATTCCTGGTTCTGCCGGCGCGCGAGTGTCTGTTGAACGCATACGCCTGGGAGGGCCTGAAGCGATCGCTCAAAGACCGATCGGTGCGGATCGAGGAACTCGGCTCGCAGCTAAGCCTGATCAGCACGGTCACGCTTGAGCCTGAACCGGCCGGTCTCGACGTCAAGGTCGTGCTGATCGGCCATCCCGCGTTGTACCAACTCCTGCTCAACTACGACGAGGATTTTCGCAAGCTCTTCAAGGTGCGCGCCGACTTCGCCACCGACATGGCGCGCACGACCGAAGCCGAGCAGGCCTATGCAGCGTTCGTCAGCACCATCACGCATCAAGACGCGTCGCTGCCGTTTGATCGCGGCGCTGTCGCTCGGGTGGTCGAATATGGGTCTCGCGCGGCGGCCGATCAGGCGCGGCTCTCGACCCGTTTCGGTGACATCGCTGACGTGGTGCGCGAAGCCGATCACCGCGCCGCTCAGGCCGGTCGCGAGCGGGTCACGGCCGATGACGTGCGCGCCGCCGAGGCGGCTCGGCGCTTCCGCGGCAGCCTGAGCGAAGAGCGGCTGCATGACGCGGTGGCGCAGGGTACGCTCTTGATCGAGACGCGCGGCCGGGCGGTGGGGCGCGTCAACGGTTTGGCCGTGTTCACAGTGGGCGAGGACGCGTTCGGTCATCCGACCCGCATCACGGCCTCGGTCGGGCCAGGCCAACGCGGCGTGATCAGCATCGAACGCGAAGTCGAATTGAGCGGCCCGATCCATGGCAAGGGCGTGCTCATCCTCGGCGGCTATCTGATGCGTCAGTTCGGCGGCGCCGCGCCGCTTGGGCTCACGGCAAGCCTGGTGTTCGAGCAGTCGTATGGCCCGGTCGAGGGCGACAGCGCGTCGTTGGCCGAGTTGTTCGCGCTCCTGTCCGCGCTGGCGGAAGCGCCGCTGCGTCAGGACGTCGCCGTCACCGGCTCGGTCAACCAGCACGGGCAGGTGCAAGCCGTCGGCGGCGTAACCGAGAAGATCGAGGGCTTCTACGACGTGTGCCGCGGCCAGGGCCTGACCGGCACACAGGGCGTGCTGATCCCGGCGGCGAATCGGCAGCACCTCATGTTGCGCGACGACGTGGTCGCGGACGTGGCCGCCGGGCGTTTCCATGTCTGGACGGCCGAGGATGTGTCGAGCGGATTGGCGTTGCTCAGTGGACGCCCGATCGGCGAGCGCGTGATCCGCGGCCGCTATCCGACCGACACGCTCAACGGCGCCGTGGCGACGCGTCTGGCCCAGTTCGGTCGCGCGCTCAAGTCCGGCCGGCCGGCCACAACGCGAGACGGCAAGCGGAAAGAACCGGCCGCTTTGACGTGAGACGTCCGACGGTCGCATTGCGAAAAACTCCCGCCGACTCCGTCGGCGAGTCATCCGGAGGGACACGATGAACAGCCCGCACCGCATCACCTGTGAGGTCGTGGACGCCAGGCCCGCGCCGACGTTGAGCATTCGCGCGCGCACATCGCTGGAGGGCCTGCCAGCGCTGATCGGCACGGCGCTGGCGCGGGTGGCCCAATACCTGGCAGAAATCGGCGAACGACCCGACGGGCCGCCCTTTGTCGCCTACCGCAATCAGGACATGAAGGATCTCGACGTCGATATCGGCTTCCCGGTCGCGCATGCCGTGCCCGGATCCGGCCCGATCGACACCGGCGTGATCCCCGGCGGTCGCCATGCCGTTTGCGTGTACGTGGGCGCATACAGCGGGATCAGCGCGGCCTATGAAGCCCTGGGCACCTGGATCAGTCGTCGTGGGTACCGGCCCTCCGGATCGGCGTTCGAGTTCTACCTGAATGATCCGGCGGTGACACGGCCGGAGGAGTTGCAGACCCGGCTCATGTTCCCGGTGATCGCGGCCGTGCATGGCGGCGCGTGAGGGCGACGTGGCACGTCACCGCCACACGGCCCAGACGATGGCCAGCACAAGCGTGGCCCAGATCGCGACGACAAGCGCCGCGCCCGGCCAGCTGTTTGGCGTTCCCTGCGCCGAAGAGCGAGTCGCACGATCGCGCGCATCGGTCAACACCTCGGGCGGGATCAGCCTGAGCGCCAGCGCGATGCCGAGCGGCACGAGGATCAGGTCATCGAGCAGGCCAAGCACGGGGACGAAATCGGGGATGAGGTCGATCGGGCTGAACGCGTAGGCCAGCACCACCAGGATCACGGCCCTGGCTGTCCAGGGGACACGCGGATCACGCGCCGCCAGGCCGAGCACGTCGACCTCGCGCTTGAGCCGACGTGCGTGTTGCTTCATGGCCTCGAGCATCCGGCTTCCAAATCCGGCGCTATGCGCGCAACCACACGTCGAGCAGGTTGAGGATCATGCGCGCGCTCGCGCCCCAGATGTCAAAGCCGTTGTACGGCCAGTGGATCACCTCGAGCCGCGGGCCGGGGACGGGCGGTTCGCGGTATTCGATCCGGCGATGCGCCGGGTCGGCCAACCAGCGCACGGGCACGCCAAACACGGCCGACAATTCGTCATACGAAAGCCGCAGTTGCACGGGCCAGGCGATGCGCGCCACGACGGGCGTGACGCGGTAGCGGGTCACGGTCACGAGATCGTCGAGGAAACCCAGCACTTCGACGCCGGTCGCGTCGAGCCCGATCTCCTCTTCAGCTTCGCGCAGCGCGGTGTGCACGGCATCGCGGTCGTCGGGGTCGACGCGCCCACCGGGGAAGGCGACCTGACCCTTGTGCGTCGACACGGTGTCGGTGCGCTGAGTCAGCAGCAGATGCCATTCCCCCAGATCGTGATAGAGCGGGACGAGCACGGCGGCCGGGCGGGGCGCTTCGACCACGGGCGCCTGGGTCAGATCACCGGGCGCGCGCGCATCCCACTCGGAGCGTGATCGCGTTGGCTGCGCGTTCAGCCGTTGGCGGAGCACGGTCAGATCCATGTGGTCCGCATGGTAACTGAAATCGTTGCGTCGTGCTTGAAAACGGCCGAAGTGCAGGCGAACGCACCGGTCGGGGCGCGAGGCGCACGCGTCACCCGTGCGATCCGCTTTGGCACGGCCGAGTTCAGACGGGGGCCGGGCTCGCTTCGGCATGCGTGCGGCGCGAGGCGTATCCGCACGAACTGCGGATCATCAGCGCCGGCGGAAACAGGATGTGTTGCGGACCCTTTTTGGGGTTGCGGATCTTGTCGAGCAAAACTTGCACGGCCATGTCGCCGAGCTGTTGAATGGGTTGACGCACCGAGGTCAGCGGCGGGTTTTGACGCGCCGCGGCCGGGATGTCGTCGAAGCCGACCACGGCGATATCGTCGGGCACGCGCCAATTCGCCACCTGCAGGGCGCGGAGTGCCCCGATCGCCATGGTGTCGCTGGCCACAAACACGGCGTCCGGGCGCGACGGCAGCAAGCGCTGCATGGCCATGTAGCCGCCGGCTTCGGTGAAATCGCCCTCCGCAATCAGGTCCGGGTCAGGCGCGTTTCCACGCTCGCGCATCGCCTTCGCATAGCCTTCGAGCCGATCGGCCCCGACGATCATGTTCAACGGACCCGTGATCGTGGCGATCCGCGTCTTCCCGAGGCGATGCAGATGCGCGACTGCGTCATGCGCGCCCGCGACGTTGTCCGTGTCCACGAAGCTGACATCGGGGCGATCAGGATGTCGGCCGACGAGCACGAACGGCCGATCATGTTCGATGAGTGCCTGAGTGATCGGATCGTTGAGCAACATCGACGACACGATCACGCCGTCGATCAGCCCGCCGTGCAGCACCTGGCGGATGGTGCGGCGTTCGAACTCAGGCTCACCCAGCCAAAGCATCACTGAATAATCGAGACGGTTGCAGGCGGTCGAAATCCCCTGGATCAAAATGGGAAAGTAGGGGTCGCTGAACAACGTGGCGACGCCCTGGGGAATCACCAGCCCCAGCACCTGCGTCCGCCCACTGGCGAGCCCGCGCGCGGCGATATTGGGCTGATAGTTCAGCGCCCGGATCGCGGCCATAACGCGGTCGCGCGTCTCGCTTTTGACGTTTGGATCGTTGTTGATGACGCGCGACACCGTCGAGCGTGAGACGCCCGAGGCCTTTGCGACGGCGACCAGATTGGGACGATTGCTCGGCGGAATGCCCATAGCGGCGTGTCCTGTTTCATCCGATGCAGGCGGCGTGTGTATGACGGGCAGCTCGCATCGAAGCATTCACACGCACCGTTTCATTGAGCAGCGGAGCGCGAAGTGGCGATTTCAATAATGGCTGGGAGCGCTCCCGCGAGCATAAACCGGAGGGAGGGCGCCTGTCAAGGTCCGTCCAACGTCTATTCGCTGCCTGGCGTTGACAGCGGGTCACTCGGCCGGTAGCTCGAGCAGCCAGATGTTGCGATCGTCGCGACTGACGAACGCGATGCGACGCCCGTCGGGCGCCAGCGCCCAGTCTCCGCCCAGGATGCGCAGTGGCGTCGTGGCCGGGTCGGTCAGGGCCCGTTCGTCACCGGTGGCCGCGGCGACGCGCACGACCCGATTGGCCGCGGCGTCAAGCTCGAGCGGGATCACGATCAGGCTGTCGTCGGGGGCCCAACGGTAAGCGCCGTACAGCGATAACCGGCGCGCCGCGACGCCGTCGATCGACCGAATCCAGATCCCGTCTCGCGCGGTATCGCCCGAGAACTGCTCGGTATAGGCGAGCCAGCGGCCGTCGGGTGAGAGCACGGTGTTGCGGATGAAGTCCCCGGAGACCAGCGGCGTGAACTCGCCCGTCGTCAAATCGAAGATCCCCAGTGTCGGCGTGGCGCCGATCGCGTCGCGTTGGCTGATCAGCAAACGTCGCCCATCGGGAAGCCAGCCGCTCAATCCGCCGCCGATCCACTCGCCGACCTGTCGCGCGCCACTGCCATCGACTGCCGCGACCCAGACCTGGACCAGGCGTCGATCGAAGTTCTCGGTGCTGCTGACGACCTGCCAGGCGACCTGAGTTCCGTCGGGCGAAAAACTGATGGCACGACCGTAGGCCGGAACAGTCCAGATCTCACCGGAGGCGCGCCGTTCGATGACTGTGGCATCGCCGGACGGGTAGGCCAACAGCGCCCCGTCGGGCGAGACGATCCCAAGTGTGTCGTCGATGAAAACGGCGTTCAACGGCGCGGACGGGTCGATCGCCCATAGGCCGCCGGGTAGACCGGGTGGGCGATCGATGAACCAGATTTGGGTGCCGTCCGGCGACCACACCGGCTGCGTGCAGCATCCGCCGGTCGTCATCTGCCGCAATGTCGGGCCGGGCGTCGGGCTCGGCTCGGGCGTCGGCTGTGGGGCCGCCGTGGCGGCTTCGATGTCGGCCATGGGTGTCGCTACCATGCCGGCCGTCGCCGGTGGGGTGATGAACGCTGCCGTGGTCGGGGTCGGCGCAGGGGTCGGGCCGGCGCAGGCGGTCAGCGCGAGCACGATGAGGCAACCGACGACGCACTGCCGCATCAAGGCCTCCAATCCGGCGGCCAGGGCTGAACGTAGTCGTTCAACAAAGCGCCGCCGAACTGCACGTCGGGCTGGTCGTCGGCGTATTGCCAGCGGCGTGGGTCGGCGAGATCGCGCTCGAACCCGCGCCCGCCCGCGGAGGTCAGCATCAGCCCGTCCCAATCGGCCGCGATCAGAGACACGGGGTTATAGGCGACGGCATAGTTGGCCGAGCGGATCTCGAGATGCAGGTGCGGTCGCGACGTGCACGTGACATCCGGGTCGCCGGTCAGGCCGATGACTTGCCCGCGCGTGACGGCCTGACCCCACGTCAACGTCGGCGTTTCGAGCAGGTGGCCGTAGAGCGAGAGATACGTGTCGTTGTGCCGGAGGATGAGGTTGTGCGGCCCGGCGCCGTGCGAGAGGTCGTCGACGCCAATCACGACGCCGTCACCGATCGCGACCACGGGCGTGCCACAGCGCGCCGGGAAGTCGAGCCCGAAGTGCAGGCCCTGGCCGGCGCCGTACCAGATCACGCGTGTGCGATAGGCCCCGGTCGTGTTTCCGTACAGCTGTCCAAGCAACCACGTGCTCGGGCCGGGCGCCGTGTCGAACGGAAGCCCGAACGGTTTTTCCGCGGGTTGCGCCGCCGCCGCGATCTGCGCCTGGTTGCGCCAGCCGGCGCCGACCACCAGCGCCGCGATCAGTACCCAGAGAAAGCGCATGCCTGATTGTGTCGCCGCCTTGTGAGACGCAGGTGAGAGCGGCGGGCGCTGGAAGCGCGGCAGGCGCGAGAGCACTAGGAGCGGGGAGCAAGCGCACCCGCGCATCCGCACGCGCGCTCTCGCGCGCTCCCAGCACCCCAAGGCTTTCACAGCATCGGCATCTTGATCCCGTGCCGTCGGGCGGCGGCGAGCGCGTCGGGGTAGCCGGCGTCGGCGTGTCGGACGACGCCCATGCCGGGGTCTGTCGTGAGCACGCGTTCGAGTCGGCGCGCGGCCTCGGGTGTGCCATCGGCGACGATGACCTGGCCGGCGTGTTGCGAGTAGCCGATGCCGACGCCGCCGCCGTGATGGACGCTGACCCAGGTGGCCCCGCCGACGGCGTTGATCAGGGCGTTGAGGATCGGCCAGTCGGAGATGGCGTCGGAGCCGTCGCGCATGGACTCGGTTTCACGGTTGGGCGAGGCCACCGACCCGGCGTCGAGGTGGTCGCGGCCGATGACGATCGGAGCCTTGACGGCGCCGCTGGCGACAAGCTCGTTGAGCTTGAGCCCGGCGCGTGCGCGCTCGCCGTAGCCGAGCCAACAGATCCGCGCCGGCAAGCCCTGGAAGTGCACCTTCTCGCGAGCGAGCGTCAACCAACGTCTGAGCGGCGCGTCGTCAGGGAAGAGCTTGAGCATCGCGGCATCGGTCCGATAGATGTCCTCTGGATCACCCGACAGAGCGGCCCAGCGGAAGGGCCCTTTGCCCTCGCAGAACAAAGGTCGGATGTAGGCCGGCACGAAGCCGGGATAGTCGAAGGCGTCGGCGACTCCGGCGTCGAAGGCGCGCTGGCGCAGGTTGTTGCCGTAGTCGAACACGATGGCGCCTCGGGCCTTAAGGTCCAGCATGGCACGGACGTGTTTGGCCATCGACTCGGCGCTGAGCCGCGCGAACGTCTCAGGGTCGCTCGCGCGCAGCGCGTCCGCCTCCGCCAGCGACAGGCCGGTCGGGATGTAGTACAGCAGGTCATGGGCCGGCGTCTGGTCGGTGACGACGTCGGGGATGACGTTGCGCATCACCAACTCGGCGCACACATCGGCGGCGTTGGCGATCACGGCGATCGACCTGGCCTCGCCGCGCGCCTGCGCTTCCTGCGCCAGCGACATGGCTTCCTCGAGATCGTCGGCGATGACGTCGAGATATCCGGTGTCGACGCGCCGCTGCGCGCGCGCGCGATCGACCTCGGCCACGACCGCGACGCCTTCATTCATGGTGACGGCGAGCGGCTGCGCGCCGCCCATGCCGCCGAGCCCGGCCGTGAGCACGAGTTTGCCTTTCAGCGACGGCCAGCCGTTCAATCGTGCGAGTGACACCAGAGTCTCGTATGTGCCTTGGACGATCCCCTGGGTGCCGATGTAGATCCAGCTGCCGGCCGTCATCTGACCGTACATCATCAGCCCTTCGGCTTCGTAGCGATCGAACTGCGCCTGCGTCGCCCAATGCGGCACGATGTTGGAGTTGGCGATGAGCACGCGCGGCGCGTCCGGGTGGCTCTTGAACACGACGACGGGTTTGCCGCTCTGCACCAGCAGGGTCTCGTCGTCTTCCAGCTCGCGTAGCGTCGCCACAAGCGCGTCGTAGCACTCCCAGTTGCGCGCGGCCCGGCCGCGGCCGCCATACACCACAAGGTCCTCGGGCCGCTCGGCGACGTCGGGGTCGAGGTTGTTCATCAACATGCGCAGGGCAGCTTCCTGCAACCAGCCTTTGCACGACAACTGCGTGCCATGCGGCGCACGGATCGTTCGACTCATGTGGGGATCTCCTGAATGAGGGCATTATAGACAGGAGCAGCGCCCCTGTTGCCGCGGCCAAGGCTCAACCACGTCAAGCAGACCTGAGACGAACCGCCTGGCGCCATGATCGACGCACGGTCCGGATGCCTCGCGCCGGCGCGGGCGGGGACAAGCCCCAACGCGCTCGCGTCGTCTTGCGGTAAAGTTGGGCTGGCGCGGCCCCAGGTGTGCGGCCCGCAACCCCCGTCACTGAGAGGATAGGATGCACAGTTACTCGTACAACCAGCTCGACCCGGCGATCGAAGCCCGCGTGTCCGAGTTGTTGGGGCGCATGACGCTGAGCGAGAAGATCGGTCAGCTCAATCAGATCTCGCCGATGGTGTTCGTGCCCCCGCCACCCGGCGTCCGCGACGCGGTGCCCCAGTTCGCGCCGCAGCCGGGTGTCGAGGATGCGGTTGCCAGCGGCGCGGTCGGGTCGATCTTTAACGTCAACCAGCCCGCCGTGATCAACGCGTTCCAGCGCAAGGCCGTCACCGGCTCGCGCCTCGGCATCCCCCTGATCGTCGGCGGCGACGTGATCCACGGCTTCCGCACGATCTTCCCGATCCCGCTCGCGTTGTCCTGTTCGTGGGATGCCGACCTCGTGGCGCGGACGGCGCGCGCCGCCGCCGAAGAGGCGTCGGCGGTCGGCATCGACTGGATCTTCGCGCCGATGGTGGACATCGCGCGCGACCCGCGCTGGGGCCGCATCGCCGAAGGCGCCGGCGAAGACGTGCATCTGGGCAGCGTGATGGCTGCCGCGCAAGTCCGCGGTTTCCAAGCGGCCAACCTCGCCAGCGGGAGGCGTGTCGCGGCTTGCCCCAAGCACTTCGTCGCCTATGGCGCGGCCGAAGCCGGACGGGACTACAACACCGTCGATATCTCGGAAGTGACGCTGCGCGAAATCTATCTCCCGCCGTTCAGGGCCGCGTTCGATGCCGGAGCCGGCAGCACAATGAGCGCCTTCAATGAGATCGGCGGCGTGCCGGCCTCGGGCAATCCGCTGACGCTTACCCGCATCCTGCGCGACGAGTGGGGGTGGCCGGGGCTGGTCGTGAGCGATTACGAGTCGGTTCGCGAGTTGATCCCGCACGGCGTGGCCGAGGACCTCAAAGACGCGGCGCGCGTCGGGTTCAACGCCGGCGTCGACATGGACATGGTCAGCCGCGCCTATGTGTCGCATCTCGAAGCCCTGATCGCCGAAGGCCAAGTGTCGTTGGCCGCGATCGACGAAGCCGTGAAGCGGGTGCTACGGCTGAAGTTCGCGCTCGGTCTGTTTGAGAACCCGTACGTCGACGAGGCGCTGGAGTCGACGCTGATCCTGACCGCGGCCAGCCAGGATCTCGCGCTCGAAGCGGCGCGCGCCTCGATGGTCCTGCTCAAGAACGACGGCGACCTGCTGCCGCTCAAACCGGGCGCGCAGCGCCTGGCCGTGATCGGGCCGCTGGCCGAGTCGCGTTTCGATCACCTCGGTTGTTGGGCGATCTTCGGTCGGGCCGAGGACTCGCGCTCGGTGATGGACGGCCTGCACGCGCACCTCGGCGAGGGCACGCCGGACGCCGTCGCGGGGACCCATCTACCCGATTGTGCCGATCTCGACCTCGACGCCGCGGTGGCCGCGGCGGCGGCGGCCGACGTCGTCGTCCTGGTCGTCGGCGAGTCGCTCGAGTTGACCGGCGAGGCGCACTCGCGCGCATTCCTCGGGCTGCCCGGCCGCCAGCAGGAACTGGTCGACGCCGTGGCCGCCACCGGGAAGCCGATGGTCGTCGTGCTGATGACCGGCCGCCCGCTCGCCATCCCGCGGCTGGCAGAACAGGCCGATGCGCTGCTCGTAGCCTGGCATGGTGGCATTCGCGGTGGACAGGCCGTGGCGGATCTGCTCTTTGGGACCGTCGCGCCGATCGGCCGGCTCTCGGCGACATGGCCGCGGGCCGAGGGCCAGATCCCGCTGTACTACGCCCAGAAGAACACGGGCCGCCCGATCAGCGGCGACGGCACGACGCAGTTCGTCGAACACTTCCGCAGCAATTATCTGGATCTGCCGAACACGCCGCAGTTCCCGTTCGGATACGGCCTAACCTACACGCAGTTCGCGTACGCCGACCTCGCCTTGGCACGGACGCGATTGAAAGCCGACGACGTCCTCGAGGCGTGCGTGACCGTGACCAATACGGGCGCGCGCGCCGGCGTCGAGGTCGTGCAGCTTTACGTCCGTGATCTGGTCGGGAGCGTCACCCGCCCGGTGCGCGAGCTGAAAGCGTTCGAGCGGGTAGCGCTGGCGGCGGGCGAGAGCCGCGTGGTCACCTTCCAACTGCCGGTCTCGCAGCTGGCATTCGTCGGCGCGGACTGCACCTGGCGGGTGGAGCCTGGGGCTTTCAAGCTTTGGGTCGGGCCAAACGCGGCTAGCGGCCTCAGTGCGGATTTCGCGGTCGAGGCCTGAGGGGGCGCGATCGGGTCAAATCGGGGAGATGAGACGATGAGCAATTGGCAATCAACCGTAGTGGATCTGGGCGAGGTGCGACTGCACATCACCCGCACGGGCGGCGACAAACCGCCGCTTGTGCTGGCACATGGCGTCACCGATGACGGGCTGTGCTGGACGCCCGTGGCGCGGGCTTTCGAGGCCGAGCGCGACGTCATTATGGTTGACGCGCGCGGCCACGGACGCTCGACGGCGCCCGAGCATGGCTATGACCCGCTCACGCAGGGCCGCGATCTGGCGGGCGTGATCACGGCGCTGGGGCTGAACAAGCCCCCGGTGCTCGGTCACTCGATGGGCGCAGCCTCAACGCTCGGGTTGGCGGCGCAACGGCCCGATCTGCCCGGCGCCATCCTGCTCGAAGATCCGCCGTCGTGGTGGCAGACCCCCAAAGCCGACGACCCCGCCACGGCCGAGCGTCTGCGCGGGATGCGGCAATGGCTCGAGGGCCTGAAGGCCCAGACGCGCGAAGCCTTGATCGCCCAGGAGCGGATCAACTCGCCACGCTGGTCCGACGATGAACTTGGTCCCTGGGCCGACTCGAAGCTGCGCGTGAGCCAGAACGTCACGCGGATCTTTGAGGAGCGCTTCCTGGAGACGCTCGGCTGGCCCGGCGCGTTGAAGGTCGTCACCTGCCCGGCGCTGCTGATCAAGGCCGACCCGACGCTCGGGGCCATCGTCACCGATGAGGCCGCCGCCGAACTGGTCGCGGCGATCCCGCATCTCGCGGTCGTGACGATCGCGGGCGCGGGGCACAGCATTCATCGCGACGCGTTCGCCGACTATGTGGCGGCCGTGCGCGCGTTCCTGGCGCGGGCGGGAGTCTGACGATCCCAGCGCTTGAGCAAACGAAGCGAGCGCACCCACAAGGTGCGCTCGCTTCGTTTTCTCAAGCGCCGTGCCGGCGACTCAACTGGCTTCCATGAGATAGGCCGGCGCCCACCAGTAGCGATATAGGACGTGACAGCGCACCTGATCGAACCCGGCGCGCTGAAGCTGACCGACCCAGGTCCGCAGGCTGTGTTCATACGTCACGCGTTCGGCCCCCGGATCGAAGTAGCCGAAGTAGACGGGCAGCAGGAACCCGCGGGCGATCAGATCGCGCTCACCGGCGACGTACTCGGCCAGGCCGGTTTCGAAGGCCTCGCGGAAGCTGAGCACGCGCTCGGGTGCGAGGTCGTGTGCGAACTCGCGCACATCGAACTCGACCAGCCACAGACGGCGGCAGCGCCCGCGCATGCGCGCAAAGACATCGACGCGCTCATCCGGTGGGAGCGAGTGCAGCGAGAACGTCGCCTCGATCGCGTCCCACTTGTCGCGATTACCGTCGAGGAAGGTCTGCACCTTCTGCTGGTACGTGACCGGCGAGCGCCCCAGGTCGTGCAGCGCAGCGACGCAGGTCTCGAGCATCGCGGAGGGCTCGACCAGATGCAGATCGCCGACGGCGTCGGTCAACGCCGGGAGCAGGGCGCGCCCGTCGCCGACGCCCACGTCGAGCAACCGCACCGGCTTGCCCAACTCGCGCGCGAGACGCTCGTGCTGATCGCGGAGCGCGTTGCTGACGGCCGCATAGAGCGGGATGTTCCCGCCGCCCCGCACGAACGCGGCGAAAGCGGCCGGGCCGTCGGCGGTATCGCCTTCGGCGTACACGACGTCACGCTGACCCGCCGCGCGACGGGCGGTATAGCGGGCCGCCTCGGCCAGGAGCAGGCTGCCCGGTTCGGCAGACGCGGCCTTGGCCGCGAGCTCGGCTGCGGCGTCCCAGGCGCGGGCGCTGGCCGCCAGGACGCTGGCGTAGTGCAGGTCGATGGCGGTGCGGGCGAGCGCCGGCTTGCAGGCCGCCCAGCCGCCCGTTTGATATTGGGACCAGAGTTCTTGGCTGCTCATGGCGTGTAGAGATGAGTCTGAGATCAAAGGGACGTCACGAACGCGCGCAAGGCCGCGTTGAACGCCTCGGGTTGCTCGAGATTGGGCAGGTGACCGGCCTCGGTGATGACGACAAGTCGTGCGCCGGCGATGCCGTCGCGGGTGCGCTCCGCTTCGGACAACGGGATCAGTTGATCGCGCGCGCCATGGACGACCAGCGTCGGCACCGTGATGGTCGCCAGTGTCGGCGTCGAATCGGGGCGGTCGCGGAGCGCCGCGAGATCACCCAGTATGCCCGCCAGCGGCGTGCGCAGCATGATGGCGCGCACCCGGGCGGCCAGCTCCGGCCGGGCCTCCAACGCACCGGGCGCCAGGAGTTTGGGCAGCATCCCGTCAACGATCGGTTCGACGCCCGCGCGTTCCGCCGTTGCCATGGCGGTTTCGCGCCCGATGCGCGCCTCGGCCGAGTCCGCGCTGGAGCGTGTCGCGGCCAGGATCAGGCCGGCCACGCGCTCCGGGTGCCGCCGCCAGAACGCAAAGGTGACATAGCCGCCCATCGAAAGGCCGCCAAACACGACGGGTTCGCGGACCCCGATCGCATCGAGCCAGGCGGCACACGCATCGGCGAAGTCGTCCATCGCGTATGGGCCGGTTGGCACATCCGAGTCGCCATGCCCGTGCAAATCCAGCGTCAGCACACGTGCCGCGCCGGCCAGGCCCTCACGTTGCGGCGCCCAAAGCGTTCGATTGAGCGGATAGCCGTGGATCAGCACGACCGGTCGGCCGGCGCCATGGTCGTCGTAGGCCAGGGTGGTCGATCGGACCTGGACTTTCATGGCGGGCATGATAGCACCAAAATGGGCCATGCGGTCGGCTACGTGCGCACGGATGAGCGATCAGGCGCCTCTGAATTGGGGCTTCAACGCGTCCACGGACTCCGCTTCCACACGGATTCCGCGGATCAGCACGGATCACGCGGATTCCCGATCAAGCAGCTCCGCGTATCCGTCGCGGCGATCCAGCCGTATTCGCGAAATTCGCGCAATTTGCGGCAAAGAAACGCAGACAACGCAGGCTGGCGCCTGCAGCGCGGCTCTCGGGCAGCCCTGTCCCGCTGAGGGCACGTCGACCGGTTCTGGCAGTGCCGCTTTGCGGAAAGTCGCCGGCTCCAGCGACGCAAACGCGATTGCCGTGGGCCGGCGACCCGGAACCGCCGTCGAGCCAATCGACCCGAGGCGCAAGGCGATGGCCGCCGAAGACTTTGCGCGCGCGCGAAAAGACTGTCTTTCTCACATCGACATGATAAAATCAACCCTTCGCAATGAAGCCGACGTTGCATGCCATCTGGAGCCCCGGTGTGGGCTCCGACTCGGAAGGGGAGCTGCTGCTCTGGGCTGAAGGACTGCCGCGCCGCCCGGGTGGGCCGGGCGATCATCCCTCGGCGCTGACGGGCGCCCAGCTCGTCCATACCCTGTGGCAGTTGTGGCGCAGCCTGCCCGTCAACGTCATGTCCGACCGGACGCGCAAGCAGCCGTTGCTGCTGCCGACCCGCGCCGGTCGCCCCGTGCTCAGCGATGAGATCGGTCCGGAGGACGATCCGATCGCGCTGGAGGTCTGGCGCGTCGAGGTCTGCGCGTTCGCGCCGGCCCAGATCCTGACCTTCCTGTTGGAACTCCCCGAGACATCGGCTGCCATCGGCTATGGACCCAGCCTCAAGTTCTGGCGCACCGCGGCCCTCCTGATTGCCGCCGCGCTCATGCGTGGCCAGTACCTGCCCTCCGCCGACGCGGCGGGGCGTGGGCGTTGGCGCGTGCTGTTGATGGATCCCGCACTACAGGCGCAGCGCGACGCGCTGGCCGCGGCCGTGCCGCCCTCGGCGCGCGCCGTGCCGCGCGCGTTGCCCGATGATGCCGATCTGCTCGACGGGTTCCTGACCTCAGTCGCGCACGCGCATCTGAGCACCGCACACACCCCGACCCAAAGCCCGTTCTTCAATCCAAAGAAGTACATGCCGCGACCGAACGACCCGCGGCCAGCGGATCTGTGGTGGATCGATCTGTTCTCTCGGGCGCGCCACAACCTGAGTTCTCTGGAACCTGGCCCCGACCAGGCGGCGTTCGGCGAGGCGGTGCGCGCCTGGTCGCAGCCCATCTCCGATTACCTCGGCAGCTCCTATCGAGTCGCGTTCAGGCTCGAGCCGCCGGCGACGACGGCCCCGCTCGCCACCGACGAGGCGTCCGACCTGGCCAATACCTGGCGTCTGTCGTTCCATCTGCAGCCCAAGAGCGAGTCTGACGTGCTGCTGGCGGCCGCCGAAGTCTGGTCCACGCCGCCCGCGCCCGACATGCCCACGCATCTGCGGGCCGGTCTGGCGCAGGCCGCATCGGTCTACCCGCTGCTCGAAGAGATCCTCGACGACGAGGCCGCCACGGCCGTTCCCTTGACGGTCGACCAGGCCGTCGATTTCCTGAACAACGCCGCGCCCGCGCTCAGCGCGCGCGGTTTCGGCGTGCTCGTGCCGACGTGGTGGAAGGATCGACAGCGCCGTCTCAAAACGCGTCTCTCGCTCGGTCGCAGCGAAGGCCTCGGCCTGATGGGCATGGACGCGCTTGTCGACTTCAACTGGGAGCTGGCTGTCGGCGATAAGACTCTGACGCTCGACGAGCTTGAACAGCTGGCGCGCGCAAAGACCTCGCTGGTGCAGGTGCGCGGCGAGTGGGTGCAGTTCGATCGCGCCGAGGTCGAGGCGGCGCTGCGTCTGATCAAGCGGCACCAATCGGCGAGCGGTCGCCTGGCCATGAGCGAAGCGCTCGGTCTGGCGCTCGCGGCGCCGCAGCAGTTCGGCGGGCTCGAGCTCGAGGGCGTGTTCGTCGACGAGTGGCTCAACGACGTCATCGAGCGGCTGCGGGGTGGGGCGCAGTTGGAAAGGCTCGACCAGCCGCCGCGCTTTGTCGGCACCTTGCGCCCGTACCAACTGACCGGTTTCTCGTGGTTGTCCTTCATGCGCCGTTTTGGTTTCGGCGCCTGTTTGGCCGACGACATGGGCCTGGGAAAAACCATCCAGGTGCTCGCGCTGCTGGCGCGCGATCTGGAGAACGGCGAACGCAACTGGCCGGTGCTCCTGGTCTGCCCAACCACGGTCGTGAATAACTGGGTCCGCGAGGCGGCGCAGTTCCTGCCGGAGTTGAAGACCTACGCCCATCACGGGCCGGGTCGCCTGCGCGCCGGCGTCTTCGAGCGCGCCATCCGCGAGCACCAGCTGGTCGTCACCAGCTATGCGTTGCTGCCGCGGGATGCCGAGATGCTCGAGGCCGTGACCTGGGGCGGTATCGTGCTCGACGAAGCGCACAACATCAAGAACCCGTCGACCAAGCAGGCCCAGGTCGCGCGACGCATCCAGGGCGGATATCGCATGGCGCTCACCGGCACGCCGCTCGAGAACCGGCTGCAGGATCTGTGGTCGATCATGCACTTCCTCAACCCGGGCTATCTCGGCAGCGCCGAGGCTTTCCAGCGCGACTTCGCCGGCCCGATCGAGCGACGCAATAGCGAGCGCCGTGCCGGCGACCTGACGTTGAACGGCCACACCGGCGAAGACTGGCACGGCGCGCCGGTGGACGACGAACTCGAGACGGATCCGCTGCCGGCGCCGATCGCCGAGGCCGTCGCGGAGCGCAATGACGATGTACTGGCCAGCAGCCCGGCCGAACGACTGCGCGCGTTGACGCGGCCGTTCATCCTGCGCCGACTCAAGACCGATCGCTCGATCATCCGCGACCTGCCACCCAAGAACGAAATGAAGGAGTACTGCGGCCTGACCAAGGAACAGGCGGGTCTGTATCGCGCGGTGGTGCAGGAGTCGTTGCGCCAGATCGATTCCGCGCAGGGGATCCAACGTCGCGGCGTGATCCTGGCCACGTTGACGCGGCTCAAGCAGGTCTGCAACCATCCCCGTCATCTGCTCGGCGATCAGAGCGCGCTGCGTGGGCGCTCGGGCAAGCTCAACCGGTTGACCGAGATGCTCGAGCAGGCGCTCGCGGAGGAGGACCGCGTCCTGATCTTCACGCAATACGCCGAAATGGGCGATCTGCTGCAGCAACACCTAACTGCCACCTTCGGCGACACGCTGTACCTGCACGGCGGCACGCCGGCGACAAAGCGGAGCGATCTGATCGAGCGTTTTCAGGCGGGCGGCCCAAAGATCTTTGTGCTGTCGCTCAAGGCCGGTGGCGCCGGCATCAACCTGACACGTGCGAACCGCGTCTTCCACTACGATCGCTGGTGGAACCCGGCGGTCGAGAATCAGGCGACCGATCGAGCCTTCCGCATCGGCCAGACCCAGGCCGTCCAGGTGCACAAGCTCATCTGCCGCGGCACGCTTGAGGAGCGCATCGACGATCTCATCACGCGCAAAATGTCGCTGGCCGACGAGATCGTCGGCGCCGGCGAGGGCTGGCTCACCGAGCTGACTACCGACGACCTGCGCGATCTGCTCATGCTACGGCGAGAGGCGGTGGACGAATGAGCCGCAATGGCGAGAAACTCGACGCCCTGCTGACTGCGTATGAGCAGTTCAACGCCGGGCTCGGCGAACTGCTGCGCGGGTCGCAGCATATCGGCATGTGGCGCGCCGGGGAGGCGTCACTCGCCGCCTGGGAGACGAGCGGCCTGGGCGCCGGCTATCGTCATGCCGAGTCCCCCGCCTATCGCGCGATCTCCGACGGGTTGGGGTATGCCGCGGCGCTGGTCGCGCTTCCGGCCCGGCCGCCGAAGCAGGACCGCTGGGGCATCGAGGACGTCGAGCGCCTCGACTCGCTCGCGTTAAAGGGTTCGCGCATCACGCTGCGCTATCAGAAGGGCCGGCAGCAATTTACGCTGCAACTGTCGGCGCCGCCGCTCGCCGTTGACGCGGTCGACGGGTTGACGGCCGCGCTGTGCGACGTCGACACGCTCGAGCGGCTGGCTCGCGGTCGAGCGCCGCAGTGGTTGACCGAAAACGCCTTTGGGCTTGTGCCGGCGTGGGAGGCCTGCAAGGTCCAGACGGATGCTCGCGCCCGCGACATCGTCGAGACCGGCGCGCGGTTTCTGAGCCGGGCGCTGGCGTCGTATCCCGCCTATCTGCTCATCCTGCGCGGCGTCAAGGCGGACCCGTTGTTGACGCGGTTCCTGCAGAGCCAGGTCGACGTCTATCAGCGCGACGTGTCCGCCGCGCGTGCGAGCCTGCCGGCGACGTCCGGCGCGTTTTGGCGCGCCGTCGAACTGCCGCAGTTGCCTCTGCCGCACACCGTCGCCACCGAATCGGGGCCCGGCGAGCATCTCCCGCCGGTCCGGTTCTGGTCCAAGCCGGAGGACAACCGGATGTTCACCGAGGCGGTGCAGCGTCTTTACAAGAACGTGCCCCGCAAGCTGGTGCGGATGACGACGCCGCGTCGGGTGTGGTGAACGCGAGGGCTCAGGCCGCGGGAGCCTCGGCAGCGTCGCCGTCGGGCTCGGGTTCGGCCGTGAGGCCGGAGATGGCGCGCGCGAAGATCAGGAAGCCGGTGTGCGCCACCATGCGGTCGGTCGGGCGCAGCCGCTCCGCCACCGGCTTGTAGTAGCGCACCAGCACTTCACAAACTTCGATAAAGCTGAAGTTGTCGCGTTCGAGCGCGGCGATCAGGTTCGACACCTGGTTGGTCGTGGGCACCAGGCTGCCCAGGAACCCGCCGCCGGCCAGGGCGCGGTGCGCCTGCGCCGTGTATTCCCACGGGCGGGGCACATCCAGGAACACGGCGTCGGCGTCGGTCTGCTCGAAGCCCTCCGCGATGTCGCGCAGCGTGAACGTCACCCGGTCCTGTAGGCCGATGCGCTCGATGTTCTTGCGCGCCAGCGTCTGCATGTCGTCGCGCTGGTCGTACGTGTGCACCTTGCCGTTCGGGCCGACCATCAATGCCAGCACCGACGTCAGACCGCCGCTGCCCGTGCCGCATTCGAGCACGGTCTTGCCGGGCGTGATGGCCATCTTCATCAGAATGAAGCCGATGTCTTTTGGAAAGATGATCTGCGAGTTGCGCTTGATGTCGCGGATGAGATCGTCGATCGACGGCGCCAGCAGGTCGAACGCGTGGCCGGTGTGGCTCGCGACCTGCGCGCCGAGCTTCTGGCCGATCAGGTCGTCGTGGGCGATGGCGCCTTGATGGGTGTGGAGCTTGCGCGCGGTCTCCAGCTTGAAGATGAACTTAGATTGTTTCCGGTCGCGCGCGACCAGCATGACGATGTCACCGGGTTGGCAGATAGGCATGGGGCTGATTATACGGGTCTGAGAGGGTTCGGCGAAGGCGCGAATTGCTGATTATTGATTTCTGATTGCTGATTGACGGTATCGGCCACCAAAGCCCCAATCAGCAATCGAAAATCAACAAACAGCAATCCGAAATCAGCCTGGGCTTTCGAGCAGCGACAGCAGCGCCAGCGCGTAGGCGTCCTCGCCCGACGTGGCCGGATAGGTCAGCGGCCCGATCGGCGTGGCGATCGTGCAGTGGTAGCCATCGGCCTCGGCCATCAGCAGTAACTGCGGGCCGGCGACTTCGGGCAAGCGAGACTCGATCGCGAGGCGCAACTGCGATTCGGTCGGCAGCCAGACGGCCTCGCTCGTCACGATGTGGTCCATGGCCCACTCGGCCGCGCCCTCGAAGGTGAAGACTGACTCGCCCTGCAACATGGCGACCTGCGCCGGCAGATCGGCGATGACGAAGATGCGATCGTCTAGCTCGTGTTCGGGAAAGAAGAAGAAATCGTACAAGGCCGGCGTCCAGGGGAGGCCGGCTTTCTGCAGTTTCCGGGCGAGTTCGCGTGAAAGCATGATCGGTCAGGCTGCTTCGAGGATAACCGCCTCGAACGGCTGGAGCCGCATGCGGTTGCCCATGATCCGCGGCACATCCACGCCCGACGTGCTATAGCGCACCGTCCAGCGCGACGACGGCAGCGGCCCGTCGAGCCGCAGATCGATCGACCAGCCGAAGAAGTTCAAGGCCACCAGCAGACTCTGCTCCGGGGCCTCGCGCAGGTAAGCCAGCCCCTCGACCGGGCGCTTCACGAGGAAGCGCGTCGTCCCGCGGCGCAACGCCGGCGACGAGCGCCGGAGTTTGAGTAGGGCGCGGTAGGCGTTGAGCACGGAGGCGGGATCCGAGTCTTGAGTCGCCACGTTCCGCTGCGTGTGGTCCGAATGGATCCGCAGCCAGGGCGCGCTGTCGCTGAAGCCCGCAAACGGCTCGGACGACCAGTGCATGGGCGTGCGCGCTGGGTCGCGGCCCTGATACAGCGGCCAGTACAGCTTGCCGGGCGGATCCTGGATCTCGTCGCGGCTGAGCGGCGTGTTGAGCATACCCAGTTCGTCGCCGTAGTACAGGAACGGCGTGCCGCGTTGGGTCAGCAGGAGCGCCGCCGCGACCTTGGCGCGCGCGTCCGAGAAGGGTCCAGCCCCAAACCGCGACGCCAGCCGATCGTTGTCATGGTTGCCGAGCACGACCGACGGCCAGGCATCGCCCGGGAGCTTTTCGGCGTAGGCGTTGACCGACTCCATGAAGAGCCGCGGCAGCCAGCGGGTCTTGAGGAAATCGAAATTGAACGCCAGGTGCAGTTTGCCGGGGCCGGCGTAGCGCACCGCCATGTCGAGGTCGTCGACCTCGCCCACGGCCATGCGACCCGGCGCTTCGTCGAGCAGCGCGCGGATCTCGGCCAGGACACCCTCCATCTCCGGCCGGTCGCGATCGTACAGATGTTGTTGCCGATCGAAGGCGCGGATCAGCCCGACCGGGTTGGTCAGCGACGTAGGGTTGTCGCGGAACAGATCGTCCTTGAAGAAGGACATGATGACGTCGAACCGGAAGCCGTCGACGCCGCGCGCCAGCCAGAAGCGCAACACGTCCATCAACGCGGCGCGGACTTCAGGGTTCCGCCAGTTCAGGTCCGGTTGTTCCTTCAGGAACTGGTGGTAGTAATACTGGCCGGTCGGCGCATCGTATTCCCAGCCCTTGCCGCCGAAGGTCGACTCCCAGTTGTTCGGCGGTCCGCCGTCCGGGCCCGGATCGCGCCACAGGTACCAATCGCGCTTCGGGTTGTCGCGGCCCGATCGCGAGTCGAGGAACCACGGATGCAGGTGCGACGAGTGGTTGAACACCATGTCGAGGACGACGCGGATACCGCGCGCGTGCGCCTCGACCACCAGTTGGTCGAAATCGGCCAGCGTGCCGAAGACCGGGTCGATGTCGCAGTAGTCCGAGACGTCGTAGCCGAAGTCGTACATCGGCGACGGGAAGATTGGCGAGAGCCAGAGCGCGTCGACGCCCAGGCCCTGCAGATAGTCGAGTCGTTGGCGGATGCCGTTCAGGTCGCCGACGCCGTCGCCGTTGCTGTCCTGGAACGAGCGCGGATAGATCTGGTAAACGACGCCATCCTGCCACCAAAGATATTCAGAGCTCATGGCGCTATCTTACACCAGTGGCCGGCCGCCTCGCGTGTCGAACCAGGGGAATCGCATCCTGTTTCCTGATTCAATGGGTCTGCATGACTACTCAGCCAGAGTGCGTAGGCGAGGCAAAAAACGGAGTGCGCCACGGGAAGGGACGGAGCCCCTTCCC
>JBGAJV010000085.1:0-23199 GCA_044224715.1 Anaerolineales bacterium | reverse complement strand
CGCGATCGTGGCGGTGGCGCTGGGCTTCTACGCCTGGTTGGTGGGCGGCAGCGCGTCGGTCGTGCGCGCGACGCTCATGGCCGTGATCGGGCTCTCCGCCGAACGCCTCGGTCGACGCACCGACGGCGTGCGCGCGCTGGCGATCGCCAGCCTGCTGATGGCGGCCTGGGATCCGGGCGTGGTGTGGGATGTCGGGTATCAACTCAGCGCCGGCGCCACGCTCGGCCTGATCCTGTACACCGATCCTTTGCAGAAGCGGGGCGTGGCCCTGCTCGCGCGCGTGATGCCCGAGGCCTGGGCCGAGCGCGTGGCCGAGGTTGGTGGCGAGGGCATCTTCGGCTCGCTATCGGCTCAGATCACCACGCTGCTGCTGATCCTGTTCTACTTTCAAAACCTGTCGCTCGCCGCGCTCCCGGCCAACGCCCTGATCCTGCCGCCGCAGCCGGCGGTGATGGTGCTTGGCGGCATCGCGCTGCTCGCAAGCGCGATCTGGCTTCCGCTTGGCCAGGCCTTGGCGTGGGTGGCCTGGCCGTTCACGGCCTACACGATCGGCCTGACCGATCTGTTCTCGCGGTTGCCGCTCGCGTCGATGTCGATCGATGTGCCCGGCGTGCCGGCGCTGATCGGCTACTACATCCTGCTCGCGATGATCACGTGGCTCGCGCGCCAGCCTGCCGAGGCCCGGCCCGCGTGGCTGCCGAAAGATCTGGGCGCCCCGCTGACATGGACGACGTTGACAGGCGCGTCGGCCGTGGCGCTGTGGGGGTGGGCGGCGTTCTGGCGCTCGCCCGAGCCGGGCACCGTGCGGTTGACCGTGCTGGCCCTCGGAACAGGATCCGCGAGTCTGCTCGAGCTGCCCGACGGCGGGCGGGTGTTGCTCGACGTCGGGCCGCCGGGGTTGGCGTCTTCACGCGCCCTCGACGCACAGTTGCCGCCGTTCGATAGACGGCTGACCGGTCTGCTGCTCGATGGGATCGCCGAACAGCAACTCGGTGCTCTGCCGGATCTCGCGAGTCGATATCGCATCGACACCGTCTGGGCTTCAGCGCAGGTGCAGGCCGAAGACTCATGGCTGGCTGCGCGACCTCTGCTCGCGGCATCGGGGTCGGCTTTCGAGATCGGTCCTGCGCGCCTTGATCTCGCCGACGGAGCGGCCCTCGAACAAACCGATGCGGGCCTGTGGTTCAACTGGGGCGCGGCGCGCGTGCAGTGGATCACGACGCCCGAGCCGGGCCGGCTTCACGCAGCGCAGGCGCTGATCGTGCCGGTCGAGCTCGATCCGCTGGCGTTGTCGGACGCGATCCTGGCCACCAATCCGCGCATCATCGTGCTGCTCTCGATGCCCGTTTCACCCGCGCCAGAGCTCGAGCTCGCCCTGGTCGGCCGAACGACGCTCGCCCTCGATCGACGCGGCAACGTCTCACTCCTGCTCGACGGCCAGCGATTGTGGGTCGAGACCGAGAGGTGACGAATGACGAAGGACGAATGACGAAGGTTGAATGGCCACTCAACCTTCGTCATTCGTCCTTCGTCATCGTCCAACAGCCCTTGCAATCCGCTCAAGCCCGTCCATCAGGCGCTCGCGCGGGCAGGCGAAGTTGACGCGCACATGACCGGCGCCGCCGGGCCCGAACGGAGCGCCATCCGAGAGGCCGACCTTCGCGTTCTGCAGGATGAACTTGAAAGGATCGGGCTGCAGGTCAAGGGCTGAGACGTCGAGCCAGGCAGGGCGGCTGGCCTGTGGCACTGGACATATCAGCGATCACATCAAGTACAGGCGATTGGCCCGAGGGGTCAAGCCCTTGAGCCAAAGCCATGGCTGTCCGACTTCAGCATATTCTGGCAAACTGCTCCCAGGAATAGGTGCAGCTCAAAGGAACTCAGCACTGGGCCCGCATGGCGCTGTGGTGTGGCCCAATGTGAGCAGGACGCGTTGGCGGGAATTACTTCATTGGCCCATCATCCGGCCACACTTGGCACAGTGCCAAGAGGTCACAGTGTGCCCGGCCAAGGCAAAAGAGCCCGGGAATTGACCGCCAACTCCGTCGGCGGTACGCATCGTAAGCCTCGGCAAAATGCTCCCGCAGGGCTTTCTCTTCTAGGTTGATCCGATGGCCAAACGCTGTGCCGATGGGTATCAGCAACACAAGCAGTGGCATCCGATTCGCCAGCGCTAGCCTGATCCCCACGAAAACTAACAGTTGCTCCAGGTATCCCGGATGACGCACATGTCGATACAACCCTCCACCAATCGGTGTTGTCTCTGGATTTCAACCGCGTAGGTGAACAACTTTGCCGGCGTACGCATCGCGGTGAAGCGGATCCATAGCCCGCCGAAGATAAACGCCAACCCCGCCACCGGCCAGAGCGGCTGACCCCAGGTCAATCGCCCTATGGCGTGAAGCTAATCGGGGTGGCGACGCAATAGCCGAGCGTGATGCACACATCAAGGAGGACTAGGCTTCCCTGGTCGCGGAAGGATAGTGCGCCACGTTGACCTTTGCGCTGCCTGATCTGTTGATGGATCTCCACGCCTCCCCACAGCGACAGGCCTCGGAAATCTCTCGCTCCCACGCAGGCGATGGCCCAGCAAAACCCGTCCCATTGCCTTCATGGGCTCCCGGGTGTTCACATCCCGAGCAGGCCCAGCGCGCGCGCACGCGCGACGGCCTCGGTTCTGTTGCGGGCCTGCAGTTTGCCAAACGCACGCAGGTTATGGCCCTTGACCGTGCTCAGGGCCAGGAAGAGTTTCTGGCTGATCTCAAGATTCGAGCAACCTTGGGCGACGAGGCGCAGCACGTCGAGTTCGCGCTCACTCAAGGGCTCGATCAAATCGAGCCGACCCGCCGACCCAAGATCAGAGCGGTATCCGGAAACAACCGGCGTCGCGTCGTCGTGGCGGCCTGTTGGCTTCGGGTCGGGTGCGAGCTGGGCGAGCAGCGCGGCCAATGGCTCACCTTCATCGCTGAAGACGCGGCGAAAGCCTTCGGGCTCGCCAAGCGCCAGCGCGGTTCGCAGCGCCGCCGAGGCCGGCGAGAGATCGCCCGCTGCCTGAAAAGCCAGGGCCTGGGCGATCCGGATGTCGATCTGGCTGGCGATCCGCTGGTTGGCGATGGCGTCGGGCAGCAAGCGTTCGAGGAGGGCCAGGGCCGCGGCGATCGAACCGGGTGGGCGCGTGCGGCCTGATTCGGCGACCCACACACGCGCCAGAGTGATGAGCTCGTATTCACGCAAGTACGTCGGCGGGTCGTCCGCGGTGATCCGGCTGGCGCGAACCCAGCCCCGAGCGCGCTTCAAATCGCCCAGCCGAAGAAACAGGCGCGCCTGCAGGGCCGCGACCGGGCGCACGTTCGGGGCCGACGTCCGGACGAACAGCCGCGCCGCATCGTCGAGGCGCTCGATGGCCCCGGTCAGGTCCCCGGCTGAAATCCGCAGACGCGCCTCGGCCAGGCTGCGCTGATAGCCCCAATCCACCAACGTCGATCGTACTCCGAGTGCGAAGGCCTTGTGAAGAGCCTCCGTCGCGCGCGCGTCCTCGCCGCGCTCGTGGTGCAGCAGACCGAGCGCCAGAAGCAGACGCGCAGACACGCTATCGGCTTCGGCGCCCAACGCAGTCGCCGAGTCGAGCGCCCGGCGGTACGTCACCAGCGCCTGCTCGAGCAGACCTTGTTCGACGAGGATGTCCGCAAGACCGGAAGCGCCCGCGCTGGCGAAGACGGCCATGCCAGTCTGGCGGGTCGCCTCGACCCACTCAACCAGGGCCGCAGCTCCGGCCGTCAGATCACCGTTGGCCCATTGTGCACAGCCCACCGTCACGTGGGCCAGGCCGCGCAAGTACACATCATCCGCCGGCGCGAGTTCGAGGCCTTGCTCGGCATAGCGCACCGCCTCGGGAAGCACCCCCTCCGCCAGTGCGTTGTACGCCCGCGCCAGCGCGATCCGGGCCGGCAGGTTCGCCAACTGGTGGCCCGCCACGACAACCTGCGCCTGGATCGGATCGTTCAGACCGCGTTCGGCCAGACGCAAGTAGTACTCGCTCCGCTCGCCTTCGCTCGCGTCCACCAGGGACAACGCGATCTGCGTACATAGAACCGGGCGCACGGCGATCGCGGCCTCCGGCAGGCGCTGCACCCAGCCCAGCCAGGCCGGGGATTGAAAGGTCTGGTTCATCGTCTCCCAGGCCTCTTCGGCCATACGAGCCGCCGCGTCGACATCCTGCGCAGCCAGCGCATGGCGGATGGCCTCACCGACGTCACCGTGCCTCGAGCCAGGCGCTTGCGCGGCGGTGGAGCGGCGATGTCCGCCGGGGGCAACGCGCGCATCAGGCGTTGGCGCAGCAGGTCTCGAAAGAGCGGGTGATAGCGATACCAACAGCGATCCGCGTCGAGCGGGACGACGAAGGCATTGACCCGCTGCAATTGCGCGAGCGTCTCGGCGCTGACCGGTTCCTGCTGAGGGCGCAGGCGTCGCACAGGGATCCATAGAGGCGATCGAGGATGAGGTCTTCCAGGAGGAAGGTCTGCACGTGCCCGGGCAGATGGCGACGCAGGACTTCATCGAGCAGGTAGTCGAGGACGAAGGTGTGAGCGCCGGTGAACGTGCCGCACGGCCTTCCGAGGCGTCAACCTGGCCCTGAAGCGACTGGGCCGCCAGTTGCAGGCCGGCGATCCAGCCCTCGTGCGCGCTCGAGGGCCGCGACGTCGGGCGGCTCTAGCGCCAGGCCCATGACGTCGTTCAGAAACGCGGCGGCCTCGATCTCCAGGAACCGCAGACTGGCGGCGCGCAGTTCGGTCATCTGACCGCGGGCGCAGGCGCGCCAGCGGGAGCGGCGATCCTCCCGGGTCACGATGAGGAGGTGTATCTGGGCCGGGAGACGCTCGGCCAGAAACGCCACGCACGATTGCGCCGGGCCAGGCCGATCACATGAAAGTCATCGAGCACCAGGGTCAGATCGTCATCGAGGAGGCCAGTTCGTTGAGGAGCGGGGTGAGGAGCAAGTCCGTCGAGCCCGTCTGATTGCTCTGAACGACGGTCAGGGTCTGGGCGCCGAGGCCGGCCACGACGGTTTGCAGCGCCGCGATCAGGATAGGTCAGAAACCGGCCGGGCTCATCGTCGGCTTCGTCGAGGAGAGCCAGGCGGCGGGCCGCCCGCTTGACGTGACCCAGTCACGGGCCAGCGTCGTCTTGCCATACCCGGCCGGCGCCGAGATCAACGTGAGCCGATGTCCGGCGTTGAGCCCGGCGGTGAGTCGCGAGAGGAGTTCGGGACGCGCCACCCCGCGTTCGCGCGCCAGGGGGAGGCGCAGCTTGCTGACCAGAAGCGGCGCCGTCATAGGGCGATTATACGGGGCGGCCCGCAGGTCAAGGGCGCTGCCTGCGACAACCGCGATCTCCGGAAGACGAGCCAGATCCATGGACGCTGCTTTCGCTGGGCTTCGGGAGCACCGACACTTGGGAGCTTCGACCGGCTGAGAGCGAGTCGAAGAGCTCAGGGCCTACACCCAAAGAACGCGATACTTGAGGATCCAGGGCAGGGTCCGTCCCGCCCTGAATCCACGAGTTGCTTGCGGAAGGTGTCGTGACCGCCATTACCCGTGGGCGAGTTGGCGGGCGGGTGTAGCGGCCGGCGCGGTGACGCGCCAGGTCCAGGCCAGCCAAACGATCGCCAGCGTGCACGGGATCTCAAAGGCGCTGAAGAACGCATAATAGCTGGCCGGTGTGCCCATGATCACTGTGCTGAGTTGAACCAGTGACATGAAGGCGCCGGCCAGAACGTTGGCCCAGCGGTTGGCGCCGGACGGGAGGACGTAGGAGAGCAGCACCATGGCCATCGGGACCTGCATCAAGGCCGCCATCGCCAGCAGAAACTCAGGCGTGAACTGGATGGAGCTGACGGCGCCGGTGAGGAGCTTCGAGAGGAAAGCCGGATCCATCAAGGTAAAGACATCGCAATAGATGTAGTTGAGCGTGGCAAAGATCCACAGAATCGTCAGCAAGTGGCGTCGGTTGTTCATGACAGCAGCCTCCTCCGGCGCGATGTGCACCGGGATGTGCGGTTGGATTCGATCAACCCATGGGTTCAAGCTGAAGTCAGCTTACTGACAACGGGGTCGCAACCATAGCAACCAAAGTATCAGTTCTAGTATGGCTCGCTCGGAGCGACTCTTGGCGCATGGCGGCTCGTCTCAACAGGGCGATTGGATGCGCTTAGGAGATAACGAACACTTTTCCGAAAGGCTCCTCCACGGCGCACACGGATTCCAGGGCTCTCAACCCTTCACGGGTTGTTCCTCGCCTCTGTAACCTTCAACCTCCTCGGCTGTGCTTTGATCTGCTGGAAGCAAGCCGAACGGTTTTGCTAGGAGCTCTAAGGACCTTGGCGCGCCGTTGACGTGGTCAGCGTTGACCGCGGCCGCGACCATCGCGATGTGGGGCTGGGCGGCGTTCTGGCGTGCACCCGAACCGGAGACGCTGCGGCTCACCGTGTTGGCGCTGGGCACGAGCACGGCTGGCCTGATCGAAGCGCCGGACGGGGCCCGGCTGCTGATCGACACGGGTCCACCCGGGTTGGCGGTCGCGCGCGCGCTCGATGCGCGGCTGCCGCCGTTTGATCGTCGCCTCGATGGCCTGATGTTGACCGGCGGCGGCGAGGAGCGGCTTGGCGGATTGACCGATCTTGCCAATCGCTATCGCATCGGTTCGGCCTGGGCACCGATCGAGGCCCAGGCCGCGACCGAATGGCTCGAGGCACGGCCGCTGTTGAGCGCGGCGGGCACGCAACTCTCGGCCGACGTCGGCCCGGGCCGCATCGCGCTGGCCGATGGCGCCGATCTGGCCTTCGCGGCGGCCGGACCGCGTCTGGCCTGCCGGCAGTGTCGGGTGCTATGGATCACGGCCGAACCCGACGCACGCTGGCTGGAATCGGCCCACGCCTTGATCGTCACGACCAACCTCGACCTACTCGTGCTGGCCGATGCGCTTGTCGCGGTCAACCCACGCGTGGTCGTTCTCCTCTCACGGCCGGTATCGCCGCCGCCGGAGCTCGAGGCCGCCCTGGCCGAACGCACCGTGCTCGCGCTCGACCTCCGCGGCGACGTCACCCTCATCGTCGATGGCGAGCGGCTTTGGGTCGAAACCGAACGTGATGCGCCGAAGACGTGAGGGCGAACCAGTCGACACATCAGAGTAAGACGGTTGGAACCACGAGGGGGCGAAGCCATTCCTGGGATTGATGTCGTCAGCCTCAATCCCTTCGCGCGCTTCGCGTCTTCGCAGTTTGCTCTTCCGCGGTTGGCGCGATCGCTTCAGCGATCCTCGATCGCCCGGGCGATCCGCTCAAGCCCATCCAGCAGTCTCGCGCGCGGGCAGGCGAAATTCAACCGTAAGCATCCCGCGCCACCGGGCCCGAACGGCACGCCGTCATTGAGCCCCACCTTCGCCTTGTGCAGCACGAACTTATGCGGGTCGGGCTCGAGCCCGAGGGCCGAGAAGTCCAGCCAGGCCAGGTAGGTGGCGGCCGGCGCCGTGGCGATCACGCCTGGCAGACGCTCGGCCACGAACGCGAGCAGCGTGTCGCGGTTCACGGTCAGATAGGTGAGCAACTCGGCCTTCCAACCGTCGGTAGCGGCGCCAAAAGCGGCTTCGGCGGCCGCCTGGCTGTGGGCGCTGATCAGCGGGACGATGCCGTCCGCCGCCGCCTTGTACTGAGCGCGAAGCCGCGGGTTCGGGATGATCGCGAAGCCGCAGCCCAGCCCAGCCAGGTTGAAGGTCTTGGTCGGCGCAACGAAGGTGACCATCCGTGCGGCGGCCTCGGGCGCGGCGACCGCGGTGGGTGTGAAGGCCGTGTCGCCCAGCAGAAGCTCAGAGTGGATCTCGTCCGACACCAGGATCAGGTCATGGCGCAGCGCGATCTCGGCCATGCGCCGTAGTTCTTCGGGCGTGTACACCTGGCCGGTCGGGTTATGCGGATGGCAGAGCAGCATGAACTTCGTGCGCGGCGTGATCGCGCGCTCGAAGACGTCGAAGTCGATCGCGTAGCTGAGCCGACCGCCGTCGACGATGCGGACGAGCGGCGCGTGATCGGCGCTCAGGCCGAAGTTGTGGGCCGCGCCCATAAAGGGCGGATAGACCGGTGGTTGCATGAGGATGCCGTCGCCGGTGTGCGCGAAGGCGCGGGCCGCGACATGCATGCCCGTCACGATCCCGGGCACAGGCACCACGTCGTCGGTCGATATCTTCCAGCCGTAGAGACGCGCCATCCGCGCCACGACGGTCTCGAGCAGCGAGCGGGACGGGATCTCGTAGCCGAAGATGCCGTGCTCGGTCTTGGCGCGCAGCGCGGCCAGCACCGGCTCGGGCGATCGAAAGTCGCTGTCGGCGACCCACATCGGCAACACGTCGTCGCCGTACAGATTCCACTTGATGCTGTTCGTGCCGTGGCGATCGATCAGGACGTCAAAGGGCGAGGTCATGGGGTATTCACTCCGAACGGCGCGTCCGCAGGCGCGTCAGTGTTTGCATGATAAGCGACTCTGTCGCCGGGCCCAGCGCCGGCGGTTCGTAGGCCGCGCGGATCTCGGGCAGAAGCAACGACTCGGCGCGGCGCGCGGAGTCCCAGCTGCCGGCGAGCTCCCACGTTTCATACGCGAGCCGATCCGACAGGAACGCCGGATAGAACGCATCGCGGAACCGGGCGCGCGTGCGAGCCGTTTCGAGATGGTGGCCGCCCGGGCCGGCGGCGTCGATATCGTCGAGGGCCAGCGCTTCGGCGTCGACGGCAAAGCCGTCGAGGAAGTGCCGGAACATGGCCAGCTGCTCGACGTCGGCCAACGCCTGCTCGAACGAGAACGTCGCGGCGTCGGCCAGCAGACCGACGCTCCCGGCCACGAGCGTCGCGCCGCCCAGCACGGCCGGCCACAGGGCCCAGCCGGTCTGCGCCATCGCGTCGGCGCCGGGCACGGGCGCGCCGGCGGCCGTGTCCGCCTGGGCGGGCAGGGCGCAAGCGCGCGCCAACTGCAGACCGAGATCGACGCGCCACGCCGCTGCAGGCCCGTGTTGGGTACCGCTTAGCCCGCCGTGGATCACGGGCGTGCCGGGGCGCACGGCCTGGGCCAGCGCCACGGCCACGAGCACCTCGGCGTGTTGACGCGCCCAGGCGTCGGGACCGGCGTCCTCGGCCGCGAACGGGCGCAGCAGAAGCGCCTGACCCGCGCGCGCGTAGGCTGTCAGCGCCTCCGTCGCGGCCGGGCCCCAGGCGAGCGGGCCGGACGCAGACACGTCGCCAAGCAGCGCAGGTCCGTCGAGCGCCGCGAACTCGCCATGCACGGCCGTGGCCAGGTCCAGTTGATCGTCCGCCGTCCTACCATCGACGAGTCGGGTCAGGACCGGCCTATCGGTCAGCCGCAGTGCTGCCTCGAGCGCGACGAGCGGGAGATCCCGAGCCGGCACATCGCTCAAGGTTGCGAACGGCTGGCCGACGACGTGGATGGGCCCGAGCATCTGGGCCACTTGATAGGCCTGGCGCAGATCAGAAAGGGTCGCCGGTCGCACGCCCGTCTCGAGGCCGTGAACGTCGTGGGCGGCGCCGTGCAGGCCAAAGACGATCGTGCCGGCGCCCATTCGAACCGAGCGGCTCGGTTCGCGCGCGACCCATGTGAATTGAGGCGGGGCCAGGGCGAGCAGGCGCTCGAGCCAATCGCGCTCGATCCGCACACGATCGGCGGCGGGCACGACCCGAGCGCCGGCCGTCTCGAGCGCGGCGAGCGCCGCCGGGTCCGTCAGGTGCACGCCCTCGTCGGCGAGCAGGGCCAGGGCCCGCTCGTGCGTCGCGTCGGCGGCGCCGGAGAACAGCGACAGCGGCGTCTGGCGCAGCGCCGGCGGCCTGTGCGGCAGGCGCAAGGCCGGCGAGGCCGACCGCGTCGCGCGTTTTGCGGCGCGGCGCTGGGCGCGTTCGTCACGGGTTGGTTCTACGGATTCCATGGCAATGGGATCGAGTGGCGGGATTATAACCAAGCGACCAACGCACGATCCAGCATTCGTGCAATCTGGTTCCAGATCGTGGAACGTGTGGCGTCAACCCGTCGCAGCCGGCAAAGTGTGTTTGCCGCGACGCCGAATCGGCATTACCATCGCCCCCATGAAAAGCGCACACCCTCGCGTCGTCGTCGTCGGGAGCCTCAATACCGATCTCGTATTCCGCGTGCCGCGGTTGCTCGCCTCGGGCGAGACACTCACCGGCACCGGCTTCGATGAGTTCGCGGGCGGCAAGGGCCTCAACCAGGCCGTGGCCGCCGCGCGGCTCGGCGCCTCGGTCGCCATGGTGGGCCGCGTGGGCGAAGACGGCTACGGCGACCGGCTGCTGGCGACGCTGGCCGAGGCCGGGATCGACGCGGCCGCCGTGCGGCGCGACCCGGCCGGGAGCGGCCTGGCCTTCATCATGGTCTCCGACTCGACCGGCGAGAACATCATCGGCATCCTGCCGCGGGCGAACGGCAACCTGTCGGTGGTCGATGTCGACTCCGCGGAGGCCGCCATCGCCTCCGCCGACGTGTTGATGTTGCAACTCGAGGTGCCGTTGGCGACGTCGCAACGCGCCGCGGCGCTGGCCCGCGCGCACGGCGTGCGTGTCATTCTCAACCCGGCACCGGCGCAGTCGCTCAGCCGCGATGTACTGGCGCTGTGCGATCTGGTCACGCCGAACGAGAGCGAGGCCGCGCGGTTGACCGGCGTGTCCGTCGATGACGATGCCGGCGTGCGTGCGGCGGCCGAGGCGCTGCGCGCGCAGGGCGCCGGCGGCGTGGTGATCACGCTCGGAAGCCGTGGCGCCTATGCGCTGACCGCCGAGGGCGAGCAGCGCGTGCCAACGTTCCCGGTGAAAGCCGTCGACACGACCGCGGCAGGCGATGCGTTTTCGGGCGGGCTGGCCTACGGCCTCGCCAGCGATCTCGCGCTGAGTGACGCCCTGCGCTGGGGCTGCGCGGCCGGCGCGCTGGCCTGCACCAAGCTCGGCGCCGTGCCGTCGCTGCCGACCCAGGCCGAGGCGCTCCGCCTGATGCGGGGTTCGGGCCGGTGAGCCGCACGCAGCCGGATCTCGAGCCGCCGCGCCCGCGGCGGGCGAAGAACCGCCGGCGCGCGTCGGGGTGTTTGAGCCCGATCGCGACCGGCTGGGTGCTTGGCCTGACCGTGCCACTGTTGTTGCTGGCCTGGGCGCAGGCGACCGATACCGTCGGGCCTGCGCCGCTGTTGATCGCGTACGCGGCGTTGCCCTGGCTGCTTCCGATCGCCGGTCTTCTGGCTCTGGCGCTGGCTTTCCCGGCGCGATCCCGGCTGGCCTGGCTCGCGACGCTGGCCTTGATCGGCGTCTACCTCTGGCGTTTCGGCCATGTCTGGTGGCCGAACGAAAAGGCCGAAGCGTCCGGCGGTTTGGCGCTACGGGTGATGGCGTTCAACATCGGCGATCAACGCGTGACGGCCGAGGAAGTCATCCAGTTCGTGCACGCCGAAGACCCCGACCTGGTGTCCATCGAAGAGCTCAACCCCTACACGGCCGCCGCGCTCAACCAGGGCCTGGCCGATCTCTGGCCGCACCAGGCGCTCGATTTCAATTCGCCCTCGACGGGTTTGTTCAGCAAATACCCGTTGGCCAGCGCCGAGTTCGTGCCGACGCCGGGCAACCGGCCCTATCTGCGCGCGGATCTGGATCTGAACGGCATCCCCGTGCACGTCTTCGCCATGCACCCATCGGCGCCCGACGTCGTGTTTCGGGAGACCGTCCCGATCGGGATCAACGACCAGCGTCCGCGCGCGCAGCTTGTGGCGACCGCCGAACTCGTGCGCACGCTGACCGGGCCGCGGCTCATGTTGGGCGACTTCAACATGAGCGACCAATCGCCGGGGTATGCCCAGGTGACCCGTGGCCTGCGCGACGCTTTTGCCGAGGCAGGTTTCGGCCCGGGCTTCACCTGGCCCGTCGCGAACTCGCGCAACACGCTGCGGCGTTGGGGCTGGGGCACGCCGTTCCCCCTGGTGCGGATCGACTACGTCTTGCACTCAGACGAATTCGCCGCGGTCGACGCGCGGGTCAACTGCGAGTCGAACTCCGATCATTGCTTCATCATCGCCGATCTGATCCTGCGATGACGATCGACCCAAACGCGTCAGCGCTCTCCAGAGGTAACGCCATGCTTTCTCGCCCTGTCATCGGCTGGGAGAAGCCCGCCCCGGCCCCGAACCAGCGGTTCAACGATTACTTGAGCGCCCGTCACGGGCGCTTGTTCTACGAGGATCTCGATCTCGCTCAGCTCGTCATGGGCGGCGACGACGACCAGGGCGTCGGGCGAGCGCTCGGCAGCCCGCTCGAGTTCATCTATCTGCCCATGATCCGCAAGAAGATCCGGCGGCTGCAGTCGGCGTTCGCCGAGGCCATCGCCGCGCTCGGGTATGCGGGCGCCTTCCACTACGCGTATACGTCCAAAGCCAACGCCACGGAAGAGGTCGTGCGCACCGCGCTCGGCGAGGGCACGCACTACGAGATCACGTCCTGGATCGACCTCGAGATCGTCCGCCTCATGCGCGCGCGGGGGCTGGTCAGACCCGAGCAGATGATCGTGTGCAACGGCTTCAAGGGCGCCGGTTCGCGCTACATGCGCGAGATCCTGATCTTCGCCCGGGAACACGCCAACACGATTTGCGTCGTCGAGGATCAGGCCGAGCTGACGCCCTTGATCGAGTCGGGCCAGCCGTTGCGCGTCGGGTTGCGTCAAAAGAGCTACGGCAAACACGCCGACATGGCCGAGATGGATCTGGCCAACTCGCGCTTTGGCATGAACCTGGGCGACCTGTGGGAAGCTGCGGACCGGATCGCGGCTGCGCCGAACCTCGAGCTGGTGCTGTACCACGCCATGCTTGGCAGCCAGATCCTCGATGAAGACCAATTCGTGGCGCGTCTGGCGCCGCCGATGGAGATCTACGCCCACCTGCGTCGCAAAATTCCGACGCTGCGGATCTTCGACTTCGGCGGCGGCGTGCCGGCCGGGCTGACGCTCGACTTCGTGTTCGATTACGGCCGCTTCGCGCGCCAGCTGCTGCATACGTTGCAGGACCTGTGTGCGCGGTACGAGGTGCCGGTGCCCGATGTGCTGGGCGAATTTGGCCGATACACCGTCTCGGAGCACGGCGCGCACTTCTTCAAGGTGATCGCCGCCAAGGACAACGGCTCGCGTTATCCCTGGTACGTCATCGACGGCTCGATCATGAGCTCGATGCCCGATATCTGGGGGCTGGACGAACACTTCATCGTCCTGCCGCTCAATCACCTGGACAAGCCCTTCCGACGCGTCCAGCTGGGCGGGATCACGTGCGACAGCGACGACGTGTACCCGCCGGCCGTCAGCAGTTCGCCGCTGTACCTCCCGGTCGTCACCCAGGATCTCTATGTCGGATTCTTTAGTATCGGGGCGTATCAGGAGATGCTCGGCGGGTCAGGGGGCGCCAAACACTGCGTCATCCCTGAGGCCAGCGAGTTGATCGTCGACCAGGACGCGCAGGGCCGGTACACGTTCGACCTCTGGCCCGGGCAAGATCAGCGTCGCGTATTGGATGCGCTGGGGTATCGGTCGTAAGGCGGCTCAGGCCGGTGCCGGGAAGATGCGGCCGAAGGTGAACACATCCGCGTTTGGGCCGCGTCGGGCCAACACGCCCAGCCGACTCCTCGCGTCGTCGACGCTGGGCGTGTCGCCGGCGGCAATCCACCACAACGCCACAGTCAAACTGTCGAATTTCGTGAGCCATTCGCGGCGCTGGCTAAGCATGGCGGCGTGGGGGCCGTAGTAGACAAAATACTGCAGCACCGAGATGTTCTCCCAGACTGAGAGATTCGCCAAAACGGTGCGATCATCCAACATGACCCACTCCGACTCGTAGATCGGATCGCGGCGGAACCGCCACACGAATCCGCTCGCCCGCTCAGAGTCTGCGTTGACGCGACCGAACTCCGCAAGAATGGCCTTCGCCGCCGGTTCGAGGATCGGCGTTCGCAATTTCACGGCGCTGGCCTGGGCGAGATGGAATAATGAAGACATGAATAGATTATATTCACGGCGCGCGTTTCCGACCGCATCAGGCACCCCTCACCGGGCCGCGCCGCGGTAACATACACGCATGACGACCCTGACTGTACCCGGCACAACGCTCTCCGAGATCGGTCGACAGGCGAAGGCGGCGGTGCGTCCGATGTCGGTGGCCGCCACGTCGCAGAAGAATGCGGGCCTGGAGGCTCTGGCGGCCGGGCTCGAGCGCGAAGGTGCCGCCGTGTTGGCCGCCAACGCCGAAGACGTCGCGGCCGCGCGGGCTGCCGGGCGTGAGCCGTGGCTCGTCGATCGGCTGACGCTCACCACAGCCCGGTTGGACGGCATCGTCGCCGACGTCCGCACCCTGATCGCGCTGGCCGATCCGGTCGGCGAACCGTTCGATCAGTCGACGCTGCCGAACGGGCTGCGTATCGAACGGCGCCGCGTGCCGCTGGGCGTGCTGGGCGTGATCTACGAGGCGCGTCCCAACGTGACGGTCGACGTCGCCGCCCTGGCCATCAAGACCGGCAACGTCGCCATCTTGCGCGGCGGGTCCGAAACGCTGCGCACCAACCAGGCCTTGATGCAGGTGGTGCGGGCAGCCCTGCGAGACGCAGGCCTGCCCGAGGCCGCGGTGCAATTGATCGAGGACACCGATCGGCAGCGCATTTTCGAGCTGTTGCAGATGCACGACGTCGTCGACGTGATCATCCCGCGCGGCGGCGCGGCTCTGCATAGGCTGTGCCGTGAGCACGCGCGGATGCCCGTCATCGTCGGAGGGATCGGCGTCTGTCACCTGTTCGTCGACGTCACGGCTGATTTGGACCGGTCGTTGCCCGTGATCGCCAACGCAAAAACCCAGCGACCTTCGGTCTGCAACACGCTCGACACGGTGCTCGTGCACCAGGCGGTGGCGGCCGAGGCTTTGCCGCGGATCGTCGCGGCGCTGGCCCCGCTCGGCGTCAGTTTTCGGGCGGAGCCACGGGCGCTGGCGCTGGTCACGGCCATCCCGGGCGCGACCGTGCTCCCGGCGGGTCCAGAAGATTTCGACACCGAGTGGATGTCGCTGGTGCTGGGCTTGAAAGTCGTGGACACGCTGGACGAGGCCATCGACCACATCGCGGCGCACAGCCAGAACCATTCGGATGGCATTTTGACCGAGGATGCCGCCAACGCCGCTCATTTTCTGAACGCGGTCGATTCGGCGGCCGTGTTCTGGAACGCCAGCACGCGGTTCAATGACGGCGGCCAGCTCGGCCTCGGGGCCGAAGTGGCCGTTTCGACCCAGCGCCTGCACGTCCGAGGGCCGATGGGCCTGCGCGAATTGACCACCTACAAGTGGGTGGCGACCGGCGACTACCACGTCCGTGGTTGAAAGCCTGGGCGAAATGTGACCAGTCCACGGGTCGCGGCGCCGCCCCGAGCCGTGGACTGTTCACATTTCGCCCGAGACTGTGTACAATGACCAAGTAGCTGGCGCCGCTCTCCGGTAATCTCTCTAGTGTAATTGCCCGGCGCTGAGTTATAGTCTCTGGACGCTCACATGACTGCATTTCTGGCCCTTGGCATTCTTCTCGTCGTCCTTATTAAGGTCCTTATTGAGGACCTTTTCCCGGTTGGGTTGGCGACGGTGCCTGTCAGGGTCAAGCGCAAGTAAGCAAAGGCACACGGAACACGCAGAGGCCGCCCCAACCAGTGGGCGGCCTCTTTGGTTAATCCAGGCCCCAGAAAGGCCGTGAGTTGGAGCAACAATGTCGGATTTGAATCGTAACAGCCGTGTCGTCACCCAGGGCGTCAATCGCTCGGCCGCCCGGGCCATGTTCAAGGCCGTCGGCTTCACCGACGAGGACCTGCGCCGCCCGATCATCGGCGTCGCGAACACGTGGATCGAGATCGGGCCGTGCAATTTCCACCTGCGGCGGTTGGCGGCCAAGATCAAGGAAGGCATCCGCGCCGCCGGCGGGACTCCGATGGAGTTCAACACCGTATCGATCTCGGACGGCATCACGATGGGCGTCGAGGGCATGAAGGCCTCGCTCATCAGCCGCGAGGTGATCGCCGACAGCATTGAGCTTGTCGCGCGCGGCAACCACTTCGACGGCATGGTCTGCATCTCGGGCTGCGACAAGACCAACCCGGGCGTGCTGATGGCGATGGCGCGGGTCGACATCCCGGCGCTGGCGCTCTACGGCGGGTCGATCCATCCCGGTCACTATCAGGGCAAGTCGCTGACCGTGCAGGATACGTTCGAGGCTGTCGGCGCTTACTCGGCCGGACGCCTCTCTGAAGAAGACTACATGGGCGTCGAGAACAACGCCTGCCCGGGCGCCGGCGCCTGCGGCGGCCAGTTCACGGCCAACACCATGTCCACGGTCATGGAGTTCCTCGGCCTCTCGCCGATCGGCTTCAATAGCGTCCCGGCGGTGGACCCCGAGAAAGACCGTGTGGCCTTCGAGTGCGGGCGGCTTGTGATGGAGATGCTCAAGCGCGGCCAGCGCCCGAGCCAGATGCTGACCCGCAAGTCCTTTGAGAACGCGATCGCCTCCGTGGCGGCGACCGGCGGGTCGACCAACGCGGTGCTGCACCTGCTGGCGCTGGCCCGCGAGGCCGGCGTCGACCTGCACATCGACGACTTCGACGCCATCAGCGCGCGCACGCCCGTGATCGCCGACCTGAAGCCGGCGGGCAAGTACATGGCCACCGACATGCATCACGCCGGCGGCATCCCGCTGGTGATGAAGCGTCTGCTGGACGGCGGCTTCATCCACGGCGACTGTCCGACGGTCACCGGTCAGAGCATCGCCGAAGCCTGCGCCTCCGCCCAAGAAACCCCCGCGCAAGACGTCATCTACACAGTCGAAAAACCCCTCAAGGAACACGGCGGTCTGGCGATCCTGCACGGCAATCTCGCCGAAGAGGGCGGGGTGATGAAGATCTCGGCCAGCAACGTGCACCAGTTCAAGGGCCCGGCGCGGGTCTTCAACTGCGAAGAAGATGCGATGGCGGCGGTCACGGCCAACGCCATCAAGCCCGGCGACGTCGTCGTCATCCGCTACGAAGGCCCGAAGGGCGGGCCCGGCATGCGCGAGATGCTCGGTGTCACGGCCGCGATCGCTGGCGCCGGTCTGGGCGACCAGGTGGCGCTGCTGACCGACGGCCGGTTCTCGGGCGCGACCCGTGGCATCTCGGTCGGCCACATCGCCCCCGAGGCGGCGCGTGGCGGTCTGATCGGCGTCGTGCAGGACGGCGACATCATCGAGATCAACGTCGCCGAACGGCGGTTGAACCTCGAACTAAGCGACGCCGAAACCGCCAACCGCAAGTCGACCTGGCAGGCGCCAGCGCCGCGCTACAAGACCGGCGTGATGGCGAAGTACGCCAGAAGCGTGAGCTCTTCTTCGGAAGGGGCAATTACGAATTAGCCATTCGCTATTGGTTATGTGCCATTGGCCAATGAAGGCTCAATAGCCAATGGCACATAACCAATGACCAATGATGTGGAGGACGATCATGAAGTTGACCGGCGCGGAAATCGTATGGGAAGTGCTGCGTCGTGAGGGGGTCAAGACCGTCTTCGGGTATCCGGGCGGCGCGATCCTGCCGACTTACGACGCGATGACCAAGTATCCGGACATCCACCATGTCCTGGTGCGCCACGAGCAGGGCGGCACGCACATGGCCGACGGCTTCGCGCGCGCGAGCGGCGAGGTCGGCGTCGCCATCGCCACCTCGGGCCCGGGCGCGACCAACATGGTGACCGGCATCGCCACGGCCATGATGGACTCGTCGCCGATGGTGTGCATCACGGGCCAGGTCGGCTCGAAGGCGATCGGCACGGACGCCTTCCAGGAGACCGACGTGACCGGCGTCACGCTGCCGGTGACCAAGCACAACTATCTGGTCACCCGCGCCGACGAGATCGCGCGCACGTTGCGCGAGGCGTTCTACATCGCGCGCAGCGGCCGGCCCGGCCCGGTGCTGGTCGACATCACAAAGGACGCCCAGCAGACCACCGCCGAATACGACTGGGATGCGGCGGCGCCGCGGCTGCCCGGCTATCGGCCCGACCTGCACGCGCTGCCCGACGAATTCGAGCGCGCGCTCGACCTGATCAACTCGGCCAAGCGGCCGTTGATTCTGGCCGGGCAGGGCATCATCAAGTCGAACAGCAGCAACCTCGTGCTGCAGATCGCCGAGAAGGCCCAGATCCCGGTGGCGATGACGCTGCTGGGCATCGGCGCGATCCCGGCCGGGCATCCGCTCAACCTGGGCATGATGGGCATGCACGGCGAAGCCTGGGTCAACCAGGCGATCCAGCGCGCCGACCTGTTGCTGGCCTTCGGCATGCGCTTCGACGACCGCGTCACCGGCAACCTCAAGACGTATGCCGCGAACGCCAAGAAGATCCACTGCGAGATCGACCCGTCCGAGGTCAACAAGAACGTGCGCGTCGACGTCGCCTTGATCGGCGATCTGAACGCCACGCTCGAGGAGATCGGCCCCGGCATCAAGGCCGTCGACCGCAGCGAGTGGGTCAACGCGATCACGGAGCTCAAGGGCGACGCCGCGGTGCGCGACATCCAGTCGCTGCCCGATAGCGGAAACCTGTATGCCGCACACGTGATCAACGACATCTGGCGGATCACCAAGGACGTCGAGCCGATCGTGGTGACCGACGTCGGTCAGCACCAGATGTGGGAGGCCCAGTATTTCCGCCATGAACGCCCGCGCACGTTGATCACGTCGGGCGGCCTGGGCACGATGGGCTTTGCGCTCCCGGCCGCGATCGGCGCCAAGTTCGCGCGCCCCGACCGCGAGGTGTGGGTGGTCGCCGGCGACGGCGGCTTTCAGATGACGCTGGCGGAGTTGGCCACGATCGTCCAGGAGAAGATCAAGGTCAACGTGGCGATCATCAACAACGCCTATCTCGGCATGGTGCGCCAGTGGCAGGAGTTCTTCTACGACAAGCGCTACGCGGCGACGCCGATGGTCAGCCCCGACTTCGTCAAGCTGGCCGACGCGTATGGGCTGCTCGGGCTGCGTGTCACGGAACGCGGCCAGGTGGCCGACGCCGTCAAGCGCGCGCGGGAGCATCCCGGCACCGTGATCATCGACTTCCGGGTCCAGAAGGAAGACGCGGTCTTCCCGATGGTGCCGGCCGGCGCCGACCTCGACAACATGATCCGGCGGCCCAAGCCGGTCGCGCCGGTGCTGCCCGAGGGCGAGGGCGACGGCGAGTGGGAAATGCCGAAGTGATTGGGTGAGTGGGTGATCCGGGAACTGGGGGAATGGACGCTACCGGCTGTCCAGCCATCACCCAATCACAAATCACCCAAGCGCCCAATGAGGGATTGACGATTATGGCAAAACATATCCTCGTGGCTTATGTGGAAGACAAGCCCGGCGTGCTAAACCGGGTGGCATCGCTGTTTCGGCGCCGCGCGTTCAACATCGACTCGTTGACCGTCGGACGGACCGAAAAAGAAGGCGTCTCGCGCATGACGATCGTGATGGACACCGACGACGTCGGCGCTCGGCGCGTGGAGTCGAATCTGTATAAACTGGTGAACGTGCTGCGCGTCGACGACATTACCGACATCCCGGCGGTGGTGCGCGACCTGGCCTTGATCAAGGTGGCGGTCAACTCCGGCAACCGCACTGAGGTCCTGCAGCTGGCCGACGTCTTCCGCGCCCGCGTGGTCGATGTGGACGATCGGGCGTTGATCATGGAAGTGACAGGCGCCGAGGAGAAGATCACGAAGGTCTGCGAGGTGCTGCGGCCCTTCGGCATCTTGTCGATGGTGCGCACGGGCGTGGTCGCCATGCGTCGCGGCGCCGACGTCACCAGCGAGGAGCCGCCGCTCGTCCCGGCGCGGATCGTCACAAGCGCGGTCGATCAATCGGCCTCCGACGCCGTCATGTCAGTGTAATCATTTGCGATTTGCGATTGGTGATTTGTCATTTCCTGCTGGAAAAGTGGAAATCGCCAATCACCAATCGCAAATCGCCCATCTCTCCGAGGAACCATGGCAACCATCTACTACGAAAAAGACGCCGATCTCTCGCTCATTCGCGCCAAGAAGGTGGCCGTGATCGGGTACGGTTCGCAGGGGCACGCGCATTCACTCAACCTGAAAGACAGCGGCGTCGACGTGCGTGTCGGCCTGGCGGCCGGCAGCTCAAGCCGCGCCAAGGCCGAGGCGGCCGGTCTCACGGTCGGGTCGGTGGCCGAGGTCTCGGCCTGGGCCGACGTGATCATGATCCTGGCGCCAGACACCAAGCAGCCCAAGATCTACGCCGAGTCGATCGCGCCGCATCTGACCAAGGGCAAGACCCTGATGTTCGGTCACGGCTTCAACATCCGCTATGGCACGATCGTGCCGCCGGCCGACGTCGACGTGAGCATGATCGCGCCGAAGTCGCCGGGCCACCGCGTCCGCGAGTTGTACGTCGACGGGCAGGGCACACCGGCGCTGCTGGCCGTCCATCAAGACGCCTCGGGCTCGGCCAAGGCGCTGGCGCTCTCGTACGCCATGGCGCTCGGCGTCGCCCGCGCGGGCGTGCTCGAGACGACATTCAGCGAAGAAACCGAGACCGATCTGTTCGGCGAGCAGGCCGTGCTGTGCGGCGGCGTCAGCGCGCTGGTCAAGGCCGGCTTCGAGACGCTGGTCAAGAACGGTTACCAGCCCGAGGTCGCGTACTTCGAATGCCTGCACGAACTCAAGCTGATCGTTGACCTGATGTATCGCGGCGGCATCAACTACATGCACTACTCGGTCAGCGACACGGCCGAGCACGGCAGCTACACGGGCGGTCCGCGCGTGATCACCGAGGAGACCGCCGGCGAGATGCAGCGCATGCTCGACGAGATCAAGGACGGCACCTACGCCCGCAAGTGGATCGCCGAGAACGAAGAAGGTCGCCCGTGGTTCAACGCCACCCGCAAGGCGGGCCAGGAACACGCGATCGAGAAGGTCGGCGAGCAGCTTCGCGACATGATGCCCTTCCTCAACCCGGTGAAGGTCAAGCCGGAAGAGCAGGGGTGATTTGGTCGGGTAGTCAGGTGGTCGATTCGTCAAGTAGTCGGGTAGTCGAGTCGTCGGGACTCCGATCGCCGCGCCAACGGTGGCGAATGAAGATCGAGCGATTTGAGGATGTGCAGTCGTGGCGGGCGGGCAGGGAACCGGCACGGCTGGTCTACGATGCGACTCGTGATCCGGCGTTTGCCCGCGATTATGGGCTCCGTGATCAGATCCAGCGGGCAGCCGGATCTGTGATGCACAACGTAGCCGAGGGCTTTGAATCGGGTTCCGATGCAGAGTTTGCGCGGCACCTGAGAATTGCGCGACGCTCAGCAAGTGAGGTTCAGTCACAAGCGTATTTGGCTCTGGATCTTGAGTATATCGACCAGGCTCACTTTGACGCGGTTTTTGCCAAGGCAAATGATGCGAAAAGACTCATCAACGCCTTGATCGGCTATCTCAATCGTTCACGTCAGTCGGCCTGAGAGGGACTACCCGACTACCTGACTTCCTGACTACACGACTATGGACAACTACGTTCGCATCTTCGACACGACTTTGAGAGACGGCGAGCAGTCGCCGGGCGCGAGCATGACCTCGGCCGAGAAGATCGAGGTCGCGCGGGCCCTGGCGCGGCTTGGCGTCGACATCATCGAGGCCGGCTTCGCCGCCGCCTCGCCCGACGATCTGGAGGCCATCCGCCGGATCTCGCGCGAGGTCGGCAAGATCGCCGGCCCGCGCGGCGAGCCGCCGATGATCTGCTCGCTCGCCCGTGCCAACAAGGGCGACATCGACAAGGCCTGGCAGGCCGTGCAGGAGGCGCCGCGCCCGCGCATCCATACCTTCCTGGCGACCTCCGAGATCCACATGAAGTACAAGCTCAAGATGGATCCCGAAGAGGTCGTGGATCGCGTGGTGAACATGGTCGGGTACGCTCGCAGCCTGTGCTCCGACATCGAGTTCAGCCCCGAGGACGCGGGGCGCAGCGATCCGAAGTTCCTGTATGTGGTGCTCGAGCAGGCGATCAAGGCCGGCGCGACGACGCTGAACATCCCCGACACGGTCGGCTACACCACGCCCGACGAATACGGCGCGTTGATCCGCGGCATCGTCGAGAACGTGCCCGGGATCGAAAACGTCATCCTGTCGACGCATTGCCACGACGACCTCGGGTTGGCGACGGCCAACACGCTGGCCGGCATCCGCAACGGCGCACGGCAGGTCGAGGTGACGATCAACGGCATCGGCGAGCGCGCGGGCAACACCTCGCTCGAGGAAGTCGTGATGGCGCTGCAGACGCGCCGGCCGGTCTTCGGGCTGAGCACGGGCATCGACACGACGCATCTCGTCCGGGTCAGTCGGTTGGTGAGCAACTACACGAGCATCGTCGTCCCGCCGAACAAGGCCATCGTCGGCGCGAACGCCTTCGCGCACGAGGCCGGCATCCATCAAGACGGGATGCTCAAACACCAGGAGACCTACGAGATCATGCGGCCCGAGACCGTCGGCGCGCAGAACACGCGCCTGGTGCTCGGTAAGCACTCCGGGCGGCACGCGCTCAAGGCGCGGCTGCTCGAGCTCGGATACGAGCTCAGCGACTCCGATCTGGACAAGGCCTTCGAGCGCTTCAAGGCCATGGCCGACAAGAAGAAGATCATCACTGACGCCGACCTCGAAGCCCTGGTATCCGACGAGTTGCTCCAGTCGCACGAGTTCTACAGCCTCGATGACATGCAGGTCTCCTGCGGCACGATGGGCCTGCCCACGGCCACCGTGCGCCTGGTCGGACCGGATGGACAGAAACGCGTCGTGGCCTCGGTCGGCACTGGCCCGGTCGACGCGGTCTACAAAGCGATCGACCAGATCGTGCAGGTGCCCGCGACGCTGCTCGAGTTCTCGATCCACGCGGTCACCGAGGGCATCGACGCGGTCGGCGAAGTGACCGTGCGCGTCACGGCCAACGAATTGCCGGGCAAGACCCTGACCTACGCCGAGACCGAGCGCACGCGCTCGTACGGCGGTTACGGCGCCGACACCGACATCATCGTCGCCAGCGCCAAAGCCTACCTCTCCGCGCTCAACAAGGTGCTCGTCACCTCGCGCGGGGGAGA
>JBGAJV010000004.1:0-164906 GCA_044224715.1 Anaerolineales bacterium | reverse complement strand
GTGTCGGGCGCGTGTCGGTGGAGGGGAGCCAGAGGTCGCCTGGTCTTACATCGTGTGGTCTCAGGCTGCGGCTCCACCAATCGGGTGGGCTCGCATCGCGCGTGTCGGGCGCGTGTCGGTGGAGGGGAGCCAGAGGTCGCCTGGTCTTACATCGTGTGGTCTCAGGCTGCGCCTCCACCAATCGGGTGGGCTCGCATCGCGCGTGTCGGGCGCGTGTCGGTGGAGGGGGAGCCAGAGGTCGCCTGGTCTTGCATCGAGTGGTCTCACGCTGCGCCTCCAATAATCGGGTGGGCTCGCATCGCGCGTGTCGGGCGCGTGTCGGTGGAGGGGGAGTAGGCGTTCTCTGCGTCTCGCGTTCCTGCGCTCCCCGCACCCGCGCACCCGCGCTCCCCGCGCCTTGCATTCCGCACGCTTTGGGTGAGAATCACGCCATGCGACTGTATCAGGCACTTCGGATCGATGACGGCGAGGTCGTGGCTTTCACTGGGGCCGGCGGCAAGACAACGGCGATGTTTCGCCTGGCCGATGACCTGGCCGAGCACGGCCGTACGGTGCTGACGACCACCACCGTCAAGATCCCGACCGGGCCCATCGAGCGCGCGCCGCGCCATTTCTCCGCGGCCGAGGCCAACCGGAGCCGCGTGGAAGCCGCGCTCGACCGCCACACCCATGTGTTTGTCACCGGGCCCGTCGACCGCGCCGTCGACAGCGCGGCGCCCGTGACCGCCGGGCTGATCGACGAGCTGCTCACCGCCTCAGGCCTTGGCGCGCTGTTGGTCAAGGCCGACACGGGCAATCGCCGACTGCTCAAGGCGCCGGCGGACGATGAGCCCGCCGTGCCGGCGAGCACGTCGCTTGTCGTGGTCATGGCCAACCTCGAGGCGATCGGCGAAAGCATCATCGACCTCAACGTGTACAACGCCGCGCGCGCCGCCGAATTGGCCGGCGTCGCCGAGGGCGACGACGTCACCGCCGACGTGATCGCGCGCGTGTTGACCCACCCGGACGGCGGGCTGAAAGGGCTTCCCGACCGCGCCCGAGTGGTGGTCTTCCTCAATCGCGTGGACCTGCCGCGCAAGCTCGAAATAGGACGCGCATTGGCAGTGCGACTCCTGACCGAACAGCGCATCGACGCTGTGCTGTTGGGCACGGCGCGCAAGCCGAACGCCGTCACCGAGGTCCATGGACGGACCGGAGCGGTGGTGCTGGCCGCGGGTCAATCGACGCGCATGGGCCAGCCGAAGCTGCTCATGGATTGGGGCGAGGGCGGCACGATCCTGGGCGCCGTCATCAGCCGGCTGCGCGCCGCTCCGGTAAGCGAGATCGTGGTCGTGACGGGCGCCGAACGCGACCGCATCGAAGCCGCGGCGCGAGCAGCCGCCCAGGGCGACACCCGACTGCGGTTCGCGCACAACCCGGACTTCGCCGAAACCGAGATGGGTCGGTCGCTCCAGGTCGGGCTGCGCGCCCTGACCACGCGACCCGAGGCGGCCCTGGTCGCGCTCGGTGACCAGCCGTTGATGCCCGCAGCCGTGATCGACGGGCTGCTGCAACGTTGGCGCGAGACGTTGGCGCCCGTGGTCGCGCCCGTGCATGGCGAGCAACGGGGCCACCCGATGCTGCTCGATCGCGCGGTCTGGCCGCGCGTCATGGCGCTGGCCGCGAACGCCAACCCGCGTCAGGCGCTGGCTGGCCTGCCGGTCGAATCGGTCGCCGCGCCCGACAACGCCATCCTGCTCGACATCGACACACCCGACGACTACGCCCGCGCCCGCGGGTTGTGACACCATGACGCCCTTCTTTGAGGTCTCGGGCACGGGGCCCGATCTCGTGTTGTTGCATGGTTGGGCGAGTTCGCGCCGGCTGTGGCGGCGCGTCGTGCCCACGTTGGCGACGGCGTTCCGCTGCTGGTCGGTCGACCTGCCGGGGTTTGGGCACGCGCCCGATCTGGGCCGCCGCTCCGGCGACGTGCGCGCGTACAGTGCCTGGCTGCGCGACTTCTGCGACGCGCAAGGCATCGAGCGATGCGGTCTGGCGGGGCACTCGATGGGCGGGGCCCTCACGCTGCAGTTTGCGGCCGATCAGCCCGACCGCGTGCGTGCGTTCTCGGCCATCAACCCCGTCGTCACGGGTCGCGTGATCTTGCGAGCGCTCGATCTTCTGCCTCAACGCGCGCGCTGGATGAGCTGGTCGCACGAGTTCTCGCAGACCGTGCTCGGTCCGATCTTGGCGCGCCCCGAACTCGACGGGCTCCGCGACGTGATCTGGCCCCTGCAGCGTCGCATCGAAGACTTCAACGTGGCGTCTGGGCCGACGTTGCTCGACACCTGGGATCTGTTGACCGACTTCGACGTGCGCCCACAGCTCGGCTCGGTGACCGCGCCCGGCCTGATCGTGCTGGGGAGCCTGGACTTCAACGTGCCGAACAGCGAAGGGCTGTCGGCGGCGGCGGTGTTGGCGAACGTCACGGTCGCGCGGTTCACGGCCGGCCACACCATCACCGACACCTACCCACGCGCGGTGGCGGATCTCCTGCTCGGTTTCTTCACGCGGGTGCTCGTGGACGAGGGCGCATGACAGACGCCCCGCTGCGGCTTTTCATCGAGCTGACGCTGCCGGCGTCCGTGGTCGCCGAACTTGGGCGGATCCAACGTGCGTGCCGGGCGCGCGTGTCCGACGGCCTCGTCCGCTGGGTGCCGCCCGAGGGCGTCCATCTCACGCTGCGATTCCTGGGCGATGTCAAGCGGGAACGGCAAACCGTCGTCGAAGCGGCGGTCGCAGCGGCGGTCGCGGCCGCTCCGGGCGCCCGGCGGTTGGCGCTGGAGGCCTACGGCACATTTCCGGGCGGAAAGGCCGCGCCGCGGGTGCTGTTCGTCGGGCTGCGCGACCTCGCTGGGAGCCTGCCCGACTTGGCGCAGGCGCTGGACCGGTCGCTGGCATCGGCCGGCTGGCCGGCTGAAGACCGGCCGTTTCGCCCGCATCTGACCCTGGGCCGCGTGCGGGAGGGGCTGCGGCCGGCACAACTCACGGCGCTGCGCGCCGCCATGACCGAATGGGCGCCGCCGACGGCGCTCGCTTTCGAGGCGAGTCAGCTGGCGCTGATGCGCAGCGAGCTCGGACCGGGCGGGTCGCGGTATTCCCGACTTTATGCGGCGGCGTTATAATCGCTCAACTTGATGGCGAGCAGGAGAAGACGCTTCTGAAGACCCTTGAATTTGCCCGTTCCCTCGTGGATGTCCTCGAGGACAAAAAGGCCGAAGACATCGTGTTGTTGGACGTCCAGGGCCTGAGTTCGTTCACCGACTACTTCATTATCGCGACCGGAACCAGCGACCGCCAGCTTGACGCGTTGGCCGATGGCCTGGCCGAACACATGCGCAAGAACCTGCGGCAGAAGTCGCCGCGCATCCAGGGGCAACCCGCCGGCGGCTGGATCCTCGTGGATTGCCGCGACGTGATCGCGCACCTCTTCTCGCCGACGCAGCGACAGCGCTACAAGCTCGAAGAGCTTTGGAACGAAGCCAAGACGGTGTTGCGGATTCAGTAACCCAAACGCAAAGCGGGGGGACGGCGGTCGCCGTCCCCCCGCTTTGCGTTTCCGTCAGCTCAGTTTCTCGAAGACCCAGCGCTCGCCATCGCGCGACCAGTTGAGGATCTCGCCCTCGCCGAACCAGAGCGCCAGCTCCTGGGCCGCGGTCTCGGGGCCGTCGGAGGCGTGGATCAGGTTGCGGCCGATGTCCATGCCGAAGTCGGCGCGGATCGTGCCCGGCGCGGCCGCCGTCGGGTTCGTGGCGCCGACCGTCTGGCGCACGGCTTCGATGGCCTTGTTTCCCTCGACTGCCATCACGACCACGGGCGAACTGCTGATGTAGCTCACCAATCCCTCGTAGAAGGGTTTGCCCTGATGCACGGCGTAATGCCGCGCGGCCAGTTCGGGGCTGACCGACTGCATCTTCATCGCCACGAGTCGCAACCCGCGCCGCTCCAGGCGACCGATGATCTCGCCGACCAGCCCGCGCTGTACGCCGTCGGGCTTGATGATGACCAGTGTCTTGTCCATGTGAAAGTGCCTTTCCGTGATTGGAGATGACCCGTGCGACGGGTCCCTCGGCTGAGTCGTCTGTCGCGCGCCGGGCTGACTTCCGAGCCCGGTTGAGGCTCAGACCCAGGTATGGGTCCGTCGCGCGCCTGCTTGTGCACAAACCCGCGTGATTTTAGCAGAGCTTTACGCCCCATGTGGCGGTTGTGGCCGATGACGTTTCTGTGGCGAACGGAGGCCGGCCATGACTCTGCCTGCTCATGAACTTGACGTTCAGATCGGACCCTATCGTGTCACAAGCCTGATCGGCCGCGGCAGCATGGCTGACGTCTTCCGCGGGATCCATACGCTGACCGGCCAACCTGCGGCCGTCAAGATCATGTTCCCGCATCTGGCGCACAACCTCGACGTGACCCGGCGCTTCGACCGCGAGGTCCAGGCGATGCAACGGCTGGATCATCCCGCGATCGGGCGGCTCTACGGCACCTACGAATACGACGGCCGCCGCGCGTTGGCCCTGGAGTACCTGGCCGGCGGCACGCTCGAGGAACGCATGCAGGCGGCCTTCACCGATGAGGGCCGCATGTCGCTCGGGCACGTGTTGGCCTGGCTTGGCCCGATCGCCGAAGCCCTCGACGTGGCCCATGAACTCGGCGTCATCCACCGCGATCTCAAGCCCGCCAACATCCTGTTCCGCTCGGGCGACATCGCCACTTCGGTGCTCACGGACTTCGGTCTGGCGCAGGTGACCGACTCGCCGAGGCTCTCGCACTACGGCGGTCTGGTCGGCACGCCAGCCTACATTTCGCCCGAGCAGGCCCGCGGCCTGGACTGCGACGGCCGCAGCGACATCTACTCGCTCACCGCCATCGTCTACGAGGCCCTTGTCGGGCAACCACCCTTCGGCGGCGCGACGATGAGCGTCGTGATGAAGCACATCAGCGAGCCACCGCCGCTGCCGCGTTCGCTGGGGGTGACGCTACCCACCGGCGTTGAACAGGTACTGATGAAGGGTCTGGCCAAAGACCCGGGCGACCGCTATCACACGGTCAGCCAGTTCCTGCGCGCGCTGCGCAGCGCCGCCGACCAACGCGAGCCCGCCGCCCAATCCGAGACGACCGTGCCGGTTTCGGCCAGCGGCGGCGCCGCATTGGGGCCGCGCCGCTTGTGGGTGGGATCCGGGACGAACGCGAAGAGCACGGCGCAAGCGACGAAGCCCTGGGTCAGCAAGGATGAGCCCACGGTGCGCACGAAGGTCCTGACCTTCGGCGGTCTGATCGCCATCGTCGCGCTGTTGATCGGCTGGGCCTGGACCGAGATCACCAAGCCGGCCGCGTTGCCCGCACAGGCGCCGCGCTTTGCCGTCGGCGCGAACGTGACGGTGTCGGTGCCCAATGACGCCAGCACAAGCCTGACCCGGGGCTGCCCCGGCGTGGTCTGGACCGGCGTGGTCGGCCTGGCGACGAACGGCCAGCGCACCCGAGTCCTCGACCGGCAGGTGTGCAGCGACTCGTGGTGGTATCTCGTGCGCATCTCGGAGCGGGCGACCGCCGACTGGGATGGCACCGGTTGGATCGACGGACGTTTCTTGAAGGCACGCTGATGATCACCAATCCCGAACCCCCGACCGTTCTTCCCGATGTCGTCTTGTCGACGCGCGAGGCCGCGGCCCGTTGCCAGGTCTCGACCGAGACGATCCGCCGCTGGATCCGCAACAAGGGTTTGCCGGCCTATAACACCGAGCTGGGATTAAAGATCCGTATACGCGAGTCGGATTTGGCCGCTTTTGCGTCGCGGCACAACATTCTGCTCATCGAACCGCAGATCGGCGCGGGTTAGGTTTTGGTCCGAATTTGCGCCGCATTCACACCCGATTTATAGAAGCGCACTAACCGAAATGCTACAGTGAAGCGCAGAGGGTGCCACTATGCAGATCATGTTCGATATCGCCGACGATGAACTCCAGGTCTTCATGCCCGAAGCCGAGGAGCAGTTGCAGAAACTCGAAGACGGTCTCATGCGTCTTGAGCGCTCGGGCGCCGATGACGACCTGCTTCAAGTGATCTTTCGCGCGGCGCACACCCTGAAAGGCGCCGCCGGCGCGATCGGCCACATCCGGATGTCGGAGCTCACGCATGCGATGGAGACGGTGCTGGATGGCCTGCGAAAGGGCCAGCATGCGACAACGCCGGCGATGATGGACGCGCTCCTGGGCGGCCTCGACGCGTTGCGGCTGTTGCTTGAGGAAGTCGTGTCGCACGAGGTCAGCGACGTCGATCATCGCGCGCTGGTCGAGGCGCTCGAGGTCGTGAACGTCAGCGCCGGCGCCCCGGAAGCCGCGGGCGCGCCGACCGACGTCGCCGTCGTGGTCGAGCCTGTGTCGGCGCAACCAAGCAATGGAAGCGCTGTCCAGGTCGTGGTCGACATCGACCCGACCAGCGTCGCCTCCGCCGCGCGCGCACTGCAGATCATGATCACGCTCCAGGGCCTGGGCAACCTGTTCAGCCACGAGCCGCCGGCGGCCGACATCGAAGCCGCCAAACCGTGTCGGCGTTTTGTAGGGCAGTTGGAGACCACGCGAACGTCGGCCGAGATCGAACAGGCCCTGACCTGGGTGTCGGATGTGTCGCATGTGACTGTGCTGGCAGCCGGTCAGCCGCTGCCCGCGGCCACGTCCGAGCCGGTGGTCGTCGTGCCCGAGCCGACGCCGGTCAAAGTCAAACCGGCCGAACCCGCCGCTCAAGCTGCTCGAACAAACGGGGCCGCGCCCAAGCAGCCCGCCGGCGAGCAGACCATCCGAACCACGATCGAGCGCGTCAACACGCTCATGAACCTGACGGGCGAGTTGATCACCGATCGCAACCGCCTGGCGCAGATTCGCTCGAGCATCGAGCCGAAGCTGCGCGGCGACAGCCTCTTCGAGGATCTGGTGCAGACCACCCAGCATCTGGCGCGGATCACCGATCAGCTGCAGGAAGAGGTCATGCGGATCCGCATGCTGCCGATCTCCACGGCCTTCAACAAGTTCCCGCGGCTGGTGCGCGACCTGGCCAAGGCGACGGGCAAGCAGATCGACCTGCAGATGCGCGGTGAGGACACCGAGCTCGACCGGACCGTGATCGAGGCGATCAGCGATCCGCTCATTCATCTTGTGCGCAACTCCGTCGATCATGGCCTCGAGACGCCCGATGAGCGGCGAGCGGCCGGCAAGACGGCGACCGGCACCGTGTTGCTGACGGCGCGGCACGAAGAGGGTCGCATCATCGTGACTGTCGAGGACGACGGCCGCGGGATCAACGTCGAGGCCGTCAAGGCCAGTGCGGTGCGCAAAGGCCGGATGACCGAGGCCGAGGCCGCGGCACTGTCGAACGACGAGGCCATCAACCTGATCTTCGAATCGGGCCTGTCCACGGCTCGAAACGTCTCGAACATATCGGGGCGGGGCGTGGGGATGGACATCGTCCGCTCGAACATCGAGCGGCTGAACGGCTCGATCGCCATCGACACAAAGCCCGGTCAGGGCACCGTGTTCTCCGTGTCGCTGCCGCTGACGCTGGCCATCGTGCCCGCGCTGCTGGTCAAGGTCTCGGACAACACCATGGCCGTGCCGCTGCCGAGTGTGGTCGAGGCTCTGCGCGTGCCCAAGGAGCAGATCAAGAAGGTCAACGGGCGCCCGGTCATGCGGTTGCGCGAGCGCGTGTTGCCGATCGTGTATCTGGGCGAGGTGCTGGCCTTCAACGGCGGGCATCGCAAGCAGCGCGCGCAGGAATACGTGGTGGCCGTGCGCTGGGGCAAATTGGAGATGGGCCTGGCCGTCGATCGGCTGATCGGCGAACAGGAACTCGTGATCAAGACCATCAGCCCCTTGATCGGCGAGACGCCCGGCACGGCCGGCGCGGCCATCCTGGGCGACGGACGCGTGGCACTGATCGCGGATGTGCCCGGCCTGTTCCGGCTCGGCGGCGCGTAAGGGATAAGGAAACAGGCGGCGATGACGAACAACGACGAGAAACTCAAGCTCTTCCTCGAGACCACGGGTATTCAGGGCTTTCAGCACGCGGCCGAGGGCCTGTCGGGCATGATCGGCGAACAGATCACGCCCACCCGGCCGGCGACGCGAATGGTGCCGCTGGTCGACATCCCGAACGTATTGGGCGGCCCCGAGCGGGAAGCGGTCGGCATCTACCTCCAGTCGGAGGGCGATCTTGTGGCCCAGTTCGTGCTCGTGCTGCCTTTTGAGAAGGCGTGTGAGCTGGTCGATCTGGTGATCGGCGAGCCGGTTGGCTCGACCAAAACGCTTGGCGCGATGGAGCGCTCAGCCCTGGGCGAGGTCGGGAACATCACCACCGGCTACTTCCTCAACCGCGTGGCCACGATCATGCACTGGGACGCGCGTCCAAGCCCGCCGGCGGTGATCGTCGATATGGTGGGCGCGATCCTGAACGTCGTCACGGCCACCGTGGCCGGCGTCAGCGACGAGGTGCTGATGCTGCAGGGGACGTTCGTGCGCGCGGGCCGCGAGGTCGAGGTCATGTTCTGGATCATCCCGGACGCGAACTCGATCGACATGTTCAAGGGAGCTTGAGACGGACATGGCCGAGCAGGCATTGCCCGTAGGCCTGGGCGAGATCAAGGTCACCGGAATCCCCGGTGAGGTCCTGGTCGCCTATGGGCTGGGCTCGTGTGTCGGGGTCGGCGTGTACGACCCAGTGGCCAGAGTAGCCGGGCTGCTGCACGCGGTCCTCCCGCAAAGCCTCAATGGCACCGAAAGCGTCCCGGGCAAGTTCGTGACGACCGGGCTGCCGAAGCTGATCGAGGAGATGGAGAAGGCTGGCGCCCTGCGCAGCCGGCTGCAGGTGCGGATCGCCGGCGGCGCGAACATGCTTTCGGCGCCGGGCGCCAAGCAGTCGTTCAACATCGGCGAGCGGAACGTGGCGCAGACCCGGATCTCGCTCGATGCATTGCGGCTCAAGCTGCTGGCCGAAGACGTCGGCGGCACGGTCGGCCGCACAGTACGGTTGTTCGCGGCCGACGGCCGCATGACGGTAAAAGCCCTGGGCAGCCAGGAGAAGGCGTTGGCGTGACCGTCCCTCCACAAGAGGCCGGGCGCGTGATCGCGAATGACGAACGTTGAAGTCGTGATGGAGGGATGAACGATGGCGAAGATTCTGGTTGTGGACGATGCCGAATTCCTGCGGGTGCGCATCACCAAGATGCTGACCGGCAACGGCCATGAAGTGGTCGAGGCCGACAACGGCGCGAAGGCGGTGGCCAAGTATCGCGAGAACCGGCCGGACGCGGTCCTGATGGACGTGACCATGCCTGAGATGGACGGCCTGGCGGCGCTCAAAGAGATCCGCAGCGGCGATCCGAACGCGCGTGTCGTCATGCTGACGGCCCTCGGCCAGGAGTCGGTGGTGCTCGAGGCGATCAAGTCGGGCGCCCGCGACTTCGTGGTCAAGCCGTTCGAGCCCGACCGCGTCCTGGCGGCTCTGAAGCGCGCGTTGGCCTAAGGCGCTGCGCCATGATGGCAACGCGTTCCGCAGAGCCGCTGCCTGCCGCGACCGGCACGATACGGGTGCTGGTGGTCGATGACTCCGCCTTCATGCGGTTCACGATCTCCAAACATCTGAACGAGGCCGCCGGGATGCAGGTGGTGGCGAGCGCCCACGACGGCGAGGAGGCCCTGGCGTTGATCGCCCGGCACCAGCCCGACGTGGTGACCCTCGACGTCGAGATGCCGCGGATGGACGGGTTGACGACGTTGCGCCAGATCATGGCGACGACGCCGCGCCCGGTTGTGATGCTGAGCTCGCTGACCGCCGAGGGCGCGCGCGAGACGGTGCAGGCCCTGACGCTCGGCGCCGTCGACTTCGTGACGAAGCCGGCGTCGCGCGCCAACGTCGCCGGGGTCATGGAAGAAGTCGTCGCCAAGGTCCGCGCCGCGGCCCGGGTGAAGGTGGGCCGGCTGGCCCGGCCGGCGGGCGTGCCGGTCGAGGTCGCGCCGCCGACCACGAACAAGAACGTGCGCGAGCTGCGCAACACCGATCGAGTCGTCTTCATCGGCTCGTCGACGGGCGGGCCGCGCGCGTTGCAGACGGTGATGCAGGGGCTGAGCGAAGGCCTGCAGGCCGCGATCGTAATCGTCCAGCACATGCCCGTGGGGTTCACACGCTCGCTGGCGGAACGGCTCGACGGGATGTCGCCGTTTCAGGTGCGCGAGGCCCGACCGGGCGACGTGCTCCAGGCCGGCCTGGCGTTGCTGGCGCCCGGCGGCTTCCATCTGCAATTCGACGCCGATGCCCGCGCGACGCTCAATCAGAACCCGACGGTTCAGGGCGTGCGCCCGGCCATCGACGTGACGCTGACGTCGCTCGTGCCGCACTACAAGGGCAAGCTGGTGACCGCGATCCTGACCGGGATGGGCCACGACGGCACCCACGGCGCGACGCTGGTTCATCAGGCCGGCGGCCACGTGATCGCCGAGGACGAAAGCACGTGTGTGGTGTGGGGCATGCCGCGGAGCGTCGCCGAAGCCGGCGTCGCCGACGTGATCGCCCCGTTGCCGGAAGTTGCGCGCGCCATCGAGCGCGCGGTCCGGCGCGAAATCAGGTCATAGAGTCATGGATCTTGAGACGTACGCGACCGTAAAGCGCAGTATCCGTTCGTTGCTCGACATCGATCTGGATTACTACAAAGACGAGCAGATGCGACGCCGGCTCGACGCCTGGCTGGTGCGCTCCGGGCGCAAGTCGTGGCCGGACTATTTCACCGCGATCAAGGGCTCGGAGCCGGACATCGCCAAGCTGCGCGATTATCTGACGATCAACGTCTCGGCCTTCTTCCGAGACCCCGATCGCTGGGATTACCTGCGTGACACGATCGTGCCCTTGATCCTGAAGGGACGGCAAGCGATCTCGGGCGGACAACTCGGCGCCAAGCTGCGCATCTGGAGCGCCGGGTGCTCGATCGGCCTCGAGCCGTACAGCCTGGCGATGATGCTCGAGGAGCTCGGCCACGGCGGGCGCTACGAGATCGTGGCGACCGACCTCGACCGCGGCGCGCTGGCGCGCTCAAAGGCGCGCGGCCCATACGTGCCCGAAGACACGGTCAACGTCAGCGCCGCCTTCAAGGCCAAGTACTTCGAGGCTGGCGGCCCGCCGTTCCGCGTGATCGAGAAGCTGCAGCGCCGCATCAGCTTCAGCGAGCACAACCTGGTGACCATGCCGCCGGCCGGCACCGATTTCGACCTGGTGCTGTGTCGCAACGTGGTTATCTATTTTACGGAGCCGGCCAAGGCCGACCTGTACCGCAAGTTCTACGACAGCCTGCGCCCCGGCGGCATCCTCTTCGTCGGCGGCACCGAAGTCGTCTCGCAGGCCGCGCAAATCGGGTTCAAGAGCGCTGGGATCTCGTTCTACCAGCGCCCAGAGGCGTCATGACCGTTCATATCGGCAAGCCCCTCACGGCGGACGAGGCCCTGCAGCGCATCGGCGAGCTGCCGCCCCTCCCGGCGGCCGCCTACAAAGCGCTCGAGCTGATCCGCAACCCGCGCTCCGACGCCAGTGCGCTGGCGCGCGTCCTGTCGATGGACCAGGCGCTGGCCGGGCTTGTCTTGCGCTGGGCCAACTCGGCGTTCTTCGGGCTGCGTCATCCGGTCACCACGGTCCAACAGGCCATCGTCTACCTGGGCAATGGCACGGTCCAGAACCTGGTGATCGCGGCCTCCGTGGCGTCGCTCTTCAATCGACCCGTGCCCGGCTACGGTCTGGAGCGCGGCTCGCTGTGGAAGCACGCGGTCGGCATGGCCACCGCGGCGCGCTTGGCGGCCGCCAAACTCGGCCGCGCCCTGACCGAAGAAGCCTACAACGCGGCGCTTCTGGCCGACATCGGCAAGCTGGCGTACGAGCTCTTGCTGCGCGACGTCGAGCTGGCGCGTCCGGAGTGGGCGCAGTTGCCGTTTGACGAGCTCGAGACGCAGTGCTTCGGTCTCAACCACGCCGATCTGGGCGCCGAGATGGCCCGGCGCTGGAACCTGCCCGATCGGCTCGTGCAGGCGATCCAGTACCACCATCGCCCGCTCGACGTGCCCGATCCCGAGTCGGCCGGCCTGGTCGCCGCCGTGTATACGGCCGACGTCGCCGTGATGATGCTTGGGATCGGATTGGGATCCGACGGCCTGCAGTACCAGATCGAACCCGTCGCGCTCGAGCGATTGGGCATCGACGAGGCCGGTTTCCAGTCGATGTTGTTGCAAGTTGTGCCCGCCGTTCAGGAGGCGGAGTCCTTCCTGGCGGCCTGACCGCAAGGAGTGTCCTGCGATGGCCCGCCCGGCCGTCGGCTCGAAGGAGCGAGCGTATGAACGTACAGTTCTTGAACCCATTTCTGGAAGCCGCGAACGAGGTGCTCAAGGCCGAGATCGGCGTTGACGTCCAGCGCGGCGAAATCAGCCTGCAGCGCTCGGCGTTGACCGCCAACGAAGTCACCGTGTTGCTGAGCATGATCGGTCAGCTGCAGGGCGTCGTGCTCTACGGCATGTCGAAGGCGACGGCCTGCATGATGGTCAGCAAGATGATGGGCGAGCCCATCGCCGAGCTCGACTCGCTGGCGCAGTCCGGAGTGGCCGAGCTGGGCAACGTCCTGACGGGCCGGGCCACCATCAAGCTCTCCGAGATCGGCCTGCAGACGGATATTTCGCCGCCGACCGTGATCATCGGCGCGGGCATCACCGTCAGCACGCTCGACTTCCCGCGGCTCGTCGTGCCGATCCGGTTCGGCGGCGACCATATGCTGGAGGCCCACCTGGCGCTTCGACTCGCGGAGACGACCTCCAACCAGTCGCACGTGCCGCTGGTGCGCGGCCTGGGCGTGCGGGCGTGAGCCGCGTGGCTGACGACCCGGAAAGGCGAACGCGATCGCTATGAATGTCAAATTCCTCAACCCCTTTCTCGAAGCGGCCTACGAAGTCTTGCTGGCCGAGGCCGACGTGCGCACGGTGCGCGGTCAGATCGGGCTGAACAAGGACCCGTACATCACCGAGGACGTGACCGTGATGCTCAGCCTGGTCGGCGCCGTCGAGGGCACCGTGTTCTACGCCCTGGGCAACCCGCTCGGGCTGGCGCTGATCGGCAACATGCTCGGCGAAAAACTCGAGACCGTCACGTCGCTGGCGCAGTCGGGTCTGGCCGAGCTCGGCAACGTGATCACCGGTCGCGCGAGCGTCAAACTCGCCCAGGCCGGGTTCGAGTCGCAGATCTCGCCGCCCACGCTGTTGCTTGGCCGTGGGTCGACGCTCTCGACCCTGGACATGCCCCGCCTCGTCGTCGGGCTCAACAGCGATTTCGGGACCCTGACGGTGCACCTCGCGATCCGCGAGGGCCGCAACGCCCTGGCCAAGGCGGCTCAGATCGCCGTGCCGGCCAGCCCGAAGTTCGGATGAGGGCGCGGTGAGTTGCCTGTGAAAATGCCGCCAGGAAGCGGCTCTTCACGTCAGGTTTATAGACAACCCGAACGGCGTTCGGTACCGTGGGATAGGTAAGAAGGAGGTTGAAATGGAAAATCAAGTGGTGGTGTTCAACCTGGCGGACGAACACTATGGCGTCGAAATCGCCGCCGTCGACGGCATCATCAAGATGCAGGCGATCACGGTCGTGCCGCGCGCCCCGCACTTCGTCGAGGGCGTGACCAATCTGCGCGGCGAAGTCCTGCCGGTCATCGATCTGCGCAAGCGCTTTGGCATGGCCAAGGTCGAGGCCTACACGAGCGACACCCGCATCGTGGTCGTCGAGCTGAGCAGCCAGAAGGTCGGCATGATCGTCGACGCGGTGACGCAGGTGCTGCGCATCCAGTCCGATGCGATCGAGCCGCCGTCGCCGATCGTCACAACGCTCGACAGCGCCTTCATCCGCGGCATCGCCAAGGTCGATGAGCGCCTGGTCATCCTGCTCGATCTGACCCGCGTGCTGACGATCGAAGAGTCCAAGGACCTGCAGGCCGTGCCTGCGCTAGCCTAGCCCGCAGGGTCTCCAGGGATATAATCCCTGATGACCCAATCGAGGCAGCGCGCCCGCTCGACGTGAGAAGGGCGCGCCATGACCATGACACCCGCGCCCGTTTCAGCAGATCCGTCGTCGCCGGCGATGAAGATTCTCATCGTCGACGACGATCCTGTTTTGCGCCAGATCCTGCAGACGTACATGTCCCGCGCGGGCTATGACGTCGCGCTGGCCGAAAACGGGCAGGCCGCGCTCGACATCTGGGAGCGTGAGACCATCCGGTTGGTGATCACCGACTGGATGATGCCCGTCATGGACGGCCCGGAGTTGATCCGGCGCATCCGGGCGGTGTCGGCCCCGGCGTACACGTACATCATCATGCTCACCGCCAAGGAGAGCAAGGGCGACGTGATCTACGGTCTCGAGGCCGGCGCCGACGATTACCTCACCAAGCCGTTCAACACCGGCGAGCTGCGCGCCCGGGTCAAGATCGGCGAGCGCATCCTCAACCTCGAGAACCGGCTCAACCAGACGCTGCAGCAGATGGAAGAGCTGGCCACGCTCGACTCCTTGACCGGGCTGCTCAATCGGCGCGCGTTGTACACCCATGCCGAGGCCGAACTCAGCCGTTCGCGGCGCGACCGCAACCCGGTCAGCCTGATGATGCTGGACATCGACCATTTCAAGCAGGTCAACGACCAGCACGGCCACCTGATCGGCGACAAGGCGCTGCGCCTGATCGCCGACACGCTCAAACTGAACAAACGCCCATACGATTGGGCGGGGCGCTGGGGCGGCGAGGAATTCCTGCTCGTCCTCCCCAACACCGACGAAAGTGTGGCGCTGGCGATCGCCGAGCGCATGCGGGTTCAGATCCTCGACACGCATCTCCCGGTCGCCGCCGGCGTGCTCCAACTGCACGCCAGTTTCGGGATCGCGAGCACGGCCACCGGCGCCAGCCTGGACGTGACCACGTCCGAGCTGTATCACCTCGATACGCTCGTGGCGCGGGCCGACGAGGCGCTGATGGAGGCCAAGGAACTGGGTCGCAACCGGGTCTGCGTCTACAATTCGAACAACCCTGTGTCCTGAGGACGCCGCCCGGCGGCCCTCCAGGCTTGTCCGGGTTCACGATCGGCGTCGCCGTGACACACGACGAAACCGCGAGGCGCGCCAGGCTGGTGCATAGCACCGATCTGGCGCGCCTCGCGGTTTTCCGCACGGGCCGCGATGGCCCGTCGTTGCGTTGCGTCAGGCGGGCGCGGTCACCCGCCGCTCACGCGTCCACAGCGTCGCCGCGAGCAGCTGACGCTCGGAGAACGCCAGACACCAGGCGATCACCGACGTCAGCGGGCCAAGCAGGCCGGCGGGCGACACCTCGAAGGGTAACGAGAACGCCCAGATCTGGAGGCCCACCTCCATGACCAGGACAAGCCAGGCGACGATGACCAGGACGCGCAGACCCTGGCCCAGCAGTCCGTCCAGGCGAGCCGGGTTTGGGTCAAGGACGGCTTCGACACAGGCCACGACGGCGAGCCCCTGCGCGACGGCATCGAGGGCGCGCATCGCCGCCGTGTAGATGGCTTCGGGCGTTGAGGCCGTCACCTGCAGGGCGGTCATGACATCCAGCGCCATGGCCGTCAACGCCATGGCTTCCATCAATCGCGTTAGCACCATCAACGCCCATCCGGGACCCTGCTTCAGCCACCGCAGGACGGCGGCCCAGCCGAACAGCGCCCAGCCCAACGGGATCAGCTGCCCGACGACGCTGCGAAGCGAGCTCGACCCGGCCGTCATGTTGGTGTCCCCGATCAAGCGGCCGATGGTCGGCGAGATCAACGTCAGGACCACGACGACGACGCCTGCCACCGGCAGCCACTCCGTCAGGCCGAGCAGCCGCCGGCGCGCCGAACCATCCGCCGGCCCGGCCGCCAAACCCGCATCCGCCGCCATGAATGCCACGCCGACGACCAGGAGGGCGTTGAGCAATTGAAGCGCGATCCACCAGACGCGGCTCAACGGCGTCATGCCCTCCAGCGGGACAAGACCGAACCCAAAGATCAGGACGGCATTGACGCCCGCTGCGAAGAACATCAATACCGCGCACACGCGAACAGCCAGACTGTAGGGTGAGACGAAAGGGGTCATGGAGTGCCTCTAGAGAATTCGCTGCTCAGCCTATCGAAAAAGGCAGGCGACAAACGGGATGCCCGGGGGCGACCCGGTGAAGCCTGTTGCCCTGATCCCGGCTGGTTTAACCGGTTCCTCAACAGTAGGGTCACATCTTACTGCGGGATTGCCGGCCCGCCGTGACGCGGCGGGGTGACGGGTCGATTGGGCGCCGGGCTCGGCGTCGGGGTCGTGGTGCCGGGCTGCGGTGTGGGCGTCGGCACGACGACCGGCTTCGGGCCGCCCAGGCCAGGCACCGGGTTGGGCGTCGGCGTCGGGGCGTACGGCCCGGTGACGGTCGGCGTCGGGGCCGGCGGCGGGACGTTGATGTCGACCGAGCTGTAGTACTGGCGCGACGGGAAGGCTCCGGCCGGCCCATCCGCAACGTTGACGATGTAGAGGTCCATCCGCACAGGCGGGTCGTTCGGGTCGATGGGCAGCGTGAGCGCCGCGTTCTCGGGCCGCGCGATCGACTGCGGGTCGAGCGGGTCGATCACGTACTGAATCTCCCGGCCGCTCCGGGTGATCACGGTCGCCGCGGAGGACCAATGCGTGGGCGTATTGGTCTGCAGAGTCGACGGGTATTGCGTCAGCCGGACGACCACCCGGTCTTGCCAGTACTCGACCGAATAGTCCGCGCTGTACTGGAGCTGGACATTCGTCAACGGGAATTCGCCTGTGCCTTTGGCGGTGCCGTTGAACGTCTGCTGCGCCAGGCTGCCTCCAGACGTCGCGACCGGGCCGCTGACCGCGGGCCCGCTGCCCTGCGGCATGGGGCGATGCACCGACTTGCCAGCGCCGCCGTTGGCACCGACCAGGTCGTGCGGCTGCCCCATTGTCAGGCGCCGCTCGAGCGCCTCGTAGCCCTCGGCGGTGCGCTCGAGGAAGGCGGCGCCGGCCAGGAGATCCTGAGCGCGGAGATCGTACCGGGTCAGCCAGTTGCCGAAGGCGCCGTCGAGCGCGGTCTGCGCCTGGGCACTCCACGCGCCCTTGAGGGCGTTCTGCAGCCCGGCGAGTTGACCCAGGGCGTCCCGATGCGAGCCGTCATAGGCGGCCCGCAGTGCGCGGGCGACCGCCCGAATCTGGACGGGTTCGATCTTGAGCGTGGTCATGACTCGGATCTCCTTGTGCGGGGCCGCGCGGCAGACGGTGCTGGGGTCGCTTTGGCCGGCGGGCTCGGATGAACTGTGGGCAGCATACGGCGAACCCGCGGCCGTCGAGTCCTCGGTCTGTCCTCGCGAATCCGCGGAATCCCACGTTCCACCCGGTTTCACCCCGCATTTACGCCGCGCGTAAACTCTTTACGGCTCGTTTATGGCGACGGCTGGAGGCCTTGATTATGATGACCCCGTCTTAAGGGAATTTTCTGTGAAGCTCTGGTTCCAGGTCTCAAGTATGCGCGACAACGGCCGAGGCGCCTCGAAAGCGGTGCCCGCATGATGCACGTGCTCGCCATCGGCCTGGGCCAGGACCTCGTCTTGGGCCTCGAGTCGGCGCTGCCGAATCATCGTGGCGGCGCGACGGCCGATTGGGCCGAGACCCCCGCCGACTGCCGCCGGCGTCTGGACGAGGGCACGCACTACGACGTCGCCGTCCTCGACGTGGCGGCCACGCTGCCCGAACAAGACGTCCTCGATCTGTTTCTTCGCGAACGCCCGGACCTGCCGTTGTTCGTCGTCGCCGATGTCGACCGCGAGGCCGAGGCGCGGGCGGCCGTGGAGCGGGGCGCGGCCGACTACCTGCTGGTTCGGCAGGAATCGCCCGACCGCCTGACGCGCGCCATGGGCCGCATGCTCGAGCAGGCCCGCAACCGGCGCATGGTCATCCGCCAGACCAGCCTGCTCAAGGCCCTGCTCAACGTCACCCAGCAGATCGCGGCGACGCCGGAGCTGGCCCCGATCCTGGCGGCCGTGGTCAACGAGGCGCATCTGCATCTGCGCTACGAGTTCGTGGCCGCTTATCTCAAGGAAGACGATGGCCGGCTGGCGCTGTGCGCCGTGGCCGGTCTGGATGGGCGTGTGCTGGGGCCGGCGGCGTATCGCATCCCGCCGGGCTACGGCACGGCCGGACGCGCGGTGCTGACCAATCGCGCCGCCGTGGTCGAGCAGTTCGCTGGCCGTGGCCAGACGGGGCTGCGACCCAGCCTGGGTCTGGGTGTGGTGATGTCGGAGCTGTCGGTGCCGATCCGGGACGGAAACGTGGCCATCGGCGCTTTGACCATCGCGGCGCAGCGCCCGGGCCAGTTCGGCCTCGAAGACGAGCGGACGCTGGCGCTCCTGGCCGAGCCGTTGACGGCGTCGCTGCGCGGCATCCATGCCTTCCAGCGCGAGGCCGAGCGAGCCAAGCGCGAGGCGCTGCTCTCGCGCGTCGCCAGCGCCGTCAACAGCAGCCTCGACGTGCAGCAGGTGCTTGGTCAGGCGGTGGCCGAGGTCGGCGAGGTGCTCAAGGCCGATCTGTGCGCGCTCAGCCAGGTCGACCTCGGGGCGGGGCTGCTGCTCACCGAGCACGAATACGTCAACAGCTCGCTGGGCGAGCGGCGCTCGCTCAAGAAGCCGCAGCCGCTCGGCCACAGCCTCAAGCCGTTGGCGCACTGGCTGCAGACCGGCTCGGTGATCACATCGGTCGAGGACGCGGTCGACCCGGTGCTGCAGGAGTGGTGGCAGGACACGTCCGGCCGCTTCGGTCTGCGCTCGGTCGCGTGGGTGCCGATCCGCACCCAGATCGACGATCGCTATTACGTGCTCATGCTGATGCAGGTGACGCACGGCCGGCGCTGGACCGAAGACGAGCAGACCCTGCTGCGCGGGATCGCCGGACAGCTGGCGCTCGCGCTGCGCAACGCACAGTTGTTCGAGACGACCCAGCATGCCGCCGCGCAATTGCGCGCCAAGAACGCCGAGCTCGAAGCGTTCGTGTACACGGTGTCGCACGACCTGCAGGCCCCGGTCGTCTCGATGCGCGGTTTCGCGTCGCTGTTGCAGACGCGGCATCGCGAGCAGTTCGACGAGCGCGGCGCGCTGTACATCGATCGGATCGCGGCCAACGCCGAGTTTCTGAGCCGGCTGCTCAACGACCTGCTCGAATTGTCGCGCGTCGGCCGGCTCGAGGAGCCCGACGAGGTGCTTTCGGTCGGCGACGTGGTGCGGGCCGTGCTCGAAGACCTGACCGCGCAACTGCGCGAGCGCAACGTCAGCATCGGGTTGCCGGGAAGCTGGCCGCAGGTGCGTTTCTCGCGCGTGCGGTTGCGCCAGGTGTTCTCGAACCTGGTCTCGAACGCGATCAAGTTCCTGGGCACGCAGACCCAGCCGCGGATCGAGATCGGTTGGCGCGCGATCGTCGGCGAGCCGGCGCTGGCCGAGTTCTGGGTGCGTGACAACGGCATCGGCATCCACGCCGACTATCACCAACGTGTGTTCCGCCCGTTCCAACGGCTGAAGGTGGTCGAGGTCGACGGGACGGGTGTGGGTTTGAGCATCGTCCGCCGCATCGTGGAGGGGCGCGGCGGGGCCGTGCGCGTGGAAAGCGCGCCGGGGCAGGGCGCGACGTTTTTCTTCACGGCGCCGCTTGTGACGGCGGAGGCGCCGGCCGTACGGCCGGACCACGACGACGAGGCGGTGGAGGTCGAACATGTGGCCGCGGGAATTGCGCATCCTGCTGGTTGAGGACAACCCCGACCACGCGCTGCTGATCCAGACGACTCTGGAGGGCAGCAAGTACGCGCCGCACATCAGCGTGATCGGCGACGGCGAGCAGGTGCTGAACTTCATCGCCTCCGACGTGGCCGGCCGCAACCTTGTGCCGCCGCCCGATCTTGTCCTGCTCGACCTGAAGCTGCCCAAGGTCGACGGGCTCGAGGTGCTCAAGGCGATGCGCGCCGCGGCGAACTGGCGGCAGGTGCCCGTGGTGGTGTTGACGACCCTGACCCGGCCCGTCGACATCGACGAGTGCTACGCGAACGGCGCCAACGGCTACCTGTCGAAGGCGGTCGGGCCCGAGACCTTCACCTCGAGCGTGCGCGACGTGGTGGAGTACTGGCTGCGACTGGCGGCCCGCCGCGAGGCCGGGCGACGCTGGGCGGCGGAACGGGCGGCCTCGCTGGCCGCCGACGAAGACTGGGGCGGCGCCGACATCGGGTTGTCCGCGCCGAGCATCGACGATGACGCGGCCCTGGCAGGGGCACAGGTGAGGTGAACGTGACGACCAAAACGGGTTTGCCACGCGTGTTGTGCGTCGACGACGACCGGCGAACGCTGGACATCGTGACGCGGATCGTGTCGCGTCTCCCGGTCGAGTGCATCTCGACCGAGCAGCCGCGCCGGGCCCTAGAGCTCGCGCGCGAACAGGCGCCGGATCTGCTTGTGCTCGACCTGATGATGCCGGGCATCACCGGCTGGGAACTGCTGGCCCGCATCCGTCACGACAACCCGACCGCGCGCATGCGGGTGGTGATCGTCAGCGCCAAAGACGACGCCATCGAACGCACGATCGCCAAGAACGTGGCCATGGTGGATTTGTTCATGGGTAAGCCATTCGACACGGATGAACTGGCCACCTCGGTGGCGCAATTGCTCGAACTGACCGGCGCGCCCGGTCCACGCGAGGCGGAGGCGCCGAGCCATGAGTGAAACGCCGCTCTCGGTCCTGATCGTCGACGACAACGAGGACCACGCCCAGCTGGCGCTCGAGTTCCTCAAGCTGTCGGGGCCGTATGAAGTCGAGATCGCCGACTGTCTCGAAGCGCTCTGGGAGAAGCTCGAGACGGGCCACTACGACATCACGCTGCTCGATCACAACCTCCCGGATGGCACGGGGCTCGACGCGCTCACCAAGCTCAAGACGCTGCCCGACGCGCCGCCGGTGATCATGGTCACGGGGCGCGGCGACCAGCGCGTGGCCGCCCAGGCCATCCAGCGCGGCGCGATCGAGTACCTGGTCAAGGAAGGCGACTACCTGCAGACCCTGCCGGCGCTTGTCGAAAAGGCCGTGCGGAACTTCCAGGCCATCCAGGCGGCCCGCCACTCGCTCGAGCGCGTGCACTATCAGGCGATGCTGCTCGACAACGTCCGCGACGCCATCGTGGTCTGGAACACGGCCGGGGCCATCACCTACTGGAGCCGTTCGGCCGAGGCGCTCTTCGGGCTCTCGGCCGTGAGTTGCATCGGCCAGCTCGTGGAGCCGACGTACGGGTCAGCGTTTGACCCGGCGGTGATTGCGCCGACGACCGGCGAGACGCAGACCGATATCGAACGCCGGTACCGCATCCCCGGGCAGGATCGCACGATCTGGGTCAGCTCGACCGTGACCGTGCTCGAGGACCCCAACGGGCAGGTGAGCGGCTACATGGACGTGTGCCGCGACATCACCCAGCGCAAGAACCTCGAGAGCCAGTTCAAGGTCGCGCAGACCCAGCTGGCCGAGGCGACGCGCCTGGCCGCGATCGGCGAGCTCGCCTCGGGCGTGGCGCATCAGATCAGCAACCCGCTGACCACGATCATCGCGGAAGCGCAGTTGCTGCTGCATCAGCTGCCGCCGAAAGACGAGAACCGCGACTCGGCCAAGGCGATCGAACAGGCCGGTTGGCGCGCGCAACGCACGATCCAGCGCTTGCTCGACTTCGCCAAACCCACGCACGGCGCCGACGACGAGGTCTCGGTCAACGCCACGATCGAGCACGCGATCCACCTGATCGGCGGTCACATCGAGTCGCTCGGCGGCGTGTCGCTCTCGACCGAACTCGACGCGGTGCCGACGGTGCGCGGGTCGCGCCGGCAGCTCGAGGACCTGTGGGTCAACCTGCTGCTGATGGCCCGCGACGCGACGGCCGACGGCCGACCGCATCAGATCCAGGTGCGCTCCAGGTTGACCGGCGCACAGGTCCAGGTCGAGGTCAACGACGATGGGGCACTGATACCGCCCTCCAAGCTCGGATCGATCTTCGAGCCGGATTTCGAGGGCTTTGACAACGGCCGTGGTTCAGGCCTCGAACTGAGCCTGTGCCGCGAAATCGTCCGCCAGCACCGGGGTCGAATCTCGGTCGATAGCGGCGAAATCGGGGGCACAACGTTTACAATTCTGTTGCCGACGGAGGGCACGCACAATGGAACACGTTGACGTCTTGGTTGTGGATGATGAGGAGATGGTCGCCCGCTCGATCGAGCGCACCCTGCGCGGCCACGAGTTCAAGATCACGGTGGCGAACAGCGGCGTGCAGGCCCTGCAAACCGCGCGTCGCAAGCCGCCGGCGATCATGCTGCTGGACGTGAACATGCCCGGCATGGACGGCTTTGCGGTCTGCCGCGAGGTGCGCAGCGATCCGCTGCTGTCGGACACGCCGATCCTGTTCCTCACGGCGCGCAGCCGCGATGAAGAGAAGATCGCGGGCTTTCGCGCCGGGGCCGACGACTATCTGACCAAGCCCTTCAACATCGACGAGCTGTTGATGCGCGTCCGCGCGATCCTGCGCCGCTCGAGCCCGAAGAGCGACAACGGCATGGCCCAGGCGGTGGTTGAGTCGCACCTGATCAAGGTCCGCGACTACGTGCTCGACACGCGCGCCTACAAGCTCAACGGCCCGCGCGGCGAGATCCAGCTGACACCGGTCCAGTACGACCTGTTGTATCATCTGATGAGCCATCCCGGCCAGATATTTTCGCCAAATCGCCTGCTTCAGGAAGTCTGGGATTACCCGTCGGACGCCGGCAGCCCCGACCTGGTGCGCGTGCACGTGAAGAACCTGCGCGAGCGCGTCGAGGCCGATCCGCGCAACCCGACCTTTATCCGGACCGTGCCCGGCCACGGCTACATGGTGGGCACCGACTGACCTGGCCCCCGGTGGGGCGCTGAGGCCACGGCGATGTTCAACTGGACGACGCGCGCAGTGACCGATATCACGCTGCCTGACGAGCCCGAGCCACAGGACGATCTGGCGCTGATCGACGCGCTGATCGAGATCCTGACGGCTTCACCCAACGTCGAGCTGACCCTGCCGGCGGCGGTGGAGCGTCTGCTCTCGGCCTATGGGCGACGGGGGGCCTTGCTCGCGCTCGACCCGCCGGGCTCGCACAGCTCGGCCAGCATCCTGTACGTCGACCTCCCGCCGGCCTGGGCCGCCATGGTCCATGACCCGACCAGCCCGCTCATCCGGCTGGCCGAGGCCGCCCTGGCCGGCGAATCGGCGCCGGACGTCATGCGCGAGGTGCCGGACCTGGCGGGCGTGGTGCCGATCACGACCTCGGCGCTCCAGGTCGGCGTGCTCGTGGTGCATGGCGCGCCGCTCAGCGACTCGGAGCGCCGCGGCATCGGCGCGCTGACCCGCTACATCGGCAGCACGACGCGGCTTGGCCAATGGTATGCGGCCGCGCACGACCAGCGGCTCGAGCTCGCCAAGCTGAACCGGCTTTCGGAGGTGCTCAGCGCGCAACCCGACCTGGACGAGATCCTGGCGACGCTCTCCGAGGGCCTGCTGCAGCTGATGAAGGTGCAGGGCGCGGCCGTGCTGTTGCTCGACTTCGAGTCGGTCTGGAAGAAGGACCTGAAGGACCCGCCCGAGATGTGGAGCGTGGTCTTCCACCCGCAGACGGGCGGGGGGCTGCTCGGCGAGGTGGCGCGCACCCGGCGCGCCGTGATCGTGCCAGACGTGTCGGTCGAGCCGCGCTATCTGCCGGCCACCGACGGAATCGGCAGCATCGAGCTCCGCAACCTGATCTGCGTGCCGCTCGTGGCGCGCGACCAGCGCCTCGGCGCGCTGCTGGTCGCCAATAAGGAAGACGGCAACTTCGACGACGGCGACCTCGAGTTGCTGACGTCGCTGGCCGCCCTCGTGGCGAACGCGTACTACACCGCGCGTCTGATCAACCGCCTCAAGGAGGCCAGCGGCGAGGTGGAAGCCAGCCGCGTCGAGATCCAGCAATCGCGGCGCACGCTGCTCGCGCTCTTCGACGGCATCCCTAATCCGCTGTACATCGTCGATACCGAGTACAACCTGATCGCGCTGAACAAGACCGCGGCCCGCACCGACCGCGTGCGCGCCGGCGAGGCGGCCAAGCGCGAACCCAAAGACCTGGTGGGTCGGCGCTGCTACCAGGTGCTGTACAAGCGGCGCGAGCCCTGCGAGGGCTGTCGCGTGGCCGAAACGCTGGCCAGCGGCGCGAGCCAGCACCGCGAGATGATCCAGGCGATCGAGGGCGAGAAGAAACGCAACTGGGAGGTCGACACCTACCCGATCCGCAACGACCGCGGCGGGGCGGTTCAGGTCATCGTGGCCGAGGTCGACGTCACCCAGCGACGCGAGCTCGAGAACTCGCTGGCCCAGTCGAAGCAGCTGGCCGCCATCGGCGAGTTCGCGGCGTTGTTCGTCCATCAGGTGCGCAACCCGCTTGTCGCCGTGGTCGCCAACGCCCAGCTGTTGATGCGCGAGCTCAAGGACGAAGATCTGAAGCTGATGGCGTCCGACATCGCCGAGGCGGGCATGATGGCCAGCCGCGTGCTCGAAGACGTCATGAACTTCGCTCGCAAAGACGATTTCGTCGACGAGCCCTACGACGTCAACGCGACGGTGCGCAAGGCCGTCAACGTCATCGAGGCCTCGATCCGCGACCTGCCGATCACGATCGCGTGCGACCTGCAGGCCGACCTGCCCGAGATGCATGGCGACGCCCAGCACCTCATCGACGTCTGGCAAAACCTGCTCGCCAACGCCCGCGACGCCTTTGACGGCGGGGCGGGGTCCGTCTCGGTGACCACCCGCGACGACGGCGACGCGGTCCAGATCTTGATCCAGGACACCGGCCCCGGCATCCCCGAGGACAAGCTGGCCAAGATCTTCCAGCCGTTCTACACCACCAAGAAGCGCGGCAAAGGCACAGGCCTCGGGTTGGCCTTTGTTCGGCGGATCGTCGAGGCCCATCGCGGCCGGATCGCTGTCGCCAGCACCGTCGGCGTCGGCACGACGTTTACGGTGGTTTTACCTCGCAACGGACAAAGCGCGTGAGGCGCGGGAGCGCGTAGAGCGCTCTCGCGCTCCCGCGCACCAGCGCTCCCGCGCTCCCAAGCCCCGCCAACTTGAGCCCGTTTACCCCTCGTTAAGCCCCAATTCAGCGCCGGTTTACTGACACCCCCCATACCCGGCTGATACCATCGTTTGCAGGCGGTTGGATGCCGCCTGGAGACGACATGATCGCAGTGACGCGTCTGAACGGCTCGCGTTTGTATGTCAACGCCGAGCAGATTGAATTCATCGAGTCCACGCCCGACACCGTGTTGACCTTGCTCAACGGCACCAAGCTGTTGATCAAGGAAAAGCCCGAGGATGTGGTCGAGGCGGTGCTCACCTTCAAGCGGTCGGCGTATGGTGCGCCGCCGCAGGTCATCCGCCGCGGAGGGTAGTGGTAAATGGACCTCGCAACCATCATCGGTTTTGTCGCCGCTTTGGCCCTCACGATGGTCGCCAACGTGCTGGCCGGCGGCAACCCTCTGCAACTTGTGTCAAGCCCCGTGCCGATCATGCTCTGCTTGATCGCGCCGTTCCTGATCACGTGCATGCAGTATCCGCTCAAGGTCACGTTGGGTCTGCCCAAGCTCTTTGGCAAGGCTTTCATGGCCGACAAGGAAGACATCGGCCACGCGATCAACGAGCTTGTGACGATGTCGGACAAGGCGCGGCGTGAGGGCCTGCTGGCGCTCGAAGAGGACGCCAAGAAGGTGCACGACCCGTTCATGCGCCGCGGGCTGCAGCTCGTGGTCGACGGCGTCGATCCGGCCCAGGTGCGCCAGATCCTCGAGATCGACGTGCACGGCATGCACGAGCGCCACAACCACGGCATCGGCTTCTTCGCCGCCGCCGGCGGTTATGCCCCGACGATGGGCATCATCGGCACGGTCATGGAGCTGATCGTGCTCATGCAGCACCTCGACGACCCGTCGCACCTCGGCCACGGCATCGCGGCCGCGTTCCTGGCGACGTGGTGGGGCCTGGCCTCGTCGAACTTCATCTTCCTGCCGATCGGCAACAACCTGAAGACCAAGGACGAAGAGGAGCAGGCGTTTCGGCACATGTTGATCGAAGGCATCCTGGCCCTGCAGGCGGGCGAGAACCCGCGCGTGGTCAAGGAGAAGCTGGGCGGCTTCATGGCCCCGTCGGCGCGCGAGCCGAAGGGCGCCGGGGCCAAGGCGGGAGCTGAGGCATGAGCCACGGCGGCGGCGACAGCGGACGGTGGCTGGTCAGCTACGCTGACCTGATCACGCTGATGATGGCGTTGTTCCTGGTGCTCTACACCATGGGGCAGGTCGACATCGCGCGCTATCGGGCGCTGGCCGAGGCCTTCCGCGACGCCCTGAACGGCAAAGGCGGCATCCCCGCCAGCGTGGTCGACACGGGCATCAACACCGAAGGCGCCGGCACCGGCGAGGCGCGGCCCGACCCGGTCAACCCCGACGAGGGCTTCCCGGTGCGCACGACCGACACCATGGACGTAGCCAGCGACCTCTCCGGTCTGCTCGAGTCGTCGGGCTTTGGCAACAGCGTCAGCGTGCAGAACAACATCGAGGGCGTCATGCTCTCGCTCAGCGAGAACCTGGTCTTCGAACCTAACAGCGCCGACCTGAACCCAACGGCGTCGGAGGTGCTCGACAAGATCGCCAAGATGCTCGTGCCGGTCGCCAACCAGATCCGCGTGACGGCCTACACCGACGACACGCCGCCGACCGACCCGCGCTACCCGACCAACTGGGAGTTGTCGACGGCGCGGGCCACGACGATCGTGCGCTACTTCGCCGCGAACGGCGTCGACCCGGCCTTGCTGTCGGCGGTCGGGCGGGGCGAATACGACCCGCTGTTCCCGAACACGACCGAGCAAAACCGCGCGTACAACCGGCGCGCTGAGATCGCCGTGATCTACACCATCGAGAGTAACAACGTCGTGCTCCAACCCGAGGGCGCCAACCTCGTGACGCTTCCGGGCGTTGACGACGGCACGACAAGTGGAGGGACGACCCCATGAAGAAGGTGATGCCGATCCTCAAGACCGTCGGCATGGTGCTGCAGAACATCATGCTCGTCACGGTGTTCGCCATGAACGGGCTGATGGGCTACATCATGTTCGCGCCCGACGACATGCCCAAGCCCTTCTACCTGTCGTACGCCGGCCAGATCCCGACCGTCTCGAGCAACCTGGGCGGCGAGATGACCGTGGGCGAGACGAGCAGCGAGTCGAGCACGAGCGCCGAGGGCGGTTCGACCACGGCCGAGGCGGGCCCCAAGATCATCAAGATCTACGAGCCCGGTCAGGGCCAGATGGTCGACACGGGGACCAAGGTGGTCAACCTGGCCGACCCGGGCGGCCGCCGCTTCCTCAAGGCCACGATCACGATCGAGGTCCCGCCGCTCGACTACTTCTTCCCGGCCGAGGTCACCGAGGCCACGGCGACGCCGGCGGCCGAGGGCGCAGCGGCGGCCGAGGACCCGCGGATCGCGGAGTTCAACACCTTGATCGAGAAGAAGATGCCGATCATCAACGACATCCTGAACACGTTGCTGACCAGCAAGACCTTCGATCAGATCTACACGGTGGAGGGCAAGGAAGCCCTGCGCGAGGAGATCAAGAAAGAGATCAACGCGCGGCTGCCCGAGCTCGGCGTCATCGCCGTCTACTTCACGGAATTCGTGGTGCAGTAATGCTATCTCAGGCCGAGATCGACGCGCTGCTCAGCGGCGCGCTCCAAGCCGAGGACGCCACAAGCGGCGAGAGCCTGAACCTCGCCGACTTGATGAGCGGTGCATCCGGCGAGGGGGGCGCTGCCCCAAGCCCGGCAGCCGAGGGCGGCGAGGCCCCGGTCGACAAGCGCAACATCCGGCCGTACAACTTCTGGTCGCCTGATCGCTTCTCCAAGGAGCAGATGCGGGCGGTCGAGCTCGTGCACGAGAACCTGGCCGAGCGTCTGACGACGTCGATGCCGACGTACATCCGCACCGAGTTCCGGCCGCGGGTCGTCCACGTCGAGCAGGGCCGCTCCGACGACTTCCTCAAGGAGCTCCAACCCGGTACGCTCTTTCACGTGCTCGCGCTCGACCCGCTGCCCGGCCGCATGCTGATGGTGTTCAGCCAGGACATCATCTGGGTCATGCTCGACCGGCTATTGGGCGGTTCGGGGCAGAGCAACGTCTCGGGCAAAGCCCTGACCGACATCGGCCAGGCGCTCATGAACGGCACGGTCGAGTACATGCTCAACGACATCAAGGCGTCGTGGGGCAAGATGATCCCGCTGATCGAGCCGCGGCTCGAGGACAGCACGAACAACCATCACTGGGTCCAGATGATGATGGGCAACGCCCGCGTGCTCAACATCGTCTTCGAGGTCACGATCCAGCAGACCACGATCGGCACGATGGGCATCTACGTCCCGTTCATGATGCTCAAGCCGGTGGCGAACCTCCTCAACCCGCACGTCTGGATCGCGGGCCAGGAGGAGCAGCAGCCGACCGACGAATCGCGCGACATGGTCTTCCGCCGGCTGAGCAAGGTGCCGATGCCCGTGCGCATCGAGCTGGGCGGGGCCGAATTGACGATGGGCGAGCTGCTTAACCTGGCGCCCGGCGACGTCATTCGCCTGGAGACCTCGGTCTCCCAGGACCTGCGGATGTACATCAGCGAGCGCCTGCGCTTCTTGACCCGGCCGGGCACGCTCAACGGCCGGATGTGCGTGCAGATCAAGTCGTCGGTGAGTGCGGAAGACGATCCGACGCTCTTTGAGGTGAATCTATGAGTGACTCCACACTCGCGACCGAGGTCCGGACGGCCTCATTCGCGCCGATCGCGCCCGACCTGCCGGCCGGCGTGCCAAACGGTCTCGACCTGTTGATGGACGTGCCGCTGCGCATCTCGGTCGAGCTGGGTCGCACCAAACTGTCGGTGCGCGAAGTCCTCGATCTGCAGAACGGCGCTGTGATCGAGCTCGATCGCATGGCCGGCGACGCCGTCGACGTGCTGGTCAACGACAAGCTCATGGCCCGCGGCGAAGTGGTCGTCGTCGACGACAAGTTCGGCATTCGCATCACCGAGATCCTGACACCGACGAAGAAGGCGTGACACGGGGCGGCGCGAGACGTCGCCTCTTCTAAAAATGACCATTCAAGCGTTGATCGTTCGGTGGCGGGCGCTGCGCCCGTGGCAACAATGGGGCATCGGCCTGGCTGCCTTTCTGACAGTCGGCCTGGCGGCGCTCCTCCTCCCGGGGTCGGAAGAGAGCGTGGATCTGGCGGACGAGGCCACCCTGGGTCTACGTCTGCTGATTAGCTTCGGTATCGTCATCGGGCTGATCTACTTGAGTCTGTACGCCCTGCGACGCTTCACCAATCTGTCGGCCCGCCCGGGCCGCGCGCTCCGCACCGTCGAAAGCCTGCGGCTGTCGCCGCGCCAGGCCGTGCACCTGATCCAGGTCGGCGAACGCACCTTTCTGATTGGCGCGACCGACGGCGGTTTGCAGACGCTGGCCGAGGTCGAGCTCGAGACGCCCAGCGGGGCGCCGGTCGTCGACCAGCCCGCCTCGGCCGAAGCCCTGTTCGCCCGTCTGCTCGGCCGTGAGGTGTCGAAATGAGCCCGAACCTGCGCCGGCTTGTGTCGTTCGCGGCGCCCGTCGCCGTCGGCCTCCTCCTGGCGGGCTGCTCGACGTCGCCGCAACTGGCGGCGCCGGGCGTCACGCTCAGTGTCGACCCGAGCGGCAAGCCCGCCGAAGTGACCTCGGGCGTGCAGTTGCTGGTGTTGATGACCGTGCTCTCGGTCGCGCCGTCGATCCTGATCCTGGCGACGTCGTTCACGCGCATCGTGATCGTGCTCTCGATGTTGCGCACCGCGCTGGGCACGCCCACGGCGCCGCCCAATCAGGTCATCGTCGGTCTGGCGCTGCTTCTGACCGTGTTCATCATGGCGCCGGTCTACCAGAAGATCGACGAGCAGGCCGTCCAGCCGTATCTGCGCGAGGAGATCTCTCAGCAGGAGGCCTTCGACAAAGCGGTCGAACCGGTGCGCGAGTTCATGTTCAAGCAGACCCGCGAGAAGGACATCGAGCTCTTCCTCAGCCTTGGCGGCGCCACCACGCGGCCCAACGCGCTGAGCGAGATCCCGACGGTCGATCTGCTGCCGGCGTTCGTGATCAGCGAACTGCGCACGGCCTTCACCATGGCGTTCGTGATCTACGTGCCCTTCCTGGTGATCGAGATGGTGGTGTCGAGCGTGCTGCTGGCGATGGGCATGATGATGCTCCCGCCCTCGCTCGTCTCGCTGCCGTTCAAGGTGCTGCTCTTCGTGATGGTCGACGGCTGGTATCTGCTGACGCGTTCGCTGGTGCTCAGCTTCCACTGAGCGGCCGGCGTCGAGGTGACACATGACCGAATCCTTCGTGCTGACCCTGGCGCAGAACGCGCTGCAATTGGTGCTGATGCTGGCTGGGCCGGCGCTGCTCGTCAGCCTTGTCGTTGGGAGCACGATCAGCCTGCTACAGGCGGCGACGTCGGTCAACGAAGCGACGTTGACCTTCGTGCCCAAGATCGTCGGGGTGGGGTTGGTGGTGTTCTTCCTGGGGTCCTGGATGGCGCAGCAGATGCTCACCTTCATGAGCGGGCTGTTTACCAGCCTGCCGGACCTGGTCCGCTGAGACCGGGCGGGGAGGGTCGACATGTCGATCAAGCGAGCCGATTTCCCACATGTCAGCCGCGCCGCGGTCAGCACGGCGCCGCTGGCCCGCGCGGCGCAGGTGCCCGAGCCGGTGGCCGGTCTGGTCGGGCTGGCCCTGGCCGACGGGCTCACCCGCGACCTGATTCGCCTGCGTTTCGAGCGCCTGGGCTGGTCTGTGGTGACCGCCGCCGACGGCCCGCGCGCGCTGCATTTGCTGCAGACGCGGACTCTGGCACTGATCTTGCTAGATCTATGGCTGCCTCAGATCAATGGGCTGGACGTGCTCCGCCAGGCGCGCAACCCGGCCCCGGCCATCATCCTCTCCGACGTGGCTTCGCCGGAGTTGGTGCTGGGTGCGGCGGCGGCGGGCGCGCTCGGTTTCGTGCTCAAGCCCATCGATCTGGATGCCCTGGTCCTCAGGGCGCGGCATGCCATGACTGGATCGCCGGTTGGCCCGTTCGTCGACAAGCCCCGGCTCGCTGCCCAGGCGTCTGGGGCGACCTCGACTTGATCCACCAGTCCGACCCGCAACCGAACGCTCCGGTCTGAGCGCGCTCCACGATGCCGTGAACAGGCGTCGCGGACGAGCAGGGAGAACGTACCCATGCCTTCGACCGCAGCCGTCACCGTCGCCCCGGTAGTCGCTCGACGCCCCCGCACCGCGCCGACGCCGCCCCTCGCCGCCGTGCGGACGCCACCCAGTCAACCGATCGGTGTCGCGATGGCCGAAGGGCCCGAACGCGACGCGATCGTCGAACGACTGCAGGCCCTGGGTTGGCCCGTCGTCGTCGCTTCCGACGGACCGGGCGCGCTGCATCTTCTGGACAGGCGCCAACCGGCACTGATCTTGCTAGATCTGTGGTTACCACAGATCAACGGGTTGGACGTGCTCCGACAGGCCGGCCGTTATGTGCCGGCGATCTTGATCTCGGATTTCGCTTCTCCCACCGTTAGGGCAGGGGCGGCCGCGGTCGGCGCGCTCGGTTTTCTCCTCCAACCCGTCAATGTGGATGCGCTGATCGCGCAGGCGCAACACATCTTGACGCTGCCGCAGGTCGGTTTGCGGCAATCCGAGGAGACACATGACTGCAGCCGCGATGGGCACGACGTTGAACTTGATCCCGGCAATGCCCGGGTGGGTTGGTCCGATCGAGCAGGCGAACTCCGGGGCGCTGCGCGCCTTGGTACGCATGCTTGATGCCCGCGACACGGAGACCGAGGCGCATTCGCGCCGTGTGGTTCAGATTGCCTTGACCCTCGGCATGGCGCTCGGCCTGCCGCCCGCGGAGCTGCGGGCGATCGAGGTCGGCGCCATGCTTCACGACGTCGGCAAGATCGGCGTTCCGGACAACATCCTGCGCAAGCCGGGGCCGCTCGACGCCGATGAATGGCGCGTCATGCGGCGTCATCCCCAGATCGGCCACGACATCCTCAGCGAGTTGGGCTTCCTCAAGACGGCGTTGCCGTTGGTCCTGCATCATCACGAGCGCTGGGCCGGCGATGGGTATCCCAATCGATTGCGGGAGACCGAGATCCCGCTTGGCGCGCGCATCTTCGCGATGGCGGACGCCTACGACGTCATTCGGTCGCGCCGCCCATACAAAGTCGCTTACTCGCACGGCACGGCGATCGCCATCATTCGACGCGATACCGGCACCCACTTCGATCCGCGCGTCAGCCAGGCGTTTCTCGATCTGTACGCCCTGCGCCAACCACGGCTTAACTGAACGCCCCCATTCTGTCGTCGCAAGCCGGGCCCGCCGATCGCGGGCCCGTTATTGTTTCGCGCCCATTGGACGGCTGCCAGTAACTGCCGGGCGCGCCCCAGTATTTTTCCGGGCGAACTCGCCGCCAGGGCACGCCACGCGCCGCGCCTGTGCGGTTCGCCCTCCATATGAGAAAAGGCTCATATTTCGGCCCATAACCTTGCGCGCGCTTCTGCGACCTTTCATCAAACCGAACGAAACACACGGCGATGCTGAAGGGCAATAGGAGACCAATCATGGACCGAACGACATCGAAGCAACTGAAGTGGATCCTGCGGAGCACGGTCGTCCTTGGCGGCTTGACGCTCGCGGCGTGCGCGCCGATGGCGCTGCCGGGCGAAGGCAACCAGCCAGCCGCCGCCCAGCAGATCGCCGCCCTCGACGGCACCGCCACGGTCGAGGTCACCAACACCGCTGTGCCCAGCGAGACCAGCACGGCCGAAGTGACCAACACCGCTGTGCCGAGTGAGACCAGCACGGCCGAGGCGACCAGCACGCCGATGCCGAGCGAGACCAGCGTCACCCCGACGCCCGTGATGACCGCGACAGTGGTCGCCGGCCAGCACGTCGAATTCATCGGCACGATCGAGTCGTTCGACGGCGGCGTGTTGATGGTGAGCGGACGCAAGGTCGTCATCACGGCTCAAACCGAAGTGAAGTTCCAGCCGCAGAAGGGCCTGAACGTCAAGGTCGAAGGCACGCTCCAAGCCGACGGCTCGATCCTGGCCAGTGAGATCAAGTCGGTGTCGGCCGGTCAGGCCACGCACATGCCCGACATGACCCGCACGCCGCGCCCTGAAGAGACGCGCGAGCCCAAGCCGACGCATGCCGCCAACGAGACCGAGTTCACGGGCGTGGTGTCGTCGATCAGCGGCAACACCTACGTGATCAACGGCATCACCGTGATCGCGGTCGGCGAAGTGAAGGGCGCCATCGCGGTCGGCGACACTGTCAAGGTCGAGGGCGCGCTCCAGTCGGATGGCACGGTGCTGGCCCGCGAGATCGAAAAGGTCGGCAGCGACGACGGCGATCATGACGGGCAGGGCGACGACAACGGTCACGACGGGCATGGCGGCGACGACGACGGGCACGATGGTCACGGCGGCCATGGCGGCGACGACGTCACTCCGACGCCGGCCCCGACCTCGGTCGACGGCGCGACCCCGACGCCGGCCCCGACCTCTGACGACACCGTGACCCCGACCCCGGCCGGCGGCGACGACCACGGCGGCCACGGTGGTGACGACAGCGGCGGCGGTCACGGCGGACATGGCGGCGACGACAAGCCCTGACCCAGAGCGCAATCGCAGAACACGCACGGGCGCCAGCCTCAACCGGGCTGGCGCCCTTCTTTTTTTGCAGCCAGACGTCCGTTATGGCGAGCCGCCGTCGGCCCGTGTTCGCCGGGCGTGCAATAAAGCCTGGGTGAAACTCCTCAACCTTCACGTCGCGTTTGGGCGAATCGACCGCGACGCCAAGCACTTGAGCCCCGGACCCCGCAATTTACTTCGACTTTAGCGCCGGTTCATCGGCCGTTTACTGACCCGGCCCGCGCGCTCTCCTATGCTGTTCTGCAGGAGAAGTCGCGTGATTATTGCGCTGGCTCAGGTTCAGGTCTTCATACTCGCGTTCACGCGGATCATGGCCGCCGCCGTGCAGGTGCCCGTGTTGGCCGGCCGTGCGATCCCGAACCGCGTGCGCGTGCCGCTGGGCATCCTCCTGACGCTGTTGCTCGTGCCGTGGGCGCCGCTCGCCGCCGATGCCGAGACGCTCGGCCTGTTCGCCTTCGGCGCCGCGTTGGCGCGCGAATTCGTATTGGGGTGGGCGATCGGGTTCGTGGCGGCGCTGACGTTCGGGGCCGTGCAGACGGCCGGCGAATACATCAGCACGGGCGGCGGCTTCGCCTCCGGCCGTGTCATGAACCCTGCGTTCGACAGCGCCTCCACCGCGCTCGATCAGCTCTATCTGATTCTGGCCAGCCTGATCTTCCTTGCGATGAACGGCCATCACCTGGTTTTGCTCGGCCTCGCCGGCACGTTCCGGGCCATGCCCGTCGGCGGACCGCTGCCGATGTTCTCGCTCGAACGACTGCTTGGGCTGGCGCAGAGCCTGTTGACGGCCGGCCTGACTCTGGCGCTGCCGGTCCTGGCGGCCAGCCTGATGGCCGACCTGACGCTGGGTTTGCTCGCGCGCGTCGCGCCGCAGATCCAGGTCTTCTTCCTGGAAGGACCACTCAAGGTCGGCGTCGTGCTCGTGACGCTGATCGCATCGCTGGGCGTGGTCGTGCCCGGCATTACCGCCCTCGTGCGCGACATCGGTCCGCGCATGCAGTGGCTGGTGGGGATGTGAGATGTCTCAGGAGCGCACCGAAGCCCCAAGCGGACGACGTCTCGCCGAAGCCCGGCGCAAGGGCCAGGTGCCGCGTTCGGTCGAGCTTCAGTCGGCGGCCGTGCTCCTGGCGGCTGCCACGGCCCTCAATCTGCTGGGCACGAGCTACGCGTCGCACGCCGGCGAATCCGTCCGCGAGACGTTGAACTCGTTTCAATGGGTGGCGCAATCGGCCGAGGCGGCGCCGGCGGATGTGGTGACCCAGGCCATCGGCCGGCAATTGCCGGCGTTATGGGACCTGGCGTTGATCGTCGGCGTCATCGCGGTCGTCGCGATCGCGGCCTCGCTCGGCCAGACCGGTTTGGTCTGGGCCAGCCAGCGCCCCTGGTTCGACGCCTCGCGGCTCAATCCCATCCAGGGCCTGCAGCGGCTGGTCAACCTCAACGGGCTGGTCAACCTCCTCAAGGCCGCGGTCAAGCTCCTCGTGATCGGGTGGGTGGCCTACGCGTTCCTGCAGGCGCATGCGGCGGAGCTTCCGAACCTGGCGCAGATGCCGCTGCGCGATGCCGTCGGCATCTGGGTCAGTCTGGCGCTCGAGCTGTTCTGGCGGGTCGCCGGCACCTACGTGATCGTGGCCGTGCTCGACTACGCCTACCAGCGTTGGGAGTGGTGGAAGTCGCTCAAGATGACCAAGCAAGAGGTCAAGGAAGAGTTCAAACAGAACGAAGGCAACCCGCAGATCAAGAACTACATCCGCCAGCAGCAGCGCAAGATGGCGCGCCAACGCATGATGTCGGCCGTACCGAAGGCCGATGTGGTCATCACCAATCCGACGCACTACGCGGTGGCGCTGCAATACAAGCGCGACGACATGGACGCTCCGGCCGTGGTGGCCAAAGGCGTCTCGGCCGTGGCCCTGCGCATCCGCGCGGTGGCGGCCGAGCACGACGTCCCGATCGTCGAGAACCCGCCGCTGGCGCGTTCGCTCTATCGCCTGGTCGAGATCGACGACCCGATCCCGCCGCAGCTGTATCTCGCCGTGGCCGAAGTGCTGGCATACGTGTATGGGCTGAAACGCCCGAAGGCAGTCAATGTGCCCGTGTAGCCATTGCTGAGTGTTGATTGCTGATTGGCCTTCAATCAGCGATCAACAGTCGGCAGTCAAGAAACATGACAACCGCTGTACCGACCTTCCCGCGCCTGGATTGGCGCGCCCTGACTGGCTCGCGCGACGCGGTGCTGGTCATCGCCCTGGTCTTGATCCTCGGGCTGATGATCGTGCCGCTGCCGCCGCTGCTGCTCGATCTGCTGATCGCGGCCAACCTCGCGCTGTCGGTGGGCGTGATGCTGCTGGCGATGTACATCAAGCAGCCGATGGAGTTCAGCGCCTTTCCGTCGGTATTGCTGCTCATCACGTTGCTGCGGATGGGCATCAACATCGCCGCGACGCGCTTGATCTTGCTCGGCGGCGACGCCGGGCGCGTGATCGCGACCTTTGGCGACTTTGTGGTCGGCGGCAACTACGTGGTCGGTGTCGTGGTCTTCGTCATCCTCATGATCATCCAGTTCGTGGTGATCACGAACGGCGCCGGGCGCGTGGCCGAAGTCTCCGCCCGCTTCACCCTGGACGCCATGCCCGGCAAGCAGCTTTCGATCGACGCCGATATGAACGCCGGCCTGATCGACGAACAGCAGGCGCGGGCCCGCCGCCAGGCCATCCAGGCCGAGGCCGACTTCTACGGCGCCATGGACGGCTCGTCGAAGTTCACGCGCGGCGATGCCACCGCCGCGATCATCATCGTGGTCGTCAATATCATCGGCGGCTTTGCGGTCGGGATGCTCATGCGCGGCATGGACCTGACCGAGGCGCTCCAGACCTACACGCTGCTCACGGTCGGCGCCGGACTGGTCACACAGATCCCGGCGCTGCTGGTCAGCACCGCCGCCGGCCTGATCGTCACCCGGTCGTCGGGCGAGGCGTCGCTCGGCGCCAACGTCGTCAATCAGCTCAGCAACATCAGCGTGCTCGCGATCGTGGCCGTGATGCTCGGCGGTCTGGCGATCGTGCCCGGCATGCCGTTCGTGCCGTTCTTCACGGTCGCGGCCGCGCTTGGCGGAGCCGCGTACTGGCTGTGGCGCAACCAGCAGAAAGCGCTGCTCGCGCCCGCCGAGGCGGCGCCGGCCGCACCCGCGCTCGAAGGCCCCGAGGAGATCGCGGGTCTGCTGGTGGTCGACCCGCTCGAGCTCGAGATCGGCTACGCCCTGATCCCGCTGGTCGGCGAGGACCGGGCCGAGAACCTGTTGAAGCGCGTTACCGGTATCCGCAAACAGATCGCCGCCGAGTACGGTCTGGTGCTGCCCAAGGTCCGCATCCGTGACAACCTCCGCCTCAGCCCGCAGTCGTACCGGATCAAGATCCGCGGCGAAGAAGTGGCCAAGGGCGAGTTAATGATCGATCGCCAGCTGGCCATCCTCGGCCCCGACGGCGCGCAGGATCTGCACGGCGCTCAGACGACCGACCCGGCGTTTGGGCTCCCGGCGATGTGGATCACCGACGCCGACAAACCGCGCGCCGATCTGCTCGGCTGCATGGTGGTCGACGTCCTGACCGTGCTCGGCACGCATTTCACCGAAGTCGTGCGCGCGCACATGCCCGGTCTGCTCGGGCGCCAGGAAGTGCAGGAATTGATCAGCCGGGTCAAGCGCGAGCAGCCGGCGGCCGTCGAAGGGCTCGTGCCCGATCTGCTCTCGCTCGGCGAAGTGCAGGACGTGCTGCGCAACCTGCTGCGCGAGCGCGTGCCGATCCGCGACCTGTCGACGATCTTCGAGGTGCTGGCGAACTCGGCACGCGTCACGCGCGACCCCGACGTATTGGCCGAGGCCTGTCGCCAGACGCTGGCGCGCACGCTGTCGAACCTGTTCCGCGCGCAGGACGGGCGCGTGCACGTGATCACGCTCGCCCCGCACGTCGAGGCGCAGCTGCGCGCCTCGCTCGGCCCGGCGGATCGCGGCTTCGGGTTCCAGATCGACGCCGGCACGGCCCAGGCCGTGATCACGGGCACCGGCACGGCGATGGAGTCGCTGGCGCAGCAGGGCTTCACGCCCGTGCTGTTGGTCCCGCGTGAACTGCGGCTGGCCTTCCGCCGCCTGATCGAGCGATCGCTGCCGAACCTGGTGGTGCTCGCCTTTTCCGAGATCAGCACCGGCACGCCGGTGCAAGCGCACGGCATGGTCGAACCGGCCGCGTGAGGGAGTTGACGATGCAAGCTCGAACTTATCAGGCCCCCAACATGCTGGCGGCGCTCGAGCGGATCCAGGACGAGCTCGGGCCGGAGGCCCTGATCGTCTCGGTCCGCCAGATCCCGGGCGGCGCGGCGTGGGAGGTCTGGAAGAAACCGGCCGTCGAGGTCGTCGCGATGCCGCCGGCCACGCTCGGACGCGGCGCCACCCAGCGGACCATCGTCCAGCCCGCGCCGCTGACGCAAACGTCCTTCAGCGACGCCGAGCAGCGCGTGATGGAGCGCCTGCGGAACACGGCCGGAAAATCCTCGCGTAACGCCGATCTGCGTGAGCCGGCCACCACGCCGGCGCATCCACCGGCCCTGACGGCGCTGGCCGGCGCGGTCAAGGCCGCGATCCAGAGCCGTCGCGCCGTCGCGCCGGCGCCCGAGACGCGGGCCGTGCAGACCGCGCCGCAGCGGATCGACGTCGTCGAGGCCGAGCCCGAGGCGGGGGCGCCCGCGCAGCCGGCCGCGCTGGCGCTGCCCGAGGAGAGCTGGAGCCCGGCCGTGGCCGACCTGTACGCGACGCTGATCGAACAGGGCGTCGAGGTCGACCTGGTGCGTCCGCATTTTGAAGCCGCCCTCGAGTCGTTGACCGCCAAGGCGCTGCTCGAGCCCGAGCAAGTGCAGGCCTTCGTCGGCAACCGGCTGGCGGCGCGGCTTGTGGCGCCGGCGCCGAGCCCGAATCTGGCCAGCGGCATCGTCTGTCTGGTCGGCACGCCGGGCGCGGGCAAGACCACGGCGGCAGCCAAGCTCGCGCACCTTGCGGCGCGCCGGCTTGGACTGCGCGCGGCCTGGGTGTGCGCCGACACGTACCGCGCCGGCGCGATCATGCAGGCCCGCATGTACGCCGAGGCCCTGCGCCTCCCGCTGCGCGTCGCCTACACCGCCGACGAATTAGCGCAGGCCGTGTCGGCCGAACAGGACGCCGACCTCGTGATCGTCGACCTGCCGGGCGTCAACGTGCGCCGGCCGCAGCAGCTGCACGAGTTGAGCGACTTGCTGGCGGCGCTGCCCAACCGGCTGACCTATCTGACCACGCCCGCGACCGCCAAGGACGCGGATCTGAAGAGCGCGCACTCGGCGCTCGGCGTCTTCGACCTCAAGGGCCTCGTGCTGACCAAGCTCGACGAGACCGGGACGCTGGGCGGGGTGTTCAACCTTGCGCTGCGCAGCCAGCTGCCGTTGCTGTACTACAGCGCGGGCCCGCGGGTGCTGGACGAGTTCCATCCGGCCCAGCCGACGCGGTTGATCAACGCGCTGTTCGAGGGCGGCTGGTAAGCCGGTAAGGAAGCGAGGGTAGGGCGATGGCGGACGAGCAGACGGCGGAGAAGACGAGCGAGGCGAAGCCCGAGTCGGCGCGGAAGGCGCGCGGCCCGGTGCTGCTCGAAGCCGTCTTCGCCGGCGCGCAGATCGTGACGACCGTCACCGGGGCTGGCGTGCTCGCCGTGTCGTTGTTCAAGGGCACGCCGGCGGTGATCGCCTTTGGCCAGGCGCTGTTGGCCACGGCCACGCTCGGAGCCGTCGTCTGGACCCTCCATTGGATGGTGACCCACGGCCTGCTGACCGCGCGCAAGGCCGAATTGGAAAGCGCGGCGGCGGAAGAAACCGCGGCCCTAGGTACGAATGTCGAGGTGCAAGCGTGAGACAAGGACCGTATCCCGCTGAGCGCAGGCCCGGCCCGGCGCACGCCGAAGGACCGCACACGCGGGGGAGTCAACGATGACGACCAAGGATGTCGAAAGCCGGCCGCAAGAAGAGGCCGCGCTCTGGAAGCGCTACTTCAAGAAGCGCGATGCCGAGAGCCGCGATGCCATCATCCTGCGTTACGTGCCGCTCGTCCACTATGTGCTCGGCCGCCTGGGCTTCTCGCCCGTGCTCGGACCCGAGTACGAAGACCTGGCGAGCCAGGGGTTGCTCGGGCTGATCGACGCCGTCGATCGCTACGATCCCACGCACGGCACGCAGTTCAGCACCTACGCGACTCTGCGGATCCGCGGCCAGATGCTCGACGCGCTCCGCGCGCAAGACTGGCTGACCCGAGCCGCGCGTCGGCGCGCGCGTCAGGTGCAGAGCGCCTACGCCGAGTTGTGGTCGGTGCTGCACCGCGCCCCGACGGACGACGAGTTGGCGCGCCATCTCAATCTGACCGACGACGATCTGCGCCAGGCCATGATGGACGCCGGTCGGGTCATGGTCTCGCTCGACACGCTCAACCACGGCGACGACGGCGACGAGTCGCTGCACGAGCTCCTGGCCGACGACGCCCAACCCGATCCGGCCGAGCAGCTCGACGAGCATGACCTGCGTCGTCAGCTCACGACCGTGCTGCGCGGGCTGCCCGAGCGCGAGCAGCAAGTGCTGGCGATGTACTACCACGAACAACTCACGATGAAGGAGATCGGCGCCGTGCTCGATCTCTCGGAATCGCGTGTCTGTCAATTGCACGCCCGCGCGGTGCTCAATCTGCGCGCGGCCATGGGCGCAAACGTCAAGGATCGACGCGTGCCCCGCTCGCGGCATACGGCTCGCGACGAAAACGTCAGAGCCGAGGGAGGGATGGTCCATGTCTAAGATCTCGTCGTCGATGTTGAGCAACACGCTCAACCTGGTCGCGCTGGCCCGCGAGGCCGCGTTGGCCAACGGCAAGCCCGCGCAGGCGCAGGACCTCGGCCCGGCCGAGCAGGGGCTGCGGCAGGCCGCTGAATCGGCGCGCCGCCCGACCACGCTTCCGGCGCCGGCCGCGCCCGCCTTCGACAGCGGTCTGCAGACCTTGTTGGCGCTCAAGCCCACGGCCGCCACACCGGCCACGGTCACGGCCACCGGCGCCGCCGATCGGCTTGGGGCCGCGCAGGCGATGTCGGCCGGCGGGATGAGCGAACTCGACATCGCCCGCCACCTCGGCGCCTCGCGCGAAGAGGTTCAGCTCTGGCTCAGCGTCGGCAAGAAGCGCTGAACGCGAAAGGGATGCCCGCATGATCAAAGGCCTGTACGCCGCGGCTTCGGCGATGATCACCAACCTGTCCCGGCAGAACCTGATATCGCACAATCTAGCGAACCTCGACACGCCTGGCTTTCGCAGCCTGCTCACCGTCAACGAGGACTGGCGCAAAACTGACGTGCAGGATCTGCCGCAGTACCCGAACACCTACGCCAATCGGCTGGCCGATTACGGCACGATCGGTCTCGGTGTGGACCTGATCCAACCGGTGACCGACTTCTCCATGGGCGCGTTGCGTCAGACCGAGGAGCCGCTCGACGTCGCCATCGAGGGCAACGGGTTCTTCACGATCGAGACCCCGAACGGCGTGCGTTACACCAAGGACGGGCGCTTCCTGCGCGATGCCAACCAGAACCTGGTGACCTTTGAAGGCTACTACGTCCTCGACGACAACGGTCAGCACATCACGCTGCCGCAGACCGGCACGATCGTGATCGGCACCGACGGCTCGATCCGGGCCGACGACAACCCGCCCTTCGCCACGCTCGGCCTGGCGGCGTTCACCGACCCGCGCACCGAGCTGGTCGGCGATCTGCCGAACACCTACAGCGCCGCCGCTGCGCCGACGAGCACGGACTACGGCCAGGTCGTGCAGGGTTATCTCGAGGAGTCCAACGTCAACCCGACGGCGATGACGACCCAGATGGTCGAGGTCAATCGCGCGTATGAGGCCGCTCAAAAACTCGTCCAAACCCAGGACGATCTGCTTGGACGCGTGATCGCCACGCTAGGGAAACTCTGATGCCGACTCTCTCCACCTCCTCCCTGTTGGCTGCGTCGAGAACCGCGCTGTTGGCGCGCATGTTGGGCGTCGACATGGTCAGCCACAACCTGGCCAACGTCAACACCTACGGCTATCGCGGCGAGCGCATGAACTTCCAGGAATTGCTCAACGGCCGGTCGAACATCAACGGCGTCCAACCGGTGGCGACGCAGATCCTGATGGCGCACGGGCGGCTGCAGACCACAGGTCGTTCGCTCGATCTGGCGATCGACGGCGATGGTTTCTTCCCGATCCAGCTGCCGGATGGGCGCACCGCCTACACGCGCGACGGCCAGTTCACGCGCGACGCGAACAACAACCTGGTGACGGCCGACGGGTACCGCCTGATCTGGACGGGCAACATCCCGGCCAACACGCCGGACGAGCGCATCACGGTCAACCGCGATGGCACAGTCGACGTGCTGCAGGACGACGGCACGCTGGCGCGGGTCGGGCAGATCGGGCTGGTGCGCTTCGCCAACCCCACGGGGCTGGTCGGTTACGGCCGCAACCTGTTCCTGGAGAGCGGCCCGAGCGGAACGCCGGTGGCGGGCAACCCCGGTGCCGCGGGCTTTGGCGCCATCAACGGCGGCGCGCTCGAGGGCTCGAACGTCAACATGGCCGAGGAGATGACCAATCTGATCGCGCTGCAGCGATCCTATAGCCTGTCGGTCAAGGCCTTCCAGCAGGTCGACACCATGATCGGTCTCGCGGTCCAGATGCGGCGCGGGTGAGCGGGACGCTGGGGCGCGGGAGCGCGGGAGCGCGGGGCGCAGGAGCGCGTGAGTGTGGGGCGCGTGAGCGCGAGGAGCAGGGAGCGCGGGATTGTGGAAGCGCGAGGAACGGGGCGCGTGAGCGCGAGGAGCGGGGAGCGGGGGTGTGTTGGAGCGTGAGGGTGAGGAGGCGGGATGGCGGAGAGTGATGCGCCGTTGGGTCATTTGGGGGCGCCGAGGTGGGACGGCCGCTCCCCCTCCACGAGAAACGCGCCCGAATCGCTGGTCAGAAACCCAACCAGCGCGCGTTTCGGTGGAGGGGGCTGGGGGATGGTCACGCACCGCCGACCAACCAAGATTTGAGAAGGGTTTGACTTTATCTCCGCTTTACGCCCCGGCGCTGAAGTTTCGGGGAGTGCGGACGATAACTTGGTTGGGAACCGTGGGGATTGGGTTTAGCGAAGGTTGAGTGACATGAAGATCGAGTCGAACGGCAACGAGATTCAACGGATCGAGCAGGTGCGTGCGGTGCGTCCGGCGCAGGCCACCAACCCGACGCAGGCCGCCGGCCGCGTGGGCGGAGCGGACCAGGCTCAGTTCTCGACTCGCGGCGTTGACCTCGCGAAGGCCCGCGCGGCGCTCTCATCGGTGCCCGAGGTCCGCGAAGACAAGGTCGCGGCGTTGCGCAGCCAGGTGCAGGCCGGCACGTACCAGATCCCGGCCGAGGCGCTGGCCGCGAAGTTGATGAGCACGGTCGCCGGCTGAGCCGCCCAAGGTGAGTTGAAACCGCTATGACCCAACAGCAGGTCGCCGCGATTGTCGAACAGATCGAACGGATCCTGGCGCGCGAGTTCAGGCTCTATCAACACCTGTTGGCGTTGACGCGACAGGAGCGACAGGCCCTGATCACCGGCGCCCTCGACGACTTGAGCGGCGCCGTCCGTCAGAAGGAAGAGGCGCTCGAGCAACTCAACGTCCTCGAGGCCGATCGGGTCACCGCGCTTGGCACCTGGTCGCGCGCGCAGGGCGGAGACGCCACGTTGCTGGCGCTGATGAACGACGTCGACGACGAAGCCGCCGCGCGCCTCAGCCGCCTGCGCGAGGGCATCCTGGCGATCGCCAGCCAGCTTCGCGATTTCGGCCTTGCCAACCGCGCGTTGGCTCAGATCGCGCTCGATCGCCTCGAGGCGACCCGCTCGTATCTGCTCACGCTGGCGACGCCGGCTCCGGCCTATGGGCCGCATCAACTGCCGGCGCCGCGGTTGACGTTGTCGGTGGAGGTGTCGGCATGATGGCACTCTATCCCGTGATGTTGCGCGGCCTGCCGCTCCTGGAGTGGGCCCGCGCTTTAGTGGTATCGATCCGGCGGCTGCTCGTTTGAGCCCGCACCAGGAGTGAAGGGAGATCGACGTGGGTGCGTTCTTCGGGATCCACATCGCCAGCTCGGCGCTTCGCGCGCACCAGCAGGCGCTGGATGTGATCAACAACAATGTCGCGAATGCCAACACGCCCGGCTATCGGCGACAGCAAGTGGTGTACCAAAACGGCGTGTCGTATCCGACGCCGACGCTCAACGGCGGCTGGGGCCCCGGCCTCTTTGGCGGCGGCGTTCAGGTCGCGTCGATCAAGCGTTTCGGCACCGACTTCATGGATGGGCGCTACCGCCAGGAACTGGCGCAGAGCGCCAATTATGACGTTCAGCGCAACATCCTGAGCGAGGTCGAGTCGCTGCTCAACGAGACCGGCGCCAACAGCCTGGTCGGCAAGATGGACGCGTTCTTCAACAGCTGGCAGGCGCTCAGCGCCGACCCGGCCAATACGGCGCTGCGTGGTGACCTGCGCGGCCGCGCCGAGGACCTGGTCGCGGCCTTCAACAGCCGAGCGCAGCAGTTGAACGCGACGCGCGGCGAACAAGACCTGGCGCTCAAGCAACGCGTCGACGAGGTCAACGACGTCGTCAGCCAGATGGCGCGCCTGAACGGCGAGATCGCGACAGTCGTCGGCAGGGACGAGCAGCCGAACGACCTGCTCGATCAGCGTGATCGGTTAGCGGACCGCCTGGCGGAACTGACCGGAGCCACGATCTCGAACCAGCCCGACGGCACCGTGATGGCCTCGATCAACGGCCACGCGCTGCTGGTCGGCACCTCGGGCTTCATGCTGCAGACCGTCGTCGATCCGACCAACAACAACTACCTGGCCGTGCAATGGCAGACGCCGACCCCGGCCGCCTATAACGGCACGACCGGCGAGATCGCGGGCATCCTCGACGCGCGTGATCGCATCGTCAAGGGTCAGCTCGATGGGCTGAACACCCTGGCCCAGACGGTGATCACGCAGGTCAATACCCAGCACAACGCCGGATATCGCCTCAACTCGGCCACCCTCGGCGGCAACTTCTTCGAACCCGCGACGGACCCCAGCGGCCAGTACGCGCTTTCGATCCAGCTCAACGCCAACATCATCGCCGACGTGGCAAATATCGCGGCCGCGTCGAACCCGAACGCGCCCGGCGACGGCAACAACGCCGTGCTCATGGCGGATCTGCAGCGCGCGCTCACGATGTCGGGCGGCACGGCCACCTTCGGCGATGCCTACGCCGCTCAGGTGGGCTCGCTCGCCCTCGAGGCCCGCAACGCCGAGACGCGCTACACCGATCGCAAGGCCGTGGCCGACGCGCTCGATCAGCAGCGTCAGGCCGTCGGCGGCGTGTCGCTCGACGAGGAGGCCGCCAATCTCATGCAGACGCAGAAGGCCTACGAAGCGGCCGCCCGCGTCATGAACGCCGTCGACGAGATGCTCGACCGGCTGATCAACAACACCGGCCTGGTCGGCCGCTAACGGAGGACGACATGCGTATCACCACTCAGATGTCCCTCCAGCACGCGATCGATCGGATGCAGGCGTCGGCCAGCCAGCTGGAGACGTACCGGCGCCAGGCCAGCTCGGGCAAGAAGATCGAGACCCCGTCCGACGACCCCCAGGTCGCGGTCAGGTCGATCCAGCTCCGTTCGGCCGTCAGCACGCATCAAGCCTACGTCGACACGGGCAAGGTCAGCCAGGAACGCCTCACCGCGAACGACTCGGCGCTTGCCGACCTGGTCAAGACTCTTAACCGCTCGATCGAGGTCGCCCTGCAGGGCCGCGGCGACACGCTCGGCGCCGGCGAACGCCGGGGCCTCGCCGACGAAATCAACGGCCTGATCGAGCACGCGGTCGGCATCGGCAACACGACCTTCCGCGGCGCCTACATCTTCTCCGGCTTTCAGATCAACACCGAGCCGTACGCCTTCAACGGCACGGCGATCACGTCGAACGTCGCCAACACGGCCGGCCCGATCAAAAACCTGATCGAGCCTGGTCATAGCATCCAGGTCAACGTCGACGGCAACGCCGTCGTTCGCCCAACCCTGGATGCGCTGCTCACCCTGCGCGACGCGCTCAACGCCAACGACGGCACGGCCATCGGTACATCGCTCGGCCAACTGCAGACGGCGCTCGACGGCATCAACGGTGCGCGCACGACGAACGGCGCGCGCACGCGCGAGCTCTCGACGGCGCTCGATCGCATGGAGAAACTTTCGCTTTCGCTCAAGTCGCTTCTGTCGTCGACCGAGGACGTCGACATGGCCGAGGCGATCATGAATCTGCAGCACGCCGAGACCGTGAACCAGGCGGTGTTGCAGACGGCGAGCAAGTCGGTCAAGCAATCACTGTTCGACTTTCTCGGTTGATGGTTCTGCGGCCATGGATGGCATGCGGCCCTTCGTGGTCGACGAAGACAGGATGTCGTATGAAGAAACAATCGCTTTCGCTTGACTTTCCCGCAGGGCTGATCGGCTGCCCGGAGTGGCGCCGGTTCCGGCTCCTGCAGGACCGTGACGCCGCGCCCATCGCGGTGCTTGAATGCCTCGATCAGCCCGAATTGAGCTTTCTGGTGGTCGACCCGCGTCTGTGGGTGCCCGGCTACTCGCTCGGCGAGGCCGCCGAGGCGCTGGCGGCGGCCGGGTTCCCGGATGCCGCCGCGCTGACCCCGCTCGCCATCCTCAACGTCCAGGCCGAGCCGCTGCAGGTCACGGCCAACCTGCTTGGACCGCTGGCGGTCGATCTGGCCAGCGGGCAGGGCGCTCAGGTCGTCCTGACCAGCGGCCCGTACTCGGCCGAACAGCCGGTGACGCTCCTTGAACAGCAGATCCATCTTCCCGAGGGTTTGATCGGTTGCCCTGACTGGCGCAGCTTCCTGCTGCGGCGGGCCGAGGAGATGCGGCCGGTCAAACTCCTGGTATCGCTCGACCAGCCCGGTCTGTCGCTGCCGGCCATCCACCCCGAGTTGATCGCCCCCGGCTACCAGCCGCGCGTCTCCGAAGACGACGCGGCGGCGCTCGGTCTGAACAACGCCAGCGATCTCGACTGGTTGGTGCTGCTCACGATCGTCAACGAGCCGTTCCGCGTGACCGCGAACCTGCTTGGGCCGATCGCCTTCAACAAACGCACCGGCGTTGCGCGTCAGGTCGTGCAATCCGGCGCCGGCTATCCGGTCGCCCAGCCCATCGGCCTCGTCCCGGGCGGGCAGATCGACGAGTCGACGGTGGGTGTCCAGACGGAGGTGCGCCATGCTCGTGCTCACGCGTAAGATCGGCGACGGCCTGCTGATCGGCGAGGGGATCACGGTGACGATCCTGTCGGTCGAGGGCGACCGCGTCAAGGTGGGCATCGACGCGCCCCGCGAGATCCGGGTCCTGCGGCGCGAGCTGGCGGACGCCGTCAAGGCCCAGAATCTGGCGGCCGCTCGAAATGCGACCAATAGTGATTTGAATTCTCTAACCTCACTAAAGAAACTGTTTGTTCCGGCCGTTAACGGGAGTACGTCTGACGGTGAAATCCCGTCGACGGGTGTGTCCGACCCATGAGCGTTTAGCGTGTTGGGCTGCCGCGGGTACCTCTGACCTGCGGCAGCCTGACAACCCAGAGACATGACCGGCCAGACCGTCCTCCTCCTTGCTCCCGCCGATGCGCAGAACCTGCCGTTGACCCTTGCCGTGCGCCGCGAAGGCTATCGCGTCGTCGCGGTGGGGACCTCCGAGGAGGCCTTCACGGTCCTGGAGCGTGAGCGGATCGCGCTGGTGATCGTGGACATGGGCGTCGCCGGCCCGTTGAGCGCCATCGACGTGCTGTCGACGATCCGGGCGCGCTGGCCCGACGTCGTGCGCGTGCTGATGTGCCCGGCCGACGACTCGGCCGACATGGCCGCCGCCGTCAACCAGGCCCACATCTACGCCTTCCTGATCCAGCCGGTCGATGTCAACCAGTTGCGCACCCTCGTACGCGACAGCGTGCGCTTCCACGAACTGCTCTGCGACAACCGCCGGCTGTACGAGTCGACCGTCAACCAGTCGCTGCAGACGCGTCAGCTCAACGACGACCTCGAACGCAAAGTCGCCGAGCGCATGGTCGAGATCGAGCGCAAGAACGCCGAGCTCGAGGAGAACTTCCTCGACGTGATCCGGCTGCTGACGAACCTGCTCGAAGTGCGCAGCAGCACGATGGCCGGCCAGTCGCATTACATGGCCGACGCCGCCCGCTGGCTCTCGCGCGCGCTCTTCCTGCCGCTCGAGGAGCAGCGCAACATCGAGATCGCGGCGCTGCTGCACAACCTCGGCCAGCTCGGCCTGCCCGACAGCGTCATCCAGAAATCCACGCTGCAGCTCGAGAACCGCGATAAGGAAATGCTGCGCCACAGCGCTCTCGTGGCCGAGAGCCTGCTCTCCACGGTCCCACGTCTGCGCCGTGTCGCCACCGTCGTGCGCCATCAAGGCGAGTGGTGGAACGGGCAGGGCTTTCCGGATGGGCTGTCCGGTGATGCCATCCCGATCGGGTCGCGCATCCTGGCCGTTGTCGCCGGGTACCTCAAGTACCAGGACTACGCGATCCTGCTGCAGAGCGACGGCAAGCGCTATGACCCCGCGATCCTGCGTGAGTTCCGGCGCTATCTCGACGAACGCCCGAAGATCCGCCAGCAGCAGGCCAAGTCCGAATTGAAACTGCACCCCTCCGAGCTTGACGAGGGCATGATCCTGGCGCGCGACCTGGTGACGGGCACCGGCCAGCTCGTGGCGCCCAGCGGCCAGATCGTCGATCGCGGCATCCTCGATCGATTGAGCTCGATGGTCTCTTCGGCCAACGGGAACGAAGCCAAGGTCTACGTCCAGGTGTAAGGGCGGCCCTTGTGGCCGCCCTGCCGGTCCTTTCGACCGCTGGGCAAGGCCGGCCTGCGCCGGCTTTTGCGGCGTCGGCTGATGTCGTCGCGCACCGAGAGCAAGGCCGGCCTGCGCCGGCTTCGCCTGATATCCACAGCCGCTGCAGCAGCCGCGCCGGCCCCTCTGCTATCATCCGGCTACCGAATCTCGGCCCCACACACTGCGCGCACAAGGAGCCCACGCCCATGACGTTGCTGTTGCCGCCCGCCTGCAAACTGCTGATGATCGGCGATTCGATCACGGATTGCGAACGTGCTCGACCGATCGGCGAGGGCTTGTTCAACGCGCTTGGCCGCGGCTACGTCAGCCTGGTCGACAGCCTGCTGCAGGCCACCTATCCGACCCAACGAATCCGCATCGTCAACATGGGCACGTCGGGGAACACGGTCCGCGACCTGGCGGCACGCTGGCAGACCGACGTGCTCGACCTCGAGCCCGATTGGCTCTCGATCATGATCGGCATCAACGACGTCTGGCGCCAGTTCGACTCGCCCTGGCAGGTCGAACAACACGTGCTGATCGACGAGTATCGCGAGACCCTCACCCGGTTGGTCGCCGACACGCGCCCGACCGTGAAGGGCCTGGTGCTGATGACGCCCTACGTCATCGACCCGAACCGCGACGATCCCATGCGTGCCCAGATCGACAAATACGGCGCCGTCGTGCGCGAGATCGCGGCCGTGTACGAGGCGCGCTTCGTCGACACGCAGGCCGCCTTCGACGCGGTGATGCCCCATATCCACCCGACCGGCCTGGCCTGGGATCGCATCCATCCGACGCAGGTCGGGCATATGGTGCTGGCGCGCGCGTTCCTGGCGGCCGTCGGCTACGACTGGTCGATCTGACGAGGGCAGGGCGCATGAAATTCACAAACGGCTACTGGCTCAAACGCGACGGCGTCGTCGCCCATCATCCCGCCGGCGTCGATTCGGTCGATTGCACGGCCGACCGGCTGACCGTGTACGCGCCGTCGCGGCCGATCCGCCATCGCGGCGACACGCTCGACGGCGCGCTGCTCACGCTGACGTTCTGGTCGCCCGCCGCCGACGTGATCGGCGTGCGCGTGACGCATCACGCGGGTGCTCAGGATCCCGAGCCTCACTTTCCGCTGGCTGTCGACACAACCGCGCCGGTGCAGACCAGGGCCGACGCGGACGCGGCGTCGCTGACCGCGGGACGCCTGACCGCGCGCGTCAATCGCGCGGGTCCCTGGGCCGTGACCTTTGAGGCCGACGGCCAGCCGTTGACCCGCAGCGGTTGGCGCGGCCTCGGCGCGATCGAGTACGCCGGGCAGGGTCACTTTATGCACGAACAGCTCGGCCTCTCGGTCGGCGAACTGGTGTATGGCCTGGGTGAACGCTTCTCGCCGTTCGTCAAGAACGGCCAGGTCGTCGACATCTGGAACGAGGACGGCGGCACGTCGAGCGAGCAGGCCTACAAGAACATCCCGTTCTATCTGACCAACCGCGGCTACGGCGTCTTTGTCAATGACCCGGGGCGCGTGTCGTTCGAGGTCGCTTCCGAGAACGTCTCGGCCGTGCAGTTCAGCGTGCCGGGCCAGACGCTCGAATATTTCGTCATCTACGGCCCGACGCCCAAGGACGTGCTGCGCAAGTACACGGCGTTGACGGGGCGGCCCGCGTTGCCGCCCGGCTGGTCGTTTGGGTTGTGGCTGTCGACGTCCTTCACCACGCAGTACGACGAGGCCACGATCACGAGCTTCATCCAGGGCATGGCGGATCGCGGTCTACCGCTCAGCGTGTTTCACTTCGATTGCTTTTGGATGAAGCAGTTTCATTGGTGCGACTTCTGCTGGGACGCGGACGCCTTCCCCGACCCGGTGGGCATGCTGCGGCGGCTTCATGCGCGCGGCCTGAAGGTGTGCGTGTGGATCAACCCCTACATCGCCCAGCGCTCGCCGCTCTTCGCCGAAGGCGCGCAGGCCGGCTATCTGCTCAAACGCGCCGACGGCTCGACCTGGCAGACTGACAAATGGCAGGCCGGCATGGGGATCGTCGACTTCACCAACCCGGCCGCGCGCGCCTGGTATCAGTCGAAGCTCGCCGCGCTGCTCGATCAGGGCGTCGACGCCTTCAAGACCGACTTCGGTGAGCGCATTCCGACCGACGTCGTGTACCACGACGGCTCCGACCCGCAGCGGATGCACAACACCTACAGCTTCCTGTACAACCAGGCGGTGTTCGAGTTGTTGCAGGAGCGCCGCGGCATCGGTGACGCCGTCGTGTTCGCGCGCTCGGCGACGTCGGGCGGTCAGCGCTTTCCGGTGCATTGGGGCGGCGACTGCGAGTCCACTTTCGAAGCGATGGCGCAGAGCCTGCGCGGCGGTCTCTCGCTCGGGCTGTCCGGCTTCGGCTTCTGGAGCCACGACATCGGCGGCTTCGAAGGCTTGCCGCCGGCCGCGCTCTACAAACGCTGGCTCGCGTTCGGCCTGCTGTCCTCGCACAGCCGGCTGCACGGGAGCAGCTCGTACCGCGTGCCGTGGCTGTTCGATGAGGAGTCGGTCGACGTCTTGCGGACCTTTACGCGTCTGAAGCATGCGCTCATGCCGTATCTCTTCCAGACGGCACGGGAGGCGCACGCCGACGGCGCCCCAGTGATGCGCGCGATGGTGCTCGAGTTCCCGGACGATCCGGCCGTCGAGGCGCTCGACCGCCAGTACATGTTGGGCGGCTCGCTGCTCGTCGCGCCGGTGTTTTCTTTCAACAACGAGGCCCGCTTCTATGTGCCGGCCGGGCGTTGGACCGACTGGTTTACGGGGCGTGTGTTGACCGGACCGGGCTGGTTCGGCGGGATCTACGACTTCCAGAGCCTGCCGCTGCTGGTCCGCCCCAATAGCGTGTTCGCCGTCAGCGGCGAGACGAGCCGACCCGACTACGACTACTCGGTCGGCCTCACCCTGCGCGTCTACGAGCTGGCCGATGGCGCGACCGCCGAGGCAATCATCCCGACACAGTCCGGCGGCGAGGCCGCGCGCTTCACGGTGACCCGTTCCGGTCGGACGATCACGGCGCGACGCACCGGCACGACGGGCGCCTGGCGCGTACAGCTCATGAACATCACGCGCGTGACGACAGCGGAAGGCGAGGCAGCCGCGACCGACCCGGCGGGCGTCGTGGCAGCTTCGCCCGCTGACGGCGACGTTCTGAGCTTCACGTTGGTCTGACGCCGCCGCGCCGCCGGCCGATCGATCGCCCAACGGAGCGGTCTACGGCAGGGCACCCGGCGCAGACCGCTCCGGTCGTTTGCACCGCCGTGTCGTGATAGCCTTTCTTTCGAGCGGTCGGCCTCTGACGGCCGGACCAGCTCGGGAGGCGCCGACATGACCACCGCTGATCGTCACGACCATTGGGGCGCCGGACAGCCCTATGAAGCCTACATGGGGCGTTGGAGCCGTCTGATCGCCGCGCAGTTCCTCGATTGGCTAGACCCGGCGCCCGGGTTGCGCTGGCTCGATATGGGCTGCGGCACCGGGGCGCTGAGCGACACGATCCTCGCGCGCGCCCAGCCGGCCTCGATCCGCGCGGTCGATGCGTCGGAGGCGTTCCTTCAGTACGCCCGGGCTCACACCACGGATCCGCGCGTCTCGTTTCACGTCGGGAATGCAACGGACGAGCCCGACGCGCCGGGCTCCGTCGACATCGCTGCGTCGGCCCTGATGCTCAACTTCGTGCCCGAGCCTGCCATGGCGCTGCGCGCGTTGCGCCACGCGGTTGTGCCGGGCGGGACGCTCGCGTTCTACGTGTGGGATTACCCCGGACGGATGGATCTGCTGCGCTGCTTCTGGGACAGCGCCGTCGCGCTCAAGCCGGAAGCCAGGATCCACGACGAGGCTTTGCGCTTTTCGTGGTGTCGACGCGACCCCCTGGTCGACGTGTGTGCGCAGGCAGGGTGGGGCGACGTCACGGCGACGCCGCTCGACGCGGTTCGCCGTTTTGCCACATTCGCCGACGTCTGGGAGCCCCTCCTCGGCGGGCAGGGTCCCGTGCCGCGCTATGTGAGCCAGTTGGCAGACGAGGACCGCTCGGCGTTGCACGACGAATTGCGACGGCGGCTCCCGATCCAGCCGGATGGCACGTTCGAGCTCGTCGCGCGCGCCTGGGCGGTTCGCGCGATCTGCTGACTTTGGTCGCGCCGCGTCATTGCTCCGCCGCGCTCAGCGAAACCAGTTCGCCTGAATCCACGCGATCGTGGGCTCGATGTCGCACTCGGTCGCCAATAGATTGAGCGCCGTGATGCGCTCGATCGCGTCGAGGCCGTAGTCGTCATCCAGCAGGGGATTGAGCCGATGGTAGCGCTCGCCCAGGATCTGCCGGCACTGATAGTTCGCCAGATCCATGGCGCCGTCGATCATCACGCCGACGAGGTGCGGCAGCCATTGCGCTACGCCCCAGTGGGTGTCGTCTGTTTCGATATAGGCCTGGTTCTGACCCGTGCCGAGCGACAGGACGCGGACTTCGTCCAGGGTGCGGCCGGCGCCGCGCTTTGGATCAAGCGCCTGGGCCAGCGCGCACATCGCCGGGTTGTTGGCGATGACGCCGCCGTCGACAAAGCCGTCCACGATCGGGAAGTACGTGGGCGCGGCGCTCGTGCGCAGGGCGACGTCGACGGCCAGTTCGTCGCCGTCCGAGTCGTCGTTCGGGAAGTTGTGGAAGAACTTGGCCTTCCAGGTTCGGCGGCTGCCAGGCGGCGCGATCGCGGCGAATCGATCCTGGTTGTCGAGATCGAAGCTGGAGATCAACACGCGGCGCCGCAGAGCGTCGAGCGTACGGTCGCCGATGTGTCCGCGCAGGAGCCTGAGCAGGTTCTTGTTGTCATAGCGCGGCTCCGCGACGTTGACGCGTTTGTTGGCGAAGATCTCGGCGCCGTGCTCGACGTACAGGTCGCGCAAATCGGCCGGGGTCATCCCGGCGGCGAGCCCGATGGCCAGGATGCCGCCGGTCGACGTGCCGGCGATCAGGTCGGCGTTGGCCAGGAACCCCGGGCACCACAGTTCGAGCCGCCCGAGCAACGTCGCTTCAATGACCCCGCGAATGCCGCCGCCGTCGAGGCTGAGGATACGATAGGTGGTCATGGGCCTCCTGTCTCCTCAGCTTAACGCGGAAACCCCCAAAAACGAACGGCCCGGGTGGATCCACCCGGGCCGTTCGTTTTTTTGTCATGTTCCGGGATCAGTCGCCGCGGGATTTGGGCGTCATCCGCGCGGTGGCCTTGGCGGCGGCCTCGCTCACCGGCATGGTGGTGCTATGGGCCAGATCCTCGACGATGTCGGTCGGGGCTTCCCAATACAGCGCGCCCATTTCGAGCCCCAGCAGGGCGCGGCGGAGGGCGACGACCTCGTGCGCGAGCGCTTCGAGGTGGTTGGCCTCGAGATAGGGCTTGAGGGCCTCGCCGTGGGAGGCGAGCGCCTGCAGCAAGGCCAGGGCGGCGCGATCGAGTTCCTGAACAGCGTTCTCGGCCATGGCGACCTCCTGCGATCAACCGAACTTGTAGGCGACGCCGTTGCCGCCGCGCGGCAGCGTCCAGCCGATGTTGTGGAAGGGGCAGCCGACGCGGCAGCTGCCGCATTCGACGCAGGCCTGATAGCCGACCATCGTGTGGCCCTGCTTGTCGACGCGGTAGACGGCCACCGGACAGAAGGCCATGCAGGGCTTCTCCTTGCACTGGAGACAGACCGCCTGGTCCTTGATCCACAGGTGGGCGTAGTCCTCGTCGACGTAGTACTTGATCGAAGCCAACAGGTCGTCGACGTTGACGTTCGGCAACGTGGCCTGGACCTCGGGCGTGAGGGGCGTGAAGGTGCGCTCGCTCATGTCAACCTCGCATTCCTTGGAGCAGCTTGAGCATGTCGCGCGCCACGCCGAAGAACGAGCGGCGCTGGAACAGCATCTTGATGATGTTGTCCTCCATGTCGCGCTTGGGCAGGCCGTGCGCCGAGAAGTAGCGCAGCGCGGCCTCGTTGGCATAGTTGACGTACGTGCTCATGAAGTGCGGCGTGCTGTCGAGGAAGTCCGTCATGCGCCGATACTGCTTGAGGTCCTTCAGCACGAACGTCGACTCGAGCTGCTGGCGGTAAGCCTTCAGGAAGCCTGCCGAGAAGTCGTTGCGCTTGTGCGCCTCGAGCGCCGTCTCGCCCGCCAGCCGGCCGGCCGTCATGGCCAGGTTGGTGCCCTCGCGATGCAGGGCGTCGACCATGCCGGCCGCGTCGCCCGCCACCAGCACGCCGTCGGCGGCCAGATCGGGCATGCGGTCGTAGCCGAACTCCGGGATCAGGTGCGCGCCGTACTCGAGCGTCTCGCCGCCGGTCAGATAGGGCTTGATGACCGGGTGGTTCTTGAAGCGCGCCAGCACTTCGTACGGCTTGAGCTTGTGGTGGATGAACTCCTCGAGCAGCAGACCGACGCCGATCGAGATGCCCTGCTTGTCGGTGTACAGGAAGGCCGTGCCCGGCAGGCCGAGCGTGGCGTCGCCGAAGATGTCGATCGCCAGGCCTTCTTTGGCGCCGCTCAGGTTGAAGCGGGTCTCGATCTCTTTCGAGGGCAGGCCGATGTATTCCTTGACCGAGAGCGCGATCAGGCGCGGCGGCAGATCGGCCTTCATCAGACCCATCTTCTGCGTAAGCAGGTTGTTGACGCCCTCGCTGACGATTACGATCGGGGCGTACACGTCGCCGTCCGGGCGATCGGTGCGGACGCCGATCACGCGCCCCTTCTCGTCGCGGATCGCGTCGACCACCGTGGTCTTGGTGATCAGCAGCGCGCCGAGCGACACCGCCTGCTGAGCGAACCAGCTGTCGAAGCCAGAGCGCAGCGCGGTATAGGCGTCGGCCGGCTCCTTCTGATAATGCTGGCTCTTGTGCATGATGCGCACGACGCTGTCGGGCGACATCAGCCAGTAGCCCTGCTCGGTGACGGGGCGCTCGAACGGCGGCTTGCGGTCCCAATAATCCGGGAGCACGTCCGCCAGCGCGTGGGTGTAGAGCACGCCGCCGAAGAAGTTCTTGGCGCCCGCGAAGCGGCCGCGCTCGATCAGCATCACCTTGAGCCCGCCGCGGGCGAGCACGATGGCGGCCGAGATGCCGGCCGGGCCGGCGCCGACCACGATGGCGTCGTACGTCAGTTTCTCAGGCATGAGCCACCTCCGCCGCACCGCGTCCGGCGCGTTCGGCCTTGATCTGCTTGATCAGTTCGGGCACGACCTCGTACAGGTCGCCGACGATCCCAAAATCGGCGACGCTGAAGATCGGGGCGTTCGGGTCGCTGTTGATCGCCAGGATGAAGTCGGAGCCGGTGATACCGACGCGATGTTGGATCGCGCCCGAGATCCCGGCCGCGATGAACAGCTTCGGCCGCACGGTCTTGCCGGTCTGGCCGATCTGGCGCGAGACGTTGATCCATCCGGCGTCGACGACGGCGCGCGAGGCGCCGACTACGCCGCCGAGCAGCTCGGCGAGTTCCTCGAGCAGCTTGAACCCCTCTGGTGCGCCCAGACCGCGTCCTCCGGCGACGATCACGTCCGCGTATTCGATATCGACCTGGTCGCCGGCATCGGTCGCGATGACCTTGAGCAGTTTGACCGCGACTTCGTCCTCGGTCATGCCCAGCGTCTCGCGCACCAGTTCGCCCGTGCCGGTCTCGGCCGGCGTCGGCGTCGGCAGGACGCGCGGGCGCACCGTGGCCATTTGTGGGCGTTGGGTCTTGCACAGGATCGTGGCCATCAGATTGCCGCCGAACGTCGGGCGGGTGGCGGCCAGGATGTGCTTCTCGGGATCGATCGCGAGTTCGGTGCAGTCGGCGGTGAGACCGGTGCCAACGCGCGTGGCGATCGCGCTGGCCAGGTCGCGGCCAAGTGTGGTCGCGCCGACCAGGAATATCTCGGGCGTGTGCTTCTTGACGAGGTTGGCGATGCCGAAGGCATAGGGCGCGTTGCGGTAGACCTTGAGCACCGGATCGTCGATCAGGTAGACCTTGGTCGCGCCATAGCGGTACGCCTCGGCCGCGATCGACTCGACCCCGTCGCCGAGCAGCACGCCTTCGACCACGCTGCCCGGCAGTTCGGCCGACAGCCGTTGCGCGGCGCCGAGCAGTTCCCAGGCCACAGGGTGCGCCTTGCCTTCTTCTTGTTCAATCAGGACCCAGATGCGTTTGGTGTCGCTCATGGTTGGCATCCTCTAGATCTTCACCACGCCCGTGGCCTTGACCTTCGCCAGTGCCTCGGTCACCGTCGGCGCCACGCCCTTCTCGGCCACCTTGACGGCCGCGCCGGCCTTCTTGGGTGGCGGCGTGTACGCCTTGCCGACGATGGTCGGCGAACCCTTGATGCCGATCTTGGCCACGTCGAAGGCCACCGGCTCGCTCGCGCTCCAGATCTCGGGGGTGTAGCGCGCCGCGCGGATGACGTCGGGCAGCGGCGCGCGCTCGATGGCGGCGATGTCCTTCTCGACTGTGAGCAGGGCGGGGAGCGTCGTCTGCAGCACTTCGATCCCGCGCTCGGTGCGGCGATGCACGACGCCGGTGCGCGCGATCGGATCGAACGACTCAACCGCGACGGCGTAGCTGATCAGGGGCAGCCCGAGCCGCGTGGCGACGCCCGGCCCGACCTGAGCCGTGTCGCCGTCGATGGCCTGCTTGCCGAAGAGCAACAGGTCGACCGGCTCTTCCTTGCTCAGGGCCTCGATCGTGTGGGCGAGCACGTACGACGTGGCCAGCGTGTCGGCGGCCGAGAATTTGCGGTCGGAGATGAGGATCCCACGGTCCGCGCCTTGCTCGACGCACTCGACCAGGGCTTCTGAGGCTTTGGGCGGTCCCATCGTGATGATGGTCACCTTGCCGCCGAACTTGCGTTTGAGGCGCACCGCGAGCTCGACCGCATGGGCGTCGTACGGATTGATGATCGCGGGGACGCCCTCTCGGATCAGCGTTCCGGTTTCTGGGTTGATGCGGACGTTGGAGGTGTCGGGGACTTGCTTGATGGCGACGATCGCGTGCATGTGTCAGCCCTTCTGGGTAGGAACGGGACGACATCGGCGGACGCCGATGCGACAACGTCGTCATCGTAGAAGGGCAACCCATGCGCGCCTACTGCCGATCGGCACAGGGCATTGTTCAGTTTGTCACAAAGTGAAACCGGGGAGGGTTTGTCTACAATAAAACCAGACACCGGGAGTGCCCCGATGTACCCCGATGTCGGCATGCTCCGTGCCGACATCGGGGTACATCGGGGCACTCCCGGTGTCTTACGCGCTCTTCGCTTTACGTTCGCGAACGCGCCAGACGTAGATCAGGACCTCGGCCACCACGGCATAAAGCTCCGGCGGGATCGTCTGCTCGAGGTCCAGCGTCGCCAACGCCGTCGCCAACACCGGGTCTTCCTTGATCGGCACGCCGTTCTCACGCGCCAGTTTGAGGATCTGCTCCGCCAGCGGCCCCTGGCCGGTGGCGACGACTTTCGGCGCTTCGTCTTTGGCCCGGTCATATCCGAGGGCGACGACGCGTTTGCGGGGTGAGGGGCGATCGTAGGTCAACATGCCGCTCACACTTTCATGTTCACGCCGGCCGCCTTCGGATCGAACAGCGGCGACGGCGGCGATGGATCGGTGACCAGAGGCGTGCCGACCAGGCAGCGCGCGGTCTTGAGCGTATACCCGGCGCGGCTGAGCCCGATCTGCAGTTCGCTCATCTCGGCCTCGGCAGCGGTCTGCACCTCGGTCGAGCTGGCCGTCACCCACGCGCCGATCTGCTTGCCCAGCACCGACAGGTCGACCTCGATCAGGTCCTCGCCGTCGAGCGGGATCCGCAATGTCACGCGCGTCATCTGAGCGTGCACGTCGGCGCTGCGACCGTCGCGTGTCGTCACGCGCAGGAAGCCCGCCGACGCTTCGGATCGGCCCGGCACCTGCAACGGCAGCGCGACCTGATAGGCATGCGGCTCGACCTGCGGCCGGTCGGGGGGCAGGTTGGCGAGTGCGCTTTGACGCAAGCCGTCGATGAAGCCGCGGATCTCCGTCGCGGCCGCGCGGGCGGCCGGGTCGGGCGAGGCCTCGAGTTGCTGGCTGAGCCGCGCGAGATCGAGCAGCGGCGAGGGCGTTTGGGCGCCGTCCGCGCGGGCCTGCTGGGCCAACTCACGTTCGATACTGTGCCCGAGCACTCGCAGAGCGTCGTGCAGCTCTTGATGCAGGGCGCCGCTGTTCGACTGCCATTGCACTTTGATCCGCTCGAGCTGGCCGAGCGCACGCTGCACGGCCTCGGCCACGTCTTTGGGCATGCTCTCGGTCTTGAGCGTCGTCAGCGTACGCGCCAGTGTGTTGATCGACTCGGCGGGCGCCGGGAGACGGTTCTGCGCCAGCTCGAGCGTGCCCGGCGTAATCGGCTTGCCCTGCGCCTTGAGTTGGGCCGCCGTGTCGGCGTCTTCGGGCCGCCACTGGCCGAGTGCGTCGAGCGCAGTGGCGAGCTCGCGCAGGTTGGCGCGGGTGATGGGCACCTGCGCCTTCAGCATGGCCGTGGCGATCTGCTCGTTCTCGGGTGTCGCCTCGAGCCCGAGGTCGCTGAGCAGGGCACGCGCCAGAGGTTTGGGTTCCGGACGATTGGCCTCGGTCGTGGGGGCCAGCTGGCCGCGGGGCGCGATCTCGAGCTGCAGCGCGCCGTCTTTCATCCCGCGCACGATGAAGTGCGCGACCTTGCCCGGCTCGAGCTCGACGGTCTCGGGATGACCGACGATCTGGGCCGTCAGACGCGCGCCCTCGGCGACCAGCGTGATGTGGTCGTTGGCGATGTCGAGGACCGAGGCGTTCAGGCGCTGGCCGACGCGCAGCGAGAGCGCGGTCGCGTCGGGCGCCGGGATCGCGGTCTGCGGGAGGATGGGCTGGAGCGGGAGCATGGCGTTCATTCCGCTGCCGGGCTCGCCCGACGGGCCGGCGTGTCCGATTAGGTCGATCGTTCACGCCGGCCCGTCGAGCCGGGCGGGGCGCTCAGCGCTTCAGGTTGACCAACTCCTGCAGCATTTCGTCGCTGGTCGTGATCACGCGGGACGAGGCCTGGAAGCCGCGTTGCGCGAGGATCATGTTCGTGAACTCCTGCGACAGGTCCACGTTCGAGGCCTCGACGCTCCCGGGGATGACGGCACCGCGCCCGTTGCTGTCGGGCAGGCCCGTGTTCGGTTCACCGGCGTTGACGCCCTGCTGATACAGGTTTTGGCCGACCTTGACCAGGCCGGCCGGGTTGACGAAGCTGGTCACCGCCATCTGGGCCACCAGGTTCTGCAGACCGTTGGAGTACTGCGCGAACACCTGGCCGGTCTTGGTCTCGACCGTGTAGCCGGTGACTGTACCGGCGGCGACGCCGTCCTGGAAGGCCGCGTACGCGCTTGTGTTGGTCTGGAGCTGCGTCAGCGACGTCAGGTCGACGTTGAACGTGAAGGCCTGGGCGCCCGAGGCGCTGGCTGGGATGTTGATCGCGCCGGTGCCGCCGGTCGTCAGCGCGCCGGTGGCCGGGTTGAAGGCCACGGTACCCGAGCCGGTGCCGCCGCTCACGGCGCTCCAGCTCCAGGCGTTCGCGCCGGTGCGCGTGAACTGCACGTCGACGTTGTGCAGTGCGCCGAAGGCATCGTAGGCGCCGAAGGTCACGGTGACGGGCGTGGTCGTCGGTTGCAGGGCGTTCAGATTGCCGCGCATGGTCAGCGACGAGGTCTGGCGCGCCAGCGTGCTGTTGATCGGGATGCGGATATCGGTTAGCGCCGTGCCGGTGTTGATCACCGGCGGCGTGCCGGTGGGCAGCCAGCCCTGGATCCGGTAGCCGGTGTTGGTGTTGACCATGTAGCCGTCGGCATCCAGGTCGATCGAGCCGTCGCGCGAGTAGAAGAGCGTGCCCGCGCCGTCGCGATAGTTGAAGAAGCCGTCGCCTTGCAGCGCCAGGTCACCGAGACGACCGGTGGAGGTCAGCGCGCCTTGCGAGAAGTTCTGCGTGATCGATCCGACGCGCATGCCCAGCCCGACCTGCATCGGGTCGACGCCGCCGGCCGTGCCGGTCGGGCTCGAGCCCGGGCGCAGCAGCTGCGAGATCTGGTCCTGGAAGCGGACGAAGCTGGTCTTGTAGCCGGTGGTGTTGACGTTGGCCAGGTTGTTGCCGATGACGTCCATCCAGGTCTGATGGGCGTTGAGGGCGCTGATGGCCGTGAACATGGAGCGAAGCATGGTGTCCTCCTGAAAGTCGTCTGGGCATCCTCCAAGAGGGCCAGCCCAGGCTGTTGATTTGAGTTTGGCCGGGCGCGGGGTCCGCCGCGCGCCCAACCGCTAAGCTACTTGGCTAACACGACTGAATCGATTTGCGTGAACACGCCCTCGCCGCGGCTCTTGGCGTCGACGGCGGTGACGACCAACCGGTCCTTGACGTTGACGACGAAGGCCATGTCGTCCATCAGCACCAGCGAGTCTTTGCCGCCGCGCTTGGCGGCGTTGTCGACGGCGAGGCTCAGTCGGGCCAGGTCGTCGTTGCTCAGCGCGATGTCGCGCTTCTCGAGGCGCTTCTGTGCGTGATTCGAGAAGCGCAGCTCGGCCTGCTGCAGCTCGGCGGCGAAGGCGCCGCTGGCGGCCGGCTTGCCGGTTGTCGCCGCCGGGCGCTGGGTCGCGCTCTGTACGCCGTTCGTGATGCGAAGATCCTGCGTCATCGTTTTCTCCGTGAACGCGGGTTAGACGGCCGCCGTCTTTGTCGTGCTGCCGAGCAGACCCTGGAAGAGCGAGTCCGCGAGAAGCTCGGCGAGCGCGTCGATCTTGGCCGAGGCCGCCGACGAAACGCCGGCCGAGGCCGCTTCGACCTTGGTGACGCCCGAGAGCGACACGAGCTTGCCGTCGATCTCGAGCAGCGTGTCGCTGCCGTTGAGCTGCACGCTCGACACGACGCCGGTGACCGTGTCGCCGTCGCTGTTGAGCGCCGTGACCTGCTTGCCGATGAGGGCGCTGGCGTTGTTGAGCTGGCTCTGCGCCATGAACGCCGTCATCGACTTGTTGAGCTTCTGCATCTCGCTGAGCGCCTGGAACTGCGCGGTCTGCGCCAGGAACTCGTCGTTCTTCATCGGCTCGAGCGGGTTCTGGTTCTTCAACTGCGAGACGAGCAGCGTCAGGAACTGATCCTGGAGCGCCTGGCTCGACGTGCTCTTGGCGGTCGAGGTGGGGTTGGTCACCACCTGGCCGTTGACGACTGTGATGGGTTGATAGGAAGCCATGGCGGTGTCCTCAGATGCTCAGGTCCACGCCGGCGTTCGACCAGCCACGGCTGCCGTTGAGGCGCAGCACGATCGGTCGTTCGCTGTCGTACGGGTCCGTCTCGCCACCCTTGATGCCGCGCAGATTGAGCCCGAAGGGCTTGGCGCCGTGAAAGGAGCGGTTGGACTGCTGATGCTGATTGCCAAGGCCGGCGCTGATGGAGATGTTGGCCACGTCGAGGCCGCTGGCGCTCAGGTTGCTCTGCAGCTCGGTCAGATGCCGCTCAAGCAGGGCGACGGTGTGCGGCTGTTCGGCGCGCACGCTGACCTGCAGGCCTTGATCGGCGCCATGGGTGACGCGCAGTTCGATGCGCCCGAGTTCCTCGGGGTGCAGCGTGATCTTGACGGTCTCGAGTTTCTGCTCGCCGATCTGTTCGACGGCGCGCTGGACCTGCGCGATCACTTCTTTCGGTTGAACTTCCGCCAGGCGGGCCGGTTCAACTTTCGTTTCGGTGACGGTCGCGGCCGGGTGGGGCGCGACCGTCTGCGCCTGTGCCGCGGGCTCGGGCGCGACTTTCGCCGCGGTCGGCGCCTCGAGCGCCTCAGCCTTTGCGGCCGGTCGACCCTCCGCCGCTGTCGCGCGTGGCGCGACGGGCGAGGCCGGCGAGGCCGGCGCCTGGGTCGGCACGGCGCCCTGCGTCATCGGCTGCGTCGACTCGAGCTCGGCTGGGTTCTGCACGGCGTTGACCCACACGTCGCTGAACCGGGCCCCGCGTCCGGGCACGGCGCCCTTGATCGGCTGCGCGCTTTCGAGAGCCGGCGCTGCAGCGTCGGGTCGGGCGCCGGCTTGCGGCGTCGGCGCCAGCGGGTTGGGATCCGCCAGCTCGAGCCGTGGGCCAGGCTTGGTCACCGGCACCAGCACCGTGACATCCGGCGTGGGCGTGCTGGGCTGCACGTCGGCGACGGGCGACTGCGGCGCGACGTCGGTCGTCGCCGGGGCGGCAGGCACCACCGGCACCTGCACCGTGATCGCGGCGCCGGCCAGGGTCGCCAGCGCGGCCAGTGTCGACTCGTCGGTGGGCAAAGCCGACGTGGCCGGCTCCGACGTGGTCTCGGCGGTCTCGTCGACGGAGGCCGCGGCCGCACCCAACGCGTCTTCGAAGCTGGCGCCTTCGGGCGACGCCGGCGACGAGCCGCTCGGGCCCGGCGTGGGGGCCGGCATGGCGCCGGCGGGCAGGATGGGAAGATCGAGCATACGGATTACCTCCCGGTGGCGATGGCGCGGAGCAGGAGCAGCTTCTGGCTCACGGTCTGCGTCAGCGCCTGATACTTGATCCCGGTTTCGGACTGCTGCATCAGCTCGGTGTCGATGTTGACGTTGTTGCCGTCGGCGCGCTCGCTGCCGCCTTCACGATCAAACACGGCGCCGAATTCGGCGCTACGCGCGACGGGGCGGGCGAGGTGCGCGCTGTTGGTCCGCGACATCTGCAGGTCGGTCATGTCCTTCTGGATCGCGCGCTTGAGCGTCGCCTCGAAGTTGTTGGTCTGGGCGTGGTAGCCGGGCGTGTCGACGTTCGCCAGGTTCGTGCCGATCAATTCCTGGCGGCGCGAGAGCCCGTCGAGCGACAGTCGGGCGAGGTCGATGGTGCGGTCGGAGATCAGGCCGGTCATGTCACGCGCTCCTGTCCGTCGTGGCCGAGCCCGAGAGCTGGCGGACGTAATCGAGGATCCGCGGCACGTACCGCTGGGTTTCGGCAAAGGGCGGGATCGACCCGTACTTGTCGACGTTGCCCGGCCCCGCGTTATACGCGGCCAAGGCGAGTTGAACGTCGCCGTCGTACCGATCGAGCATCTGCCGCAGGTAGCGTGTGCCCCCGTCGACGTTCTGTTCGGGATCCAGCGGATCGCTCACGCCCAGACCCGCCGCGGTGCCCGGCATGAGCTGCATCAGCCCAAGCGCGCCGGCGCCGGAGACGGCGTTCGGGTCGAAGTTCGACTCGGCCTTGACGACCGCCTTCACCAATGTCGCGTCCACGCCATAGCGGGCCGCGGCTTTGGCGATCACGTCGTCGAAGCTCGTCGTTTGACCGTTTTCTGCGCCTTCTCCCAGGGAGGCCGTGCGCCCGGTCTGCATTTCGTCAAGCCGCTCCAAAACGCGCTGCATCAACTGCATCAGCACACTCTGGATCGGCGAAGATCCGTATTCGTACATGTTCGTTACTCCCTGTTCTCGTCAAACCGAACGCCTACTCGCGTGAAGAAGCCGTAAATGCTCGCGCACCGTCGAGCGCTCAGGCGAATGCGCTCTGTGCTTATGTCGCCACCGTCGTCCACACATCGCGCTTAGCGCTCTACGCCCCCTGCGTCTTCCGGTACGCGCGCGCGATGTTGAGGTCATCGACCTCGGCCTCCGCCACCCGATTCTGTTCGCGCAGCGCAGCTTCTTCGGCCTTGTCCTTGAGCGCGATCAGTGTCTCCTCGTCTTGTTTGGCCGCGATCAAGGCTTCGCGCACCTTGTCGACCCGGGCTTCGGCCTCGGCCAGCCGAAGCTTCTGCTCGCGGATCTGCTGCTCGGTGCGCGCCAGGGCGTTGCGCGTGAAGGCCAGCGCGCCGAGATCGAGCGTCTGGCGGCTCTGCAGCCGACGAAGATCCTCGAGCAGGACCGCATGGCGTTCCTCGAGCGCGTGCAACGCCGCCGCGTGCTGCGCGCGCGTGGCCTGCGCCTGCGCCATCTCCAGCTCGACGGCTTCGAGCCGGCTGTGGCGAACATCGAGGACGGACTGGAGCGAGAATTTCATAGGTGTCGTCTGGCTTCAGGTCTCAGCGTCAATGTGATATCCCGGCCGGTCTTGACAGGCGCTTTTCCACCGGCGGTCCTTCGCGCCGGGCGCCTGACCGCTATTCCGCGATCGCGCGCATCTTCCCGCGTGTCTCCTCGAGCGGCGCGAACTCGATGCCCTGCTGCAGGAACGCCATCAGCGCCGGCAGCGCGTCGAGCGAGGCATCGATCTCGGGATCCGAACCCTTCACGTACGCGCCGATGTTGACCAGGTCGCGCGCCTTGTCGTACGTCGCGAGCAGGCGGCGCACCACGCCGGCATGCGCGCGGTGATCCTGATCGGTCACCGACGACATCACGCGGCTGATCGACTTGAGCACGTCGATGGCCGGGTAGTGATTGCGTTGCGCGAGTTCGCGCGTCAGCAGGATGTGGCCGTCGAGGATGCCCCGCACGGCGTCGCAGATCGGCTCGTTGAAGTCGTCGCCCTCGACCAGCACGGTGTAGAAGCCCGTGATCGAGCCGCGCGCGCCGTTGCCCGCGCGCTCGAGCAGTCGCGGGAGCAGGGCGAAGACCGAGGGCGTGTAGCCCTTGCTCGCCGGCGGCTCGCCGATGGCCAGACCGACCTCGCGCTGCGCCATCGCGAAGCGTGTGACCGAGTCCATCATCAGCGTCACATCCAGACCCTGGTCGCGGAAGTGTTCGGCGATCGTCGTCGCCACGTACGCGCACTTGAGACGCACCAGCGCCGGCTGGTCCGACGTCGCCACGACCACGACCGAACGCGCCAGGCCGAGCTTGCCCAGGTCGCGCTCGATGAACTCCTGCAGTTCGCGCCCGCGTTCGCCGACGAGCGCGATCACGGCCACGTCGGAGCTCGTGCTGCGCGCGATCGCGCCCAGCAGCGTGCTCTTGCCGACGCCGCTGCCGGCGAAGATGCCCATGCGTTGGCCCTTGCCGACGGTCAGCAGGCCGTCGATCGCGCGAACGCCCGTGATCAACGGCGCCGCGATCGGCTGGCGGGACATGGGGTTCGGGGCGGCGGCGTAAATCGGCGCGCTGTCGGCCACGTTGAGCGGGCCGCGCCCGTCGATCGGTCGACCCAGCCCGTCGATCACGCGCCCGAGCAGCCCGAGCCCGACCGGCGCGCGCAGCACTGACCGGCGCGGCAGCACGGCGCTGCCGGGCTGGATGCCCGTCATCTCGCCGAGCGGCATGAGCAGCGTGCGTTCGTCGCGGAAGCCGACCACCTCGGCCGGCAGCCCGGCCGGGGAGTCGGGCGCGGCCGAGTTCGGCCCGCGTTGGATCGGCGCGCCGGTGCGGATGTCGCACACTTCGCCGATCTGGCAGTCGAGGCCGCGCGCTTCGATCGTCAACCCGACCACCTGCGCGACCCGGCCGCTCAACCGGACCGTCTTCAGGCTGTCGAGCGCGCGATGGGCGCGGGTGAGATCCGGCGGGCGGAGGACTTCGGCGTCGGGGGCGGCGTTCATGGATGCACCGACTGGTCGAGCGCTTCGGCCACCAGGGCGGCCTGGGTCTCGATCCGGGCGTCGACCGACCCGTGTTCGCCTTCGATCAGACAACCGCCGCGGTGCACGACCGAGTCGGGCACCAGCTGCAGCGATTGGCCAAGCTGGGCTTCCATCTGCGTGGGCCAATGCGGGCCGAGTAACTCGGCGTCTTCCGGATGCAGGTGCACGCGCAGCGCGCCGAGCGGCCGCGCTTCGTTGAGCGCGCGCTGAAAGGCGGCCTTAAGCACGTCGGGGTGGGGGACGCCGATCTCGCCCAGGATCAGATTGAGCGAATGCTTGACCAGGCCGATCACGTCGGTTTCGGCCGCGCGCTGCACCTGGTCGCGCCAGGCCTGCATCTCGTCGAGCACGCCCTGCGCGGTGAGCAACACCTGGCGCGTGTCTTCTTCCGCCTGGCTGTGCCCTTCCGCCCGCGCCTCGGCCACAAAGGCGTCGCGCTGCGCCTGGGCTTCGGCGAGCAGCTGCTGCGCCTCGGCCCGCGCCTGCGTCAGCAGCCGTTGGCGCTCGCGGTTGACGTCTTGCATGGCCTCATCGCGCAGCGCGTCGATGTCGATGGCGACTGGCGCGGCGTGATGCATCGCCGCAGCCGGCTCCGGCGCCGCGTATTGCAGCGGCGGCAGCCGCCAGGCCTGCGAGGTGTGTCCGCGCACGACGGCCGACTTGCGGATCATGCCGTCGCCTCCTTGCAGATCATGCAATCACCTCGCTGCCGCCGCCCGAGCCGGAGATCACGATCTCCTCGCTGGCTTCGAGCGCGCGGACGACGTCCACGATCTTGCGCTGGGCCGCATACACGTTCTTGGCGAGCTGCGGGCCCATGATCTCGAGTTCTTCCTTGAGCGACTGGCGGGCGCGCTCCGACATGTTGCGCATCACCAGGTCTTTGACCTTCTCGGGCGCGCCCTTGAGCGCCAGGGTCAGTTCGGTCTTGTTGACGTCGCGCAGGACGCGCTGCATCGATTTGTCGTCGAGCTTGCCCAGGTCGTCGAAGGTGAACATGCCGGCGCGCACTTCCTCGGCCAGTTTGGGGCTCGACGCCTCGAGCGCCTCGAAGATCGTCTTCTGCACGCCGCGGTCCACCTGGTTGAGTACCTTGACCAGGAACGTCACGCCGCCCGTGGCCCGAAAATCGGCCTCGCTCAGCACGCCCGAGAGCTTGCGCTTGAGGCCGGCCTCGACCTGTTTGACGACCTGCGGCGAGATCCGGTCCATCTGCGCCAGGCGCATCGTGACTTCGATCTGCAGGTCGCGCTGCATGCCGCCGAGGATCGAGGCGGCCTGCTTGGCGTCGAGGTAGCTCAGCACAACGGCGATGGTTTGTGGGTGCTCGTCCCCCAAAATCGTGGCGACCTGCGCCGGGTCGGCGTTGCGTAGGATTTCGAACGACGACCGCTGCTGGTGCGCGGCCAGCCGTTCGAGGATCTCGGCGCCGCGGCGCGGGCCGACGGCCCGGGCGAGGAGTTGACGGGTGTAGTCGATGCCGCCGGTCAACAGGCTGGTGTCGGCGAGCGAGAGGTCGTGCGCTTCGTTGAGCACGGCCGAACGCATGTCGGAGCCGACGTTGCCGGCGTCGGAGAGCGCCAACAACACGCGTTCGAGTTCGCCCTCGCCGAGATGCTGGAGCACGCCCGACGAGCGGTCGACGCCCAACATCAGCATCAACACGGCTGCTTTCTGCAGGCCGTTCAGGCCGGACGTGTCAGCCATTCTTCTTCTCGTCCTCGCTCAGCCAGAGGTGGATGATCTCGGCCACCGTGGCCGGGTTCTCGTCCGCCATCCGCTGGAGCGTCTTGTGGATCTGCTCGTCCTCGGCGCGCATCGCCTGACTGGGCGCGCGCGCCGCCGCGGCCGCCGCTTGCATCGGCAGCGTCGCGGGCGCCGGCAAGGCTTCACCGCCCTCGGGCGCGGGCAAAGCCGCTCCGCCCGCCGCGGCCGCAAGCGCCGCCTGCGCGGGTTGCATCACGGCCCAGGCCTCGGCCGAGGCCAGCCGCACGTTCGCGAGCAGTCGGCTGATGTACCACATCAGGCCGACCAACAGCAGCACGCCGCCGACGGCCACGCCGATCTGCAGATACAGATCCATGTTGGCCGAGGACTCGAGGTCTGCGGTTTGCTGATCGAAATACGTGCGGTCGAAGGGCAGCGTCTCCACGGCGATGGTGTCGCCGCGCGTCGTGCTGATCCCAGCCGCGGCCGAGATCGCGTTGCGCAGCGTGTCGAGTTGGGCTGTGTCGGTGACGTTGTCCACCAGCACCGAGAGCGAGATCCGCGCGATCTGCCCGGCGGGGATGGTCGCGGTCGTGGCCGTCGACGTCATCTCCCAGTTGTCCGTGATCTCATAGCGCTGGTACTGCGCGGTGCCGGTGACGGTCGACGTGACGGTCGAGGTGAGGGCCGCCGGGGGCAGGTTGGTGAGCGCGCCCGGGATTCCCGCGATCGGCGAGCCGTCGCCGTTGTACGTCTCGGTCAGCACCTGCTGGCTGCGCAGCGCGGTCTGATCCGGGTTGATGGCTTGATCGAGGATGCGGCGCTCGGTCCAGTCGAGCTCGACGCTGGCTTGCACGACCGACTTGTTCGGTCCGAGGGTCTGGTTGAGCAGTTGCTGCACCTTGGTCTGGACCTGCGCGGCATATTGCTGCTCGGCGTAACGCCGCGCGTCGCTGACGTCGCTGGCGTCCGCGCCGACCGTGCCGCCCTCCGCGGTCAGCAGCTTGCCGGTCGAGTCGACCACGACGACGTGCTCGGGCTGCAGACCCTCGACCGCCGACGCCACGAGGTGCGTGACCGCGCGGACCTGGCTGCCGGAGAGCGTCTGGCCGGGCTTGAGATCGACCGTGATCGAGGCCGTCGTCGGTTGCTGATCGCCGGCGAGCAGCGTGCGTTCGGGTTGTACTAGGTGCACGCGCACCGACTTGATCGGGTCGAGCGTCTTGATCGTGCGCTCGAGTTCGCCTTCGATGGCGCGCTGGTAGTTGACGCGCTGCAGGAAATCGGTCATGCCGAGCGTGTTGCTGCTGAACAGCTCGTAGCCCGGCGCGCCGTCCTGGGGCAGGCCGAGCGTGGCCATGCGCAGCCGCACTTCATAAACGTCTGCGGCCGGAACCAGGATCTGGCCGTCCTGGCCCAGCTGATAGCTCGTGCCATCCGTCTTCAATTGCTCGACGACAGCGCCGGCATCGCTCTCGCTCAGACCGCTGAACGCCGTCGCGTATTGCGGCGTCGAAGCCCAGACGACGAAGGCCACGATCGCGGCCGCGCCGGCGACGACCAGGGCGATCAGCGCGACACGCTGTGTCCGCCCCTGGGCGCTCCAGAACTTGAGGGATTGGTCACGAAGCTGGGTGAACATTTGGTGATTTCGTGAATGTGTGAGTGGGTGCTTGAGCTGATACGCCCGATCTCCCCATCACTCATTCGCTCACTTCCTAGATTTGCATCCGCATCATTTCTTGGTACGCCTGCACGAGCTGATCGCGCATGGCGATCGCGACGCGGAAGGCGACGTCGGTCTGCGTGGCCGAGATCATGACGTTGTGCACGTCGACGTTCTCGCCGGCCGCGAGTTGCTGGATCAGCTGGTCGCTCGACGCCTGCTGGCTGTTGAGCGAGTCGAGCGCCTGGCCAAACGACTTGCCCAGTTGCTCGACCGCGTTCTGCGGCCCGGTCGTCTTGTTGCCGCCCGAAGGCGTCAGCGGCAGCGGGTTGGCGGAGATGGGTGAGATGGCCATAGCTATTTGGTGATTGGGTGAATGGGTGATTGAGTGATTGGGGGATTTGGCTCAGTCGCCCAATCCCCCGGTCGCCCAATCGCTCACTGGCTTCAGCTTCTTCCGATTTCCAGGGCCCGCAGCGCCATGCGCTTGGCGGCTTCGACGACCTGCATCGCGGCTTCATAGGAGCGCGTGGCCGAGAGTAGGTTCGTCATCTCCGTCACGATGTTGACGTTCGGGTATTGCACGTAGCCCTCGGCGTCCGCGTCCGGGTGGGTCGGGTCGTACACCCGCGGGCCCTCGGTCGTCGTGTCGGTCACGACACCCGCGACCCGCACGCCCTCGAGATGCCCGTCGACGCCGGCCACGCCGATCGTCTGGGACTCGCCGTTGCGCGCATGGGCGGCCCGGACAAGCTCGGGCAGGAACCCGTTGCCCTGCTCGTCGCGGGTGCTGAACACCACGTCCTGCCGTTGGTAGGGTCCGCCTTCTTCGGTGCGCGTCGTTTCGGCGTTCGCGACGTTGTTCGAGATGATGTCCATCCGCAGCCGTTGCGCGTTCAAGGCGCTGGCCCCGATCCGTAAGGTGTCCCAGAAGCTCATCGCGATCTCCAATCAATTGTGATTGGCGATTTGCGATTTGTGATTTCCAGAGAACATCGCAAATCACCAATCGCAAATCACAAATTGTCTAGCCTTGCTTCAGCGCGTCCACCAACTCACTCGTGTGCCCGTTCTGAAACAACGCCTGCCATTCCCAGGCCGGGTCGTGCCCGCCGCCCTCGGCGTTGGCGATGACCCAGTACGTGTAGTTGAACAGGTAGTCGGGCGCGTTGGGCGAGGCCACGCGCTGGTAGGCGCCCAGCACCGCCTGCGTGCGCCGGGCGTCGTCGGACTCGTTCTGCGCGAACCCGCCGCCCTCTGTGCTGACCATGGGCAGCACGCGCCCGAGCGATTGCTGGAGCACGTCGGCATAGGCCAGGTAGCGGCTGTAGCCCTTGATGTCGTCGAGCGAGAGATCGCCCTGGTAGTTGTGGATCGCCAGCCAGGCGTTGTCGAGCAGGTCGACCTGGCCGCGGGCCTTGAGGCCTTCGATCGCGCCGGCGAGGAATTGCAGGTCGTCGGCTTCGCCCGTCGGGGCCAGCGCGCCGATGCCGGGCAGGCCGCCGTTCGCGATCACGGTCTGGGCCGCCGGGATCCAGGCGTCGAGGTAGCGATCGACGCTCGGCGTCTCACCGAAGTTCTCGGCGACGAGGTTGGGTTCGTTGTAGAGCTGGAAGTAATCGACGCCCAGGGCTTTGTAGTGACGCACCGTGGCGCCCAGATCGCCGTCGATGGGCTTGACGCCGTCGGTGTACACGCGCATCACCGGCTCGATGCCGGCTGCCGTGAGCTGCTTGACCAGATAATCGTTGGCCCCGAGGTTGGCGCCGTCGTTCAGGAACGTCACCCATTTGACGTTCATGGCCTTGGCCTCGGCGACGAAGCGATCGACCGCGTCGGACGACTGACTCACCGTCGGGATCCAGTGCAGGCCGCGGCCGTTGTCGCCCACGGGCCGCGGGTAATCGGCGATGGCGCGCGCGCCGCTCGTCGCCGCATCGGCCGTTCCAACTGTCGTGACGCCGTAAGCCGAGCGCACGGCGCTCGATACCGGCGTCGTTCCGGTGGCCGCGGTCGGAGCCGTCAACGCACCGGTCTCGGCGGCGAACAGGTTGCTCGTCATCGACGGAACCTGGGCCTCGATCCGATCGAGCAGCTTGATCAGCATCTGCGCCAGCAACAACTGGAACAGACCCGACGTATCCTGACCGGAAGACAGCGGCGACGCACTCGACGTGCCCAGCAAGCTGGTCGCGCCCGAGAGCGATTGCCCACTCAGTAGCGAAGAAAGATCGAACTGATCCGACGAGGAAAACATGATGCCCGTCTCCGATCTCACGTTAGCATCGGAGGCGGGCGGGGGTCAGTAAATGGGTTGTGAACGGACGCTAAATTCGCGATGAAACGCTAAAGTTCAGGTGGCCCCGGTCGCCTAGTTTCTGCGGAAGAGCTCAAACAGGCTGCGGACGACCTTGATCACCTTGCCCGTGGAGGAGTCGCGAATCACGAGGCTTCCGGAGGGATTGCGCTCCCAGCGGATTTTCTGCTCTTCAGCCTTGACCTGGAAGACGCGGGCCTTTTCGCTCTTGGGAGACGTTGTTCGCATGGCTCGTGGTTCCTCTTCCCCTTACCCCGAGATCGCAATCACAGTGTCGGTCAGGCTAACCGGATTGGCGCGGCGTTCGATTTCCGCCCAGGCTTCGCGCAATTCGCGGAGTACTTTCGCCGCTTCGGCCCAATCGCCATGCCGCATGCACTCCAGCACCCACTGGTACAGACGGAAGAAGCCCAGGGCGGCGTCCTGCTCGTCGAAGTTGAGTGCGTCCCTCAGCGTGCCGACGATGTGTGTGCCGCGCGCAAGATCGTTCTTTTCGCAGGCCAACACCGCTGCATCGAGGGCCATGACGACCAGCCGCACGGGGCTTGCGCTCTCCACTGACTGCACGCGATACTGCTGAACACCTGGATACATAACGTCGCTTTTGCCCGTCTGGGGCGTCATGTGATCGACGCGCGATTGACACCCGTGTACCTAATATCGCCCGCCAACATGAGAAACCGCACATGGCCAGCCTTAATGCTGGGTAAAACCCCTCAGGCCGACGTGGGGAAAGAATAGAACATGCGTTCGATTTTGTCAAGGGGAAGGCGCGGCAGTCAGGCGTCGGCGCGGCGTACCCAGCGCACCAAGGTCACAAGACCGCCGATGACCAGCACGAGGCCGACCAGCACGCCGCTGAAGTTGCTGACGAAGTCGCTGATCAACTCCCACTGGCTGCCAAAAGCGTAACCGAGGGCGCCGTAGAGGAGGATCCAGGTGAGCTCGCCGGCGGCGACATTGCCGCCGAAGCGAGCGGGGGGGTAATCGCTGCTCCCGGCGATCAGGTTGATCGGGATCGCGAGCGGCGTGATCAGCCAACGGGTGAGGTAAATGGCGGCAGAGCCATACCGAGCGAACTGGCGCTCGCCTTGTTGCCAGGCGCTTGTGCCGCCGAACCGCGAGCGCGCCGCGTGGCCCATCCAGCGGCCAAGCGCGAAACTGAGCAGATCGCCGATGACGGCGCCTGCCAGCGTCCACAGTATCGCGGGCACAAGCTCGAGCACGCCCTGTTGAACGAAGGCGCCGCCGGCGATGACGAACAACGAGCTGGGGAAGGGCACACCTACGGCCGCAAGGAAGACGACCACCGCCAGGGTCACCGCGCCATATGTGATGACCAGGGTCAGGACCTGATCGCTGACGTCACTCAGGCTCATGGGGTCGCCGTCAGGGTTGGCGTATACGCGTCGACCAGGGCTCGGGCGCGTTCGGCCAGACCGCGCGGTCCGCCCTCGACCTTGTCTCGGTCGGCGATCATCTCGAGCGGCATCGAGGCGTCGAGATCGCCGCGCAGCGCGAGTCCATCCAAGAGGAAGGCTTCGGGCACGCCGGTGCTGTTGGCGATATAGCGCACGCTCATCCAGGGCCGGACGTCGCGCAACCCCGTCACGACCGGATAGGCGCGATACGACGTGACGGCGGCGCGGATCGTGGCTACGACGGCCAACTCCTGACCGTCGGCGGCCAGCCCGCGTTCGAAAATCTTGTTGAGTTCACCGAGCGTGGTGTCGCTCTTGCGTTCGACGAACGGGATGTCGAGCGCGCTATAGAGATACTCCTCGGGCACGGCGTACGCCACCGCCACAAAGCGAATCGTCATCCACGGTCGGATGGCGTCGACGCTGGCGCTGCCGTTGTCGAGCCCTTCGGCGTGCATGTATTCGAAGCGATTCCAGTTCTGCATGGCCCGCGATCCGAAGAACGCGATCAATCCCAAACCGACGATCACGACGACGCCGGCCACGATCATCCGCGCGCGGCGGCTCAAGCCCTTCCGAGTCTGTGCAATGGCCATGGGCCAATGATACCTGCCCGGCACCGAGGGTCTGGTGTCCGGACGAGTTGTCAGCGTTCTATGCCGCGAATGACGCGAATTTCGGTTATTGCCTAACCAGCAGGAAGTTGGGCGAAAAACGGGGTGGGCCCAGGGTCGGGGCTTCGCCCCGACCCTGGGCCCACCCGTTTCTTCGCCTGTATCCCGTTAGGGGCTGAACAGTAACCGAAAGAAAGGAAAACGCCTGGCACTCTCCGTTCGTGTCAACCCGTACCAATTCGTGAAAATCGTGGCGAGAATCCCCTCCTGATAACTAGCTCGTGCACACGCCCGGAGGGGGTTGGGAGAGGTCACACCTGTTCTGCGATACAATCCCGCCCAAGCCCCACCATGCATGAGCTTTCCATCGCACACAGCCTGATCGAGACGGTCGAAGAGGCCCTGGCTGACCAACCCAACCTGAAAGTGACGGTCGTCAATCTGCAACTGGGCGTGCTTTCGGGAGTCGAAGCCGACTCGTTGCTGTTTTGCTTCGACATCGCCGCGGCCGATACCCGGTTGGCGGGTGCGACGCTGAAAATCGAGGCCGTGGCGGCGCGCGCCTTCTGCGCGACGTGCGGCCACGATGTCAGCCCGGTGGCCCCGCACTGGTACCGCTGTCCCGAGTGCGGCGCCGTGTGCGCACAACTGAGCGCCGGCCGTGACCTGCAGATCGCGTCGGTCGAGATCGTGGACCCGGACGAGGAGCGCTTGAATGAAGCCCCGACTGCTTGAGATCCGCAAGGGTGTGCTCGAGAAGAACGACCTGTTGGCCGAAGGCCTGCGCTCGCGTTTTCACGCCGCCGGGGTCTTCACGTTGAACTGGGTCTCCAGCCCGGGCACCGGTAAGACCGCACTGCTCGAAGCCACGCTCAAGCGGATGCGCGAGCAGAACCTGCGCGTCGCGGCCCTGGTCGGCGATCTGGCGACGGAGAACGACGCCAACCGACTGGCGCGCAGCGGCGCGCCCGTGCGTCAGATCGTCACGGGCGGCAACTGCCATCTCGAGGCCGATATGATCGAGAGCCATCTGGCCCAAAGCGGATGGGATCTCAACGAGCTCGACTTCCTTTTCATCGAAAACGTCGGCAACCTGGTATGTCCGTCGAGCTACGACCTGGGCGAGGACCTGCGCGTCGTGCTTCTGTCGGTCACCGAAGGCGAGGACAAACCGCTCAAGTACCCATCGATGTTCAACTCGTCGGATGTGGCCATGATCACCAAGATCGACCTGGCCGAGGCCGTCGAGTTCGACCGTGCCGCCGCGTACGCCAACCTTGACGCCGTGCGACCCGGCCTGCGCGTATTTGAGACCTCGGCCAAGAGTGGCCGCGGCGTCGACGACTGGATCGCGTTCCTCGTCGCGCAGCGCGCCGCACGGCGCACACCGCAAGGTTAGGAAACCGGCCCGATTTTGTTGAATAGGGATTTTGAACAGGCTTGTTTTTCCGAGAATCGCGAGTCGACCTGTCAGGTCGAAGGTTAGAATCCCTGTATGGCTGACCCGGAGTCGCTCCTTGCCGCTCCCGTCACGACCGAGGTCGAGGAAGGGCTTCGCCGTGAACTCCGCCGCTCGGCCCACGAGCTGGCGGCATTGCAGGCCGTCGCCCGAATCGGCGTCGAGGAACTCGATACCGCCCAATTGATCGCGCGACTGGCCCCCCAGCTCGCGCGCTTGCTGGCCTGCGAGCGCGTCTGGATCGGCCTGACCCGTGACGACGCGATCCATTTTGGCCACGGCTTCGCCGACGGCGCCCTGACGCCGCTCGACGTCCGCTGCGGTTCGGGCGCGGATGTCGCCGGCTGGGTGCTCAAGAACCGCCGCCCGTACCTCGGGCTCGATCCCGACCACGACCCGACCGTGGGCGATGCGCATCGCGTGCTGTACCCGTGTCGATCGATCCTGGCTGTGCCGATGCTCAATCATCAGTCGCGCGTGAGCGGGGTGGTGGAGTTCCACAACCGGCGCGGGCCGGCCCCATTCGGCGAACACGATGTGGCCTTCGCCCAGGCCCTGGCATTGCAGATGACCGTCGCCTTCGAGCGTGCCGTGTTGATGGAGGGCATGGCCCGCTGGTCGAGCGCGCTCGGTAACCTGTTCGTGATGAACGCGGCCATCAACCGCACGCTCGAACCGAACGCGCTGTTGCGCAAACTGGTCGAGCACGCGGCCGGGTTCCTCGGCGCTCAGGCCGGATTCGCCGGGCTGCTGCAGAGCGATCCCGAGCCGCCGCGTCTGGTGACCGACGGCTTCTGGCACAAACAAGCCTGGCATCCCTTCACCGGGGCATGGCTGCGCGACGAGGGGCTGGCCGGTTGGGTCTGGTCGTACGAGTGCCCGTATCTGACGAACACGTATCGCGACGATCCATTGGCGGACCCGATCCTGGTCGCGCCGTTCGACCTTCGCAACGCCGTGTGCGTCCCGATCCTGGGCGCCAACGAGCAGGTGCTCGGGTTTTTTCAGGTGTTCAACAAGGGCGACGGGCGACAACCGTTCACCTGGTCCGACGTGGAATTCCTGCAGTCCCTGGCCAACGTCGCCGGGGTCGCCATCTACAATGCGCGGCTGCTGGCCGAGCTCGAGGTGCAGCGTGGCCAGTTCCAGGCGCTGTCGGCGCAGTACGTCGACTTGCTCGAGGAGGAACGGCGCCGGATTTCGCTCGAGTTGCACGACGAGGCCGGGCAGGCCCTCATTGGCGTCAAGCTCGGGTTACAGGCATTGGCCCGCAAGGTCGCGCAGCACAGCCCCGCGCTGCAGGCCGATATCCAGGAGGTCAACCAGGAGTTGAACGGCGCGGCGCAACGTCTGCAGACGCTGGCCAGCGCGTTGCGCCCGCCGGCGCTCGACCAGCTCGGCCTGCGCGCCGCGTTGACTGCCTTGATCAACGACTTCGCCGAACGCGCCGCGATCGACGTGACAATCGCGGCCGACTTCGAGGCCGAGCACGTCGAAGCCCGCCTCCCCGCGGCCGTGGAACTGGCCCTGTACCGGATCGTTCAGGAGGCGCTGACCAACGTCGGCCGGCACGCCGCTGCGCATCGCGTCGACGTGGTTCTGGTCGTCACGTCGACCGAGGCGTCCGTGAGCGTGACCGACGACGGGCGAGGCTTCGACCGTCAGCATCTCACGCGGAAAACGCTCGGCCTGTTGGGCATGCAGGAACGCGCCACGACTCTTGGCGGCGTCGTTGACGTGGCCTCGTCGATCGGCGGCGGCACGCGCGTGAGCGTCAGGATCCCGCTGTCGCCCGAGTTGGGGAGAGGGAGCGCATGACCGAACCGAAGCCGTCCGAAAGGCCTTTGCCGATCATCGTCGTCGACGACCACAGCGTGGTGCGTCGCGGCATCGCGGCCTTGCTTCGCCTCGACGAGCGGTTCCAGGTCGTGGCCGAGGCCGCCAACGGCGATGAAGCCCTGAGCTGGGCCGAGCGCGTCGGGACCGGGATCATGATCCTCGACATGCAGATGCCGCGCGTCAACGGCCTCGACACCCTGCGGCGACTGGCCCGTCAACAACCCGAAATCCGGGTGCTGGTGCTTTCGATGTACGACGACCTGGCGCTTGTCGCCCAGGCGCTGCAGGAAGGCGCCCGCGGTTACATGCTCAAGCAGGCCATGGAGGACGACGCCCTGTTCGATGCGCTCAACCGGATCGCCGGCGGCGAGATCTTCGTCGGCGCGGGCATCGACCGCGAGCGTCTCGATCTGGCTTCGGCGCAGGCGAGCGGACAGCTCACGCAACGCGAGCGCGAAGTTCTTCAACTGATCTGCGACGGCCAGACCACGAGCCAGGTCGCGCGCACCCTCAATATCAGCCCACACACGGCGAACCGCCATCGCGCCAACGTCATGCAAAAGCTCCATGCGCACAATCAGGCGGACCTCGTGCGTAACGCGCTCGCAGCCGGGTTGATCCTCCCCGATCGCGGAAACGTCGCGAACTGACTCCCTCGCTCGCCGTCGGCGCCGATCGCCCGTGGGGCGCTCAAGCGCACGGCTTGTGAACGAAATCACACAAGTTGCCAGGAAAAATGGCGTGTTCATGCTATTGAACCGAATTGGTCCGATTAATACAATCGGGCCAACCTGAAAGGCGCTGCACGTCTTCGCCTGTCGCCGGAATCGCGAACCCGTTCATCGACGAGAGCTTCATGAGCACCTCGAATGGCGTCTCGCTTGCCACAACCGGAGCCGATCGGCTCCGCCAACGGCTGGATGATCCGGCCACCGCCGCCGCCCTCAACGACATCCTCGATCGTCTTGACGTCATCGCTCTGAGCGTCAACTCGCTTGACGGTCTCCTGCGACGGAGCGACACGATCATCGAAAGCGCGCGTGACGGCGTCGCCGATCTGCGTCAGGCCGCGCCCAAGGACCTCGATCTCGAGAAGACCCTGTCGCAGCTGGGGCAAAGCCTGCCCGCCGTGCTCGAGGCATTGCCCGAGCTCAGCCGGACGCTGCCGCAGCTCACACGGCTGGCCTCGCGGTTGAACGAACCGGAGACGTCGGCGGCGATCGACACGGTGCTCAACCACGCGGGTCTGTTGGCATTTGCCGCGGATACCGCCGATGGCGTGCTCAGACGCAGCGACACGATCATCGAGAATGTCGCGGGCAGCGTGCGCGACGTCGTCGGGAGCGATCAGGCGGCCAATATCGCGACCTTCGAGCAGTCGCTGCAGGTGCTGGCGCAACTGCGCGACGCGTTGCCGACGCTGGTTCAGATCCTGCCGCGCCTGACACGCTCGCTGCCGCGGTTGCTCGACGTGGCCGAGCGGCTCGAGGTCATCCTCGGGTCCGCCGAGTTCACGGCCTTGATGGATTCCGGCGTGTTCGCGCCCAAGACCGTCGGCATCGTCGGCGAGGCCGGCAAGGCCGTGGTCGAGGTCTACGACGAGCAAATCGCGCGGGCGACGCCGGCCGGCCGGATCGATCTCTTCCGTGCGCTCGGCGATCCCGACGTGCAGCGCGCGCTCGGCTTCATGATCGAGTTCGCGAAGCGTTTTGGCCGTCACTTTCGCTAAGGAATCGACGACGCCGATGCGAGGGCGCTCCCCTTTCGTCGATGTCGCTACTCACAGGAGGCCCGCATGACGAATGTCCTTTGGCTGCAGGGCGGGGCCTGCAGCGGCAACACCATGTCCTTCCTCAACGCGGAGGAGCCGAGCGCGGTCGACCTGGTGACCGACTTCGGCATCAACGTGTTGTGGCATCCGTCGCTGGGCCTCGAGCTGGGCGACGCCGTAACGCAAATGATGCACGACTGCGTCAGCGGCAAGATCCCGCTCGACATCTTCGTCTTCGAGGGCACGGTCATCCGCGCCCCGCACGGCACGGGCCGCTTCAACATGTTCTGCGGCCGGCCGATGCAGGATTGGGTCGCCGAGTTGTCGGCGCAGGCTGCGATCGTGGTCGCAGTCGGCGATTGCGCCTGTTGGGGTGGCATCCCCGCCGCCGACCCCAACCCGAGCGACTCGATCGGCTTGCAGTACCTCAAGCGCGCGCACGGCGGCTTCCTCGGGTCGGGCTTCAAATCGAAGCTCGGTCTGCCGGTGGTCAACATCCCGGGTTGCCCGGCGCACCCCGACTGGATCACGCAGATCCTGGTCGCGCTCGCCAGCGGCCGCGCGGGCGACATCGCGCTCGACGACCTGCAGCGCCCGGCCACGTTCTTCAAGACCTTCACGCAGACGGGCTGCACGCGCGTCCAGTACTTCGAGTACAAGCAATCGACGACCGAGTTCGGCCAGGGCACGCGCAAGGGCTGTCTGTTCTACGAGTTCGGCTGCCGCGGCCCGGTGACGCACTCGCCGTGCAACCGCATCCTGTGGAACCGCCAATCGTCGAAGACCCGCGCCGGCATGCCGTGCACGGGCTGCACCGAGCCCGAGTTCCCGTTCTTCGACCTGCGCCCGGGGACTGTCTTCAAGACCCAGAAGATCTCGGGGTCGGTCCCGAAGGAAGTGCCCGCCGGCACCGATCACGTCACGTACATGGCCCACGCCGCAGCCGCCCGCATCGCGGCGCCGCAATGGTCCAAGGAAGACATGTTCGTCGTCTGACCGTCACGCGCCCAAGACATCTGCTGCGGAGAACCCGACATGACCGCTGTTGCTCAACCGATTTCCGGCAAAACGCTTGACCTGCACGTCAGCCCGCTTGGGCGCGTGGAGGGCGACCTCGACGTCCGCGTGCGCATCGACGGCGGCGTGGTCACCGCCGCGCACACCGAGGCCGCGATGTTCCGCGGCTTCGAGATCATCCTCAAAGGCAAGGATCCGCAGGCCGGTCTGATCGTCACCCCGCGCATCTGCGGTATCTGCGGCGGCAGCCACCTGTACAAGTCGGTCTACGCGCTCGACACGGCGTGGAAGACCGAGGTGCCGCACAACGCCACGCTGGTGCGCAACATCGCCCAGGCCAGCGAGACGCTGCTCAGCATCCCGCGCTGGTTCTACGCGCTGTTCGCTATCGACCTGACCAACAAGAACTACGCCAAGGCCAACGGCTACGACGAGGCCGTGCGGCGGTTCGCACCGTTCGTGGGCACCAGCTACGAGCCCGGCGTGACCGTGTCGGCCAAGCCGGCCGAGATCTACGCGATCTTCGGCGGCCAGTGGCCGCACTCGAGCTTCATGATCCCCGGCGGCGTGATGTGCGGCCCGACGCTTTCCGATGTCACGCGCTCGATCGCGATCCTCGATTACTGGAAGGACACGTGGCTCGAGAAGGTCTGGCTCGGCGGCTCGGTCGATCGCTATCTCGAGTGCAAGACCTGGGCGGATCTCGAGACCTGGATGCACGAGAGCCAGGGCCACTACAACTCCGACTGCGGCTTCTTCATGCGCTTCGCCAAGGAAATCGGGCTGGATAAGTTCGGCGGCGGCTACGGCAACTTCCTGGCCACCGGCACCTACTTCAACCCCGAGTTGTACGATCATCCGACGATCGAAGGCCGCAACGCGGCGCTGATCGAGCGCTCCGGCCTGTACGCCAAGGGCCAGTATTACGAGTTCGATCAGGCCAACGTACGCGAGGACCATACGCACTCGTTCTATGAAGGCGCGGCCTCGTTGCATCCGTTCGAGGGCCGCACGGTGCCGGTGGATCCGGAGCAGGGCCGCAAGCAGGGCAAGTACACGTGGGCGAAGGCCCCGCGTTACGAGATCCCGGGCGTGGGCTCGCTGCCGGTGGAAGTCGGCCCGCTGGCCCGCCAGGTCATGGCCGGCAAGCCCGGCGCGGCCGGCTGGCAGGACGGCGACGGCATGTTCCTCGACGCGATCAACACGGTCGGGCCGAGCATCTTCGTGCGCGTGATGTCGCGCATGCACGAGGCCGCCAAGTACTACAAGCTCGTCCGCAAGTGGCTGGGCGAGCTCAAGCTGCAGGAGAAGTTCTACATCAAGCCCGCCGAGCTGACCGAGGGCAAGGGCTTTGGCTCGACCGAGGCTGCCCGCGGCGCGCTCTCCGACTGGATCGTGCTCAAAGACGGCAAGATCGAGAACTACCAGGTGATCACACCCACCGCCTGGAACATCGGCCCGCGTGACTCGGCCGACGTCGCCGGCACGATGGAGCAGGCCTTCGTCGGCACCACGATCGCCGACACGAAGGATCCGGTCGAGTTGGGTCACGTCGCCCGCAGCTTCGACTCCTGTCTGGTCTGCACCGTGCACGCCTACGACGGCAAGACCGGCAAGGAGCTGAGCAAGTTCCAGATCGGCGGCGTGTGCTGAGGTAGCGGTTGACGAAAACGGAAGCACATCTGCCGTGTGCCTTGGGCACGCGGCAGATGTGCTTCCGCATTTACCCTACAAAGATGAACCTCATCATCGGGTGCGGGAACCTGCTGCGCGGAGACGACGGCGTCGGGCCGTATCTCATCCGTCGTCTGTGGGAGATCGGTCTGCCGGACGGCGTGCAGATCGCGGACGGCGGCACCGCCGGCATGGACGTGGCCTTTCGTATGCGCGGCATGGACCGCGTCATCCTGATCGATGCCAGCCGCACCGGCGCGCAGCCGGGCGCGCTCTTCAAGGTGCCGGGGGCCGAGCTCGAGGACCTGCCTCCGCTGACCGGCCTGCATCAGCACGCGTTTCGCTGGGACCACGCGCTGGCCTTTGGGCGTTGGCTGCTCAAAGACGAATACCCCAAGGACATCACCGTTTACCTGATCGAGGGCGCCGATTTCGCGCCCGGTGCGGATCTCTCGGCGCCCGTGGCTGCTACAATGGAATCGCTCGCCCGAATGCTGGTTTCGGAATTTCAGCCCGCTCATGACTGACACCGTGCGCGCTCGGATCGAGTTCACCGACCAGGGTTCGTTGCGTCTCGATGCCGAGACGGCGCGCCTGTATTTCCCGTCCGATACGCTGGTGGCGCTGGTTCGCGGCCCCGAGCTCTGGTTGCTGCCGGTGCGCGGCGCGGCGGCGGGCGGTCTGCTGCTCAAGCAGCGTAACCTGCGCGGCGACCGCAGCGTCGTGCTGCACGGGCTCTTCGAGCGCGAGTTCCCGGCCGGGCGTCACGAGGCCTTCTGGGACGCCGGGCACGGCGCCCTTCGCGTGGCGTTCGCGGCAGCCGACGGGACAGTCACCTGATCATGGCCGACGGACCTGCGCGCCCGAGCGACGATGCCTTCACCGCACAGGCGTTCGTCGTGTTCGAGCAGGGTGAGTGGGTCGTCTGGCTCGACGTCTTCTTCTGGGACGAGGTGGTGCGCCACCGCATCCGCAGTTATCCGACCCGGCGACAGGCCGAGCTCGCGGCGCAATGGATCGAACGTGGCGCGCGCCGCGAGTTGCCCGGACGGAGGGCCGGGCTTTGAGGTCCGATCGACATGCAGGCATTGCTTCGACCGCAACCCATCGGGATCTATCCGCTGCCGGCGGGCTATCTGGTTCTGCCGAACGTGCCGGGCGCGGAGTCCGTGCGCGGCACGTTGCTGCAGGGACGGCTCCCGACCGATTGGCCGACGGGTCTGAGATTCTATGCGGCGGCCCTGGCCGGCGACCTGGACGCGGCATGGGAGGCCCTGGTCAACGTACCGGGCCCCGAGGCCGCCTATAACCGGTTCGTCCTGCGCTCGGACCCGCCTGCCTATCATCAGCTTACAGCGGAGTTGACCGGCGATCTCCTGGCGCTCCTGCACATCGTCGCCTACACGTTGGGCTATCTGCCCGCGTTGCCCGTCGGCGATCAACCCGACGCCGAGATCCGCAGCCTCTGGCTGATCGCCCAGGCGGCGCAGCATCTTGAGGCCGGTACCCCGGATGAGGCGTTGGCGTTGCTCGAACAGGCGGCTGAGGCGGCTGGCTCCGCATCGCCGCTCCTCGCCGGGCAGGCTTTCGGCACCATCGCGCACACGCGGCGCGAGGTCGAGGGCGCCAGCCCGCGGTTGATCCCGCTCTATACCCGAGCCATCGATTCGCTCGACGGCTCGGGCCTCGACGAGACCCGGGCGGAGCTGTGGCTCGCGCTGGCGATGACGTACCACGAGCTGGCCCAGGGCGGGCGCGGCGCACTGGTCGAGGCCGTCAAGTGCTACCAGCAAGCGGTGCGCGTGTTCCGTCGTGAGAGTCATCCCGAGTTGTTCGCCCTGGCGCACAACAACCTGGCGCTCGCCTACCTGGCCATGCCGATGACCGACGCCGGCGACGCGTTGCGCATGGGCGTCGCCGTCGGGTCGTTGCGCGAGGCGCTGAAGGTCTATACCCGCGAAACGCACCCAGAGCGCTGGGCCAGCGCGCAACTCAACCTGGCCAACGCGCTGCAGTACCTGCCGTCGGCGCATCCGCTCGACAACCTCGAAGAGGCGATCCGGCTGTACGACGAGGTCCTGGGGGTGCGCGCTGACGACGACCCGATCGGGCGGGCGCGGGTGCTCGCCTCGCAGGGCAACGCGCTGGCGCATCTCGGCGACTTCGCGCGGGCCGTGCCGATCCTCGAGACGGCGCGGGCGATCTTCACCGACCATGGCGAAGCCGATTCGGCGACGGCCGTACAAGGCGTGCTCGACGACATCGAAGCCCAAGTGGCGCAGAAGACCGACCCGGGCGCCGTCGGCGGCGTGTGACCGATGGATCCGCACGCCCAGCAGCAGTTCGATTTCCTCCTGATGACCGCGGTCGAGCGCTTCACCGAACGCGCGGTTCAGCGTAGCGGCGGGGCGGCGGCGGCGCTCGAACGCCTGCGCGCCGGAGCTGGCGACGAGCGCGTCTTCGTCGACGCGTTGTTTCGGGATTTTCTGCTCGACAACCCGGCCGGCGCCTGCTTCGTGCTCGAGGCCCTGGCTGAACGTCATGTCGGCCCTCTGGCGGGCGGTGAACTCGGCGCTGTGTTAGTGACTCTCGCGAAGCAAGCGTTCGGCGATCTCCTGAGCGCGAAGGCCGAAGAGGCGCTCGAGCAGGCCGCGGCGTTCGAGTGACCGGCGCGGTGGGCCCTCACCCGCACCGCCGCGGGAGGGTGCCAGGGCCAAGGTCACTCGGCGGTGCGCCCTCTCCCAGAGGGAGAGGGCGAGTCGTGAGACGGCCGGTGGCCTCATCGAAGGCTGGCGTGCTGGGTTGGGCTTGTCGTCGAAGCGCCAGGCGACGCAAGGTCTGGCGGCCGGCGCTGGCGGCGAACAACCTCAACGGACCGGCGCGGTGCGCCCTCTCCCAGAGGGAGAGGGCAGCGTCGCCAAGACAACCAACACTGAAGACCACCTGCGGCGACGCGGGTGAGGGGCTAACCCGACATGATCATTCCCCAACCGCAACCCGACTTCGACACCCTGGCCAGGCGCGTCGACGACGCCGTCGCCGCGGTCGAGGCGCTCGACGAGCCCGCGAGGGCCAAGGCCGTCGAGCTCAAGGACGCGATCGAGGCGTTCCACAAGCACGCCCTGACGCACATGGTGCGGGCGTTGAAGGCCGACCCGCGCGGCAAGGAACTGCTCTTCGATATGGTGGACTCGCTCGAGATCCGGGCGCTGCTGACCATGCATGGCATCCTGCGCGCCGATCCGCTCACGCGCGCGACTCGCGCGCTCGAGACGGTCAAGCCGTACGTGCAGTCGCACGGCGGAGACGTCGAACTCGTGCGCCTCGAGGGCGACACCGCCTACGTGCGGCTGAGCGGCGCCTGCCAGGGCTGTTCGCTCTCGGCTGTCACGCTGCGCGACAGCGTCACCGAGGCCCTGCGCGCCCAGGTGCCCGAGATCGCGCACGTCGAGCTTGCCGACGTCGAACCCGAGCTGATTTCGATCGAGTCAGTGCTCACGCCGCTCGACGCCCGTGGGTGGATCGAGGGCCCGCTGGCCGACGATGTGCCAACCCACCGCGGATACCGCCTTGACCTCGACGGGCCGGGTGGCGAGCGCAGCGTCGTGATCTTCAAGATCGATGGAGCGCTCAGCGCCTTCATCAATCAATGTGCGCACCAGGGTTTGCCGATCGACGGCGGCCTGATCGACCCGGCCGGCGGCACCGTCACGTGCCCGTGGCACGGCTTTTGTTTCGACGCCAGGACCGGCGAGTGCCTGACGGCGCCCGAGGCGCAGCTCGAGCCGCTGCCGCTGCAGGTGCGCGACGGCCGCGTCTTCGTCCGGGTGGACGGCCGGTGAGACCCTGGCGTTGGCTGGGCGCGCCGGCCACGTTCGGCCTGGCGCTGCCCGACGCGCAGCCAGCGGCCACCACGCTCTACGCGCCGCGCGGCGTCTATCTCAGCGATGACCTCCTGATCGTTGCCGACACCGGCAATCACCGCGTCCTGATCTGGCACGGTTTGCCCGGCAGCGACCACGCGCCGGCCGACGTCGTGCTCGGGCAGGTCGATTTCTCGCGCGAGGGCCCGGCAGCCGGCGGGCGTGGACCTGGGAACGGCCTCAACCTGCCGACCGGCGTGACCGTGGTCGACGGCCGTTTGTTCATCTGCGACGCCTGGCATCATCGCCTGTTGATCTGGGATGCGGTGCCCCAACGGTCGGATCAGCCGCCCGACCTTGTTTTGGGACAACCCGACTTCAACGAGGTGCGCGAGAACAGCGGCGGCGACGTCAACGCGCTGAGTTTCTATTGGCCGTTCGGCGTCGCGTCCATCGCCGGTTGGTTCTGGGTGGCCGATACCGGCAATCGCCGGGTGTTGGGCTGGCAGGGCGTGCCCGAGCCTGGCCGCGCTCCCGACGCGCTTCTCGGCCAGGACGACTTCCGCCAGCGTTCCGAGAACCGGGGTGGGGCGGTAGGCGCCTCGAGCTTTCGCTGGCCGCATGCCCTTGCCGGCGACGCTGAGTCGCTCTACATCGCCGACGCCGGCAACCACCGCGTGTTGGGTTGGTCCCCGCGCCCGAGCGGCGACCGCCCGGCGGACCTGGCGCTCGGGCAGGGCGCCTTCACCACGTCCGACGAGTTGCCGCATCGCCCGCAGGGGCCGCAACGCCTGCGCTTTCCCTACGCCGTCGCGCTCGAGGGCGACACCTTGGCCGTCGCCGACACCGCCAACAATCGTGTGCTCTTCTGGCACGCGCGGCCAAAGCAGGGTACATTCTGGCCCGCCGACCAGGTCATCGGTCAACCCGACTTCGACAAGAGCGGCGAGAACGGCTGGAAGGCCGTGACCGCCGAGACGCTGTGCTGGCCGTACGGCCTGTGCCTGCACAAGGGCGCGCTCGCCATCGCGGACTCGGGAAACAACCGCGTGATGCTCTGGCGGCCTAGTGACGATGGCAACCGATCCTCTATCCCCGGCGCTTGAACGCCGACATCTCCGGGTCACCGGCGTCGTGCAGGGCGTCGGGTTTCGTCCTTTCGTGTACGGCCTGGCGCGTCGGCTCGCCCTGACCGGCCGGGTCGGCAACGATAGCCGCGGCGTCTTCATCGAGCTCGAGGGCCCGCGCGCCGCGCTCGACGCTTTCCACGCCGAGTTGACCGGCAACCCGCCGCCGCTCGCCCACATCGTCGCTGTGACGACAACGCTTGAGCCGACGCGCGGCGACGCCGACTTCGTCATCGTCGAGAGCGAGGCCCAGGCCGGCGCACACACGCTCATTTCGCCCGATCTGGCGGTGTGCGCCGACTGTTTGCGCGAGTTGTTCGATCCGCGTGACCGTCGCTACCGCTACCCGTTCATCAACTGCACCAACTGTGGTCCACGCTTCACGATCATCCGCGACGTCCCCTACGACCGGCCGTTCACGACCATGGCCGGCTTCACGCTTTGTCCGGACTGCGAGCGCGAGTACCGCGATCCGCTCGACCGACGTTTCCACGCGCAGCCGATCGCGTGTCCGACCTGCGGCCCACGTTTGCGCCTGGTCGTGCGTAAGGGTGAGGCGTGGGTCGAATCGCCGGGTGATCCGCTGGCCAATGCGCAGACCTTGCTCGCGCAGGGCGCAGTCGTGGCTGTGAAAGGCCTGGGCGGCTTTCACCTCGCCTGCGCGGCCGAGTCCGACGCCGCCCTCGCGGTGCTGCGCGAGCGCAAGGGCCGGGTCGACAAGCCCTTCGCCGTGATGGCGCGCGATCTGGCTGCGGCACGGCGTATCGCCGCCATCGACGCCGACGAGCAGGCCTTGCTCGAAAGCCGCGAGCGTCCGATCGTGTTGCTGGCCGCGGCGCCGGCGGGCCCGCTGTCGCGATGGGTAGCGCCCGGCAACGACTCGATCGGCGTGATGCTGCCGTACACGCCGCTGCATCATCTCCTGCTGGCCGAGCCGGGGCTGCCCGTGCTGGTGATGACCTCGGCCAACTTCTCGAACGAGCCGATCATCAAGGACGACGACGTCGCGCTCGAGCAGCTGCCGGCGCTGGCCGACGCGATCCTGCTCCACGACCGGCCGATCCACGTGCACTGCGACGACTCGGTGGTGCGCGTGTTCGCCGGGAGCGAGAGCCCGATCCGACGATCGCGCGGGTACGCGCCGTTCCCGGTGCGGTTGCCGTTCGCGGCGCGCCCGACGCTGGCCGTCGGCGGCGAACTCAAGGCCACGTTTTGTCTGGCCCGTGACGACGAGGCTTTCATGAGCCAGCATATCGGCGACATGGAGAACCTTGAGACCGAGCAGGCCTTCGAGCGCGCGCTCGATCATCTCAGCGGCCTATTTCGGATCACGCCCGAGGTCGTCGCCGCGGATCTGCATCCCGGTTATCTGGCCACGCGTTGGGCCGAGCGGCGCTTTGGTACGGCCGTGGTCAAAGTCCAACACCACCACGCGCACATCGCGGCCGTCATGGCCGAGAACGGCGTCGCGCCGGGCGAGCGCGTCATCGGCTTCAGCTTCGATGGCACAGGCTACGGCACCGACGGCGCGATCTGGGGCGGCGAGGTGCTCGTCGCCGGCTACGACGGCTTTGAGCGCGCCGCCCATCTGACCTATCTGCCGCTGCCGGGTGGCGACGCGGCCGTCAAGCATCCGGCGCGCACGGCGCTGGCCTGTCTGTGGGCGGCCGGTGTCTCGTGGGATCCGGCGCTGGCGTCGGTGCGCGCGCTGAGCGAGGTCGAACGGGGCGTGCTCGCGCGGCAACTCGAGACCGGTTTCCAGACGGTGCCCTGCAGTAGCTTTGGCCGCTTGTTCGATGCCGTCGCGGCGTTGGCCGGCGTCCGACAGACGGTCAGTTACGAAGCCCAGGCCGCCATCGAGTTAGAGTCCGTCGTTGGCGCATCGGGACGGGCGTCCGGAGGGGCGCCTCGTGTGGGCGCACTCCCGGGCGCTCGCCCGTACGCCTTCGCCTGGCGCGACGGCGCCCCCGCCCAGATCGATTGGGCGCCCGTGATCGTCGCCGTCGCGGACGATGCCCGGGCCCGTGTGTCGGCCGCCGAGATCGGAGCGAAATTCCACGCAGCCGTGGCGGACCTGATCGTGGCCGCGGCCGAACGCGTGCGTGACGCCACCGGTCTGTTGCGTGTTGGCCTGAGCGGCGGTGTCTTTCAGAACGTGACGCTGCTGGCCGCCGCCGTCGCGGGTTTGCGGGCCGCCGGTTTCGACGTGCTCTGGCACCGACGCGTGCCCGCCAATGACGGCGGCCTTGCTTTGGGCCAGGTTGCGATCGCACAGTTCACTCGATCCGAGTTATGATTATCGTCATCGCGCAAAAACCAGGGGTGATCGGGACGTGGCTGAGCCCGGCCCCGAACACCCCTGGTTTTTGCGACCATGGGAGGTAGCGTATGTGTCTCGGCATCCCCGGTAAGGTCATCGAAGTCTATGAAGCGAATGGCACCCGCATGGGCCGCGTCGACTTCAGCGGCATCCAGAAGGAAGTCTGTCTGGCCTATGTGCCCGAGGTCGAGGTGGGCGACTACACGATCGTACACGTCGGCTTCGCGATCACGCGGCTCGACGAGGAGTCGGCGCTCGAGACCTTGAAGCTCTTCGAGGAGGTTGGTCTGCTCGACGAGGAGTTGAACGCCGATCAGCACGGCGCGGTCGGCAGCGCCCCGGTGGCCGGATGAAGTACCTCGACGAGTTCCGCAACCCCGAGGTCGCGCAGCGTCTGCTTGACGAGATCAAGCGCACGGTCACGCGTCCGTGGACGTTGATGGAAGTGTGCGGGGGGCAGACTCACTCCATCATCCGCAACGGCATCGACCAGTTGCTGCCGGAGCAGATCGAGCTGATCCACGGCCCAGGCTGCCCGGTCTGCGTGACGCCGCTCGAGATGATCGACAAGGCGCTGGCGATCGCGGCGCGGCCCGGCGTGATCTTCTGCTCGTTCGGCGACATGCTGCGCGTGCCCGGCAGCCGCGAGGATCTGTTCGCGGTCAAGAGTCGCGGCGGCGACGTGCGGATCGTGTACTCGCCGCTCGACGCGGTCAAGCTCGCGCGCGAGAACCCCGACCGGCAGGTCGTGTTCTTTGGCGTGGGGTTCGAGACCACGGCCCCGGCCAACGCCATGGCCGTTTATCAGGCCAAGCAGCTTGGCCTGACGAACTTCTCGATGCTGGTCTCGCACGTGCTCGTGCCGCCGGCGATCCTGGCCCTGCTGGCGTCGCCGCGCAACCGCGTCCAGGGGTTCCTGGCCGCCGGGCACGTGTGCAGCGTGATGGGCTATTGGGAATACGAGCCGATCGTCGCCGAACACCACGTGCCGATCGTGGTCACGGGCTTTGAGCCGCTCGACGTGCTCGAAGGCATCCGCCGCACCGTGGCGCAGCTCGAGGCAGGCAAGGCCGAGGTCGAGAACGCCTACCCGCGCGCCGTTCAGCGCGAGGGCAACAAGCCGGCGCAGAAGATGGTCGCCGATGTGTTCGAAACCGGCGATCGACTGTGGCGCGGCATCGGCCTGATCCCGATGAGCGGGTGGCGTCTGCGCGAGGCCTATCGCGACTTCGACGCCGAGCACCGGTTCTCGGTCGGCGACATCCACACCGAGGAGTCGCCGCTCTGCCATAGCGGCGAGGTGCTGCAAGGGCTGCTCAAGCCCAATCAGTGCCCGGCCTTTGGCAAGGAATGCACGCCGCAGAAGCCGCTTGGGGCCACCATGGTCTCGTCCGAAGGCGCCTGCGCCGCGTATTACAACTACGGCCGCTTCATCTCGCCCGACGAGATCTCATTGGCTGCATGAATGCAAGCCGCAGATTGCGCGGATTTCGCCGAACGATCGGATCTCTTGCGACGAGACCGTATTCATCTGCGTAATCCGCGCAATCCGCGGCCAGAATCCGTATGACCGAACTCAACTTCGAAAACTGGACCTGCCCGCTGCCGCTGCGCGATTACCCGAACATCGTGATGGGTCACGGCGGCGGCGGGAAGCTGTCGGGCGAGCTGATCGAGCACCTGTTCGTCCCGGCTTTTCAGAACGACGACCTCGCCGAGTTGGGTGACTCGACCGTGCTGCCTTTCGCCGGCGCACGTCTGGCCTACTCGACCGACTCGTTCGTCGTGCGGCCGATGTTCTTCCCAGGAGGCGACATCGGCGATCTGGCGATCAACGGCACGGTCAACGACATCGCCATGAGCGGCGCGCAGCCGCTGTGGTTGAGCGCGGGCTTCATCCTGGAGGAAGGGCTGTCGATGAACGCGCTCGGCGCGATCGTCGACTCGATGGGGCGGGCGGCGCGCGCCGCTGGCGTGCGCCTCGTGACCGGCGACACCAAGGTGGTGGATCGCGGACACGGCGATGGCGTCTACATTAACACCAGCGGCATCGGCATCGTGCCCGACGGCGTGCACATCGGCCCGAGCCGCGCGAAGCCCGGCGATGTGGTGTTGGTCAGCGGCGAGATCGGCGTGCATGGGACGGCGATCATGAGCGTCCGGCAGGGGCTCGAGTTCGGCGCCGCGATCGAGAGCGACACGGCGCCGCTCAACGGCCTGGTGGCAACGATGCTCGCCGCCAGCCGCGACCTCCACGTCTTGCGTGACCCGACCCGCGGCGGCGTGGCCTCGACCCTGAACGAGATCGCGCGCAGCTCGAAGGTCGGCGTGCAGATCGACGAGCGGGCCGTGCCGGTGCCGCAGGTGGTTCGCTCGGCGTGCGAGATGCTCGGACTCGATCCGCTGTACGTCGCCAACGAAGGCAAGCTCATCGCGATCGTCCCGCCCGAGAGCGCCGATGCCGTCCTCGCCGCCATGCGCGCGCATCCGCTCGGCGCGCTCGCGACGCGCATCGGGCAGGTGGTCGACAAGCACCCGGGGATGGTTGTCGCGCGCACCGGTCTGGGCGCGACCCGCGTGGTCGCGCTGCAGATTGGCGAACAATTGCCGCGTATTTGCTGATTGGCAGTGGTTGTCCGCGGTGGAATGCGCGGTCCGCAGCCATCCAATACCCGACGACCCCGCGTCGCCCATTGGCGCGGATGGCGTGCACCGTCCACATCGCCCGACGTCTCCCGTAGGGGCGGCCCTTGTGGCCGCCCTCTCCGCCCGTCGTTGCCTTAGCCTTCGACCGTCAAGCCTGCCCGACGACCCCGCGCCGGCCATCGGCGCGTTATCGCGCCCATCGCCCGCATCCGCCCGAACGTGGCCCCGCACGCGCAACCCTTGTGGCCGCCCTCTCCGCCCGGCGTTGCCGTTGCCGTTGCCCTTCACGCCGGTCCCAAGATTCCGCGAAGTCCGGCGGTGCCCGCGCACCTCGATTGGATCCGCGCCTTCCTCATCACCGACCTCATACAGAACCCTATACAATCGACTGCGGCCCGCGAATACCTGATAGAATGAATGTTCGACGGCGTGGCCTGTTTCTCGCGACAACCAATCCACACACTCACGCCGTGTTCACGAAGACGCGGTATCTTTTTGAATCGCACGGGGCGCGATGATCCGCCGCGAAGTCAGCGGGTCACACCCGAAAGACCAACCCGGCCATCTCCATATCTGGACTGGAGGTCACTATGGAAGCCATCACACGCTTGATGCGACGCCACGGGCGTCTGGCGTCGATCTACGGGCTGGGCGCCGTGTGGTTGACGACCACGGCGATGCATATCCCGGACGGGTACCTGAGTCCGCTGACGGCCATCCTCCTGTATGCCCTGGTGATCCCGTTTTGGTACCGGGGGTTGCAGGCGCTGCGCAAACAGGTCAACGCGCGCAGCGTGCCCATGATCGCGTTGCTGGCCGCGTTCTCCTTCATCATCATGATGTTCAACGTCCCGCTGCCCGGCGGTACGACCGGGCACGCTGTCGGGGCCTCGCTGGCCGCCATCCTGCTGGGCCCGGAGATCGGCGGTTTGGCCGTATCGATCGCGTTGATTATCCAGGCCCTGTTCTTCGGCGACGGCGGCATCACGGCCATCGGCGCCAATTGCTTCAACATGGCCGTGGTGATGCCGTACGTGGCCTGGTGGGTGTACCAGGCGGTTGGCGGGTCGGCGCTGCTCACGTCGCGTCGTCGCGTGGTGGGCGGCGCGCTCGCCGGATGGACGGCGATGACGGCGGGCGCGCTTGTCACGGCGATCGAGTTCGGTCTTCAACCCCTGTTCTTCACGGCGACCGATGGGACGCCGTTGTATGCGCCGTACCCGCTCGAGGTGGCGATCCCGGCGATGCTCGTGCCGCACATGCTCGTGGCATCGGTGATCGAAGGGGCTGTGACGGCGCTCGTGCTGGCTTACCTGCAGCGGAGCAATCAGGCGGCGATGCGTCTTAACGGCGTGGCCGTGCCCGACGGCGCTGTCGACGCACCGCTCAATCTGCGCTGGCTCTGGGTCGGCCTGGCGGGGCTGGCCGTCGCGACTCCGCTTGGCCTGCTCGCGCCCGGCACGGCCTGGGGGGAGTGGGGCTCGAATGAGTTCGCGGCCCTGGGGCTCGGCTCGGTGCCGAGCGGTTTGGCACGCCTCGAAGGTTTGTGGGGCGCGCCGTTAGCGGGCTACGAGATACCGATCCTTGGCGCGAGCGCCGGGTATGTGTTGTCGGCCGTGCTCGGCATCGCGCTCGTCGCGGGGCTGGTCTGGCTCCTGACCGCTTTGCTCGAGCGGCGTCATCGCGCGGCAATTTGAATGGGTTCCGCACGCGGCGCCGTCGAGCGCACCCTGGCCGAGATCGGCCATGTCCTTGAGCAGTCGCTGTTCGCCGAGACCCTGGCGCGGCTGCCCGGGCGTCTGCAGGCCCTGGATCCGCGCGTCAAGATCGTCGGTCTGCTCGCGCTGCTCATCGCGGTCAGCGTCTCGCGTAATCTGTGGGTCATCGGCGTGTTGTACGGCGTCGCCCTGGCGCTGGCCGTGGTCAGCCGACTGCCGTTCGGCGCGTTCGTCAAGCGCGTGTGGCTGGTGTTGCCGTTCTTCACCGGCTTGATCGCGGTGCCGGCGCTGTTTATGACTCCGGGGCCGGCCCTATGGACTCTTCCCTGGGGTTGGGTGGTGACGCGTCCCGGCGCGCTGACGGCGCTCTTTCTGCTCCTGCGTGTTGGGACGTCGGTGTCGTTGGCGCTGTTGTTGATCTGGACGACGCCCTGGAACACGCTGCTCAAGGCCCTGAGCGTCCTGCGTGTGCCCGACGGATTCATCCTCATCCTGGCGATGACTTACCGTTACATCGGGCTGTTGTTGGGCATCGTCGACGATATGTTCCTGTCGCGCAAGAGCCGCGTGGTCGGAAAACTCAGCACCGCCGACGAGCGCCGCCTGCTGGCGGCCAGCGCCGGCGCCTTGCTGGGGCGCTCGCTGCAGCTCAGCACCGAGGTGTATCTGGCCATGCAGTCGCGCGGGTATCGCGGCCGGCCACGCACGCTGGATACGTTCGCGATGACGACGCGCGATTGGGTTTGGGCGATCGGCCTGGTGGGCCTGGCCTTGGTCGCGATGTGGATCGGGCAGTCGGGAGGTTAGGGTGGGTGAGCCGGTATTCGAACTCGAGCATGTGAATTTCGCATACGAGAGCGGTCAAACGGCGCTCAAAGACGTGACGTTGTCGATCTGCGCCGGCGAGCGCATCGTGATCCTGGGGTCCAACGGCTCGGGCAAGAGCACGCTGTTGAAGCTCCTCGATGGCCTGTACTTTGCGACAGGCGGCACGCTCAGGGCCTTCGGTCAACCCTTGACCGAGGCGGCCTTTGGCGACGACGCCTTCAACTTCGCCTTTCGACGGCGGGTCGGGCTTGTCTTTCAAGACACCGACGTGCAGTTGTTCAACGGCTCGGTCTTCGACGAGGTGGCCTTCGCGCCGCTGCAACTCGATCTGCCGCGCGTTGACGTGATCGCGCGGGTCGAGTCGGCGCTGCGTGACCTGCGGATCGACGGGCTCCGCGATCGCCCGCCGCACCGGCTCTCGGGCGGCGAGAAGCGCCGCGTGGCGCTGGCGTCTGTGCTCAGCCTTGGCCCCGAGGTGTGGCTGCTCGACGAGCCGACGACCGGGCTCGACCCGCGGAGCCAGTCGTGGCTCGTGGACTTCATCTGCGCGCAGGGCGCCGCCGGGCGCACCGTGGTGACGGCCACGCACGATCTTTCGATCGTCGACACGATCGCGGACCGTGTGCTCGTGTTCGGTGAGAACCATCAGCTGGCGGCCGTCGGCACGCCGGCCGACATCCTCAGCAACAACGAACTGCTCCTCGCCTGCAATCTGACGCACGAGCACTGGCACCGACACCCCGGCCAGCCCGATGGGCACCGCCACACGCACTACCACGGCGCGCCCCACGACCACGACCATGAGCGCGGCGGATGACGTCGACGCGGTTTTCGCGTACCGCGTCACGCGTGACGGTCGGGTCTTGATCTCGTGGCGTGGCCGCCTTGTGACGACCGTGGCGGGCGCCGCCGCCGCCCGCCTGCGCGTGCGTCTCGCCGACGCCGGCCCGCAAGACGTCCAGCTGGCGCTGGCCAAAGCCACGGGCAACTTCAAGCGCGGCAACGAACGCCGCGTCGGCTCCTAGGCCGTCACCCCTTGACGTACGACAGCTTTTCGGCGACACGCCCGGCGGCGACCCGAAAGACATCCACGCCGCGCACGTGACCGGGGTTGTCCCCGGCGTCTCGCCATTCGTACCGCCAGCGCACGACGGCGCGCTCACCCACGGCGAACGCCTCCTCGGTCACGAAGTGCGCGTGCGGCGACCCCGTGAACAGGTCAACCCAGAAGCCGCGCACGGCCTCGGCGCCCACGAGGCGGTCCCCGTCTGGCGGTGGGTAGGTGTTCTCGAACACGCAATCGGGCGTCATCAACGCCATGATGCCCGGCACGTCGTGGGCGTTGAATGCCTCGTTGAACCGCGAGATGACCGCCAGGGTTTCCTGGCTCACGAGATCCGGTGTTGACGACATGTCGGCCTCCTTGGGTTGGGCGGCGAACCGCGAAGACATGCGGCGCGATGTAAACATAGCGCGCTTCGCGTCATCGCGGGCGCGTCAGGGCGCGCCTTTGACGAACCGGTCGAAGAACTCGATCGAACGGTTCATGGCCGTGGTGAAGTAGCCCGAGAGATTGTGGTTGTCGCCTTCATAAGTGAAGAGCTCGACCGGCTCGCCGGCCGCGATCATCTCGGCGTAGAGAGTCTCCGATGCGGCCAGCGGCACCGACTCGTCGGCGGTGCCGTGGTGGAGCTGGATCGGGCCGGACAGATCCGCGAGGTAAGCGTTGGCTGAAATCGAGTCCCAGAAGGCCGGGTTCTCGTCGCGCGTCCCGAACTGCTCGACCCATGACCGTCGCCAGCCGCCGCGAAATCCGGGCGTCCCGGCGGCCGGCGCGGGTCCGGTTGCCGCCGCGCCGCGGGCGAACAGATCGGGGTACGGCGCCACCACGCCCCCCCAAATCACGCCGGCCTTGAGGTCCGACGCGATCACCATCGCGCGCAGCGTGATATACCCGCCCATCGAGTGGCCCCACATGCCGATCCGATTCGGGTCGACCGACGGATAACGCTTCAACGCCGCGACCCCGTTGAGGACGTCGACCACGTAACCGGGGCTGCCATACGCGCCCGTGGCCTCGCCCTCCGATTGATCGTGGCCGCGATAGTCCGACCGGAGGACGACATAGCCGGCCTGGGCGATGCGATCGACGTAGGCCACGTAGCGCTCGGTCGTGCGGTAGACATCGGGCGGGATGAAGCCGTGGTTGAACGCGATCGCGGGCCAACCGGTCGCGGGCGGCTCGCCGTTCGGGACGGTGAGCAGGGCATAGATCTTCAAACCGTCAGACAGATACGAGACGTAGTAGCGCTCGTAATTGCTCCCCGGGTCGAGCTCGCGTTCGATCACGAAATCGCTGCCCGGGTACTCACGAGCTCGCATGGCCGCGATCGACATCGGGTGCAACGTCGCCGTGGGCGTGTGGGTCGGGGCCGCGGTTTCGCTCGGGCTGGGCGTGGCCGTTGGCGGCCGCGGCGTCGCAGTCGCCACCGTCGGGGCGGGGGCCGTGATCGATACCGCCGCCGTCGGCAGGGCCGCGAGGCCGTCGGGGCGGTCGGCCTGGCACCCGACCAGCAGGAACGACACGGCCGCCGGCGCGAAAAACGCGACCAGGGTGTGCCAACCGGCGCGAACAGGACGTCGTGGCATGGTAGGCTCCTCGGGATCGGGTGGCCCACAGACTACGGGGCAAAGCTTAGAAGACCCACAGAGCGGCCGGACCGAACGCCCGGGTTGTTGTAACCTTCTAGCCAGGGCAGCATCTAAGTTTCCGGACACCCGATCTGTGTGTGGAGAGCCTTCATGAGTTTCCTCGAATCACTGTTTGGCAAGCCCGTGCCGTCGGTCAACGCGACCGAAGCCAAGGCGCTTCTGGCCGCAAAACCGACGCCGTTTCTGCTCGACGTGCGCGAACCCGTCGAATACCAGCAAGCGCACATCGCCGGCTCGAAGCTGATCCCGCTCGGCCAGCTCGGCGGCCGGTTGAGCGAGGTCCCGGCGGACAAACCCATCCTGGTCGTCTGCCAGACCGGGAGCCGCAGCTCCATGGCGGCCCAACAGCTGGCGAAGGCCGGCTACAACGTCACGAACGTCGGCGGCGGGATGATGGGCTGGATGCGCGCCGGCCTTCCGTTGAAACGCTAAGGAGGACGAGATGGCTGCAGAGACTTCCCTCGGGTTCATCTTTCGCATGCCGGGCGACTTCGACGGCGCCGTGGCCCGCGTCACGGCCGCCCTCAAGGCGGAGGGCTTCGGCGTGCTGACCGAGATCGACGTGCGCGAGACGATGAAGAAGAAGCTCGACGTCGACTTCCGGCCGTACAAGATCCTGGGCGCCTGCAATCCGCCGCTGGCGCATCGGGCGCTGACGGCCGCGCCCGAGGTCGGGCTGCTGCTCCCGTGCAACGTCACGGTCAGCGAGGTCGAGCCGGGCACCATCGAAGTCGGCATCATCGACCCGTTGATGATGCTCGGCGTCGTCGATCGGCCGGCGTTGGGCGCGGTCGCCGAGGAGGCGCGCGCCAGGCTCGAGCGCGTCGCCGCCGCGTTGAAAGCCTGAGAGCAGGAGCGATCGTCATGCCCATCTACGAATTCGCCTGCCCGTCGTGCGGCGCCGACTTCGAGGAACTGGTGCGTCGCCCCGCCGACGCGGCGACCGTGGCCTGCCCGCGTTGCGGCCAGGCCAATGCGACCAAGAAGCTGTCACGGATCCAGATCAACGGACTGGCGACGGCGTCCGGCTATACTGAGGCACCGGCCGCGGCCGGGTCTTCGTGCTGCTGCGGCGGATCCTGCAGCCTCGACTGACGGGGCACCGAACATTGGAGTAGACGTTTATGAGCAAACGACAGGCCAGGCGTCAGGCCCAGGGGGGCGGGCGCGAGGTGACGTGGGTGTGGATCGGCGTGATCTTGGCCGTGGTCTTGGCCGGCGCGTACTGGTTCTATCAGCAGAGCCAGGCGCCGACGGCGACGGCCATGCCGGCCGAGATCACGGTGGCCGACGCCCAGGTCGAGCGCGACAACGGGGCGTTCATGCTGGATGTGCGCACTCAAGAGGAGTGGAACGCCGGCCATATCCCCAACGCGACGTTGATCCCGCTGGATCAACTGTCCGCGCGGATGAGTGAGGTGCCGAAGGACCAGCGCGTGGTCGTGGTCTGCCGCAGCGGCAATCGCAGCGCGCAGGGGCGTGACCTCCTCAAGCAGGCCGGGTACACGCTCGTCACCAGCATGGGGGGCGGCATGAATCAGTGGACGGCCGCCGGTTACGACGTCGTCACGGGGCCGTAGCCGCGCAGGCGCGCCGACGGGCATTCGACGAGGGACGAAGGTGGGAGCTGTCCTGGGGACGGCTCCCGCTGTCGTCCCTTTTCGTCTCCGAGAACGAGGAGGATGCCCAATATCGGTCAATCAGCCCAGCTCCGCGCCCGACACCGTTCCGTGCACGCTCGTATTTGATTCGCTCGCCAAAGCAGCGCCAACTCTGATACGATGACCCCCCATGAGCGACAACGCTGTTTATTCCTGGGATCGTGTCTGCGCCCGCCGGCTCTCGCGGTCCTTCCTGGTCACACCCGCCCCACGCGGCGAGTTGGCGACGGTCGCATCGGCCGTCTGCGGTCTTCAAGCCCAGGTCCTCACGGCGGCCGAGCTGGCCCTTGGCGTCCGGGTCAAAGATGCCACCGTGGCCGATGTGCGGGCGGCCATCTGGACGAAGCGCCAGCTGGTCAAGACGTATGGCCCGCGCACGACGTTGCATCTGCTGCCGGCGGACGAACTCCCGGTGTGGATGGCGGCGTTGCGGGTGCGTGAGCGACTGCAGCCCGAGCCCTGGCACGTCAAACTGGGCCTCACGGCCGCTCAGGCCGAGGCGCTGCTCGAGGGGATCGCGGGCGCACTGGACGGACGCACCCTGACCCGCGAAGCGCTCTCGGCCGCGGTCGCCGAGCGGGTGGGCGAGTGGGCCCGCGCGCCCTTGGCCTCGACCTGGGGCGAATGCCTCGCGCCGGCCGCGGCCCGTGGCTGGCTTTGCTTCGGACCAAGCCAGGGCAGCAAGGCCACCTTCGCGCGCGCCGATCAATGGATCACGGGCTGGCGCGACTCGGACCCCGATGCCGCGCTACGCGACGTCCTCGTGCGTTTTGCCGGCACGTACGGGCCGGTCACGGCCAACGACTTTGCCCGCTGGTTCTGGATCGGGCTGCCCGAGGCGCAGGCCCTGTTCGCGCAGCACGCGGATGCCCTCACACGCGTCTCCGTGGCGGGCGGGTATGCGTGGCTGCCGGCGGGAAGCGACGAACCCCAACCCGCGACCCGCCGTGAAACGATCCGGCTGCTCCCGCAATACGACTGCTACGTCCTGGGCAGCCATCCGCGCGAGAGCATCGTGCCGGAAGCGGCGCGCCGGCGAATCGCGACTCATGGGCGCGGGCGTTTCGAAGGCGCCGTCGGTCTGCCGGTGCTGGCGATCAACGGCGTGGTGGGCGGCATCTGGGAAAGGCGAGAACGGGCCACCGAGGTGCTGTTGCGGGTCGAGGCGTTTGCGCCGCTGACTGTCGATCAACGGGACCTGCTCGACGTCGAAGTGGAGCGTCTGGGCGCCTTCTACGGCAAGCGCGCCGTCCTGCGGCTCGGCCGTCTGACGTCGCTGACGCCGGCAAAGGACGAAGCCTAGACGCCTCGCGTCGCCGGATCTCGCCGAACAACGAAAGGCCAACAGACGATGGCGAGTGTGATCGAATGCCCGCGCTGCGGTGGCGCCCTGGAACTCCCGCAGGGTGACGATCGCGTCAAGTGCAGGTACTGCGGCAGCCTGATCGTCGTGCCCGAGGCAGCGACACCCCGGCCGCCGGCGCCGCAACCATCGACGCGGCCCGATCCACGTCTGCCGGATTCGACTCTGGCCGATGTCGCCGCGCTGCTCGGAGCGGGGCGCCGGGTGCGGGCCACGATCCGCTATCGCCAGATCACCGGGGCGACGCTGCGCCAGGCGCGGCTGGCGATCGATCGCTTTCTGGCCGGTGGACCACTCGAGCGCCCGCCGCTTGGTTGAACCATATCAATCACAAAGGCCCGGATGTCACCGGGCCTTTGTGATTCCTCAGAAGCACGTAGTTCAGCGCTGGATCGAGGGCAGGTAGATGGACGTCGGGCCAGACGACGTGGCGGTAGCCGTCGGCGTGGGCGTGCGCGTCGGCGTTGAGGTCGCCGTCGCGGTGGGCGTGGGCGTGCCGATCGACCCGTACTCGTATGCGCCGATGTCGCACATGCCGGTGCGCACGTCATTGCGCTGGTCGACGGTCAACGGCGCGCTCGTCTCGTCGGTGCAGCCGAGCGGATCGCCCGCGTCGATGGCATCGCTCGAAGATTGCAGTGCGTGGGTGAACGATAGCCCGCCGTTGTCGGCCAGCGGCGCGATCGCCGGAGCAATGCCGGTGAGATCGCCCGTGCCGGTGCCCGTCAGCGTGCACCCCAGCAGGTCCTCGATCAAGTTGTGGCCGGCCGTGGTCAGCGTCCCGGAGCAATCGGCGCCGGCAGGCGATGCACCCAACGTGTTGTCGCCGATGAGCGTGTTGCGCAGGGTCAGCGTCCCGCTGCCCTGGAAGATCCCGCCCCCGCTGCCCGAGGCGTTCGCGTCCGAGTCGGCGACGTTCGCCGCGATCGTCACGTTATAGAGCTCAGCTGTGCCGTTGTTGGCGAGGCCGCCGCCATCGCCTTCGGATGAGTTGCCGCTCAGGGTGCTATTGACGAGCGTCAGGTCGCCGTTGTTGACGATGCCGCCGCCCGAGCCAGACCCGATCACGGTGTTGTTCGAGATCAGCGATCGGCGGATGACGGCATGAACGCCGGTGCCGACAAGCAACCCGCCCGAGCTCGCATCGATCAGGCTGTCGCTGATGTCGATCGTGCCCGACAGCGTGCCGGAAAAGATGGCATAGGAGCCCGAGCCCGAGTACGTGCCGCTGTTCTCGAAAAGCCGCACGTTGGTCATGGTCAGCGAGCCGCGATACACGTTGATCCCGGCGCCGGCGGCCGTGCCGGTGCTGCCGCCGCGGATGTTCAGCCGCGCCAGCGTGACGGACACAGAGGTCGGCGTGGCGCCCAGGTGAAAAACCCGATCCAGGCCGTTGGCGTTGATCAACGGCGTCGTCGGCCCGACGCCGATCAGCGTGGCCGATTCGTTGATGTCCAGATCGCCGGTGGCCGAGGCGTCTTCACCGGTACCGGCGAGCGTCAGCGTGTACACACCGGACGGGATCTGGATCACGTCGGCGCCGGACCCGGCCGGACAGGCGTCGACGGCTGTGTCGGTGTTGGCGGCGATGATCGCCTCGCGCAGCGAGCAATCGCCGTCGGTGTTGTATTCGTCGATCGTGGTGTTGACGCCGATGGTCGCGGCCCAAACCGTCTGGCTCGGTAGCCCGGCCCACAGGCCGCCGGCGGCAAGCACGGCGGTCAAGATCCCGCGCCCGATCCAGCCGCGGGCGTTATCGTGTCGAGCTGAAACAAAAGTAAGTCGCGTCATTGCCAGGCTCCCCTGTCGCTATGGCCACGCGTCCGAGTACGGTGACCGAAGATGCGACCCGGCTGTTCACGCCCGGGATCGCTGCCGACCTGCAAACTTCATGCCGCTTGCGGTGGCGTTGACAGCTTAACGCGGCAGAGAGGCCGCTCGATGTAAGGGGGTTGTAAGACGGCCGATGAGGGCGGACCGGGAGATTGCCAACGACCTGGTCGGTGTGCGACGCACGGCGGTCGGCCCGGCGGGCGCGGTCGGGGCGACACGCGACGGCCCGGCCCGGCGTCGAAAGCCAACGCTGCCGTTCGGGGCGCCGAGATCGGGTCAGGCCAACAGGTGCACCAGATCGCCGCTGTTCAGCTTCTGGAGATCCTGTGGCGGCACCGAGCGCACGATCTTCTTCGTCGTCTGGTCCACGAGCAGGACCGTGACATCGTGGGTGTCCGGGTCGATCCGGAACCGCAATGCCAGGTTTCGGGCGGCGGCCTCGGTCGGAGTCTCAGTCTTGCGCTCGGCGGCCTGTGCCTGCTCATCGTCGGCCTTGCGCCCGGAACCGGACGCAACGCCGTCGACTTCCGCGTTTCCGGCGGTCGCGGTCGCGTCCAGCGGCCGTGTGTCGGGGCGCAGGGCGGAACGCACGACGTCGACGATTTGCCCGCGTAGGTCAGCTGCGCTGTCGATGGGATTGATCGGTTCGGTCATGGCATCCTCCCTTCCTCAAGAGTGCGATCGCTTCCGGCGATCGGTTACGAAAACAAATTCAACGACAGGTTGTAGTCGTACTCGAGCAACTGCAACGTGACGGCCATCTGGCTGTACTGGGCAGTCAGCGCGGTGCGTCGATCGTTGATACGCACCGTCATGTCCGAGATCTTCTGCGTCAGGGTCGTCTGTTCGTTGTCGAACGAGCTGAAACGCTGCTGCATGTAGCCGCTCGTGCCGGTGAACCGGCCCAGCGTCGTCTCGAGCTTGCCCATGACCGAGTCGAGCAACTTGACCACGTCGCCGCGCTTGGTCGTCAGCGCCGTCTGGAACTTCTCGGCATCGCTGATGCTGGCCTTGAGATTGCTGTCGATCGAGATCCCGATTTCGCGCAACTGGGTCAGGCTGCCGGTGTTGGTGCTGGCGCCGATGAACGACGTGAACAACGAGCTGCGCAGCTCGGTGAAGATCTGCTCGCCGGCGAGCGCGCCGCGCGTGTAAGTCGCGTTTGACGAGCCGGCCGTGCCGGTGACGTCGACCTTGGATTGATCGGTCAGGTAGGTCTGCAGCGCGTTGAATTTCGTGATGAAAGTGTCGACCGCCGTCTTCTCAGGTGTCGAGTCGGCGGCGACGTCGATCTCGGCGGTCTTTCCGGCTGCGTCGGCCGCCAGGTTGATCGTCAACCCGTTGACCACGTCGGTCAGGCCGGTGTTGCTGTCACGGGTGAGGGCGATGCCGTTGACCGAGAAAGAGGCCGTGGTCGGCGTCTGCAACACGTGGCTAAAGTCGCCGCCGGCGGTCAGCACGCCCAAACCCTGCAAGATCCCGCCGCTGACGTCCGCGGCCGTGATCAAGTTGGCCGCGCCGCCCTTTTCGTTCTCGAGCACGAGCCGTTTGTCGACCACGCTGGCGCGGACCGCCTTGCCATCGGCGTACGTGGCGTTGTTGATGCTCGCGGCGACGTCGATCAAGGTGTCGCTGCTGTCGACCGCGATGGACGTGCCGTTCAACGTAAAGCTGCCCGAGTAGTTGAGCGCCGTGTTGGCGGCGGTCTGGCTGTCGCCGTGGACGCGGTGTGCGGCGGCCAGGGTGGTGACAGCGATCGCGTAGCGCCCGACCGCGGCGCTCGTGCCGGCGCTCGCCGTCAGCACGGTCGAGCCCGACGGCGCCGTCACCTTGGCGGTGCGGCCGGACGAGAAGGCATAGCTGGCCTGGGTCGAGATCAAGGCGCGCACCGACGACTGGAGATCGGTGAGTTTGGTATTGACCTGGTTAAACAGATTGCGCCGGACGTTGATCTGATCGCGCGCCGTCTGGGCGCGGGTCAACGGCTGGCTCTCCACCGTGATGATGTTGTTGATCAGGCTGGTGAAGTAGCTGCTTAGCGATCCAGTGCTCGAGACCGTCATCGTGCACCTCCGTGCGCTCGGGGTCCCCGCCTGGCGGCCCAACCCCGGTTCCGTTCGTCTCCATCATCCTCAATCGGGGGGCGTTCGCGGCTTGCACCGCGGACGCCCCCCGAAGGCTACCGATAAGCGTCTTTCGCTAGGACCGATTACCGGAACAGCGACAGCAGGAACTGCGGCGCGCTGTTGGCCTGGGCCAACATCGCCGACGAGGTTTGCTGCAGGATCAGCAGCTTGCTCGCCTCGACCTGTTCCTCAGCCATGTCGGCGTTCATGATCCGGTTGTAGGCCGCCTCAACGTTCGAGTGCGCCACCGTCAACGATTCCTCCTTGAAGGAGAGCCGGGCCGTGAAGGCGCCCAGGTCGCTGACGTTGCCCTTGACGCGGGACAGCGCCGTCGCGATCGAGCCCAGCGCGGTGTTGGCCGACGCCGTGTCCGTGATCGCGAAGGAAGCCGTCAGCCCGAGGCCCGTGCTGTTCGAGGCCGTGCCCAGGGTCGCCTGCGCCGTGGTGGCGACGCTGCCGCTGCTGTCGACGCCCGTCAGGAACGTGCCGAGCGACGTGCCCGAAAGCAGGGTGCGACCGTTCCACTGAGTCTGCGCAACGATGTCGTCGATCTCGGTGCGGTACGCATTGAGCTGATCGACGATGGCATCGCGCTGGTCCTGGCCGATGGTGTCACCGACGGCCTCAAGGGCCTTGTTCTGCATCTTGACCAGGATGTCCTGGATCTTGGTCAGACCACCTTCGGCGGTGGCCATCAGGTTCTTGGCATCGCCGATGGCGTTCAGCGTCGTCTTCATCGCATTGCGGCGGATGTCGAACGACGTGGCGATGTTCATCCCAGCCGGGTCGTCAGCGGCCGACAGAAGGCGCTTGCCGGTCTGCAGGCGGGCCTGGCGGGTGGCCAAGTCTTGGTTGACCTGACGCAGAGAGTACAGCGAATTGAGGGCGCCGATGTTTCCAGCGACGCGATTGACATCTACATTAGCCATGATCGTAACCTCCGTGTTACGGTGTCCGACTTATGTCGGACGAGTGTTTGCGGGGGTCCTTCCCCCAACAGTCCTAAACCTTCGGGCAAACCTGCATCCGGTGCGCCTGGGCCCGTATCCGGGCGCCCCGGGGGTGAAGTCGCAAGGCCTGTGCGATAGTCACCTCCTGAACGTTCGCGTTCGTTCACAGACGATATCGGCGTTACCTTGTTCGACTTCAGTTAGAGTTTCTTTACGCCCGTGAAAATACAGGGGAGCGCGGGAGCGCGTGATCAGAGTCGTGAGCCAAAGCCCCCTCCGCGAAAGCGCGCCAGGCGCCTTGATCCGGCGACGACAGGTGCGCGTTTTCGTGGAAGGGGTTGGGGGTGGCGGCCAGACGGCGCAACCGTCGCCTGAGCGAGTGCGATACACTTCCGCAATGGCTCTGGCCCCGAAACGCACGTCCCGGTGGCCCGCCGCCGTGCGGGCCCTGCAACATCGCAACTTTCAACTCTACTTCAGCGGTCAGTTGGTTTCGCTCATTGGCACGTGGATGCAGGCCACGGCACAGCAATGGCTTGTCTTCCGCTTGACCGGTTCCTCGTTGTCGGTCAGCGCGCTGGCGTTCGCGCAAACCGTCCCGACGACGCTGCTGTCGTTCTATGCCGGCGTGCAATCCGACAAGCGTGATCGGCGGCAGCTCCTGATCGTCATCCAGGTCGTGATGATGGTGTTGGCCTTCATCCTCACGCTCCTGACCGGCACTGGGATCGTGCAGTTCTGGCACGTGGTGGTCCTGGCCGTGGCCCTGGGGATCGCCAACACGTTCGACTTCGCCACGCGCAACGCGCTGGTCGGCCAATTGGTCGATAAACCGGATCTGGCGAACGCCGTCGCCCTGAATTCGTCGGTGATCCAGGGCGCGCGCCTGGTCGGGCCGGCGATCAGCGGCCTGATCGTCGCCCAGATCGGCGAGACCTGGGCGTTCCTGTTCAACGGCCTCAGCTTCCTGGCCGTGATCGTGGCCCTTTATTTGATGCGCTTCGCGCCGCGCGAGGTGGCGGTCAAGCCGGATCAAAACATGTGGCTGGCTTTGCGTGAGGGTCTGTCGTTCCTGTGGACGAACAAGGCGTTGCGCGGCCTGGTCTTGCTTGTGCTCGTGCCGTCGACAGTCGGTTTTCCCATGCAGGTGTTGTTGCCGGAGTTCGCGCGCAATCGTCTGGGCCTCGGCGCGGACGGTTACGGCTTCCTTCTGGCGATGTCCGGGTTGGGCGCGCTGACCGGCGCGATCGGGCTGGCGCTCCTGGGCGGATACCGCCGGCGCGGACGTCTCGTCGCGGTGGCGCCGATCGTCTTTGCCCTGGCCCTGCTCAGCCTGGGCGCTGCAACCGATATCGGCTGGGTCGTCGCGAGCATGATCGTCATCGGCTGGGCGCAGGTGACGCACCTGGCGATGTCCAACACCTTGCTGCAGGACAACGTGCCCGATCATCTCCGCGGTCGCGTGCTCTCGGCCTATATCTGGGTCGTGGTTGGCTTTCAGCCCTTCGGCGGGCTCGCCCTGGGTGCCATGGCCGAAAACCAGGGTCTGCAATTCGCCCTGTGGGTCGCCAGCGGTCTGTGCCTTGCCTCTGCCTTGATCGGTCTCGTCGCGCTGCCCCAGGTGCGTCGAATTCCGTGACTTTTGTCCGTTTTCTCACGCATTCTAACCAATCCGCTCTGAAAGTAAGAACCAGACGCCCTAAGCTTCCGTTGTCATGGCTCGGGCAGCTTGTCCTGTTGCGCGCACTTGGGATCGCTCCCAGCTTTGACCGGCGGCATAGTGTTGGATCGGTGCGGCCGCGGTCGAGGGCGACGTCAATGGGTCTGGCGTCGTGCCGCGTTTTCGATCAAGGGCAGTCGGCATGTTTTTATCACCTGAAACTATCGAAGCCGAACGATTGTTGAAGGCCGGGCAGCGCAAGGCGGCTGCTGCCCGGCTCGCTCAAGCGGTGACGCGCTATCCCAATAACGCAACGGCATGGCGCATGCTGGCCGAGGCGCTCGACGATCCGGCTCAAAAGCAGTACGCGCTGAATCGCGCGAGGAGCCTCGAGACCGCGCAGCCGCCCGCGCCGCAACCGCAGCCCCCGGCGCCCGTGACGCCGGTGCGTCGGGTCGAGCCTTCGACCGTCAGGACAACGGCGCCCGCGCCGATCTCGGTCGACCCGCAGCCGACCCGCGAGCCGGCCGTCCCGCCGCGCCTGACACCGCTCGAGATGGTGCAGCAACGCGAGCGTGAGGAAGCGGCCGCGGCTCAGGAACAACGCCGGCGCCAGTCGTCGAAGCGATGGGTCTGGATTCTCGGTGGAGCCTCGGCGTTGAGCATGGTGACGGTGCTCACGCTCGGCGGCGCCTGGCTGCTGTTGCGTCCCGCGCCGGCAGCGCCCCGCAGCGTGTCCGCCCCGATCGTCTCGCCGACCCCGGCCGTGACAGTCGCCCCCACGGTGACGCCGCCGCCCTATGCGGCAGCGTTCGTCGAAGGGCCGTGTCCGTTTCAACCGCCCGCGAACGCCGCGGTCAGTTGCGGCGTCGTCGCTGTGCCAGAAGATCGCGCGCGCCCCGACAGCCCGACGCTCTCCCTGGCCGTCGTCGTGTACCGCAGCGCGCGCTCGAACGTGAACACGCCACCGCTTTTTTACTTGCAGGGTGGACCCGGCGCCGACGCGATCGGCTGGTCGGCTTCGGTGCACGCGAGCGTCGTTGCGCCCATCGTGGCCGAGCGCGATCTCGTCGTGTTCGATCAACGCGGCACGGGATTCTCGACCCCAAAGCTGGAATGTCCCGACCTGCACACCGATGATCCCGTCGCGGCGGCCACGGCCTGTCGCGAGAGTCTGCTCGCCGCCGCGATCGACCCTGCCGCGTACACCACGGCAGCCAATGCCGCCGACGTCCGCGACATCGCGCGCGCGCTCGGGTACAACCGGATCGACGTGTACGGCATCTCGTACGGCACACGCCTGGCCATGACGTTGATGCGCGATGACCCGAGCCTCGTGCGCGCCGCCGTGCTCGACTCGGCGCTGCCGCCCGACGTGCTGCGCGTCAACGATACGGCAGCCAATGCGGACGAAGCCCTTGACACATTGTTCGCCGACTGCGCGGCGGACCCGGTCTGTTCGCAGACGTATCCCGATCTGGCGCAGACGTTCGATGCCCTGCTCACCCAGTCGGCGCAAACGCCGATCGTCGTGCCCGGCACCGACGCCCTGGGCGGCGATCAGGCGCTGACGCTCGACCCGGCCGGCGTCGTCAACGCCGCCGTGTGGGGGCTGCACATCTCTGACTACATCCCGGCGGTGCCGTACGCCATTTCGGCGCTTCAGCAGGGCGACGTCACGTCGCTGAACCCGCTTGCCGCGATCTTCTCCGCCAGCGCGCCCGACATGAATACGGTCGTCAATCTGGCGATCACATGCCACGAGCAGATCCTGCCGACGACGGCCGACGCCTTGAACGCCGCATTCGACGCACACCCACGCACCGCGGCCTTCGGTCGTCTGCATGTGTTCGGCGACCCGGCCACCGGCATCGCCGTGTGCCAGGCGCTCGGCATCTCGGCCGCCACGCCCGCCGAGTTGGCCCCGCTCCAGACCGATCGACCGAGCCTCGTTCTGGCCGGCGGTCTCGATCCGACCACGCCGGCGGCCTACGGTGAACGTGCGGCGCGCGCTTCCAGCCATAGCACGTTCGTGCTCTGGCCGACGGCCGGCCATGGCGTCAGCGCCGGGCCCGACGCGCACTGCGCCCAATCGATCATCAGCCAGTTCCTGACCGACCCCGCGGCTACGCCCGACACGGCCTGCGCCGCGGAGACGGCGCAGCGCGCCTTCCTGGCGCCCGGTGACCTCGCGGTCGACGTCGCGCCCGCGGCGTCGACATCGCGATCGTTGCCCGAGTCTGGATCGGACGCGGGCAACGATGCGCCGTCGAGCGAGACGGCGCCGGGCGGCGGCGATGCCGCAACGGCCGACGGTGGCGGCGGCGGAACCGATGACGCGGGGTCGCAACTCGCGTCCGGCGAAGCCGTCGTCGGGCTATTGGGCGTGCCCATCGACGAGTGTCTGGTCTGTCTCAGTCACTTCCTGGGGTTGGAGCCCGGTCAGCTGTATTACGACACGGGGCTGCAGACGGGCGGACAGGTGTGGTTCCTGTATCGGGCGGATGACTATGACGGCCGGATCGTCGACATCGCCGTCGCGCCCGTGCCCGACGGGACCCTGTTCGTGTTAATGTTGACGGATCCCGAAAACCGCGAGGGCTTCTACAGCAGCGTCTACCTGCCGACGATCGATCAGACGACGGCCATCTATTGGGCCGATCTCGAATCGGGCGAACCGGCGACGTAGCGTCAGGCCGCGGAGCGCCGGCCGAGCACCTGCTCGCACAGACGGCGATTCTGCGACATCTGCGCGCGTGCTTCGGGCGCGAGGTCGTGGGCCTGCGCCAGCCGGGTGTACCCGGTCAGCGCGGCCGCGAAGTGCGTGCGGCTGACTTCGAGCCGCGCCAACGCTTCGGAGTACGCCTTTACGGGCAGGTCGGGGCGGGCAGCCGCGGCGGCCTCGTCGGCGGCGCGCTGGCCAAGCGTGATGTGCGCCTGCGCCCAACTCAGCAACCCGAGCGAGTTCTGGTCGGCGGGCAGGGCGCTGAGGCTGGCCTCGGCGTGCGCCAGCGCGGCGCGCGCGTCGCCGGCCTGATAGGCGAGACCCGACAGCAGACGTTCGGTGAGCGCGCGCTCGGTCACGCCGAGCATGTCTTGATGCGCGGCGGCGCGTTCGAGATACAGCTCCGCCTCGCCCGGTTGTCCTTCGCGCAACGCCAGCGCGCCAAGCTGAAACCACATGTACCCGTTGTCCGGCTCGCGTCGCAGCACGCCCTCGATGATCTCGCGGTCGCGCTGGGCCCGCGCCTGGCCGCCCTGGACCGTCGGGCGCAGATAGCCGAAATGCGTCAGCCGTAGATCGCTGTCAACGACGCGTCCGCCCGTCGCCAGGATCGCGGGCAAGATCTGTTCATGGATCGCCTGACGGTAGCGGTAGGCTGGGCGGTTGCGAAACAGCCGCAGCACCGGGTACTCGGTGAACGCGACGGCCTCGCCCGGCGGCATCGGGCTGTGATACAGCATCGTGATCGCGTCGATCGGCGGGGTCGCCGCGTCGGCTTCGTCGAGGAGCGCGCGCAGCCGCGCCGCCGTGGCCTCGGGCAGTTCGTCGTCCGCGTCGAGCGCCAGGATCCAGTCACCTTGCGCCAATGCGAGATACGCGTTGCGGGCTTCGGCAAAGTCGCGGCGCCACGTGTGGTGGGCGACGCGGGCGCCGAAGCGCTCGGCGATCGCCACCGTGTCGTCGGTCGAGCCCGTGTCGACGAGCACGATCTCGTCGCCGACGCCTTGCGCGCTCGCCAGACAGCGCGCAAGGTCGCGGGATTCGTTTTTGGCGATCAGACAGATGGAGAGACGAGGCATGACAGAGACCTCACGACGGCGGCGACGAGGTGGGGATGGCGGTCGTACTGATGCACGATTGCGGGCGCGTGGCCGTCGGCGGCCAGCACGCGGTCCGCGTCATCGACGCGCAGATCCTGCGGGAACATCGACCCGACGGTGAACACGCGCTCGCCGTTCGGGACGGCGACGGCGCCGGCGAGCCTGCCGGCGCGGAGCAGGGCGTTGTGGGCGCCCTGATCGAGGCCGGCCAGACGCCCGTCTGTGGCGTGCGCGGTCAACTCGACCCGCATGGCCGCGAGATAACCCAAGACGGCGGCGCGCGTGCCGAGCACGGTGCCCGAGCATGCGATCGGCGCGTCGCTCAATTCGGCCCAGCGCTCGCGACCGTACAGCGCGCGCAGCCACTCGGCGTTGTTGGTCTCGCTGCCCAGTGTCAGAAGCGGATCCTCGAGCGGCAGCATCAACGGCGCGATCAACGGTTGGGCGAAGGGATCATCCTGAAAGATCACGTCGCGCACGTCGCTCATGAGCACGCCGTCGACCTCGGGGTGTTCGGCCAGCCAGGCCTGATACAACTCGTAGCGCTGCACGTTCACGGATTGCGCGCCCGGCGCAAACGGGATCAAGGTGGCATGGCGTGCGATCTCGGTCGAAGTCTCGGCGTCGAGCTCGGCGCCGAAGATCACGAGCCGCGCACCGGGATCGCGCCTGCCGATGTGCGCCGTCCAGGTCTCGAAGAAGGGCCAGAGCCCGCCCCACGGGATGGCTCGCACCGCGCCGAGGGTCACGGAGCGCGACACCGGCCAGGCCCGATCGCAGCGCGGGATCTCGACCATGGGCGTTGCGCCGCAGGCGCGCGCCATCAAGCGATCGCACAATGCGAGCTGGGCGCGCGCGACCTGCCACCGATCGGCAAGGTTGGCGCGATGCTCGGAGCGTAGCGCCGGGTCGTCGGCCAGCGCTCGAAAGCCGTCGACGGCTTGCGCCAGCGCGGCCCGGGCCGACGGCAGGCCGGCCCGCAGGTCTTCGATGCGGTGTTGGCCACGATGCGCCTGGGTGAGCGCGCTCACGGTGCGCTGCACGCCGATCTGCAGGGCGGCGTTGGCGCCGATCAACCGCAGGGCCGGCGCCATCCGGACGGCGCCGGGCACGTCGAGCCCGAGCCGGGCGTAATGCCGGGCGGCCGGAAAGTCGCCACGCCGTTCGGCGATCGCGGCCAGCGCAGCCAGGCTCTGTTGTAGGACCTCGACGTTGACGCCGTTGACGTCCTGCTGCTGCCAGACATGGAGCAGCGTGCGTTCGGCCTCGTCGTCGAGACCCAGCGTCTGTTGCGTGACTCCCAGCTTGATCCAGGAATACGCGTCTTGCGGGCGGCGCCGGGCTTCGGCTTCGAGCAACGCCACGTTGCGGCGCAGTCGATCGCTGCCCTGGGCCTGTTCGGAGAGATAGCCGTAGTGCCAGATGCGCAACCCACTCGCCGCGACGACGCCGCCGGCGCGTTGGATGCTCGGCAGGATCTGCGTATGCAGGTTGAGTTCGAAGCGGTAATCGGGCCGGTTGCGGAAGAGCCGAACTTCCTCCGACTCGAGATGATCGGAGAGCGCGTCGGGCAGGGTGAAGTGGTGCATGGTCACCAGCAACCCGTCGGCCGCACAGGCCTGCACCGTCTCGCGCATGGCGCGCGCGCTCTCGGGCGTCACGGCCTCGTCGGCGTCGAGATGCAGGATCCACTCTCCGCGCGCCGCGTCGATCCCCACATTCCGCGCCACGCCGAAATCCTGGGTCCAGACATGATGCAGCACGCGGGCGCCCAGCGTCTCGGCGACCGCCACCGTATCGTCGGTCGAACCCGTGTCCACGACGACGACTTCGTCGACGACGCCGGCCACGCTGTCAAGACAGCGTTTGAGGTTGGCTGCTTCGTTCTTGACGATCAGGGTGGCGGAGAGCAGCATGGTGTCACCGGCTCATGAGGTCGCGAGGCGGAAGCCCAGCCCGGTCGACGTGTACGACGGCAGCAGGCTCTCGCGCGCGGCGCAGCGGGCCAGTTTGCGGCTGTAGTACCACGAGCCGCCGCGCACCACGCGCTTGCCCTCGCTGCTCGGGTCCTCGCGGCCGTCGGTCGGGTCGTAGGGATACGGCTTGAGGATCGACAGGGTCCACTCATAGACGTTCCCGGCCATGTCCTGCAGCCCGTCCGGGCTGACGCCACCGGGCACGTACATGTTGAGCGGCGACGTGTCGCGCCGGTTGTTCTCCGCCGTGTTGCAGCGCCAATGCTCGAAATCCGCGCCCCAGGGGTAGAGGCGGCCGTCGGTGCCTCGCGCCGCGCGCTCCCACTCGGCTTCGGTCGGCAGTCGGAACGGCTGACCGGTCTGCTCGCGCAGCCAGCCGCAATAGGCGTTGGCGTCGTGCCACGACACATTGACGACCGGATGCTCCTCCAGGCCCTTGGGGATGTCGAAGTTCGCCCAATGGCGAGGCGCCTTGTATCCGGTCGCCCAGATGAACGGCCGGTACTCGAGGTTCGTCACCGGGTGCTGGGCGATGCTGAACGACTGGAGCGTCACCGAGTGCGGCGGCTGCTCGGCCATGAACATGTTGCGGCTGTCCCACTCATTGGCCCAATCCTCGCGCATGAGCAGATACTTGACCTGCTCTTCGCTGGTGCCCATTGGAAACGAGCCGCCCGGGATGCGGACCATGTGCGCGACCCGCACCAGCAGCTTCTCGCGGTCTTTTTCTGCGATCTCGTCGTGTTGTTCAGCGGCGCGCAGGTCCGCAGCGATTTGTGACAGTCGATCGAGCTTGGTCATTGCGAAATCCTCTCGGCGCTCTGAACAGGTGTCGCCCCGATCGCGCCGGCCTGGGCCCGTTCGTGGATCGTCGCGTAAAGGCTGAGCATCTCGGGCGTCTGGGCGTCGGCCGTGAAGCGCACGGCCTGCGAGCGATTGGCGCGGGCCAGAAGCCGGCGCTCGTCGAGCGTGTCGATGTGGGCCAGGATGGCGCGCTCCCAGGCGTATGTCGTGTTTTCGACCAAAGTGCCGAATTGGCGCAGGCCCGCGTACACAGGCCCGTCCGTCGCGATCCAGGGCACGCCGGCGGCCAGGTATTCGAGACCCTTAATCCAGCTGCGCCGTTCGTCGTACGAGCCGCTGAGCGGCGCCAGGCCGATATCGAGCGTGCGCAGTTGCGCCGGCCACTCGGTGTAGGGCACCCACGGCCGCAACGCCTTTTGTTCGGGCGAGACCTTGAGCGCGTCGAGCAGCCGGCCGTCGTTGCCGTGGATGACGACCTCGACCTCGGGCCGCGCGCGACAGACACGTTGAAGCGCGACGAGGACGCCGCTGTCGGTGAACGACTGCAGGTGCGACAGGCTGCCGCCCCAGCCGATGCGGATGCGCCCATCCGGGTTTGGCGCGTCGAAGGTGCCGGTGACCTTGCCGCTTCGGTCGGTGATTCGGTAGATGGCCGGGTCGAGCGCGTTGGGCAGATGATAGGTTGGCAGCAGGTGCGCCCAGTCTTCGGCCAGCCGTTGCGACGGCATCGTGGCGGCGTGGCAGAGCTTGAGCCCCCAGCCGAATTGCTCGATCGGCGTCGGCGACATCGTTTCGTAGCCGCCATCGGCATGTCGAACCCAGCCCTTGTGCCAGAAGGCGTACGCAGGGTTCGAGTCTGGCATCTGGTCGTACGCATCGTCGAAGTCGGCGATGAGGGTCTTGCCCTGGGCCTTCCAGTGCAGGATCGTGGCGAGCACGGGGCCGAGCAGGTTGCGCTGCACGACGATGATGTCGGCGGGTCGACAGGCGTCCATCGCGCTCGGCGTACCCACAAGCCAATCGCGCAGATCGACGAGCGCCGCCTGCGCCAGACCCGAGCGATTTATGGCGCGCGCCGGGACCGCACAGCGCCATTCGCTGCTGTTCCACTCGTGCGGGTTGTCGGCGGTGATGTAGACCAGCTTCATGACGGCAGTCCTTCCCAGACGGGTGCGGCGAAGATGCCGGGCAGCGGCGCGACGACGGGCCCGGTCGGCGCGACCTCGGGCAACGCCTCGAGCCGGCTCAAGGGCAGAGCGCCGGTCGTGGCCCGCCACCAGGTCTCGGCCAGCGCGCCGGCTTCCATGGCCTGCGCCGCCTGGCGACCCGCCGCGGCCAATTCCTCACGCAGACGCGGCTGCTCGATCACGTGGGTCAGGTGCGCGAACCAGGCTTCGCCGTCCTCGGCGATCAGGCCGCCACGGCCCCACGCGCGCGTCGCCTGCGTCGGCGAGGCCACCCAGGGCAGACCGCGGACGCCGGCTTCAATCAGGTGTTGGGCGCCGACGCTCTCCGCATAGTGGCCCTGCCGCAGCGGTTGCACCATCACGTCCGCTTGTGCGAGCAGGTACGGTCGGTCGACGGCGCTCACCGGCGGCAGATACACGCGCTGGCCATCCGGGATCGCGCCTGCGAACGACTGATAGGCCAGCGGGTCGCCGGCGATCAGCAATCGCGTGTCGGGGTGGGTGCGCAGGATGCGGCTGATCTCGCGGCGCACAATCGCCAGGTCGAGGTGCGTGCCGGGGTCGGCGAACCAGCCGAGGCTGACGATCGGGCGCGTCTCGCGCGGCAGATCCCAGGCGCCGCCGTTGCGGGACCACCCGGTGGGGATCACGCGCACGCGATGTCCGGCGTCGCGCAGGGTGTCGGCCAGGGGCTCGGATCCGGCGATCACGAGATCGGCGAGCCCGAGCGCGGTCACGAACGACTCGACCCGCTCGGCCGAGCCCAGACCGACGCGATGAAAGGCCGCATGTTCGCCCGGGAGACGGGCGTAATCGCAGGCCAGGCTGACGACGATCGCCACGCCCTCGGCGGCCGCGATCGCCAGGCTCTGCGTCACCTGCGCGTCGGCGTGCGGCTCGTGGGCGATGATCACGTCGTACTCACGAGCGCGCTCGGGCCCAAGCCCGATGCCCTCGTCGACCTCGGAGCCGTGCGCGCGCAGGGCCGCCGCGGGCACACGCGTGAACCCGGAACCGGCCACCGGCGCGATCACCAGCGCGCGGAGCGGGCCGCGACGGACCGACGGGGCGGGGCGATCCGTCGCCTGGCGTTGCAGACGGAGCGAGACGAGCAGCTGGCCCAGGGCCTCGGCGACCTCGTCCTGGCCGTCGCGGCGGGCGGCGCGGACGTTGAGCTCGACCAGGGCCGGGAGCAAGCGGTCGATGTCGTTCAGGCGCTCGGAGATGAGTCGGGCTGGCTCGCGCGCCGAGACGATCTCGTCGAGCAGCAACGCGGCGCGTCGGACGTCGGCTTCGGTGATGAAGGCCAGCTCGGCGTCGAGCGCGCCCAGGTCGCGGCGCAGCGTCGCCAGGTCATCGGCAACGGCGCGGTTGGTCCAACCGGTGTCGCCGCCGCGTTCGGCCTGCACCAGGCTCAGACGCGTGAGCACATCGTGGCCGTCGGGGCGCAGGCGTTGCGCGTCGGCGTAGCGGGCCTCGGCCGCGGCGAGGTTGCCGCAGGCCAGCTCGGCATCGCCGAGCCAAAGTTGCGCCTCGTGATCCTCCGGAGCCGCGGCCACGACCGATTGCAGCAGGGTGCGGGCCGCGTCGACCCGGCCCGCGTGCAGATCGGCGCGGGCCTGGGCTCGACGAAGGTGGAGCGCGGTGGGCAGGGGCATGTCGGGTGTCTTGATGATGGGCGATGCCCCGGCGTCAGCGCGCAGCCGGATCGGCCAAGAGCTCCTGCCAGCGGGCACCGATCGCCTCGGCACGGCGAGCCTGAGCCGCCTCGCGGCCGGCCTGGCTCGTCGTCCGGCGCCAGGCATCGTTGTCTAACGCGTGTTCGAGGGCCTTCGCCCAGTCGGCGCCCGTGGCACAGAAGACGCCGCCGGAAGTCCACTCGGTGTAGGCCGGGGCCGGGCTGGCGATCCACGGCAACCCGCGCGCGCCGGCTTCCATCAGCCGTTGATCGCTCCCGAGGCAGGCCTGCCCGCGTTGGCGCACCGGCGCCAGCAACACGTCGAAGTGCGCCAGCAGATACGGGAAGTCGTCCGGACCGACCATCGGCAGGAAGAGCTTGCGCGCTTCGGGCACGTCGTCGAACGCCTGGTAAGCCGCCGGCGACCCGGCGATGGCCAGACGGGCGTTCGGGTGGGCGCGCAGCGTCGCGTGCAGCGCGTCGGCGATCTCGAGGAGATCGAGATCCTGGCTCGGGTCACCGACCCATCCCAACGTCACGCCGGTGTGGGCGGGACCCGGCTTGGTCCACCACACGTTGCTCGGCGACCAGCCGCTCGGCACGACGGCCACGGCGCTGCAGCGCGGCGCCAGGGTATCGGCCAGATGCCGGCTGGCGACGGTCACCAGATCCGCCTGAGCCAGCGCCAGCTCGAGGTTGGCGAGCGCGTCGGCGCCGGCCAGGTAGGGGCGGCGTGGGTGGTCGCCCGGCAACGCAAAGGTGTCGGTCTCGACGTCGATGATCACGCGCTTGCCGGCGGCCCGCGCCTGCTTGAGCGCGTGCATGTGCTCGCCCGAGAGGTGCGGCCGACTGAAGACGAAGACGTCGAACGTCCGCAGGTCGCTGACCTCGGGCGTGCGTGTCAATTTAACGTGGTGTTGCAGGTCGGCCAGCGCGTTGGCGGGCACGCCCAGCCGAGTCGCGTCGCTCGTTTCGCCGATGCCGTAGAAGGCCACGGCGACCGGTCGTGCTGGGGCGGCATCGATCCGAGACGCGGGCGTCTTGGGCGCGGCCGGCGCTGTCTGCCCGTTGCGAACCTTGAGGCGCGCCAGTTTGTCGCTCAGACCGGGGCGGGCGAGCACCGACTCGGGCTGTGCCGGCGAGACGCGCGCCAGCGCCGCCTGGAAATCGGGGTCGGACGGGCGTTGCGCCACGGCCTGGCGGAACAGGGCGCGGGCCGATTCGAGATCGTCGACTTCTTCGTAGCACGTGCCCAAGAGATGCAGCGCGTCGGCGTCGTCGGGGACCGCGCGCACGCGCGCGACGAGCAGACCAACACCTTCTTGCAGCCGGTTCAGGTCGAGGTATAGCTGGGCCAGGTTGCGCGTGGCCGCGCCATGGTTCGGATCGCACTCGAGCGCGCCGATGAAGGCCGCCTCGGCCGCTTCGGCCTGCCCGTTGAGGGCACTGGCGAAGCCCAGGTTGTTGAGGCTTTCGGGGTTGTCCGGCGCAAGGACCGCGGCGTGTTGGAACTCGGCCAGCGCGTCGGGCAGGCGGCCGAGCCGGAGCAGGCTGATCCCCAGCCCAGTCGCGATCCCGGCGTCGTGGGGTGCAAGGACGCGCGCCTGTGCCAGCTGGAGTTGCGCCGTGCTCCAGTCACCGGCGCCGGCGGCGGCGTCGGCCTGAGCGAGCAGGGCGTTGAGATCGAGGGTGGCAGTGGTCATGGCAGGCACCTGGCCCGGGCGGGACGCCCGGTGAAAAGGCCCGGTAGCGATCCAGTCGTCCCGGGGCAACCTTCACTCTACGGCCCGGCACGACGTCCCGCCATAAAGCACTGGTGAACGGGCGCTAAATCGAGGGTGAATTGCGGAGACAGGGGGTGAAGTAAGCAAAAAAACAGCCGGGTCAGGGACGACCTGACCCGGCTGCGCGTGCGTCGAATGTTGGCGCGTCAGACGCCGGCCGTTACGGCCTGCTTGGCCGTCGGACGCCCCGGCCGACGATCGAGCCACCAGCGCACGCCGATCAGCGTCGCCGCCCAGTAGGACCAGTACACGACGACCGACTCGAGCGACGGGCTGCTTTGATAGCCGAAGACGATCGCCAGGATCTGACCGAGGCCGCCGTCGTCGCTCAAGATGCCGCCCAGGTCCCACACATGCTCGTTGAGGGTGAAGAGCAGCCCGGCTTCCTGGAACTCGTGCACGCTGTGCGCCAGCAGACCCGCGGCGAAGGCCAGCAGGAACAGGCTGGTGACCGAGAAGAAAAGCCCCAGGTTGAGGCGGATGGTCGAGGCGTAGATCAGCACGCCGATCAGGGTCGCCAACGCCAGGCCGATCACGGCGCCGGTCAGGGCGCCCAGCGCGTCGGTGGTGAAGGCTGCCGCCGAAAGCAGCAGGGCGGTTTCGACGCCTTCGCGGAACACGGCCAGGAAGGCCACGGCCGCGAGGCCAAAGGTCGTGCCACCGCCGAGCGCGGTCTGCAGCTTGTGCTCGAGCGAGGTCTTCATCGTCCGCGCCTGCGTGCGCATCCAGATGACCATCCAGGTGAGGACGATCACGGCCAGCAGCATGGCTGTGCCCTCGAAGATCTGTTCGGCCGCCCCTTCGAGTTCGGCGCCGGCGATCTGAATGCCCGTAGCCAGCGCAACGCTGAGCGCCACGGCCGCGGCCACGCCGATCCAGATCTGACGGCTGTGCGCCATCTGGCCGGTCTTCTTCAGATAGCCCATCATGATTCCGACGATCAGGGCGGCTTCGAGGCCTTCACGGAGTGCGATCAGCAGGGTCACCAACATGCGGCGGATCCTTTTTCGGTAGGATTTGGCCACTATATAAAAACGGGCCGGCCGAATCAAGATGCCGCTGTGAAGTTCGTTTTTTCGACCGAGGGAAACCGAAATTGATCCCGCTAAACTTCGGCGGGCCGGGCGCGCCTACAGGTCGCGGCGCGAGAACCAGCGCACGCCGATCGTCATCGCGACGAGGGCGTATGCCGCGGCATAGGCGATCATCAGCGGGCTGGGCGGCGATCCGAGCCCCATAAACGGCGACACGTTCCCGATCGCCTGAGTCAGGGCCGAACTCATCTCGAACGCCGCCCGCCGCCAGATCGCCTCGGTCGGCACCAGGAGGCTCGAGAAGATCCCGATCTGGACGGCGGTCTCGTTCTGGAGCGCGGCGCCGATCTGCTCGACCATGCTGCCGATGAAACCCAAACCATAGAGTCCAAAGATCACGCCGCCCGTGGCCAGCGCGGACAGGCGGCTCGAACACATCAACGTCACAGACATCACCACCAGGCTGACCAGATAGATCAGCGGCAGGCCGTTCGCCAGCCCCGGCGGGGCGTAGTTGGCCTGCAGATACAGCCCCACGATCACGCCGGTCGACATCAGCGCCACGTACACGAGGAGCATGAGCGCGAAACCCAACCACTTGCCGACGACGACCTGCCAACGCGCGATCGGCTTGGTCACGATCGATTGGATCGCACCGGAGCCGATCTCGCCGGCCAGCGTGTCGGCGGCCAGCAGCGCGCCGAGCGCCAGTGACAGGAAGTTGATCGCGTAAAGCCCGGCCAGCGCCAGCCCGTTCAGGATGCCCGTCAGGACGACCGTGCTCTGCGCGCCGAGGCTCGAGTTGCTTTGTTGCCAGTCGGCGAGGATGAAATGCAGACCGACGTTGTACAGGACGATGAACGCAAGCCCCAGCAGGAACGCGGCCAGCGCGATGCGACGGCGCACCGCTTCCCGAAACGTCAAACCCGCCAGCGTCAAGACAGCATCGATCATCGCGTCACCCGTTTACAGAACGCCTTCCGTCCCGACCGTGCGAATGAAGATCTCCTCGAGCGACAGCCGCTGCGGAGTCAACGCGAAGACGTCCACGCCCTGACCGACGAGATACCGATGGATGGCGGGCAATTGCGCTTCGCCTTCGGTCAGGACGAAGGTCGCCTGATCGCCATCCGCCCGTATCGCCGTGGCCCACTGCGCCAGCCCCGTCAGCACCTCGGGCGTCAGGCCCTGGGCTCGCACGGTGACCTGCACCTCGCCCTGTGCCAGGGCATGCAGCGCTTCGGTCCGCACGACTTCGCCATGCTGGATGAAGGCCACACGATCGCAGGTCACCTCGATCTCGCCGAGCAGGTGACTGTTGAGGAAGACCGTCGTCCCGGCGTCCCGGACCTCGCGGATCAGGTCACGCACCAGCCGCCGCCCGACCGGGTCGAGGCCCGACGTCGGCTCATCCAGAAAGACCAGCTGGGGCGTGTTGATCAGCGCCTGCGCGAGGCCGATGCGTTGCAGCATGCCCTTCGAATACGTTCGCAGCTGTTTGCCGCGATACGGGCTCAGCCGGACCCTTTCCAGCAGGTCATCGATCCGGCGTTTGAGCGTCGCCCCCGCCAGGCCGTGCAACCGGCCGTGCAGGGTGAGGAACTCCTGGCCCGTCAGCCAGTCGTGAAAGCGAAAGTGTTCGGGCAGAAATCCCACCCGTCCCCGCGTCGCGCGGTGCCCGATGGGAGCGCCGAGGAGCTCGCCCCGGCCGGACGTCGGGGCCACCAGGCCCAAGAGCATTTTGATCGACGTCGTCTTGCCGGCGCCGTTGGGTCCGAGAAAGCCGAAGACCTCGGAGCGCTGCACCTCCAGGCTCAGACCGCGCACGGCGACCTGCGGCCCAAATTCCTTGCGCAGCAATTCGGTCTGGATGGCCAGAGAAGACATGGTCTGTATCATAACGAAAAAGCCCCCCCCCCCCCCCCCCCCCACGCCTCCTTCTTTCGTTATTTCAGGCTATTGGCCAACGCCAGACCGGTGGCCGGATCGTTGCTGCCGACGACGGCGTAGAGGAAGCCGTCCTTGACCCAGACGATCGAGTAGGTGCCGGCACTGACCTCGCCGGCCTCGCCCGTCGCCGTGATCAGCTTGCCGGTCACGCCGTCGACTGACACATCCTGCGCGGTCGCGGCCTGGGCGGGAAGCGGCACGACAAGCGTCGTGGCCCAGTCGAACTGCTGGCTGACGCGCGCCGCCTCGGCGGCATCCATGCCCGTGAACTGCAGGGCCAGCGCGGCCAGCTGCGACGGATCGAACGGCTTGTCGCTCGTCACACTCGGGCTCGGCATCTGCTGCAGCACCATGCAGTTGACGTTGCGCGAGTCGATCGGACGGCCCTCTTCACGCTGGCTGGCCAACCGCGGACATTCGCCGTAGGCGGAGGACACGGCGTTCGGGATCGTCACCGTCAAGGCGACGCCGTCGGCTTCGGCCGGGAAGACCAGATCGGGTCGGCCGAGGTCGGTGAGGATCGACTGCGCACGATCGGCGCTCAGCCGCATGACGAACTCGGTCCCGCCGCGGACGACGTGTTGGACGAGCGACCCGTCGCCGACACGCACGGTGAAGCCCGCGAGCCCGGAGGCCTTGGCCGTGTCGGTGACGGTCTCGAGCAGGTCGCTCTCGCTGCGGATCTCGACCGAGTCGGCCAGAGCCTGCGACGCGCGCCGCATGGTCGTCGAGTTGTTGTCGAACGCGACGCTGTCGAAACGGCTGAAGTCGATCGGCAGGGTCGCAACCTGCTGGACCCGGAAAAGCGCCAGGAACTGGCTGAAGGCCTGCTGCACGGGCGTGAACGAGAAAGCCACGGCGATCGCCGCAACCCCGAGCCCGGTGAGCAATAGCGGCCGCAGCCGCTTCGTGAGCGATGTCAACATGTTCGTCTCCTTCTTTTGATACGCGTTCTGGAACCGACGCCAGGCGGCTTCCGCCGACTTCGTCGTCGCGACCGGCGCCGTCAGCGTCGCCAGTCGTGCCTGCACACCGGTGCTTCGGCCGACGATCTCGGCCAGACGTGCCCGGCACTCGGCACACCCCTCGAGGTGTCGCGCCCCTTCGGCATTGAGTTGACCATCCATGTGGGCGCGCAACGCGCCGTCGTCGAGATGTGTCATCGTGTTGATCCCCGAGCAAGCCGCTTACGCGCGCTCGCCCTCCATCCACCGCGTCTCGAACGCCGCCTCGGCCCGCGCCAGCAAGGTCCCGACCGAGCCCGGCGCGACTTTCAGTACCGCCGCGATCTCCTGATACGAGAACCCCGAATGCCGCAAGATCAGGACCTGGGCGTCGCGGTCGGGTAGGTCGGCCAGCACGCCGCGTACGCGCGCGGCCCTGGCCCGCGTCTCGGCCGCCTCAGCCGGATCCGCGGCCGTGCCAGCCTCGAGCCACGCCACGCCGCCGCTCTGCTCGTAGACCTGGCGGCGCCGCCGCGCACGCAAGGCGTTGAACCCCAGGTTCATGGCGACGCGGTGTAACCAACCGCCCAGGCCGGCGGACCGTTCGCGGGGTGGTCTTCGGTAAAGCCGCCAGAACGTCTCGAGCGCCAGGTCCTCAGCCTCATCCGGATCGCCGACCAGACGCGTCAAGGTCGCGTGGAGGCGCGGCCAATGCGTCAGGAAGGCACGTTCAAAGGTGTCGTCCCCGCCGGACGGGTCGGTCACGCCGGCCTGCTCGATGTCGATCGTCATCGTCTACCTGTATAACACCGGTCGCTGGCCAGATGTGACAGGCTGGCCCGGCCGGTCCGCTTCAGCCTATCCCCGCGACGCGCGCGTGTCTAGCCCCTGAGTGTTTGACGGGCCGCCGCGTACGGTTCGCGCACGGAAATGTGCTAAGGTCTGGCCGCTGGGCTCACGCCCTCGCGGTCAGCGGTCGGCCGGCCGCGGTTTCGTCACGAGGTCCCCATGCGTTTTGGTCAGATCCCAGGCATCGCCAAACCCGTGTCGCGCCTGGTGCAGGGCACGGTCATGATCAGCGGCGCTGATCCCGAACGCGAATTCGCGCTCCTGGACGCGGTCCACGCTCTGGGCTGCACGACCTTCGACACCGCGCATGTCTACGGCAACGGCGCCAACGAGCGCGCCTTCGGCCGCTGGGTGCGCGAGCGCCGTCTGCGCGACAGCGTCGTCATTCTTGCCAAGGGCGCGCACCACAACGCGGATCGGCGCCGCGTCACGCCGTTCGACATCAGCGCGGATTTGCACGACACGCTCGCGCGCTTTCAGCTGGAGAGCGTCGACCTGTACGTACTGCATCGCGACGATCCGAGCGTCCCGGTCGGCCCGATCGTCGAAGCCCTGCACGCCCACAAGGAAGCCGGGCGGATCGGCGCGTACGGTGGCTCGAACTGGTCGCACGAGCGGATCGCGGCCGCCAACGCCTACGCGGCGGCGCACGGCCTGACGCCGTTTGCGGTGAGCAGCCCCAACCTCAGCCTGGCCGTGCAGGTGCAGCCGCCCTGGGAGGGCTGCGTCAGCATCAGCGGCCGGGCAGGCGCGGACGCGCGCGCTTTCTATGCCCGCGCCGGGATCCCGGTCTTCGCCTGGTCGAGCCTCGCGGGCGGGTTCTTCTCGGGCCGGTTTACACGCGACAATCTCGCGAGCTTCAGCGAATATCTGGACGTGCTGGCGGTGAAGTGTTACGCGTCGCCCGACAACTTCGCCCGGCTCGATCGGGCTGGCGAGCTGGCGCGGAGCAAGGGCGCCTCTGTGCCGCAGATCGCGCTCGCCTACGTCCTGGCGTTGCCCCTTACCGTGTTCGCGCTGGTCGGCTGCCAGACCGAAGCCGAATTTCGCGCGAACGCCGATGCGCTGGCGCTGGCGCTCAGCCCAGCGGAGATGCTCTGGCTGGAGAACGGCGACTAATCGTCGAAGTCGATCACGAGGCGGCCGGTGTCGTCATAGTGGTAGTGGGCCGAGAACGGCGGCGCGTCGTCGGGCAGGCTGAGTAGCCTCGGGATGAGCGTGCTCAAATCTTCGACCAGATCGCGAGCGGTCACGGCGTCGCCGGGCACCCATTCGAGCTGGCCTTCGCCGGAAGGCACGACCACGCGCGTTTGCGCCCGGGCCGAGTAGATGTACAGACCGATCCCGACCGGTTCGCCCGCATCGATCGTCACCACGCCCCGCAGCCGCAGATCGCTCACACTCAACCCTGACTCCTCGCGGATCTCGCGCCGCGCGGCGGCGGCCGGGCCCTCGCCGGCCTCGATGTGGCCGCCGAGGCCGTTGTACTTGTTGGCCCAGAGGCGTTTGGTCGGCGCGCCACGGATCAGCAGCAGGTCGGCGCCGTGGCGCACGAAGCACAACACGCGCGGGATGATCTGAAAGCGGTGGCGCGAGACGCTCACGCCCTGGTCGGTGGCTGGCATGGGTTGTTTATACCAGACACCGGGAGTGCGACATCGTGTTGAGACACCAGGAGTGCGAATGAGAGTCGTAAGGCCCATGATCATGCGTTCGCACTCCCGGTGTCTGGCCCCCCTGCAACCGTCCGGGGTGGCCTGCGTAATACCACTGTGACTCGGCCCCGATCCGCGGGCGCAGTTGCGCGCTCGGATGTAGAATGGGGTCATCTGGTCCCACTTGTGAGGAGCCTTGCAATGTCCGACCTGTTGAAGAAAATCACTGACTCGCGCGGCCTGCTCGAAAATCTGGTCTCCAAGATCCCTGGATTCCACGGTTATGTGGAGAAGGAAGCGCGCCGTGAGTCCGATCGTCTGCTCCGCAATACGATCGCGAACCGCTATGGCGAACAGCTGGGGCGCGTGCGCGACCTGCAGACCCAGTTGCTCACCAGCGGTGGCATCGAGTTCGTGGACGACCTGCAGGACGCGGCCCAGCGGCTGACCCGTTTCATTGACATGGTCAAGACCGCGGCGATGGGCTACGGCGGTCTGTTCGACGCCGTCAAGGTCAAGGAGAAGGAGCTCGAACAGCTCTACGCCTTCGACTACACCCTGCTCGACAACGTCAGCAAGGTCGCGGCGGCGGTCGATACGATCGAGGCGGGCCTGAGCGACACGGCCGGCCTGCCGGCTGCCATCCGCACCCTGGTCAAGATCGTGGCCGAGTGCAACGACACGTACGAGCGCCGCAAGGAAGTCTTGCTCAGCTGAGACCCGGCGCACTAACGAGCCCTAAGACGAAACTACAGGACGATCGCCATGTTTAAAAATCCTTCCGGCCGCATCTTTGACATCATCGATTACGCCAACATGGGGCAGAACGAGGTCGTGCGGCGCCTGCCCGAGGGCGGCAATGGGAACTTCCGCATCGGCTCGCAGGTGCGCGTATACGAAGGCCAGGCCGCCGTGTTCTTCCGAGACGGCAAGGCCCTCGACGTCTTTGGCCCCGGCCAGCACACGATCACGACAGCCAACATCCCGTACCTCGTCGACCTGATCGGCAAGCTGTTCAACGACCGCTCGCCGTTACAAGCCAGCCGATTTTGGTGCGCAACCCCGGCATGGGCCTGGGCGTCGCGCTGCTCAAGGCGCACGGCACGTATGCGTTCCAGGTCTCGAACCCGCAGCAATTCGTCTCGCAGGTCGTCGGCGCGGCCGGCGCCTTCAAGACCGAGCAGATCCAGACCCGGTTCCGCTCGATCCTGCTCTCCAAGCTGCAGGACCTGATTGCCGAGCTGGCGACCAAGGGCGGCAAGTCGGTGCCCGAACTGATCGCGCTCACCGATGAAATCAGCGCCGGTCTGCTGGCGAAGGCCCAGGAAGACTTCAAGGCCGTGGGCGTCACGCTCAAGCAGGTTTATGCCCAGAGCATCACGCCCGACGAGCGCGGCGCCGAACAACTGCGCGCGATGGGCATGCTCGACATGGCCACGTACACGCAGCTCCAGGCCGCTGACGCGATGCGCGAGGCTGCCAAGAACCCGTCCGGCGGCGCCGGCCTCACCGCCGGCATCGGCGCGGGCATGGGCATCGGCCAGGTGCTGGGTGGCGCGCTGCAGCAGGGCATGATGAACACCGCTGGCGCCGCGGCTCCGGCCGCCAGCGCCGCGACGGGTGCCGCCGCCGGCGCAGCCGCGTCGGTGCCCGACGTGATGTCGCCGGCCCAGGCCGCCGGATACCTGCAGGTCACCGAGGCCGACGTGATGCAGATGATCACCGGCGGCCAGATCAAGGCCAAGCAGATCGGCAGCCAGTACCGCATTTCGAAGTCAGCGTTGGACGATTTCCTGAAGAGCTGACGCGCGACGCGAAGACCGAATTCGACGCAGGCCGGTGGAACCCACCGGCCTGCGTTTGTTTTGGCGTAGGAGGCGATCGGGTCAGGGCTGAATGAGGACGTCGAACGCGCCGGCGGTCACGTCCAGCCGCACCAGCCCGACCCCGACGCGCAGCCAAAGCGCATCGGGCGTCTCCGCGAGCCGAACGGGCTTGGTCGACACGGACCAGTCCGCGACCAGGGTCTGGGCCACCGGCCGCACCGCGCCATCGGCCAGCGTCACGATTTCGGCCGCCATCCGCGACGCCCCGTCGGGCTCGGTCGCGACGTCGTATTCGATCAGCAGCAATTGGCCCGCCGCGCTCGGGAGGACGTCGACGTAGCTCGAGCCGTCGTCAAGGCTGAAGCTGTCGAACGCGGCCAGTAGCTGACTCTGACCGAGCTCGACGCTCCAGATCGTCGAACCGTCGACCGGGTTGACGAGTTCGAGCCAGCTGTCGGGCGTGCCGATCGTGTCGGTTCGCATGACGAGCAGCCCGTTGTCCGTTGACGCCACGAGATGGTAGATGGTGTCGTCGCTCGCCAATAGGCGGCGGGCCGCCCGAGTCAGAGCCGCGTCGGCGGCATAGATCCCGCCGTCGGCCTCGACATAGACGGCATCGGCGCCGATGGCCACCGGCGCGTAGTCGACGCCACTCACGTCGGCGACGCCGGCGGTCGCCAGCACGCCCGCCGCGCTGGTCGGGTTGAAGCGCGAGAGGCACAGGCCGAAGAAGCCGAAGGCGACGTAGGCGTCGTCGCCGGCGGCCGGGCTTGAGAACGTGGCGTTGTGATTGACGTCGTCGGGCAGCGAGCCCGCGCGACAGACCGCCGTCGCCCGACGCTCGGCGCCCGTCGCGGGATCAAGGAAGACCAGGGCCGCGTCCTGACCGTCGGGCTCGTCGATCACGACAACCTGGCCGCCGATCAGATCGAACCCGTAGCCGTCGGCCGCCAGGGTGTAGCCCCAGACGACCTCGCCGCTGCCCGAGTCGAACGCCGTCACCTGGCGATCGAGCGTCGCGATCACGATCCGGTCGCCGACCACAGCGAGGCAGGTCGGACGCAAACAGGTGGTCAACACGTCGCTGAGGACGGCGCGCCAGCGCGTCTCGCCGGTGTGCGCGTCGATGACGGTCAGGCTCTTGCCATCGGCCAGGGCCAGCACGCCGGGGCCCGTGGCGAAGTCCAGATCGGTCCGGTACTCGCCGATCGGCTGCCGCCAGAGCGCGATCCGCTGCTCGAGGTCGATGGCCATCAGCGACAGCTCGCCCGACCCCGAGGGATAAGCCAAAACAAAGGCCAGGCCCGCGTCGGCGTCGAGCGCGGCTCGACCGATCACGCGTAACCCTTCGAGCGAGGGCGCGACGCCGACCGCCGCCGTGGGGCTCGCGGTCGCCGGCGCCGTCGGCCGCGGTGTCGCGGTCTGCGGCACCGCGGCGGTCGTCGGGGTCGCTGGGGCTTCGACCACGGCCGTCGGGGTTGGCGGAGGCGTGGCGGTCGCGCCTGCGATGAGCCCACGGCTGATCAGGAGGCCGCCGCCGACCGTCGCGGCGACACCCACCAGGAGGATCAACCCGACCACCACGCAACCCGCCAGCCACAGCAGCGTGCGGTTTGCGGGCGCGGGCTGCGGAACCGTCTCGGCCTTGATCGGCGCCCCGGCGGGCGTTGGAAACTCCGGGATGGTCGGGGCATCGGGATCCGTGCCGGTCGGGCGTTGCGGTGACGTCTGCAGGGATGCCACAAGCGCGGCATGCAGATGGCTGGCCGTCGCGAATCGGTCGCGCGGATCTTTGGCCATGGCGCGCTGGAGCACGCGGTCGGCCTGTTCGGGTAGATCGGGCCGGGCGTCGCGCAGACGCGGCGCCGGCTCCATCACGTGCTTGAGCGCCAACGCGATCGGCGTGTCGGCTTCGTAGGGCACGCGCCCGGCGAGCATCTGGTAGGCCACGACGCCCAGCGCGTAGAGGTCGGCGCGGCCGTCGATTTCTTTGACGCCCTTGGCCTGTTCGGGGCTCATGTACGCGGGCGTTCCATACACGGCCGTGGCGCTCAAGTTCACGTCGGCGTTGGCGATCTTGGCCAGCCCGAAATCGGCGATGTAGGCGTTGTCCTCGCGATCGAAGAGGATGTTGGCCGGTTTGAGATCGCGGTGGACGATCCCGGCCAGGTGGGCGCGATCGAGCGCCGGGGCCAGCTGCCCGACGATGCGCAGGGCCTCGCTCAGACCGACCGGGCCGAGCTTGAGCCGGTCGGCCAGGCTGCCGCCCGGCATGTAGCGCATCACCAGGAACGGCTGCCCGTCTTCTTCGCCGAAGTCATGGACGGGCACGATCGCGGGATGCTCGAGGCCGGCGATGGTTTGGGCCTCGCGCTGGAACCGCGCCTTGAAGTTCGGATCGTGAAGCAGCTCGCGCGGCAAGACCTTGACGGCGACGTCGCGGTTGAAGTTCGGGTCGCGGGCGCGATAGACCACGGCCATGCCGCCGCGCCCGATCTCGTTCAGGATTTCGTAGCGGCCGATCCGCATCGATCCGATCCCCCGATCAGCGCGCCGCCATGGCGCGTCAGAGCGATAATCCGCGCAGCTCGCGCAAATGCACCTGATCGTGGTCGAGGACGACCTCGATCAATTCCCGCAGCGAGGTTCGGCCCAGCAGGGCGTGACGCGCCGTGCGATTGTACGCGTCGGGCGCGAGGCCACGCAAGTGCGCGATCGTCGCGCGGCGCGCGTCGGCAAAGGCGGTCATCGCGGCGGCGCCGTCGGCATTCAGGTAGTCGCGTTCGGCCGCCCACTGATCCGTGTCAACGCCGGGGATGAACGGATTGTCCTGGTTCAGCACGGCCTCGATGCGCGCCGCGTTGACCTCGATCTCGACGTCACGCAGATGCGCGGCGATGGCGTTGGCCGACCATCCGCCGGGCGTCGCCGGTTGTGCCCAGGTGGCTGTGTCGGTGCGCAGCCGTTCGAGTTCGGCCCAGATCCGGGCCAGGCTGCCGAGCAGCAGATCGGGCAGGGCGGTCGCCGGGGCGAGTTCGACGTCTAACTCGCGCAGGCACTCGCGCGCCCAGGACGCGAACACGCGCAGCGGCCCGCGGCCCGCCAGCCGGGCGCCCTCCGGAGCCGGCGTCAGGGCGTCGTCGGTCACCCACCAGCACGGGATCCCGAGCGCCGACGCGGCCTCGATGTCCTCGCGCGGGTCGTTGCCGACCATCAGGGCCTCTTGCGGCCGCAAGCCGAGGTCCGCCAGGATCTCGGCGAAGTACGCGGGGTTCGGCTTGGCGAAGTGCCAATCCTCGAGCACGGTCACGCGTGCGAGCGCGAGGTCGCCGACCCCGGCCCACCGCAACCGTGCCTCGACCGCCGCGCGCGGGAAGAGCGCGTTTGTGGCGATGACGACGCGATAGCCGGCCGCGAGCGCCCAGACGAGCAGATCGCGCGACTCGGGCCGCGCGCCGGTCAGCGGGCGCAGCGCGTCGAAGCCGTTCGCGTAGAAGGCGGCGTAGCGCGCGCGCCATTCGGGCTCGGGGCGGTTGATGCGCGGCGTGAACTGCGCGGCGAAGACCTGGTCGAGCGTGATCGTCGGGTCCGTGTTGGCCTGCGCGTGGGCTGCGGCTTTCTGCGTCGCGCCGGCGACGACGCCGACTTCGAGCTCCGGGTACTGGCGCGCCAGTTGTCCGAAATACGGCGGTAGAAACGTGTCCATGCTGTTGATCAGCAGGGTGTCGTCAAGGTCGAAGAGCAAGGCTTTGATCATGGAGTGGTTGGGTGAGTGAGGGAGTGGGCGAATGCGCGTCAGTCGACCGCTCGCCTCGGCGATCCCGGGCTAGTCAAGGGCGTCTTCGAATATCTTCAGATCATGGCACTGGCCGCAGCCGACGTGCGGATTGTCGACCGGCCCGTTGGATTTGTGGCAACTGGCCGTCGTCTCGATCTTGCGCGCCAACCCGAGCCAGGTCTTGACGACCCTGGCTTCGATCACCAGGTGCGGGCAGGCGTTGGCCCGTTCGATTTTAGGAACCGGGCAATCTCGGCACAGCCCGGGCGTCCAGGGTTCGCTGTGCGGGTTCCGCTGGATCAGGCGGCATTCCTCGACGTGGCGACCTCGAAAGTAATCGCCATGAAAGTGCTGGCATTCAAAACCGGCAGGCGTACGCATGGGCGAATTGTAACGCGGCGTGCATGAGAATATCGTCAGCGCCGACGGCTTCTGGGTCCCCGGCTTCCAGGACTGAAAGACAGCCGGGCGTCTGCGCATCAACCATCAAATAGAAAGGCGCGACGGACCCGTCGCGCCTTTCTCGACTCGTTCGAAACACACTCAGGCGCGCGTGACGTAGGCGCCGGTCTCGGTGTTCACGCGGATCGTGTCGCCGACGTTGATGAACAGCGGCACCATCACCTTAAGACCCGTCTCCATCGTCGCGGGCTTGTTCGCGCCGGTGGCCGTGTCGCCGCGGACGCCGGGCTCGCTCTCGACGATCTTGAGATCGACGTTGGCCGGCAGTTCGACGTCGAGTGGCTGCTCTTCGTAGAACGTCAACTTGACGTCCAGGTTCTCGCGCAGGTAGTAGACATGGTCGCCCAGCTGGGTCTTGCTGATCGCGGTCTGCTCGTACGAGGTGTTGTCCATGAAGTAGTACAGATCACCATCGTTGTACAGGTACTGGGCCGAGCGCGTATCCAGCCGGATATCCTGCACACGGTCGCCCGACGTAAAGGTCTTGTCGGTGTTGGAACCGGTGCGCAGGTTGTAGAGCTTGGTGCGGATGGTGGCATTGCCGCGGCCGGGCTTGTGGTGGCTGTATTCCAACACCCGGTACAGATTGCCGTCCATCGTAAAGGTGACCCCTTTGCGGAGGTCGTTGACATCGATCATGGTCGTGCGCTTCCTTGAGTGACAGTTCGAATGCAGGCAACAAACGGCGCAGGGGACGCCTGCGCCGCAGCCCACAAATTATAGCCGCCCGGTCCCGTTTGCGTCAACGGCACACGGTGAGGCGGGCAATCGCGCCGGAATCGGGAAGATCCGTTGTCCCAACAACTGCACAATGTCATGCGAATGGACGCGAGCCCGGATTCCATCAGTCGCCGTTCGGCCTCTTCGGAAGAAGACCTCGCACCGCCTCGTTTTCGGCCGGGCCCAGATGGCCCAGCGGATCAGGCGTCGCGATGGACTGGGTCAAGCCAATCATGAGTCGCCGAGGACGGCAGGTGGAGCCCCGCCCAACGACATAAAGGGCTCGCCGGCGATATGCTTCCGGAACGACTGCAGGACACGCGCCGCAAGTCGGCGCCGGTCCAGTCGAAACCAACGGCGATGACGAACCCCGTGACCCCGTCCCGCAGACCCACAGCCTTTTGGCTGCGCCTGAGCCTGTTTTTGGCTGTCGCCCTGGTGGCCGGCTCGGCGTTCTTGGTGATCGGGCTGAGCCAGCGCATGACGCAAGGCTATCTGCGGCCCAAGCGTCAGAACCTGGCGCTCATCGGCACACCCGCCGACCTGGGGATCGTCTATGAAGATGTCACACTGACCACGAGCGACGGCATAACCCTGGCGGCCTGGTATTCGCCTCCACAGAACGGCACGGTCGTCCTGGTCGCGCACGGACATGCCGCGGCCCGCTCACCGGGGATCTATGCGCTGTTTGCTTCGAACGGCTATGGGGTGTTGGCCTGGGACGCGCGCGCCCACGGCGCCAGTGGCGGCGACTTCACCACACTCGGGTATTTGGAGCGTTTCGACGTCGCGGCGGCGCTGGCATACGTCCAGGACAAACCCGGCGTCGACCACGTCGCCATGTGGGGGCAATCCATGGGTGGGGCGACCGCGATCCTGGCCGCGGCGGAGCAACCCGCGATCGAGGCCGTGATCGTCGACTCGGCTTTCACGACGCTGGCCGAAACCATCAACACAGCCGTGCCCATCGCGGTGTTCCGGCCGTTCATCCGCCCGATGGCCGAGGCCGAGACCGGCATCAGCGTCGATCTCGTGCGGCCGATCGACGCGATCGCGCGCATCGCGCCCCGGCCCGTCTTCATCATCCATGGCGCCGACGACACCGTCGTGCCGCCCGACTCGGGACCGCGCCTCTATGCCGCAGCGCAGGAACCTAAATCGCTCTGGGTGATCGCGGGAGCCCCGCACGTCGGCGGGTACGCGCTCGATCCAGTCACCTACGAGGCGCGCGTCATCGCCTTCCTGGCTGGCGCGTTCGGTCGCTGACGGGCCGCCCGCCGCTCAACGCGGCTTGTCGAGCCAGGCCTTCGCCTCGGCCCCGATCTGGGCCAGCGGCGCGCGCTTGACCGTGCAGGCGGGCAGCGATTCCAGGAAGACCCGACCGTAGGTCTTGGTCAGGATGCGTCGATCGAACACCGCGACCACGCCGCGATCGCTTTGGGTGCGGATCAGGCGGCCGAAACCCTGACGGAATTTGAGCACGGCCTCGGGCACGCTGTACTGCTCGAACGGCTTTTCGAACGTCTCCGAACGCGCCGCCACGATCGGGTCATCGGGCACATCGAACGGCAAGCGCGTGATGACCAGCGTCGAAAGCGCCTCGCCCGGGATGTCGACGCCCTCCCAGAAACTCTTTGTGCCAAGCAGCACGCCGGCGTCGGCGGCCTTGAAGTTGTCGAGCAGGGCGCTGCGCGAGCTGCCGTTGGTCTGGTCGTACAGATCGATCCCGACCTTCGACAACGGCCCTCGGATCGCGTTGGCAGTCTGCTTGAGCTGCGCGTACGACGTGAAGAGCACAAGCGCCCGGCCGCGTGTTGCCGTGCACAGGTCGATCAACCCGCGTTCGACGCCCTTCTGATACTCGAGCCTGAGCTGTGGTTCAGGGATATCGGTGGCGAGATAGAGCAGCGTCGACGACTCGTAATCGAAGGGCGACCCGACGACCAGTTCGTTGACCTCGGCGGCGTTCAGTCGACCGCGGATGTACTTGAAGTCGCCGCCGGTCGTCAGCGTGGCCGACGCCATCACCACCGACTCCTTGTCGTTCCAAAGGTGCTTCTCGACCAGCGAGCCGACGTGCAGCGGCGCGGCGTGCACGCTGGCCCGTCCCTCGCGGTTGTCGGCCTCGGCCCAGTAGATCGTGGTGGGGTCGGGCTTGAGCACAAGACCGTCCAGGTTCTCGATCAGACGCGTGAAGAAACGGGCCTGGTTGTTGACGTCGGCGGCCAACTCCTCGAGCTCTTCGCGCTCGACGTCGGCGTCGCCCTCGGCGAGCTCGACTAGGTAGGTGCGCACCCGCGTGAGCGCGCGCGTCAGGGCGTCGAACGACGGCCGGGCCTGCTCCCAGGCCTGCGTCACACTGCTCCACGGCAGACCCTGCCGCACGGTGGGCGTGATGCGTTCCGATTGCCCATAGTCGCTGATCGGCCGGCCGTCGCGACGCGCGCTCAGGAAGTCGCTGATCGCTTCGAAGAACGAACGTCCGCTCTCGACGGCCGTGCCGGCCCGCTCGAAAGCCCTGACGGTTTCGGCTTCGACCACGACGTACGCGTCGGGCGCCAGGGCCTCCCGCAACGCGCCAAGGACGGTTCCAAGCAGACCGGCGCTTGGGCTGCCGAGTTCCTTGAACTGCTTGTCGAGGTCGAGGCGGGTGGCCTCGAAGCCGAGCGCATCGGTCGTCGCGGCCTCGAGGTGATGGGCCTCGTCGAGCACGAGATAGTTGTAGGCCGGCAGCACTTGCTGCCCGGCGGCGATGTCGGCCAGCAGCAGCGCATGATTGACGATCAAGATGTGCGCGGCTTCCGCGGCACGGCGCGCCTGGTAATAGGCGCAGGCGCCCTTCATTCGCGTCTGGCACGTGTTGAGCGTGCAGTTCTCGTCCTCGGCAGAGAGACGCACCCACGCGGCGCGGTCGCCCGGGCCGAGGCTGAGCGCCGGGCGCTCGCCGCCCTCGTCGTCGTCGGCAGGCGTCTCGGTGGCAAGCCAGACGAGCACCTTGGCCAGCACGCGCATCTCGTCGGATTGTTTCGGGCGATGACGGCGGGCGTTGTCGAGCCGGCGCGGACACAGATAGTTGCCGCGGCCTTTGAGCAAGGCGGCGCGCAGCCCGATCTTCAGCGCGGCTTCGACGTCGGGGACGTCTTTGCGAAGCAGCTGCTCCTGCAGGTTGATGGTGTTGGTCGACACCACGACGCGCTGGCCGTTCTGGACGGCCCACTGGGCTGCCGGAATGAGATACGCAAACGATTTGCCGGTGCCGGTTCCGGCTTCGACCATGGCATGCCGGCCTTCGGAGAAGGCTCGCGCGACGGCCTTGAGCATACGGACCTGCTCGGGTCGGAACTCATAAGTCGGGAACTTCTGAGCAAACGCGCCGCCGGGCTCGAGCAGGTGGGCCAGCGCGCCGTCGTCGAGCTCGGTGGGTTCCGCCACCGGCAGCAGGCCTCGGGGCAGCGGGCGCGGCTCGAGCGAGACCGAGCCACGGACGGCCCGACCGGGCGCGAGTTCGCGGCTGCGGGCGCGCAGCGCCTCCTCGAAAAGCTGGTTGGCGCCCCAGTCGACGTCCTGTTGCAGGTTGACGATCTCGGCCAGGGTTTGCAATGGCAGCGCCAGGGCGCGCTGATACAACGCCTGATAGACCGCCACGGTCACCCGCGTGTCGTCAAGCGCTCGGTGCGTGGCCGGCAACACGATGCCCAGCTGGCGGGCCAGGGCGCCAAGGTTGTAGCGCGTGGCGGTCGGCATCAGCGCGGAGGCGATCGGGTAGGTGTCGATGGCTTCGTTGTAGCGAAGCACCCGGCCGGCTCGCAGGAAGCTCAGGTCGAAGCGGACGTTGTGCCCGACGACCGGGTCGTCGCCGACGAAGGCTTCGAGCTCAGGCAACACGTCGACGGCGCGCCGCGCCCGGGCCACCATGGCGTCGGTGATGCCGGTCAACTCGACGACGTTGCGCGGGATGCTCCGCCCCGGGTGCAGCAGGCTGTGGAATTCGTCCTCGAGGCGGTCGCCGCGAAACCGGATCGCCCCGATCTCAATGATGGCGTCACTTTGCGGATCCAGGCCCGTGGTTTCGATATCCAGTGCAACGAGGGTCGGTTGAGACATATGTTCGGGGAGTATAGCAGAGCATGGTATACTCCACGATGTGCCCTGGTAAACGTAAGCGTGACACACGCAACGAGCGGATTTCAGAGGCGGGGAGCGCGGCTAAGGCGGCTCAATTCCCCGCCTCTCTCTTTTTCCAGCGACCGCTGAGCAACGCCACAGCTGGGACCAGCGGTCCCGTGTTAGTCTATGAAGATGCCCCCACTCGATTGGCGGCGATCGTTGCCGCGTTTTGCGCTCCTGACGCTGGCCCTTGTCATCCTGGCCGGATGTGCGCGAACCCATCCTCTGCCCCTGGTGACCGCGACCCCGCGCGAGCTCGGCGCAGCCGTGGATCTCACGGACGGCGCCCACACGCGGGCCACGCCGGACATGACGGCGACGCAGGCGGGTGGCGCTTACCTGCCCGGCATCTATCAGAACGATTCCCCGGCGACCCCATCGGCGACCGTCACGGCGACGCCGTCCTCCGAGACGGCTACGCCGGTCCCGACCCCGCTGCCCACCGCGACGCCCACGCCGCCCTGGCCGGAGGCGATGGCCGAACCCGGCGCGAGCAAACTGGGTCTGCATGTCGTCGGGGTCAGCGACTCGTACGTGCTGGAGTTCATCCGACGCGTGAAGCCGGCCGTGGTGAAGGCGGCCGGCTCTTATGGCTGGTTGGCCGAGGTGAAACAGGTCTCGCCCACCACGGTGACCATCGCCCGGATCGTGGAAGACAACCAGGAGTCCTGGTACAGCCAGGGATTGAGCCCGGAGGATGCGGCACAAGGCTACGTCCAGTCTCATCTCAACGAGTACCAGGGCAATGCGGGGATCGACTACTGGGAAGGCTGGAACGAGATCGGTTATGCCGCCGAGGGAACGGCCAAGCTGGCCTGGTACGGGCGCTTCGAGGCGGCGCGCGCCAGGCCGCGGCGCGTTGCGGCGGGATCTGGCATCTGCACGAATACAATCGGCCCTATCTCAGCTGTGGCGTCGTTCCGCCCGGAACGGCGGGTATCATCCCGGGGGCGCCGGCGATCAACGTGCCCGCCGGTCCATTGACGTTGCGATATCGGCTCTGGTACGAAGGCTATTTGAAGCCGCGGGGTCTGGGCAACCTGAAATTGGTGATCAGCGAACTGGGCATGGACGTGGTGCCCATCCAGGCCGGTTGTCCGGATCCCGGCAGCGCGGCCGCCTGGCGGGATCTCGAGGGCTTTTGGGTCGCCAACCAGCGGGGCGGCGACGGCGTCCAGGCCTATCTGAACGAATTGACCTGGTACGACCAGCAGATGCGCGAGGATCCGTACGTCATCGGCGCCGCGATCTTCACGGCGGGCTATCCGGACGGTGGGTCCGAAGGGTGGGGCCCGTACGACATTCACAACCTGCTCGTGCCGTTGGCCAACTATCTTGCCACGCAGCGGTGACGAGGGTCAGACGCGGCCCGGGCTCGCGTGACGCGCCGGGCGAGCGCCGGCCGCGCGCGACACACATCCAGGAACGAGAGTCGAGTCGAACAGTAAACACGCGAAGCGATCGAGGAGAAGGCTGAATGACGAAATACATCTTTATCACGGGCGGCGTGGTGAGCTCGGTGGGCAAGGGCGTGACGGCCGCTGCCCTGGGCCGGTGCTTGAAGGAACGCGGCTTTTCGGTGTCGGTGCAGAAACTCGACCCGTACATCAACGTCGACCCGGGCACCATGAGCCCTTATCAGCATGGCGAAGTGTATGTGCTCGACGACGGCGCCGAGACCGACCTCGACCTCGGCCATTACGAGCGCTTCATCGACATCAGCCTCAGCCGCGACTGTAACGTCACGACCGGCCAGATCTATTCGGACGTGATCAGCAAGGAACGCCACGGCGACTTCCTGGGCGGCACGATCCAGGTGATCCCGCACGTCACGTCGGAGATCAAGCGGCGCATGAAGGTGGTGGCCAAGAACAGCGGCGCCGACATCGTCTTGATCGAAGTCGGCGGCACGGTCGGCGACATCGAGTCGCAGCCCTTCCTCGAGGCGATGCGCCAGATGCGCACCGACGTCGGCCGTGACGAGAGCCTGTTCCTGCACGTCACCTGGTTGCCGTACATCGGCGCCACAGGCGAGTTGAAGACCAAGCCCACGCAGCACTCGGTTCGCGAATTGCGATCGCTCGGCATCAGCCCCGACGTGATCGTCGCCCGCAGCGACTACCCGATCAGCGACGACCTGTGCCAGAAGATCGCGCTCTTCTGCGACGTCGAGGAGCGGGCGGTGATCCCGCTCGTGACCACAAACGTCCTGTATGAAGTGCCGTTGCTGCTCGAAAAGACGAAGATGGCCGAGATCGTCATGAGCAAGCTCGGCCTGCAGGCGCGGCGTCAGCCCGACTGGCGCGAGTGGGAGAAGCTGGCCAGCGAAGTCCGCCGGGACAAGCCGCGCGTGCGGATCGGCATCGTCGGCAAGTACGTCGAGCTGCATGACGCGTACATGAGCGTGCGTGAGGCGCTCAAGCACGCGGCGCTGTCGCTCGGCCAGGAACTCGAGATCGAGTGGGTCCATTCGGCCGACCTGGAGAAGGGCCGCGGCTGGGATCAGGTCAAGACCTGCGACGGCGTGGTCGTGCCGGGCGGTTTCGGCGCGCGCGGCATCGAAGGCAAGATCGCGGCGGCGCGCTACTCGCGCGAGCAGCAGGTGCCCTACCTGGGGCTGTGTCTGGGCATGCAGGTCATGTGCATCGAGTTCGGCCGTCAGTTGTTCAACAGCGACGAGGCCAATTCGACCGAGTTCGATGCCGCCACCAAGTTCCCGGTCATCGACCTGATGCACGATCAACGCTCGATCGCGGACATGGGCGGCACGATGCGGCTGGGCCTGTACCCGTGCGTGCTCAAATCGGACTCCCGCGCCGATGAGGCCTATGACCTGCCCGATGGCGTCACCCTGCGTGAGCGTCATCGCCACCGCTGGGAGTTCAACAACGCCTACCGGCAGGCCTTCGAGGACGCCGGGATGAATTTCTCCGGCGTCTCGCCTGACGCGCGTCTGGTCGAGATCGCCGAACTGCGCGATCATCCGTTCATGGTCGGCACGCAGTTCCACCCCGAGTTCCTGTCGCGACCGAACCGACCGCACCCGCTCTTCCGGGCGCTCGTCGCGGCCGCGGTCGCGCGTCGCGACAGCGCCGTGCGGCGTCCGACGGAGCAAGCCGGTCACTGAGCGCCGTCGCCCGACGAACCGTGCCTGGCGAAGGCCGGCTGCCGTGAGGTCGTCGGCCTTTGTCATTCTGGCGGGTCGCCCGTCGATCCGTCCGGTCCGTTGGTGACCGCGCCGATCGACGGGCCCGTACCCAGCGAGCCAGGCCAGCCGGCAATTTGGCCGATGCTGCGTTAAGTGGTCTGGCGCGCAGGCACGTGGTGGCGGGTCTGGTTGGCCGCGTATCTTGACGAATCAGACGCGGTGGACGCACGGGCGTTCATTCGCGCCGCGCCCAAAACCTGACAACCTGCTCGTAACCGCGAGGCCGTGCTCAACCATCGACACAGAACACATGCATTACAATCCTGCCCATGTTCCTGCCCATTGGCGACGATAATCGCGATCGGCGGCGCACGCCGCTGGTGACGTACGTGTTGATCGCGCTGAACGTGATCGTGTTCCTCGGCCAGATGTCGTTGGGCGACTCGTTCACGGTCGATTGGTCGATCGTGCCGCGACGCTTGTTGGCCAACCCGCTCACCGAGTGGGTGACGATCTTCTCGGCGATGTTCATGCATGCCGGGCTTGCGCACATCGGCGGGAACATGCTCTATTTGTGGATCTTCGGCGACAACGTCGAAGATCGGCTGGGGACCTGGTTGTTCCTCGGCTTCTATCTCTTCTGCGGCGTGGCCGCCACAGTGGCCCAGGTTCTGGTCGACCCCACATCGAACATCCCGAACCTGGGCGCCTCGGGCGCCATCGCCGGCGTACTTGGCGCGTACCTGCTGCTTTATCCACAGCAGCGCGTCCTCGTGTTGTTCGGTTATCGCACCATTCCGGTCCCGGCCGTGATCGTCATCGGCCTGTGGTTCGTGTTGCAGGTCTTCGGCGGCGTTGGCCAGTTGAGCGCTGCCGGCGAGGGCGGCGTGGCCTACATGGCGCATGTCGGCGGTTTCATCGCCGGCGTGGTCGGCGCATTGCCGTTCCGTGCCATGCGTCAATCAGACCCGGAGTTGTACGACCCTTATCGTCGGTGGTGATCTATGCCTCTTCCTATACAACGTGTGATCCTCAGTCAGGGTCTGGCTGAGCCGGCTCTGAGCGACCGCGCTGACGCGGTCTTCTATGTGCGCACGATCGATGGACGACGCAGCATCGTGCGCCAATCGCTCGAGAGCGGCCTGGCCGAGACGGTCACGGCAGAACCCGGGCCGGCCGGCTCGGTCGGCTACGGCGCGGCCGCCTACGCGGTGCAAGGCGACACGCTCGTCTACGCCGCCAAGGGCGGGGCGCTCGTCGGCGTCGACCTTCGCACCGGCGCGCAGTGGACGCTCACGCCCGAGTACGAAGGCGTCGCGGCGCCGACCTTCTCGCCGGACGGCCAGTACATCGCGTTTCTGGCGGAGGGCAACGGCACCTGCAACGTATTGCTGGTCGACGTGCGCGGCAAGACCCTGCCGGTCAAGCTGTCGGCCGACCCCTGGTATGCGTTCAATCCGAGTTTCGCCGGCGACGGCCGCCGCGTGGCCTGGATGGAGTGGGACTCGGCCGACATGCCGTGGGATGCGTCACGGCTGGTGCTGGCGGCCTTCGCCAAACCGACGGTGCGCGCCACGGCCAGCCACCAACTGCTCCCAATCACGACGACGATCGTGGCGCGCCCAGGCGTCAGCCTGGCCGGACCGCAATACAGCCCGGGCGGCAAATTCCTGGCGTACGTCAGCGACGAATCTGGCTGGCGCTCACTGTGGGTCGCTGAAGCCGACGGCGCCAATCCGATCCGCATCGACACCGGCCCGGGCGAGATCGGCAAGCCCGATTGGGTGCCCGGTCGGACGTGCGTGCGTTGGACGCCCGATGGCCAGAGCCTGTACGCGATCCGGCGCCACGAAGGCCGCGACACGCTGCTGCACATCAGCTGGCCCGGCCGCGCGAGCACCGAGATCGCGACACCGTACACGGAGCTCGACGGCTTGTGGGTGGGGCGCGGCGGCGCGCTGGCATTGACGGCGGCCGGTCTGCTTCAACCCAACGCCGTGATCACGATCGACCCGCCGGGGCGCGATCCGCAGACACGGACCGTATCGTGCCGGGCCACGAGCACGGTCGGCCTGCTCGATGTCAGCGGGCTCTCGACGCCCGAGTTGCTTACGGCCACGGCCGTCGATGGCACGCCCATCACGCTTGTCTATCACGCGCCGGTCGGCGTCGACGGGCCGGCGCCGCTGATCGTCGCCGTCCACGGCGGCCCGACGGCGGAGAGCCCGCTGCGCTGGGACGCCCAGGCGCAGTACTTCGCCACGCGCGGGTGGGGCTACGTCGCGGTGAACCACCGCGGCGGCACGGGCTACGGCCGCGCGTTTCAGGATCAACTCAACGGGCAATGGGGCGTGGTCGACGTGCAGGATGCGCGCACGGCGGCCGAGCACCTTATCGGTCTCGGCCGTGCCGACGCCGGTCGCGTGGTGATCACCGGCGGCAGCGCCGGCGGCTTCACGACGTTGATGGCTCTGACGCAGGACCCCGAGTTCTGGGCGGCCGGGGTGTCGTTGTTCGGCATCGGCGACATGTACACGCTCAAACAGGGCTCGCATCGGTTCGAGGTCAACTACGAGGAACGCCTGGTCGGCCCGCTACCGCAATCCGGGCGTTTGTGGAAGCAACGGTCGCCTTTGACCTTCGTCCAGGCCGTCAAGCGCCCGGTGTTGCTCTTTCATGGCAAGGAAGACAAGGCTGTGCCTTTTCAGCAATCGGTCGACTTCGCCGAAGCGGTGCGGCGTCAGGGCGGCATCGCCGAGTTGGTGCTGTATGACGACGAGGGCCACGGATTCGGCCGCGAAGTCAATCGGCGTCGCACGCTCGAGGAGACCGAGCGCTTCCTCAACCGCTACGTGATCAATCAGCAGGTCTGATTGACGCGCGCAAACATGAAAGGCCCGCCGGCGCAGACACGCCGACGGGCCTTTTTGTTTTCGAGCTCCGCGCCGCCTCAGCCCGGCTCGTAACCCGGGATCGTCAGGGTTTCGGCCTGCGACATCACGGCCACCATCGGGATCTTCTCGCCGCCGCAACTGCTGATGGCGTCGCGATGGATGGCTTTGCGTTCGGAAAGCGGGCCGGGCACCAGCACCTTGTTCAGCGCGAAACCCAGCACCTTGCCCTCTTCGTCGAACAGGACATCGTCGACGACCGCGATCTTGCTCCCGCCTTCGGTCGTGATTTCGCGCCCCTTGACGTCATCGAGTTTGAGCATGTCTTCGTGGTCCGGGATCGTGTCGAAGTTCACCACGACATCGGGACCGCCCACGAGCCAGACGTCGATGCCGAGCACCTTGATCGAAGTCCGGGCGACGGCGAACGTCTTGCGCGACAGCAAGCCTTCCTTACCGGTGAAGACCGCCGCGAGACGTGTGAGCTGAGCGTCGAGGTAGTAATCCTTGACCTCGCCCACGTGCTTGCCGTCGGTCAAACTGATGAGCGGTTTGTTGCGGTGCTGCTTTCCGATGATCATGTTGGATCCCTCCGAGTGGACCAGGCATGCTGCAACAGCCGCGTCCCTGCCAGACGGCGGCGGATTTCTCCCCCGAACTCAATAGGGCAATTGCGCGCGTTTGTTAACCGCTGGTCGTGATGTGCGTGACGACCGAGCCGACGATCAGACCGGCGATGACCACGCCTGTGATCGCGGCGATCGGCAAGCGATCGGGCGAAACGGCCGGCCGCGTCGGCTCCACGGTCGTCTCAACCCTGGGTTCGGCGGCGGCGCGACGACGTGCTTCGGCACGTTTGCCCTGGGCGGCTGCGCCCAGAGCGGCTGCGGCTGGGATGGCTGCACAAAAGATGCACATGTGCGCATTATAGCGCCGCGAGGGGGCGGCTTTGTTGCGAATGCAGTTGCGGCTGCGTCTTCGTGCTTGATCTGCGACAGCCGTTTCCTGCCGCGCGGTCAACTCGTTCGTTTACTCGGATCATTCGCGCCGGTTTGCGCCATTCGCGGCGAGACTCGCGTTGTTCCGCGCGACCTCAGGCGAGTTCGCCGTCGGGTTCCGGGTCGGCCACGGCCATGCGGGGAGCGCCGACCGGCGACCAGCGCGCGAACTCGACCGCCAGGACGTCCGGGCGCAGGGGCTGCAGGTCCGCATCGGCGCGCGTGAGCTGCTTCTTGATCTGCGTCGCCAGCAGGCGGGCGTAGTCGAACGCATCCACGTCGCCCGGGTACCGAGCCAGGAATTCGAGCACGCGGTTGTGCGCGACGTGCAGGTCGTTGATCCCGCCGAGGCGATCCTGTGCGCGGATGAACGCCGGCAGCAGGTGTTCGGCGGCCTCGCCGTAAAACGGCACCAGGAACTCGATGGTGAACCGGGCACGTTTCAACGCCAGCCGAACCTGATGCAGGGCCGGCAGGGCCTCGTCGCGGTCCAGCTGCGCGAACGCTTTGCGCAGGCGTTTGAGTGGGCGCCGCAACAGATCGCCGGCGCGCTCGCCCAGGGCGGCCTGCGACCCCGGTTTGGCCGGCGGGTCGATCAACAAGCGCTCCAGATCCTGTCGGAGCGAGTCGGCCTCCGTTTCGAACCAGTTCCTGGCCTTCTTCCGCGCGCGCTTATGCTGGCGATGCCAGTCCTGTAGCAGGCCGTTGTCCTGGCCTTCAAATGCTTCCTCGGCTTCGTCGATGGCGAGATCCCAATCGCGCACGTCGCCCAGCACCGTCTCCGCTGTCTTCAGGCGTTCACGCAGGGCCTTGACCGAGCGGCCGCGAAAACAGGCTTCGAACACGCCGAGCGCTGCGTTGGCGCGTCGCGCCGCCGCCCGCAGCGCTTTGAGGTCGCGTTGATCGTCCGTCTGTGCGCCCGGGAAGGCAAGATGCCAACGACGCATCTGATCCGCGAGGCCGCGATTGAAGGCCGTCACCAGCGGCGTGTCGGCCGTGAGCGGCGCATCCGCCAGGGCGTCGAGGTCAGGTTGAACGTCGACCATCAGGCGTTCGCGCGCCGTCGCGAGCCAGAGATCGGATTTGGCCAACGCGCGGCCGGCATCCTCGCGTGCCCGGACGCCGAGGACGGTCAGCTTGAGCGCGTCGCCGTCGCGCTCGATACCGACGATGCGCGTCGATTGGGTCGTCGAGTAGTCGAGCCCGTCGGCGATGCGCAGCAGGCCGCTCAGCAGCAACGTGGGGTTTTGCCAGCGGATGGGGAGGCTGGTGAAGAGGGGCTCCTCTTTGGGACGCACGGCTTTGCGGTGGAACCGCACCCCGCAGGCGATGACCCGCTGTTCGACCGGGGAGACGTCCAACAGGCGAACGGCGCCGAGCAAGTCACGGCCGGCGAGATGGTGGCGCGGCTCGTCCAGAGTGAGCCCGACGTTATGGAGCAGGGCCATCACCTCGAGCAGCTGGCGCTGGCGGGTGGTCAGGCCGACCGCCACGGCACAGGCATCAAACAGGCGCAGGGCATGATCGGCGACCTGTCGAGCGTGGGCCAGATCCACCTCCGCCAATTTGAGGAGCTCATCCAGAAAAAGGGCGGGGCGCCGAAACAGCGCCATCCCGCGGCTGGCGAACTGTGCTTGAAGACGAGCGGATGTCTCACCGGACAGGAGTTGCTCGGCACGCGCGCGCGCGACACGGTCCTGCCCGTGCGCGATCCATGTCAGCAGTAGCGTTTCGAGCGGCGAGATCGACATAATCCTATTCCCGAGTCACTTGGGGAGCCACATAAAGTTTGCAAACGCCAACCGATGCCGTCTTGACCTGAAAAGGTGGCTTATGCAAACATGCTATACTAGAACGAAGGACGGGGAGCGGTGTCATGGAACCATTTTTGACGGATTTTCTGCAGGCTTTGGGTGCTCAGAAGGGTTATTCCGAGAACACCGTCGTCGCCTACAAGAACGACCTGACGCAGTTTGGGCAGTACGTGCTGACGCACCAGGGCGGCGCCTTCGACCCGGCTTCGATCACGCCGGCGTTGGTCGGTGCTTATCCGGATTACCTACAGAACCACAACGGCGGCTATGCCCCAAGCACAGTCGCGCGCAAGATCGCGGCAGTCAAATCGTTCTTTCATTATCTCGCAGATCGGCAGCTGGTGGCCAGTGACCCGGCCAGCAAGTTGAATTCGCCGCGGATCAAGAAATCGGTCCCGCGCACGCTCACCCAGGGGGAGCTCGAACTCCTTCTGGCGGCGCCGCGCCGTGGTTTTGGGCCGAAATCCCTGCGAGACGCGGCACTGCTCGAGCTGCTGGCCGCCACCGGTCTGCGCGTGACCGAGGTCGTCAACCTGCGTCAGGACGATATCGACTGGGAGCGGGGCGAAGTGCTCTGCCGTGGCAAGGCCGACCGCAACCGGCACGTGCCGCTCGGCACGGCCCGGCAGTCGCTCGAGACGTATCTCAAGCAGGCCCGGCCCGAATTGGCGGGTGAGGGGTCCGGCGACGCCCTGTTCTTGAACCATCGTGGCAAGAAACTAACGCGACAAGGGGTTTGGTTAATCATCAAGGAAGCGGCCGACGCCGCCGGGATCTCGACCGAGGTGACGCCGCATACCCTGCGGCACTCGTTCGCGCGTTACCTGGTGGGCTCCGGCGCCGATCTGCGGCGCGTTCAGGAGTTGCTCGGGCACGCCAACCTGTCGACGACGCAGGTTTATCGCCAGCCCAACAACAATCATACGGCGCATCACGAGCCCGCCGCCGTCTGAGCGACGTCGCATCACGAAGGACACAGCGCCGCGAGAGACATCGCCTCTCGCGGCGCTTTTTGTCTACCCGGACCACCAGTCATTCACGCGAGCCGTTGACCGCAAGGCCATCGCACCTCAAATCCCGGTTCCATTGATCTACCGCGAATGGCCGAATTCCGCGCTTGGGCAGTCCGATGGGGCAATTCGCGTCATTCGCGCAGCCTGCGGCGAATTTAGTTCTTCCCATATATCGATCGACGCGATCGCCTGGCTGCCAGTGCGTGGGTCGCGTGGCCGCTCGTGTTATAGTGACGCCACGCCAAAAATCCCACGACGGAGCGATATTGCCATGGATCAGTACCTGACCCGCGCCGACTATCAAGTTGCCGCCGACTATATCAAGGCGCACACGCGACATCAGCCGCGCGTCGGTCTCGTCCTCGGTTCGGGTCTGGGCGGGCTGGCCGACGCCGTCGAAGACGCCGACGTCCTGAATTGCGACGAGATCCCGAACTGGCCCAGGTCGACCGTGCTCGGCCATGCCGGGCGCGTGCTGATCGGGAAGCTCGAGGGCCAGGCCGTGCTCGTGCAGCAGGGCCGGGCGCACTTCTATGAAGGCCACGATCTCCAGCACGTGACCCTGCCGGTGCGCGTGATGCAGCTCCTGGGCATGGAGGCCGTCATCCTGACCAACGCGGCCGGCGCGATCAACCCGAATTATGCCCCTGGCGACGTGATGCTCATCACGGATCACATCAACTTCATGGGCATGGCCGGGTTCTCGCCGCTGCGCGGGCCAAACGACCCGACGCTCGGGCCGCGCTTCCCGGACATGAGCCGGACCTACGACCCGGGGCTGAGCGACTTCGCCCGGCAGGTCGCGCGCGAGAACGCTATCACGCTTCACGAGGGCGTGTACATCGGGCTCTCCGGCCCGACATTCGAGTCGCCGGCGGACCTGCGCTTCCTGCGCGCCGCGGGCGCCGACGCGGTCGGCATGTCGACCGTGCCGGAGGCGATCGTGGCTCACCATGGCGGCGTGCGCGTGCTCGGCTTCTCGGGCATTAGCAACAAGGCCAACCTCGACGGCACGACCATCACGACCCACCAGGAAGTGCTCGACGCCGGGCTGGTGATCACGCCGCGTTTGACCACGCTGGTGCGTGGCGTGCTGCGGCGCCTCTGAGGAACGGCATCGGCAGCGATGGAAGCCGCCCTCGTCAGCGCGCTCGAATGGCTCGCGCGCTTTGAGACGTACGTTTACATCGGTCTCGCGCTGGTCGCCGTGTGGTGCGTGGTCATCATCGGTCGCGCCGGGCGGCGCCTCGATGACACACCGTTCGGGATCGAGCGGGCCGAAGCCGAAGGCGCGCGCACACAGGCGGTCGTCGCGCTGGCCGTGATCCTATTGCTTGCCGGCGGGCTGTTCTGGTCGACCCGGTACGGTGTCAATGCGCTATCGGGATCGATCGCGCCCACCGCGGCGCCGACCGTCGTCGTGACGCCGACCCCGATCACGGATCCGGGCACGGTCAAGGTGGATCGCAGCGGCTGCAACGAGACGCTGCAGATCAGCCAGCCGGCCGACGGCACCCTGGTCAACACCACGACCGAGATCCTGGGGACGGTCAACACGCCCAACCTGGCCTTCTACAAGCTCGAACTGAGCGGCGCGCCGACCAACGGCAACTGGGTGACCATCAACGTCGGCACGACCGCCGTGGTCAACGGACGGTTGGTCGCTACCTTCAGCCCGAACCCGTACACACCCGGCAACTACGCCATGCGTCTGGTCGCCTTCGACAACGACGGCGAAGCTTCTGTGCCGTGCGTGGTCGGGATCCAGCTCGACCGACCCGGACAGCCGACCGCGCCACCGGTGCCTTGAGGGCGGGGGCCACAACAGACGATGTAACGGATCAACGGATGAAACGGATGGATGCCTGACAGCCCGTGTACGACGCGACCGACCAGCGGCCGGGCGGGCCCCTCCTGGGCCGGCGAGATTGCTAACGGAATCAATGTGTTCGTGCGCCCGCTGGGCGCGCCAGTTGCGTCTCGTTGAAATTGGTCTATAACCGCCATATGCCTCAACTCAACGTCCGGCCAGCGCAAACCTCCGATCTTCCGGCGATCCTGGCGATCGATCCGACGTACAGCACCGACTACGTCTGGCAGATGGAAGCCCGTGAGGAAGGCCCGACCACACAGGTCACGTTCCGCAACGTGCGTCTGCCGCGCTCGGTGCGTGTCACGCTCCCGCGCGATCCCCAGCATCTCCAGGACGCGTGGGCTCAGCGCGTGTGCTTCCTGGTGGCTGAAGAGGGCGGGATCGTCCAGGGCTATCTCAATCTGTCGTTGGCCGCCATGCCGGCCACGGGCTGGATCGCCGATCTGGGCGTCGTTCAGCGTGTGCGCCGCACCGGCGTGGGCACCGTGCTGCTGGCCTCGGCCGTGCAGTGGGCGCGGGCCAACGGGTTGCAGCGCCTCGTGCTCGAGATGCAATCCAAGAACTACCCCGCGATCTGCTTTGCGCAGAAGAACGGCCTGACGTTCTGCGGATACAACGATCGCTACTACCCCAACCAGGACGTGGCCCTGTACTTCGCTGCAACGCTGAAATAGACGTGGAGCGCCAGGCGTCGAGCATACGCCGCCGCGCCGGATCGTTGTAGCGTTCACGCCACGCGCTTCGCTCCACGACCAGTTACAATCGCGCCATGGCCACCGCCGTCACCGTTTTACAGACCCTGAGCCAGATCCTGGCCTCGGGGATCGTGATCACGGCGTTTTCGCTCCTCCTGTATGCCCTGACCTTCAACCTGCGGGAGCGCGTCGCGCGCGCCTTTGCCGTGTTGACCGCGCTGGTCACCGTCGTGTACTTCTGCGACGTGCTGATCAGCACGCTTGGCAACGCGGAGGCGGTGCTGCTCTGGCTGCGGCTGCAGTGGCTCGGCATCGCCTTTGTGCCGGCGGCGTTCCTGCACTTCTCGGACGCCGTGTTGGCCAGCACCGGTCTCCCGTCGCGCGGCCGACGGCGTTTCGCGATCCGGGTGCTGTACGTCGCGGCGGCCGTCTTCTGGGCGCTTGTGCAGTTCACGGATGCCGTCGTCGGCGGATCGCTGGATCTGCCCGTGCCGCACCTGATGGCCGAGGCGGGCTTCTGGGCCTTCCTCGCGCAGGGGGCGTTCGCGATCACCTGGGCGGCGTGGAACTTCTGGCGCGCCTACCGGCGCACCCAGACCGCCACGACGCGCCGCCGCATGCAATACCTGATCGCCTCCGCCGCGGCGCCGCTCGTCGGCACGTTTCCGTTCGTGCTGATCGTCGGGCAGGAAGCCGCCATCCATGCGCTGTCGTTCTGGGTGTTGGTGATCGTGTCGAACGTGATCGTCAGCGCGTTGTTGCTGGCGATGGCCTATACGGTCGCTTACTACGGCGTCACGTTGCCCGACCGGGTGGTCAAGGGCCGTTTCTTCCAATGGTTTCTGCGCGGGCCGGTGGTGGCATCGAGCGTGCTGGCCGTGTACGTGCTCGTCAGCCGCTACGGTCCGAGCGTGCCGTACTACGACCCGCGTGTTCTGCCCTTCCTGCTCATCGGCTCACTGCTGCTGCTGCAGTTCTTCATCACGTTGGTGCGGCTGCCGATCGAGCGGCGCTTCTTCTACGGCACGGGTCGCGACGAATTGCGGCGGCTCGTGACGCTCGAGGATCGACTGCTGACCACGCAGGACCTGCGACAATTCTTCGAGTCGGTGCTGGCCAATCTGAGCGATAGCCTGGGCGTTCCGGGTGCTTTCCTGGTCGCATATGACGAAGCGGGCCACGTCGCCTATGAGGTCGTGGTCGGCGCGCCGCGCCCGGAGGCGGCCCTCCCGCCGCTCGACCAATTGCGCGCGGTGCGCCTTGTCACGCCGAACGCCGGGGCAACGGTCGACGACGCGCCAAAGGCGCACAACGTGTTCGGGTGGGGCGCGAGCTGGCTGATCCCGCTGCATGGGCGCGAAGGCGGCCGACGTCCGCTTGGTCTGGTGGGCGTGTCGACGCCGCAGGCGCCCGGTGACGAGATCCGCCTGACCGTCGAGGAAGGCGAAGTGCTGCAGCGCCTGATCAATCGCGCGGCGACCGCGCTCGAGGACCGCCGGCTGCAGCTCGAAGTCTTCGAGGCCCTCGATCGGTTGCTGCCCGAGATGGAAACCGTGCAGCGGATGCGCGCGTCGGCCTATGCCGACAACCGCAATCTCGAAACCGTGTCGCTGGACGGCGGCGGCGAGCTGCCGCAGCTGGTGCGCGACGCCCTGCGCGATTACGCCATCGGGCCGCGGCTGAACCAGAGCCCGCTCGTGCGGCTGCGCGTGGTCGAGCAGGCGATGGCCGAGCACGACGGCAACGCGACGCAGGCCCTGCGCTCTGTGCTGCGCGAGGCGATCGAGCGCATCCGTCCGGAGGGTCAGCGCAAGACCACGGGCGAGTGGCTGCTGTACAACATCCTCGAGATGAAGTTCCTGCAAGGACAGAAGGTGCGCGACGTCGCCATGCGGTTGGCCGTCAGCGAGGCCGACTTCTATCGCAAGCAACGCCTCGCGCTCGAAGAGGCCGCTGGGGCGATCGCGCAGATGGAGCGTGAAGCCCGGGCGCAGACCGAGGGCGAACACGACGGCGCAACGCTTTAATATTCGTCATATTCCTCGTGTTTTTCCGGCATTCACGCCAACTCAACGTTGAACTCCCCGCTTGCGTGGCCTGTGGTTCTTGAGTATCCTTTGCGCCAACCAAACGTGAGGTGGGTATGCCTGACGAGCGTGGGACTGGCGTGGTGGGCGCGGAGCTGGTCGACGAGGGGTGGTGGGCGTCCGTGATGGCCGAGGATTCGGGCCGAGCGGCAATCCCACCCGTCGCATCCGCCGAACCCGTCGATCCCGAGGCCGATTGGGCCTATGCCCATCACCTTCACGAAGTCGACACCCCCGTCGACCTGTTGGTGACCGGGTTCAATCGCGGTGGTCTGCTCGTCGGTCTCAAATCCCTGCGCGGCTTTGTGCCTGCCTCGCATCTCGTCGAACTGCCGGTTCACCAATCCGATGAAGAACGCCGCGCCGCCCTCTCGGGCATGGTCGGGCGGACGCTGCGACTGAAAGTCATCGAGTACGACCGCAGCAAAGGCCGGGTCGTGCTCTCGCAACGCGCGGCGCTGGCCCGCGCCGGCTCGCGCACGGCGCTGCTGGATCGGCTCAAGCCCGGCGAAGTGGTGACCGGAGTGGTCACCAACCTCACGGACTTCGGCGTGTTCGTCGACCTCGGCGGGCTCGAGGGCCTCGTGCACGTGTCCGAGGTATCTTGGAGCCGCGTCAACCACCCGCGCGACGTGCTTTCGATCCAGCAGGCCATCGACGTGCAGGTGCTGTCGATCGATCGCGACCAGGCCCGGGTCGCGTTGAGCCTGAAGCGCTGCCGACCCGATCCGTGGAAGACCGTCGCCGAGCGGTACGCGATCGGGCAGATGGTGTCGGGCGTGATCACCAACGTCGTCAACTTCGGCGCCTTCATTTCGGTCGAGGACGGGCTCGAGGGTTTGATCCATGTGTCCGAGCTGGCCGAGGGCCATTTCCTGCACCCGCGCAACGTCGTGCAGGAGGGCGAGACCGTCCAGGCGCGTATCATCCACATCGACCCGCCAAACCGCCGGTTGAGCCTGAGCCTGCGCGCCGCCAACGGCGCCGCGCCGCCCTGAGCGATCCGGTCACATTTGCCTCCACCCGGTTTCGGTGTATAACCGGATCGAGACCGTCATCACGGGCCTTGGGAGCGAAGTTGGGGTGCCGCAACCGGCGCGCTCGCCGTCGTTGTAGGCACTTCTTTGTTCACGCCCGTACACCCAACGCAACGGTCCAGTCGTATCGGAATGAATCGTCCACGCAACAAACCCGGCACGGGATCGAATCGGCGCGCGCCCGAGCGGCGTCCGACCGGACGGACTGCGCCGGGGCAGGGCACAGGCGCTCCCTCCGCCCGACGCCGCATCGACCCGATGCCCGCGCCACGCCCCACGCGCCGCTACAACGCCGACCAGGCCGTGGCCATGGCCAACGAGGTGCCGCCGACGCCGGCCGAAACGCCCACGTCACGCAAGAAGATCACGCCGCCGGACCCCGGCTTCGTGCGCGTCGTCGTGCTTGGCAACCGGCTCCGCAAATACGGCGACGACCTGCTGGCGCTTCTGCTCCTCGTTCTGGCCGCGCTCTCGCTGTTCGCCCTGACGGGTCTGTCGAGCGGGACGCTGCTCGAGCCGTGGTCCGGCTTCCTGCGGCAGTGGTTCGGCTGGGGCGCGATTCTTGTGCCGATCTCGCTGGGCATCGTCGGCGCCGCGATCCTGCTCAACAACCTCGGGCGCTTGGCCCCGGTGCGGTGGGGGCGCGTGATCTGGGGCGAGCTGGCGGCGTTCATGCTGCTGACGCTCTTCAACTACGCCAACGGCGGCAGCGTGCTGCTGGCCGCGGACGGGCAGGGCGGCGGCGTCGTGGGGTGGGCCGTCGGCTACATCTTCCAACGCATCTTCTCGCCGGCCGACCCGTTCGTGGTCGGGCTGGCGTTCATCGTGTCGCTGGTGCTGGCCCTCGACATCACCGCCAACCGCATCGAGCGCGGCCTGAAGTGGCTGACGTCGCAGGGCTTTTCGAACGATCCCGGCACGCAGCTGCCGTTGCCGTACAGCGAGCGCGCGGTGGTCGAGGAGCCGGAGGTCGAGGAGAAGGCCAAGCCGGCGCCACGGGCGGTCGAGGAGAAGGCCCGCACGAAGCTGACCAAGGCCGAACGGCTCAAGAACGTGCCCGTGGAAGCCGTCACGGCCGAGGCGCGCGCGAAGTCCAAACCCAAGCGCGACAAACGACTGCCGAGCCTCGACCTGCTCGATGACCTCGATCTGCGCCGGCCGGCGCAGCGCGAGATCGACGACACGGCCTCGATCATCGTCAAGACGCTGGCCGAGTTCGGCGTGCCCGTGAACGTGCTCGGCGCACGGGTCGGCCCGTCGGTGACGCAGTACCAGGTCGAGCCGGGCTTCGTCGAGAAGCCGGGCGCCGACGGCATCAGCAAGCAGTGGAAGGTGCGCGTCGCCCAGATCGCTTCGCTGCAGAATGACATGGCGCTGGCGCTCTCGGCCACCACGTTGCGCATCGAGGCGCCCGTGCCGGGCCAGCACTACGTCGGCATCGAAGTGCCGCACCGCCGCACCTCGGTGGTCGGGCTCAAACCCGTGATCGAAAGCGAGTCCTTCCAAAAGATCGGATCGCCGCTCAAGCTGGCGCTTGGCCGCGACGTCTCAGGTGCGGCCGTGGCCGCCGACCTCGGCAAGATGCCGCACATGCTCATCGCCGGCACGACCGGCTCGGGCAAGAGCGTGGCCATCACGTCGATGGTCGCGTCGCTGATCCTGACCAACACGCCCGACGACCTGCGGCTTGTGATGATCGACCCGAAGATGGTCGAGCTGGTGCGCTTCAACGGCGTGCCGCATCTGCTCGGCAAGGTCGAGACCGAAGTCACGCGCATCCTCGGCGTGCTGCGCTGGACGGTGCGCGAGATGGAGCGCCGCTACAAGCTCTTCGAGCAGTACCACGTCCGCAACCTCGACACCTACATGGCGAAGGCCGCCAAGAAGCTCGACATCGAGAAGCTTCCGCGGGTCGCGGTCTTCATCGACGAGCTGGCGGACCTGATGATGCAGGCGCCGGACGAGACCGAGCGCATGGTCGTGCGTCTGGCGCAGATGGCGCGCGCCACCGGCATCCACCTGGTGGTCGCCACGCAGCGCCCGAGCACCGACGTCGTGACCGGTCTGATCAAGGCGAACTTCCCGGCGCGTATCGCGTTCGCGGTGACCTCGTCGGTCGACTCGCGCGTCATCCTCGACTCGGTCGGCGCCGAAAGCCTGCTCGGCAAGGGCGATATGCTCTTCCAGTCGCCTGAGATGCAGGCGCCGTCGCGCGTCCAGGGCTGCTTTCTGAGCGATAAGGAGATCGATCGGCTCGTCGCGTGGTGGAAGGAACAGGCCGACATCTACGCCGAGGAGGCGTTGGCCGACGTCGAGATCGAGGCCGATGACATGCCGCCGACGATCGGTGGGCCGGGCGCCGCGCCCGCGCCGCGTCCGCCGGTGGGTGGCGTGGCGCCGGCGAAGTCGTCTGAGAAGCCGGCCAAGGCCGCCGACAAACCGGCCGAGCAAACCGCGCCGGCCGAGAAGCCGCACGAACAACTGACCAAGGCCGAAGCTGCGCGCCGCCGCGCGCAGATCCAGGACGCGGTCCGTCCGGCGCCGCCGCGCGAGGCGCCGGAGGAAGTCGAGGCGCAACGCCCGGCCAAGGCCGAACGCCCGGCGCCAAAGCCGGCCCGCCCGGCCAAACGCGTCGAAGAGCCTGCGCCAACTCCGGCACCGGCGACCGCCAAACAGGCCGCGCCGTGGGACGAGATGCTGGCGCGCGAAGCCGCGATCGAGGACAAGGATCAGCAGATCGAGCAGGCGATCGAGATCGTCAAGAAGCACGGCACGGCGAGCGCATCGCTGTTGCAGCGCAAAATGCGCATCGGCTATCCACGCGCGGCGCGATTGATGGACGAACTCAAGGCCATGGGCCTGATCGGCCGCGAGCAGCAGGGCGGCAAGACCCGCGAAGTCTTCATGAACAAGGACGACGATCCGATCGGCGACCAGGCGCGTAAGATCATGGATCAGGACGAATGACCGCAAGGAGCGCGTGACTGACATCGGATGGGTAACGGATCAGCGGATGAAACGGATGGGTGTCGGTAGGCCTCATCGGGTGGCCGGGGCGCAGTTGTCCCATACCGTTTCGACCCCGACTGTTGGCCGCGATGATGATCGCGGCCCATCTTGCGCTGGGGTCGTATGAGTTGGCGGCACTTGCCGCAGAGCGCGTTGACGGGCTGCCCGTGCGGATCGAATGAACCGCGGCGCGCCAAACGCGGACGATCGATGGGCGACGAACCATGAAGGACGAAAGCCGATGAGCGCACGAGCTTTCCTCAACGATCTGGCTGCCGTATTTCCTCAAGGGCGGCTGCTGACGGATAAGCCCCAACTGGCCGCGTACGAGTCGGATGCGCTGACGGCTTATCGGTCGATGCCGCGCGCCGTCGTGCTGCCATTGACCACGGCCGAAGTCGTCGCGGCGGTGAAAGCCTGTCACACACACAAGGTGCCGTTCGTGGCGCGCGGCTCGGGCACGAGCCTCTCGGGCGGATCATTGCCGGTCGAGGATGGGCTGGTCATCGGCCTGAACCGCATGAACAAGATCCTGCGCGTCGATCCGGCTGAGCGTCTGGCCGTGGTCGAGCCCGGCGTGATCAACCTCGCGGTGACGCAGGCCGCCGCCCCGCACGGCATGTACTACGCGCCTGACCCATCGTCGCAGTTGATCTGCACCATCGGCGGCAACGTCGCCTTCAACTCGGGCGGCGCGCATTGCCTCAAATACGGCATGACCAGCAACCACGTGCTCGGCCTCAAGGCCGTGCTGCCCGACGGCGAGTTGGTGCAGCTCGGCGGCGAGTCGCTCGAGTCGGTCGGGCCGGACTGGCACGGCCTGTACGTCGGCCATGAGGGCCTGTTCGGCGTCGCGGTCGAGATGACTCTGCGGCTGCTGCCCAAACCCGAGACCTTCCGCACCGTGCTCGCGGCTTATCGCTCGATGCAGCAGGCTGGTGACGCGGTCGCGGCCGTGGTCGCGTCGGGGCTGCTGCCCGGCGCGATGGAGATCATGGACCGGCTGGCCTTGCAGGCCGCCGAGGCCGCCGTGCACGCGAATTACCCGGCCGGCGCTGCGGCGGTGCTCATCGTCGAGCTTGACGGCGAGGCCCAGGCGGTGGAGACCGAATTCCAGCACCTGCGCCGCGTGATCGAGCAGACCGGCGCCTACGAAGTGCGCGTGCCGACCACCGAGGCCGAGCGCCAGACGATCTGGAAGGGTCGCAAGAGCGCGTTCTCGGCCGTCGGACGGATCAGCCCCGACTACATCGTGCAAGACGGCGTCGTGCCGCGCAGCAAGCTCGGGCAGGCGCTGGCCGAGATCGACGCCCTGAGCGCCAAACACGCCATCCGCGTGGCCAACGTGTTCCACGCCGGCGACGGCAACCTGCACCCGCTCATCCTGTACGACGGACGCCAGCCCGGCGCCTATGACCGGGCCGAGGCGCTGGCGGCCGAGATCATGCAGCTGTGCATCCGTCTCGGCGGATCGATCACGGGCGAACATGGCGTCGGCATGGAGAAACGCGCGTATATGCCGGCGCTCTTCAGCCCCGTCGACCTCGACGTGATGTGGCAATTGCGGTGTGTGGTCGACGATCTGCAGATCGCCAATCCGGGCAAGGTGTTCCCGGGCGGCGACGCGCCGGCCCTGAGCCACAAGGGGCCGCATCCGCTCGAGCGCGCCGGGGTCATCTCGCGCGAATGAGTCGGGAACGCTTTGTGGCGAAGCTAAGATCGTCCACGAGTTGCGCGAATATCGACGGAGCGACACGAATCGTTCGGGAGCGTATTTCGTCTGGACCCGTTCGTGATGCCTGCGACGCGAGTCCACGCACCGACACGTCGTGCTCATTCGAGTCAGATCGTGCGAGTCGCGGCAAAAAACTGCGGTGATGATGAAACCGACGACCGTTGATGCCGTTTGCGAATTCGTTCGGGCGCACACCCACGTCGTGCCCAGGGGGCGGGGCACCAAACCGCTCTTGATCGACCCGGCAGCCGACGCGGCTGTGCTCGACCTGAGCGGGTTGTCGGGCGTGCTCGAGTACGACCCCGGCGAGTTCACGTTCACGGCGCTGGCGGGCACGCCGGTCGCCGAGGTCAACGCGCTGCTCGCCGATCACGGCCAGTACCTGCCCTTCGATCCGCCGTTCGTCCGCCGCGGCGCGACGCTGGGCGGCACGGTGGCGGCAGGGTTGAGTGGACCGGGTCGGTACCGCTTTGGCGGCGTGCGCGATTTCATCCTGGGCGTGCGCTGGGTCGACGGTCGCGGGCAGATCGTGCACGGCGGCGGCAAGGTCGTCAAGAACGCCGCCGGTTTCGATTTCCCGAAGCTGATGGTCGGTAGTCTCGGCCAGCTGGGCCCGATCGTCGAGCTCACGTTCAAGGTGTTCCCGCGTCCGCAGGCGTACGCCACTTATCTTGTCGAAGTCCCGACCCTGACGGCCGCGCTGGACGTGCAGCGCCGGTTGATGCAGGCGCCGCTCGATCTCGAGGCGCTCGATCTCGCGCCTGGTCCGCGCGGCGTGCAGGTGCAGGTGCGGCTCGGCGGTCTGGCCGAGGCGTTGCCCGCGCGGATCGAGCGGCTGCGCGCGCTGATGGGCGAGGGCGTGGCGCGGCAGGGCAGCGAAGAGGCGTCGCTGTGGGACGCCGTGCGCGAGTTCGCCTGGGTGACGCCCGACTCGTCGCTCGTCAAAGTGCCGGTCACGCCGGCGCGCATCCCGCAGGTCGAGGCGGCGCTTGAGCAGACCTCGGCGGTGCGCCGATACAGCGCGGGCGGGCAGGTCGCCTGGCTCAGCTGGCCCCACGCGCTCGACGTGCTCGACACCGAGCTGCGGCGGCTCGGGCTCTCCGGGTTGGCCGTCCTCGGCCCAAGCCCGACGCTGACCACGCCGCCCGGGATGATCGGCGCGTCTGGTTCGGAACATGCCTTTGCGTCGCGGGTGAAAGCCGCGCTCGACCCCGCGCACCGCTACCCGGAGATCTAGCACCGTTATGCAGCACACCATCCCCGTCGACAAGCTCGGCGCCGCGGGCAAGGCCATGGCCGACGCCATCGGCGCCTGCGTGCACTGCGGCTTTTGCCTTGCGGCCTGCCCGACGTATCGACTGCTCGGCGAAGAGATGGATTCGCCGCGCGGGCGCATCACGCTGATGAAGTCCGCGCTCGAAGGCTCGTTGCCGGTGGCCGCGACGCTGCCGTATATCGACCGGTGTCTCGGGTGCGAGGCCTGCGTCTCGGCCTGCCCGTCGGGCGTGCGCTACGACGCGCTGCTGCCGCTCTACCGCCAGCACGCCGAGCCGTCGCGCAATCGCAGCCTGAGCGAGAAGGTCGCCCACGCGCTGGTGCACGAGACGCTACCGCACCCGGATCGCTTCCGCATGGCCGCGGCGGCGGGTGGGATCGGCAAGGCCATGCGCGGGGCGCTGCCGCAGGCGTTCCAGGCCATGCTCGATCTCCTGCCCGCCGAGCTTCCGCCGGTAGTCGCGCTGCCGACTCGGGTCGAGGCGGTCGGCAAGCGCCGCGCACGCGTGGCGCTCCTGAGTGGGTGCGTGCAGCAGGCGCTTTCGCCGGCGATCAACCGGGCGACGATCGAGGTTTTGGCCGCCAACGGAGTCGAGGTGATCGTGCCGGTCGGCCAGGGGTGCTGTGGGTCGCTCGGCTTCCACGCCGGCGAGCTGGATCGCGCGCGCGACCTGGCGCGCGTCAACCTGCGCGCGTTTCCCAAAGACGTCGACGCGGTGCTCACCAACGCCGCCGGCTGCGGCTCGGGCATGAAAGCGTACGACGTGCTCTTCGCCGGGCAACCCGAGGCCGTCGACGCCGCGATCTTCGTCAGCCGCGTCAAAGACGTGGCCGAGTTCCTGGATGCGCTGGGCATCATCGCGCCGCCGGCGCTGGCGAAACCCGTGAAGCTGGCGTACCACGACGCCTGCCACCTGTCGCATGCGCAGGGCGTGACGGCCGCGCCGCGTCGACTCCTGGGCGCCGTCCCTGGCCTGGAGCTGGTCGAGATCGGCGAAGGCGAGCTATGTTGCGGGTCGGCCGGGACCTATAACCTCGAGCAGCCGGCCCTGGCCGCGGCACTCGGCGAACGCAAGGCCCGGAACGTCCTGGCGACCGGCGCCCAGGCGTTGGCGGCCGGCAATATCGGCTGCCTGGTTCAGATCGTCAACCATCTGCACCGCCTCGGCAAGGCCCTGCCGACCTGGCATACTTTTGAGGTCCTGGCGCGCGCCTATCGGCGTGAAGCGTTGGCTTAGGCCTTCGTTTTCACTGGCGGTTTATGGCCCTGACCGGCAGGTGAGGTCACAATGGGCCTTGAGTTATGACAGGTTCGACAGGGAAGTCGGCGGGCGATGCGCCCTTCAAGTTCGATCGCCTGTCCTGGCCGATACGGCTTGGGCTGATGGTCGCGCTGGTGCTGGTTTACGTCTTCTTGTTCTTCGTCGCCCAACCCCTGGCCGGCAAGACGTTGGGTTCAATCACAGTGCCTGTCATCGCGGGCATCGCCGTCCTGGGCGGCACCATGCCTTGGAGCCTGGGGGCTGCGATCGCAGCGGTTCCATTCAACATCTGGCTCTACAGCGTCGCGGGCGTCGACGAAAACCTGGCAAGCCACATCGCCTACTCCATTTACGGCATCCTCTTCAGTTGGATGGTCTTGACCTCCATCGGCTGGTTCCGCACGGTTCGCGAGCAGCAGGCCGAGTTAGCCGTGGAACGCGAGCGTCTCAGCACCGAGATCAGCCGGCGCGAGTTCGTCGAGTCCAGCCTGCAGGCCGAGCGCGATTTCGCGCGTCTAATCGTCGACAGTCTTGGCCAGGGCCTCGTGTTGATGAACTCGCAGTTCCGCTTTGAGTACGTGAACCCGGCCTACGCCGCGATGGTCGGGCGACGACCCGAGGACATCATCGGCAAGACGCCCTTCGACCTGGCCGACCCGTCCGAGCATGCCGGCATCCAGGCGTCGTTCGAGAAACGAAAACAGGGCGAGGCGCACACGTACGAGACGCGTCTCAATCACCGCGACGGCCATCCGATCGACACCCTGGTGACGGTCACGCCGCGCCTGATCGACGGCGAAGTCGTCGGCTCGATCGTGGTGGTCACCGATGTCTCGATCCAGAAGCAGAACGAGGAAGCGCTGCGTCGGAGCCAGGCCGCGCTTGAGCGCCAGGCGCGCATCCTGCAGCAAACCCAGAATGCGGCGAGGGTCGGCGGTTGGGAACTCGACCTACGGGCTGGCGAGATGTACTGGACCGAAGAGATGTATCGCCTTCACGAAGTCGATCCGAAAGACTTCAACGTGACGACCGAGGCTTCAGTCGCGATCTATGCGCCTGAACAACAGGACAGGGTCAGCGCCGCAATTCAGAACGCGTTTGTCAGTGGCACGGCATACGACATCGAGACCGAAGTCGTCACGCACAGCGGTCGTCGGATCTGGGCGCGCACCATCGGTCGCCCGGTGTTCGAAAATGGGGTGCCGGTCAAACTCTTTGGCTCGTTCCAGGACATCACCGCACAGAAAGCCGCCGAGCAACAACTGCGTCTGGCCGAAGCCGAGTATCGATCGTTGTACGAGAACGTGCCGATCGGCATCTATCGCTCAACGCCGGACGGTACCCAGGCGCGCATCAACCCGTACCTGTTCCGTCTCAACGGCTTTGAGTCCGAGGCTGACCAACTGGCCGCCATCCAGGACATCGGCGCGGAATGGTACGTCGATCCGCAGCGTCGGGCGCAATTCGTGGCCGCCATCGAGCGCGATGGCGAAGTGACCAACTTCGAATCGGAGATCCGCCGCTATGCCACCGGCGAACACCTGTGGGTCTCCGAGAACGCCCGAGCCCTGCGCGACCGCGACGGGAACATCGTGCAGTACGAGGGCTCGGTGATCGACATCACCGACCGCAAGCGAATCGAGTTCGCACTCGACGATCAACGTCGTTTCGCCACAAGCGTGATGGACACGATGGGGCAGGGCCTGACGGTGAGCGACGTCAACGGCCGCTTCATCTATGTCAACGCCGCCTATGCGCGCTTGCTCGGCCGCGCGCCCGAGGACGTCATCGGACACTCGCCGATGGACTTCACGGTCGAGGTCGATCATGCCAAGCTCGCCGCGGCGCGCGAGGCGCGACAGCGTGGCGAGAAGTCGAGCTACGAGACGACGTTGCGCCACGCCGACGGCTCGCTCGTCTATGTGCTGATCACGGGCGTACCCCGCTACGAGGCCGGCAGGCCGACCGGTTCCATCGCCACGATCACCGATTTGACCGAGCGCCGCAAACAGGAAGAGTCACTGCAGGATCTCAATCGTGAGTTGGCCTCGAAGAACCGCGAGATGGAGACCTTCACGTACTCGGTCTCGCACGACCTCAAGGCGCCGCTGCGCGGCATCGACGGCTACAGCCGGATCCTGCTCGAGGACTACAGCGATCGGCTGGACGACGAAGGCAAGCGCTTCCTCAAGACGATCCGCTCCGCGACGGATCAAATGAACCAGCTGATCACCGATCTGCTGGCCTACTCGCGGCTGGAGCGCCGCACGCTGGCCGAGATCGCCATCAACCTGCCCGAGCTGGTCGGCGCCGTGGTCGCCCAGCGCCTGGGCGATGCCCAGGGCCGAGAGCCGACCGTCCGGGTCGACGTCCCGCCGCTATCGGTGCGGGGCGACCGCGACGGCCTGGCCCAGGCCGTGCGCAACCTGGTCGACAACGCCTTCAAGTTCACGCGCGACACCGCAGCGCCGCAGATCGTGGTGCACGCCGAGCGCATCGACAACGTGGTTCGACTGTCGGTCCACGACAACGGCATCGGGTTCGACATGCAGTACCACGACAAGATTTTCGGGATATTTACGCGATTGCACCGGCCAGAGGACTATCCTGGTACCGGTGTTGGTCTGGCACTCGTCCGCAAAGCGATGGAGCGGATGGGCGGCCGCGCCTGGGCCGAAAGCAGCCCGGGGGCCGGCGCCACGTTCTACCTTGAGTTGCCGGCGGCAGGGATGGCCGCGCCGGTGGAGGAGCAGAGGATGGAGACACCATGAGCGACGCGACACGACCGATCTTCCTCGTCGAGGACAACCCGATGGACCTCGAGTTGACCCGCCGGGCGTTTGCCAAACATCGGCTGGGCAACCCTCTGCTCGTCGCGCGCGATGGCGTCGAGGCAGTTGACATGCTCGCCCGCTGGGAGGCCGGTGAGGCGCTGCCTTTGGTGATCCTGCTCGACCTCAAGCTCCCGCGGCTCGACGGCCTTGAAGTGCTGCGCCGGCTGCGCGCCAGCACCGTGGCGGGCAACGTCCCCGTCGTCGTGCTGACCACGTCCGACGAGGATCGCGACATCCGCACCGCCTACGAGCTCGGCGCGAACTCGTACATCGTCAAGCCCGTTGACTTCGACAAATTCATGGACGTCGCGTCGCAGATCGAACTGTATTGGGTGGCCCTGAACCAGCCGACCCGCTGAGCCTATTTCGCCATGCGCGTGCTCTACGTCGAAGACAACGCCCTGGATGCCGACCTGACCCGGCGGCATCTGCGCAAGTCGGCGCCCGACATCTCGCTCGATGTCGTCGCGACGATCAGCGAGGCGTTGATGCGGCTGCGCGCCAACGCGGCTCAGGACTTCGATCTCGTCCTGACCGACCTCAACCTCCCGGACGGCGAGGGTCTCGCGCTGTACGGTCAGATCCGCGCGCGCAACTGGCCGCTGCCGGTCGTGGTCATCACCGGACTCGGCGACGACGCCACGGTGTCGGCGGCGCTGCGGGCCGGCGCCTCCGACTACGTCGTCAAACGCGAAGATTACCTCGAGCGTCTGCCGGCCACGCTGCGCGACGCCGTCGACCGCTACAAGGACGAGCGTGAGCGTCAGGGCCAAACCCTGCGCGTGCTCTACGCCGAGGACGACAGCGAAACGTTCGAGCTCACCTCGCGCCAGTTCGCGCGCAATGCGCCCAACATCCGGCTGCAGCGTGTGACCACCGGCGCCGAGGTCCTCCAACGCCTGACCGACGTCGAACTGGGCGATCTGCCGGACGTGCTGTTGCTGGACTATCAGCTCCCCGATCAGAACGGCCTCGAGCTGTTGCGCGCCTTGCGCATCGAATCGGCGCACCGCGTCCCGGCGGTGGTGATCACCGGCTTCCCGGAGGAAGACGTCGCCCTCCAGGTCTTCAAGTTCGGCGCGCAGGATTACCTCGTCAAGAACGCCGGATATCTCGCCCGGCTGCCGCGCGTCCTGGAGAGCATTGCCTACCGCGCGCAGCTGCAGCGTGAGCAGGATGCCCTGCGCGAGAGCCAGACCCAGCTCAAGGCCGCCTATGGCGAGACCCGTAGACAATTGGCCGATCAGCGGATGCTGTTCGAGACCGGCCAGGCCCTGGCGGCCGCTCACACGGTCGGCGAGGTGCAGCGCATCGTGTGCGAGCGGATGCTCGACTACGTCGGCGCGACGGCGATCAGCTTCGGGATGGAGACCGACACCGTCGGCGTGATGTCGAATCGCTGCCACATCGCGTCGCCGGCCGCCGTCGAGGCCGAACGCGACCCCGACGTCTGCCGGACGGTTCAAGCCGCGGACTTTCCGCACTGGGCCGCGGCGTTCGCGGCGGGCCGGCTGTTCCAGGCCGCTGCCGACGCGGCGGAGCTCACCCCGGGCGAGCGCGAGGTGATGGCCTGGCGCCAGAGCCGGCGCGTGATCGCCGTGCCGTTGAACACGCCCAAGAACCTCCTTGCGGTAGTCGTGATCTGGGAATCGCGGCACGCCGAACTCATCTCCGACCAGGCCGCGCAGGTGCTGCTGACCATCGGCTCGCAGGCGGCGCTCAAACTCGACAACCTGCAGCTCGTCGAACGGCTGGAACTGGCCGCGCACGAGGCCAATGAGTTCGCCCGCGCCGCCCAATCGGCCAGCCAGCTGAAGAGCGACTTCCTGGCGAATACCTCGCACGAGCTGCGCTCGCCGCTCACGGCCATGCAAAGCGCGCTGTCGATGGTGCTCGACGACATGTGTCAGTCGCGCGAAGAAGAGCGCCACTGGCTGACGATGTCGTACACGGCTTCGGAGCAGTTGCAGCGGTTCATCTCCGACCTGCTCGACTTCGCCCAGATCGAGGCCGGGCGCGTGAGGCTCGAGACCCAACCCTTCGATCTCCAGCTCCTGCTCGAAGACGTCGTGGCCCGCAGCAAGCAACGGGCGCGCGAAAAGGGCCTGGCGATGATCGTCAACTACCCGGCCGGGCCGGCGCTCCAGGCACTGGTCGACTACACGAAGGCGCGGCGCGTGCTCGACAACCTCGTCGACAACGCGATCAAGTTCACCGAGCAAGGCCATCTCGCGCTCAGCGTCGAGCCGAACGCGCGCTCGGGCTTCGTCGACATCATCGTCGCCGACAGCGGCGTCGGCATCCCGGTCGAGATGCAGGCCCAGGTGCTCGAGCCCTTCGTCCAGGTCGATGGCAGCTCGACCCGCCAGCACAACGGCGTCGGCCTCGGCCTGAGCATGGCGCGGCGGTTGACCGAGCTCATGGGCGGCAGCCTCATGATCGCCAGCCCCGGGATCGACCAGGGCACCAGCGTCACCCTGCGCCTCCCCCTCGCGCACGAATAATCCCCGGATCGTCGCACCGCCGGATCGGCCGTGCGTGTATCCCGCCGTGCCCCGATGATTCCCCAGTAGGGGCGGCCCTCGTGGCCGCCCTGCCGGTCTCGTCGATCGCCTGCCGTTCTCGCCATGCGGCCCTCGTGGCCGCCCTGCCGGTCCCGTCGAACGCCTGCCGTTCTCGTCATGCGGCCCTCGTGGCCGCCCTGCCGGCACTTCGGCACCGATCGTCACAAACGTCCGCCGTCGACCGCGATGATATAAATATCTCCGGCGCACATTCAAGCGTCCTGGGAGGTGTCGTGATGTTCTCCGCCCCATCCGAAGTGGGTGACGCGCTGGCGCGCCAGCAGTACATCTCCACCGATGAGATCGCCACGGTCGTGTTTCTGGCGGCCCAATTGGGAAAGCCGATCCTCGCCGAAGGCCCGGCCGGCGTCGGCAAGACCGAACTGGCCAAGGCCTGGGCGGCCGCTGTCGGTCGACCGCTCATCCGGTTGCAGTGTTACGAAGGCCTGGACGAGACCAAGGCGTTGTATGAGTGGGAATACGCCAAGCAGATGCTCTACACGCAGCTGCTGCGCGACAAGCTCAGCCAGTTGCTGGCCGACAGCCAGACGCTGAGCCAGGCCGCCGATCGGCTCGCCGGCGAGGAAGACGTGTTCTTCTCGCGGCGCTTCCTCCTCCCCCGGCCCCTGCTGCAAGCCATCGTCTCGGAGGAGCCCGTCGTGCTCCTGATCGACGAGATCGACCGGGCCGATGCCGAATTCGAGGCCTTCCTGCTCGAGGTGCTGTCGGACTTCCAGGTCTCGGTGCCCGAGTTGGGCACGTTGCGCGCGGCCCACACGCCGCTTGTGCTGCTGACCTCCAACAACACGCGCGAGCTCTCCGAAGCGCTCAAGCGCCGCTGCGTCTATCTTCATATCGACTACCCATCGCTTGACGCCGAACTCGCCGTGGTGCGTCTCAAAGTGCCGGATCTCGCGCCCGGGCTGGCCCGTCAGGCCGTCGAGTTGGTGCAGTCGCTGCGCGGCATGGACCTCAAGAAGTCGCCGTCGGTCAGCGAGACACTCGACTGGGCGCGCGCGCTCGTGCTGCTCAACGCGCGCGCGCTCGACACGCAGACGCTCGAGCACACGCTCTCGATTCTGCTCAAGCACGAGAGTGACCTGCAACGCGCCCGCCTCAGCCTGCAACGCGGCGCCGATCCGGCGCGGCGCGGGAACAACCTCCCCCGTCGGCTCCGGGGCGGGGGGCAATGGGAGGAGTAGTCAACTGGTCGGCTGGTCAACGGGTCGCCCGGTC
>JBGAJV010000084.1:0-23750 GCA_044224715.1 Anaerolineales bacterium | reverse complement strand
TGGCTTGAGAGCCAATCAGCAATCAGAAATCAACACTCAGCAATCAGCGATTCCCCGGCTTGCCGCCCCACCCGTTTCGACCGACAATAGCTTGATGGTTAGGTCACGTCTGCTTCGCGCGGTATCCCTGGTGCTGTGTGCGGCGTTGACGGCGTGTCAGGCGCCGGCCACGGCCACGCTCGAACCGCCGGCCCCGACGCCGTACCCGACCGCCGACACCCCCGACGCGCGTGGAACGGTCCAGGCGTTTCTCGACGCCTGGGGCACGCTCAATTACGTCGGCATGTTCTCGCTGCTGTCGCCGCTCAGCCAGGACGCGACCACGCCCGGCGCGTTCGAGCAGCGCTACAGCCAGGCCATGCGCACGGCAACCGTGCGCAGCGTCAAAGGCCTGGTGCTCTCCGAGCTCCGCAGCGGCAACAGCGCCACGGTGCTCGTCGACCTCACCTGGGACACGATCGTCTTCGGCGCCATCAGCCGGCGCATCGAGGTGCCCCTGATCTACGGCGACGGGTTGTGGCGCATCGCCTGGACCGACGGCCTGATCCTGCCGGAGATGGCCGGCGGCGGCACGTTGCTCTTCGACGGCGCCTTCCCATCGCGCGGGAACATCTACGATCGCAACGGCCGCGGGCTGGCCGTGCGCGGCGACGCGATCGCGATCGGCGCGCAGCCGGGTCTGATCACCGACCGCGCCGCCGTGGTCGCCACGATCTCGCAGGCGCTGTCGATCCGCGGCGCCGAGATCGAGGCCAAGCTCGACGCCGCCCGGCCCGACTGGTACGTGCCGCTCGGCGAAGCAGCGGCCGCCGACGTGCAGCCGTTGCTCGCCAAGCTGCAGGCCCTGGCCGGCGTCATCATCAGCCCCTATAACACGCGGCTCTACCCCGACGGCGGCATCGCGCCGCAGGTCGTCGGCTACCTCGGCGCGATCACGCCCGAGGCGCTCGCCGACTATCAGGCGCGCGGCTACACCGGCGACGAGCGTGTCGGCCAGGTCGGGCTCGAGGCCTGGGGCGAACAGGTGCTTGCCGGGCAGCGCGGCGGCCGGCTGGTCGCCGTCCGTCCGGATGGCACGCAGACCGTCATCGCCGAGAGCCAGCGCCAGCCGGCGCAGTCGATCATGACCACGCTCGACCGCGATCTGCAGCTCGCCGCGCAGGAGGCGCTCAAGGGCTTCCGCGGCGCGATCGTCGTGCTCGACCCCAAGACCGGCGCCGTGCTCGCGATGGCGTCAAGCCCGAGCTACGACCCGAACGTCTTCGATCCGACCAACCGCAACAGCGTCGGCCAGACCGAGGTGCTGACCGACCCGGACAATCCGCTGCTGCTGCGGGCCACGCAGGGCGCGTACCCGCCCGGCTCGGTGTTCAAGATCGCCGTGGCCGGCGCCGGTCTGGCGTCGGGCCAGATCACAGCTGACACGATCTACAACTGCGGCAACACCTGGAGCGGCCTCGGTCCGAACGCGGTCAAGTACAACTGGACCTTCGACAAGGGGCTGGCCGCGCCCGGCCCGATCAACGTCGTCCAGGCCCTGGCGTTCTCGTGCAATCCCTTCTTTTATCAGCTCGGTCTCGACATGGACACGACCGACCCGAACACGCTGCCCAAGCTGGTGCGCGGGTTCGGCTTCGGCGCGGTCACGGGCATCGGCCAAGTGCCCGAGGCAGCCGGTCTGATCCCGGACCCCGAGTGGAAGCTGCAGACCTACAACGATCCGTGGCGCCCGGGCGACAGCGTCAACATGGGCATCGGCCAGGGCTTCGTGCTGGTCACGCCGCTGCAGATCGCGCGCATGATCGCGGCCGTGGCCAACGGCGGCACGCTCTACCGACCGCAACTCGTGCTCAAGATCGCGCCGCCCGACGGCCCGGCGACGTACGAGCTCAAGCCCGAGGCGCAGGGCAAGCTGCCGGTCAACGACGAGCAGCTGGCTTCGATCAAGGCCGGCCTCGCCTGGGTCGTGCGCGAAAAGGGCGGCACGGCGCGCCATCGCTTCCTCAACCTCAACATCCCGGTCTCCGGCAAGACGGGCACTGCCCAGGCGCCCAACAGCGACCTGCCGCACGGCTGGTTCGCGGGCTACACCGAGGCGCAACGCCCCGACCGACCGGACTTCGCCGCCGTGGTGATGCTCGAGAACGTCGGCGACGGCTCCGAGTTCGCGGCGCCGATCTTCCGCCGCCTGGTGGAGATCTACTTCAACGGTCAGGCCACGACCCTGCTGCCATGGGAGACCGAGCTCGAAGCCCCGACCGTGGAACCTACTCCCACCCCGAGCTCCAGCGTCGAGTGCGCGGCGAGGGGCGTCAGCCGTCAGGCGTCAGGCATCAACTGCGAAGCTTCAAGCACCCTCGCCCCTCAAGCAGCAATCAGCGATCAGCAATCAGCAATCGTCAGCCCACAATCGCAGATCACCAATCGCAGATCGCAAATCGCCCATGATTGAGGGTTTGATCGTCAAGGCCCAGAGCGGCTTCTTCACGGTGCGCACCGGGCAGGGCGATGTCGTCTGTCATCTGCGCGGCCGGCTCAAGCAACAGCGGCGCACGACCGACCTGGCGACGATCGGCGACCACGTGCTGATCGAGCTGCAGGCCGATGGCAAGGGCATGATCGAGCATGTCGCGCCGCGGGCGCGCGCCCTGACGCGCAAGGCGCCCGGGGGCTTCGGCCGGCGCGGCCAGCGCGCCACGGCCGTCGATCGCGAGCAGGTGATCATCGCCAACCCCGACCTGGCCGTCTTCGTCTTCGCCTGCGCCCAACCGACGCCGCACCTGCGCGCGCTCGATCGCTATCTGGTGATGGCCGAGGCGCAATCGCTGCCGGCCGTCATCGTGGCCAACAAAGCGGATCTGGTCGGTTCGGCCGCCGCCGCGGCGCTGTTCGCGGCGTATCCCGCGCTGGGGTATCGGGTCTTTGTCGTGTCGGCGCGCACGGGCGAGGGCGTGGCCGAACTGCGGGGTGCGCTGCAGGGCAAAATCACGGTCCTGGCCGGGCCGTCGGGCGTCGGCAAGTCGAGCCTGGTCAATGCCATCGAGCCCGGTCTGCAACTGCGGGCGGGCGCCGTCAGCGATCAAACCGCCAAGGGCCGCCACACAACGGTCCATCACGAATTGCACGCCCTGAGCGCCGGTGGGTACATCGCCGATACGCCCGGGATGCGCGCGCTCGAGTTGTTCGACATCGAGCCCGAGGAACTGGACGCCTACTTCGTCGAGATCCGGCCGCTGGTGGCCGCCTGCGCGTTCAGCGACTGCACGCACGAGGTCGAGCCGGGCTGCGCCGTGCGCGCCGCGGTCGAAGCCGGGAGCGTGGCGCGCACGCGTTACGAGAGCTATCTCAAGCTGCGCCGCGGCGACGATCGGACCTCGCTTGCGCCGGATTGAACCCCGCGGACCCAGCCGGTATTCACGCCGAATTCACGCCCAAACCAAGCGTAAAGGCCGTTGGAAACTTGCCCTGCCAGGGCCCTGCCGTATAATGTTTTCACGTTGACTTCAGGACGACCCTAACGTGAATAGCTTTTTCAGGCACTTGCGGACAGCCCTTGCGGCGTTGAGCGGCGTAGCCCTGGCGGCGACGCTGGCCGCGCCGTGGGCAGGCCGCCCGCTCACGGTTCAGGCGCAGCCGGCCACGCCCGGCCCCAAGAGCCAATACTTCAGCGAGACCGGGCACATCGTCGAGGCGCCGTTCATCGAATACTTCCTGACGTACGGCGGCATCGAGCGTTTCGGTTACCCGATCACGGATCAATACGTCGACACGGCCACCAGCCTGACGATCCAGTACTTCCAGAAGGCGCGGCTCGAGTTCCATCCGGCGAACCCGCCGGCGTACCGCATCCAGCTCGGCCTGCTCGGCGACGACCTGGGCAAGCGCCTCCCGCCGCTGGCCGTCCGCGACATCCCGGCGCCCAACGACCCGAATTGCGCGTACTTCGACGCGACCGGCCACGCGGTGTGCTTCCAGTTCCGGCGCTTCTTCGAGACCACCGGCGGCATCGACCTGTACGGTTACCCGATCACGCCCCAGAAACTCGAAGGCAACCGCATCGTCCAGTATTTCCAGCGCGCACGCTTCGAATGGCATCCCGAGCAGCCCGAGGGTCAGCGCGTCCAGACGGCCGAACTCGGCACGATCTACTACGACTGGGCCCGGCTCGACCCGGCCCGGCTGCGACCCGACACGGGCTACGCGCAACAGGGCACGATCACGACCCTGCGCATGAGCGCCGCCGTCGACGATCCGTTCGCGCCCGCCGGCGGCACGCAACGCGTCTTCGTCCAGATCACGGATCAGCTCGGCCAGCCGACGGCGAACGTGTCGGTCCAGATGATCGTGCACGCACCCGACGGCGATCAGGCCTATACGCTGCCGCCGACCAATGAGCGTGGCGTCACGGCGCTGACGTTCCTGGCCGGCCAGTACGCGGCCGGCACGACGATCAACCTCGAGTTGCTCGCCTCGGCCAGCGGCATGACCGCGTCGACGCGCACGAGCTATCTGATCTGGTACTACTGAGTCGTCCCATCAAGCTGTGCTCCAACGAAAAAGCGGCCGGTCGGCCGCTTTTTCGTTGAGGGACACGTCGCTTACAGGCGACTGAGCAGATCCTTCTTCTTGGCCTCGTACTCCTCGGCCGTGATCAGACCGCCCTCGAGCATGCGCTTGAGCTGCCCGAGTTTCTCGACGGGATCGTCCTTCGGCGCCGGCGGCGGCGCGCCGACGCCCGAGGCCATGCTGCCGCTGATGTTGACGCCGCCCGCCGCGGCCCGCTTCTCTTCCATTTCGCGCAGCCGGCGCTCTTCGCGCACGCGCATCTCCATGTCTTGCGCGAGGCTGTACACCTTGCGCGCCGCGCTCTTGTGCAGATGGGTCATGCTCAGCGTCTTGCCGGTGATGGCCTTGAGCGAGATGGTCGAGGAGAGCAGGCCTTCTTCGAGCCGGGCCTCGCTGAGATCGCGCCAGATGTAGTCCTCGAACTGGGCGCCGCCCATGAACTTGGGCCGATAGATGATGAAGCGCTTGTTGGTCAACACCACGGCATCGGGCGCGGCCGTCAGCGCCGTGATCGGGTTCTGCATCGCAACATGCAGGATCTCCTCGCCGGACGTCAGGATCTGGGTGATGCGCTGCTCGATGGCGCGCGCCGCGGCCTCGTCCTGATCTTCGAGCGGCTTGCCGGGGATATCGGTCGGATTGGTCATCGGAACTCCTTTGTCAACACGGCCTCGGTTCAGGGCCGCGCCGACGGCGCGGCCCGTACGCTCGTTTTTACGCAGCCGGCTCCTCGGTGGTTTCGGCGCCGCCGATCAGCCACACGCACGCGCCGGCCACGAGCGTCGTCGCGACGATCAGGGCCAGCCATTGGACCGACGTCAGACCGACGTCCTGTGCCGAGAACGCCAGGATGAGGTTCATCACCACGGCCAGCGCCGCCCAGGCGCTCAAGCGCGGGTGTTCGCGCACGAATCCGACTACCGGTGCCATACCCGGTCCTTTCTATCGCGGCGACGCTCAAACCGGGCGCAACACCCGATCCTCACGTAGTTTCTTGAAGAGCAGCGTGGTGCCGGCCGGCATGGACTCGCGGGCGGCCTCGCGCCAGGCATCGACGCGCAGGGTCTCGATCGTGGCCGGTGCGTACCCGCTTGGCGCGAGCGCGGCGATGGCCTGTTCCGATTGCGCCGGCGTGGCGAAGACCAGCGCGGCCTCGCACTGCAGCTCGCGCGCCGATTGCTCGACAGACTCGAGCAGCGGCCGGGCGGCCACGCTCAGCGGCGCCGCGGTCAGGAAATACATCTCGTCGACGCGGGCCACCAGGTTCTCGACCTTGAAACCCGCCAGCGCCGCAGGCCGGCCGCCGACCTCGCCCAGCATGAAGGCTTTGTCGCCAAACGCCGCGATCACGTCTTCGCGTTTCAGCGCGCGGCCGTTCTGCGTCGCCTGACCGATCAACGTCGCGATCGCGGCGGCGTCGGCAGGGCGGGCGCGGCGCACGGTCAGCGCGCCGTTCGCCGTGGCGGTGGCCGTGGGCGCGACGGCGGCGACGGGCGCCGCCAGCCCAAGCCGGTTGATCGCGGCCTGCACCTGCGCCCAGGTCTCCTCGAAGCTCCCGCCGTTGTCGATGACGACGTCGGCGGCCTTGACCTTGTCGGCCTGCGGGTTTTGCGTCGCGATCCGCTGCTGCGCGTCAACCGGCGATAGCTTGCGCTTCTCGACGAGGCGCCTGGCCTGCACAGCCGGCGACGCATGCACGACCCACAGCGCGTCGCAGTCCTTGGCCAGACCGGTCTCGATGATCTTGATCGCCTCGATCACGGCCAGTCGCGCCGGCGAGCGGTTGATCAGCAGGTCGATGGCCTGGCGCACATACGGGTGGATGATGCCTTCGAGACGCGCCAGCGCCTCGGGATCGCTGAACACGATCCGCCCCAGTCGCGCGCGGTTGATCTGGCCGTCTGGGGCGAGCACCCAGTCGCCGAAGGTTCGCAGCACCGCCGCGTAGCCAGGCCCGCCGGGCGCGATCACGCGGTGCGCAAGGGCGTCGGCGTCGAGCGTGAAGGCGCCGAGGTGCTCGAGCATCTTGCGCACCACGCTTTTTCCGGTGCCGATGTTGCCGGTCAGGGCGATGACGTAGCGATCAGGCCAGCGAGCCATAGTGGCGAAGATTGTACTTCGATTAGTGGGTGACGAAAAACGAACGCCGATGGGGCGAAGCTTCACCGCATCGGCGTCCGCGCTCTGTCGATCGTCCGTCTTACGGCCGATCGGCGCGATAGACGTTGTCGCCCGCGACGATGAACAGCCGCTCCGCCGGCCCCACCACGGCCGAGGTGATCGGCCCGGCGAGCTCGTTGGCGGGCTTGTACTTGCCCACCACGGCCAGCTTGAGGCTGAGCTGGAAGATCGCGTCCGAACCGCTGTCGATCAGGAGCACAGACGGCTCCGGCGGCGCGTCGTAGATCAGACGCCACGGCGTCACGACGTCCGCGATGCGCGTGCCCGAGGTGCGCCCGACGCGGGTATCGCTGAACTGCGCGGCGTTCACGCAGTTGGGCGGCGCGGTCGGCAGCGCGCGCGAGCAGGTCATCACGCGCCCATCGGCGCGCAGCAGCAGCAGGTCGCCGTTGGCGATGGTGAAGTGGATGACGTCCTTCAGGTCGAAGATCGACTCGCTGAAGTAGCCGATCGGTCGCTGCGGGAAGGCGCCGCCCGTGGCGTCGTATTGCCAGATCTGGTTGTGGCCGATGTCGAGCACGTACAGCCGGCTGCCGAACAGCTCGGCTGCCACGGCCTGGCCAAAGCCGGTGTCGGGCGCGGCCAACGGGCTGGCGATCGGGTCGCGACCGGGGAAGCAGTACAGCAGCGTGCCGGTTTCGTCGAGGCCGATGATCGCGTCGGGCGCCGCGGGCTCGCCGGGGCGGGCCGCCAGGTCGATCGGGCCCGCCAGGATGAAGAAGTCGACCAGTTTGCCGACCTCGGTCGAGCCGATCGTGCCGGCCGAGCACTTGAAGGCCGGGTCGAGCACGTAGCCGCCCGCCGTCGTGGGCGCGATGCGCACCAGCTTGTTGCCGCGCACGTCGAGCGCGTAGACGTCGTTGCCGAGCAGGGCCACCTTGCTCAGCTCGCCGCCGGTGCCGGCGGCCAGCAACGGCTCGAAGGTCAGGCGCTGCACCTGGTCGATCTGATCCAGCTGGCCCTCGGCCTGTCGCCGCAATTCGCCGATCTCGGTCTGCCCGGGTCGCATCCGCTCGGCGATGTCGATGAAGCGCACGGCCGCATCCCAGTGCGGGCGGGCGGCGACCGGGTCGGCCTCGGTCGTGGCGCGCGAGATCTCGAGTTGGGCCTGCTGCACGGCGTTGGCGTACTGCTCTTGCTGGCCGAGCTGAATGTAGATGAGGGCCGCCAGACCGACGATGATCAACGGGATGGCGATCGCGGCGATCAGCATCGCCGCGCCCGGGATCGCGAGCATGCCGTCTTGCTGCAGCATGCCCTCGGGGAGCGAGCGCGCCGTCAGGCGGTTCAGGCTGTTGAAGAACTCGGTCAGCGTGACGCCGGTCGCCCGTCCAAAGGAGCGCAGCCCAAACACCGCGCCGGATTTGACCGGCTCGAGCCGCGCGCGGATCCGAGCGCTCGATGGGCGCGCCGGAACGGTCTCGGCCTCGTCGTCCTCATCGTCCTCGACCTCGTCTTCATCTTCATCTTCGTCGTAGTCGACGGCGTGCGTATCGGTGTCGGTCTCGAACGGCGCTGCCGTGACCACCACGTGTTCGGCCGTCACACCCTCGTCGTCGTCATCGTCTTCGTCGAGATCGGCCGGGGCCGCCGCGACGGGCTGCGCCGCGACCGGGCGTGTCGGCGGCGCGGGATGGACGGCCTGAGCCGTTACCGGGGCGCCAGCGCCTTCGGCTTCGAGCCGGAGCGCGATGGCAGAGAAGTCGCCGCCGGCCGTGGCCTTGAGCCGATCGACCACGCCGCTGAGTGTGCTCAGTCCGCCCAGGCCGGCCAGAGCCGCCTCGGGCCAGGCCGCGTTAGGGCTCAGGGCGATGTAATCGCCAGGCTCGACGGCGGTGTGGAAATACTGGACCTCGCAGTTGTCGCTGACGCCGAGCGGCCGCCCGACGAGCGCCGGAAAACGCTGCAGACCGATGCCGCGCGCCACGACCACGGCGCCCGGGCCGACCAGCGTCGCGTAGAAGTCGTTGCCGCGCAGCACGCCCACCGTGACGCCGCCTTGCAGAGGCGTGCCCTCGCGCAGGTTGCCGTCCAACACGGCCTTGTTGACGGCCATCACCGCCAGCCGCGCCGCGGCCGTCACCGAACCGGCCTGACTGAAGAACGTCGAGGCGGCCAGCTCGAGCAGCTGCGCATACCGGGCATCCGCCAGCGGATTGCGGCTACGCAGGGTCAGACACAGGAAGAGGACGTCCTTTTCGCGGCCGCGGGCGGCGCGGCGCGGGGCAGCCGTCACCGCCAGTCCGGGGGCGGCCTCGTCCAACGCGACGCCGCCGGCGACGTTGAGCAGCACGTAATCCGGTTCCAAACGAACGGGCATAGCGGTGATTATAGGTGAAGCAGCAAGCATGGCAACAACCCTCGCAACTATCGTGCCAACTCGGCCCGGGCGACGTTGGGCAAAAAGCGGAGTGCGTGATGGGTCGGGGCTCTGCCCGACCCACGTGATGGGTCGGGGCTCTGCCCGACCCATCACGCACTCCGCTTTTCGCCTCCGCAACCCTTTGTGGCCGAACGGTCACGTCGATTGAGGAGCGCCTTCAGTCGCCACGTTTCCAGTTCTGCCGAACCGGTCGGTCGCCCGGATACGTCGTCGCGGCCACCGTCTCCACCTCGAATTCGAACAGGATGTAGCGATCAGCAGGCGCGTAGCTGGACACGCGCGTTGCCACGGCGCGCAGATCAGGATCGTCGACCCGATGCGCGCGTCCGGTCAGGCTGAATTCGCCGCTGACGCCGCTCGTGTCGCTGACACCGCAATGGATGGCATACCGTCCGTCACGCTCGATGTCGTGTCCCTTCGGCGAGGTGGGCTCCATGAACACGAACAGATGCCCGTCGCCGATGATCGGCGTCATCGGATGAACCCGTGGCGCGCCGTCTTTGCGAACCGTCGCCAGGTAGGCGACTTTTCCGTTCAGGCGCTCGCCGCCAAACGCGGCCAGTTCGGGCTGTTGCGCTTCCAGGATCTTCCAACTCATGGCGAGGTCCTCGAAATCGATTCGGGCATGCGGGTTTCAGCCCACCGCCTTCTTCACGAGGGCCTTGATCCTGGTCTCTTCGGCGGCCGTCATCCCGATCAGGGCGTAGCTGGTCGACCACATGTTGCCCTCGTCGAGCTTGGCGTCATGCTGGAAACCCAGCGTCGCATACCTCGCGTTGAACTTGCCGGCCGCCTGGAAGAAACAAATCACTTTGCCTTCCTTGTTGGCGTACGCCGGCATCCCGTACCAGGTCTTCGGCAGCAATTCGGGCGCCGTGGCCTGGACGATCTCATGGAGCCGCGTCGCCAGGGTGCGATCCAACCCCTTCATCTCAGCGATCGCCGCACGGATGGCCTTTTCACCTTCGCCCCGGTTCTTGCTCGCCCGGGCTTCGTCTTTCAGCTCCTGGGCACGCGCCTTCATCGCAGCCTTTTCTTCGGCCGTGAACGTTTCACCGGATTTCTTGGAAGCTGTCTTCGTATCGGCTTTTGGGCTCATGGATGGCTCCTTGTCAGACTCGAGATTGTTTGGACCCTTGCGTCCAGATCGATTTAGTTATATGATAAAGATACTTTACGATCGAGGTAATGTCAAGGGGAACTTTCCGATGAAGACCTCAAAGGCCGAATTGAGGAAGCGCGCGTTGATGGCGGTCCGGGATTACGGCGTACACCTGACGCTGTTCCGCAACGCGATGAGCGAGTGGGCCGGCGTCAACCCGACGGACATGGAGTGCCTGCGGCTGCTCTTCGTCAAAGGCGTGGCCACGCCCTCCGAGCTGGCCCGGCATACCGGTCTCACGTCCGGGGCGACGACCGCCATGCTGGACCGCCTCGAAAAAGCGGGCCTGATCGAGCGTCGCCCGAACCCCTCCGATCGCCGCGGATCCCTGATCAGCCCGGCGCCCTCCGCCGGCGACAGGGCCGCGTCCTGGTTCCAGTCGGCGCGGGACGCGCAGGAGGACTTGATGTCGCGTTACTCGGAAGCCGAACTGAAAGTCATCGCCGATGTGTTTGAGCGCTTCACGGCACTCTGGGATCAGGAACGCGCGAAGGTCCAAAAAGACCCGGCATAGGTTTCGACGCGATCCGAAACGGATCGAACCCGCGGCGATGGTCGGGCGAACGCCCGCAGCCCTGCCGCTTGTCCTCCTCCCGGCCTTCGATTAACCTCAAGGGTAAGACGCCCGACCGGCGCAGGAGGATCGATGCCCACTGAAACGCTCGGTTATGTGGAAATGGAATGGACTTGCGGCAAGTGCGGCACACGCAACCGCGGCATGGACAAAGCCTGCGTGAGTTGCGGGGCCCCGATGCCGGCGGATCAGAAGTTCGAGCGTCCGGCCGAGGGCGCGCTGATCAAAGATCAGGTCAAGATCGACGCCGCGAAGAAGGGCGCCGACGTCCATTGCCCGTTTTGCGGCGCGCGCAACACCGCCGACGCCAAGATCTGCCAGCAATGTCAGGGCGATCTGACGAAAGGCCAGCGCCGCGACTCCGGCGCCGTGATCGGCGCGCATGTCGAGACCAAGGTCCAGCCGGTGCCATGCCCGAGCTGCGGCAACCCCAACGCGCCGGACGCGGCCCGCTGCGGCAGCTGTGGGCGCCCGCTCGGCGCGACGGCGCCCGCCACGCCGCCACCCGCCGCCCCGCAAGCGGCTTCGGCCACGCCCGCGCGCGGGTTGATGCCCTGGCTTGGGATCGCGATCGGCGCGGTCTTTCTGATGATGTGCGTGATCGTCGGCATCTGGTACGTCAGCCAGACGACTCAGACCACGGACGTCAACGCCACGGTCAGCCAGGTCAGCTGGCAGCGCATCGTCGCGGTCGAGGAGCAGGTGCGCGTGACGCGCGAAGCCTGGGGCGACCGCGTGCCCGAACAGGGCAAGATCCTGCAATGCGAGTTGAAGGCGCGCGAGATGCTGTCGGCGCCGGACCCGAGCCGCAAGTCGGAGAAGATCTGCGGCACCCCGTACGAGGTGGATCTCGGCAACGGCGCGAGCGAAGTGCGTCAGGATTGTCAGTACCAGATCTACGACGATTGGTGCGAGTACACGCAGCTCGAGTGGCAGGTCGCCGATCGCGTTGTCGCTTCGGGATCGGACCTTCAGCCGCAGTGGCCGACACTGACGCTCTCCACCGGGCAGCGCGAGGGCGAGCATAGCGAGACGTACGTCGTAGTCTTCGACGCCGATAACCGCCAGTTCGAGTACTCGGTCGCCGATGCCACGGCCTTCGCCGCGTTCGAGCCGGGGAGCGATTGGGTCCTCGCCGTCGACGGCTTTGGCAACATCGACGACCTCAAGCGCGCGCCGTAAGGGGCCAGTTCCGCGTTCAGCCAGCATAAAGTCAGGCAAGAAACGGTGGAATTGGGGCGAAGCCCCGATCCCCACCGTTGCTTGCCTCCTCGCCCCTGTAGGTTTTTCCATGGTGCGATTGCCGTCGGGCGCCTCTAGCGGAAAACCTCCAACGCGCGTATTCGGTGCTAAGATGTGGGCCGGAAGCGGACCGCGTCTGTGCGCGCGCGCTTCCGCTTTTTTGTCCGGCGCAAGTCGGCGAGCCCGCCGCGCAGCAACCCTGGATCTCCATGCAATTCGAACGTTCTGAAGACCCTGCCTGTTTCGATGCGTTGGCTCAGGAGTGGAACGCGCTCCTGGCCGAATCGGTCGCCCGCGTCCCGTTTCTCACAGTCGAATATCTGCGCAGCTGGTGGACCCACCGAGGTGGCGGTGAGTGGCCCGAGGCGCGTCTCGCGCTCGTCACGGCCCGCGACGAGGGCGGGCGTCTGGTCGGCATCGCGCCGCTGTTCGGCGCGATCAACCGCGACGGGCGTCCGGCGCTGCTGCTGTTGGGCAGCATCGAGATCTCGGATTATCTCGACCTGATCGTGCGACCCGAACACGCCGAGGCCTTCGTCGGCGGGTTGCTCGATCTGCTTGGCCGCGACCCGAGTTGGGAAGTGCTCGATCTCTACAACCTCCAGGCCAGTTCGCCGACCCGCGCCGCGTTGGCGCGCGCGGCAGTGGCCCGTGGCTGGACGTCCAGCGAGGCCGTGCTGGAACCCACGCCTGCCATCCCGCTGCCGGGGGACTTCGAGACCTATCTCGCCAATCAGGTGGAGAAGAAAGAACGGCAGGAGATCCGACGCAAGGTGCGTCGGGCCGAGAACGGCGAACAGAATGTCACGTGGCGCCTGGTCGGCGCCCACGACGACGTCAACCTGCAAACCGACACGTTCCTCGAATTGATGGCGCTCAACCCCGACAAGGCGCGCTTTCTGACTCCGCCGATGCGGGCGCAGTTCCGCGATACCGTGCGCGCCATGGCGGCCTGCGGCAAACTGCACCTGGCATTTCTGGATGTGAACGGCGAGCCCGCGGCCGGCTACCTGAGCTTTGACGACGGTCGGCGTCTCTACGTCTACAACTCAGCCATCGACCCGCGCTTCAACGCGCTGTCGGTGGGCTGGGTGCTGTTGGCGTACTTGATCCAGTGGTCGATCGCCAACGGCCGGCGCGTCTTCGACTTCCTGCGCGGCCATGAGGATTACAAGTTCCGGTTTGGGGGCGTGGCCGGCCGCATCCTGCGGTTCCAGGTCGCGCGTACCGGCGCGCTTTCCGGCGACCCCATCCCAACCGTCAACCCCGACGAGGCGCCGGTCTTCCCCCCCGAAGCCGCCCCGTAGGGGCGGCCCTTGTGGCCGCCCGCCCTTGTGGCCGCCCGCGCCGTTACGCCGAGGCCCACAATCGCCGTGCCGGTTGCCCCAGCGCGGTCTGGACCTGGGTCGCAAAGTCGTTGTGCGAGATGGGTTTGGCCAGGAAACCATCGGCGTCCATTTGCGCGGCACGTCGGCGGTTCTCACTTGTGCGGAACGCGGTGATGAAGATGATCGGCGCCGATGTGATCGGGGTCAGTTCCCGAAACACCGCCCAACCGTCGGTGTCCTCGAGCATGACATCCAGGACGATCACATCGGGTGGTTGGCGATGAATGGCCTCGAAGGCGCGCGCGCTGTTGGGCACATACTCGTGGTCGTGGCCAAGCACATCGGCCATGTGCCCGAGCAGCTCGGCCATATCCGGGTCGTCGTCGATGATCAGAAGTCGCGGCACACCGTTAAAATAGCACGGTTCTAACCTGACGCAAACCAATGGCTTGTATAGAAAATGAGCGGGCCGACCGGCCCGCTCTTTTTCGTGTCAATCGTAGGCGAAGCGCTCTTCTTTCCAGACGTCGGCCTCGTTGTGATAGCCGGCCTGTTCCCAAAAGCCAAGCCTGTCCTGCGCCATGAACTCGAGCCCGCGCAGCCACTTGCCGCCCTTCCACAGATAGGGCGTCTTGTGCTCGGTGCCCACGATCTGGCCGATCACCCCGCGCAGCGGATATCCATGGTCGGCCGAGATCGGCTGACCGTCATAGTGCGTGGCGAGCAGGAAGTTCGGCGCCAGCGCGATCTCGAGCGGGATGTTGACGGTGAAGTCGTTCTCGCAGTGCTGCATCAGATAGCGCGCCGTCGGCTTGAGCTTGATCAAGCCTTCCGACACGAGCGTCGCGACCGACACGCCTTCCCACAAGGTGTCGAACTTGCTCCAGCGCGTCACGCAATGCAGATCGAGCGTGGTCTGGGTTCGCGGAAGCTGATTGAACTGCTCCCACGTCCACGTCACCTCTTTCTCGACCTCGCCGAAGACGCGTAGCGTCCAGGTCGTCGGGTTGAACGGCGGCACGGGGCCGTAGTGCAATACCGGGAACCGTTGCGTCAGGCTCTGGCCCGGCGGCAGCCGGCCGGACTGTCGCTTTTCGTCTTCATCGTCGCGGCGACCAAAGAGTCGGTTCAGCATGCGTGTCCTTCTTACAGTTCTGATGTCAGTCCGTGAACAGGGGCAGGTGGCCGAGCGACACGATGTTCTCCCACTGCGAACGCTCGCCCTCGGTGAAGATCGCGGCCTCGGCGACAACGTCGGCGCCGGCCTTCGCGAGTACGAGCCGCATGCCCTGTAGCGTCGAGCCGGTCGAGATCACGTCGTCGATCAACACGACTCGCCGGCCATGCACGAGCGCGACGTCTTTCTCGTCGAGGTACAGGGTCTGCGGCTGCCCCGTGGTGATCGACAGGGTCTCGACTTCGATCGCCTGACCCATGTAGGGTTTGTACGACTTGCGCAGGACAATGTATCGCTTCTGGGTCTGCACGGCCACCGCATGCGCCAGCGGGATGCTCTTGGCCTCGGCCGTCACCAGCAGATCGTACGTAAGACCGCTCAGCTTCTCGGCCAGCGCGCGCCCGGCCGCCTCAACCAGTTCGGTGTCGCCCAGAATGTTGAGGACGGCGATGCGCAGCCCCGGTTTGACTTCGAACAAGCGCAGCTCGCGCTTGATCCCAGCGATTTCGACAGGATGCGTGCCTTGTGCGGTCGACATGTTGGCTCCTTGAGGATGTCTGCTCAACATTGTACCGGATCGTTTTTTGTACATGAGTTCCGGTGCGGGCAATTCTCGGAGCTTTCACAACCCGTTTCTCACGCTGGCGATCCGCAGCGGTTGCCACAAGTGGTTTTTTCGTGGCGGCGATTCGCGTCATTCGAGCAAACCACACGCATTGGTCGCCTTGAGAGGCGGTTGCCCTGAACAGTTTCGCGGGCGTGACGCGCACGATCGGCGCCGGCCTGATGCTCCACAGACCCGACCATGCGCGTCTCCGCGAAATCCCCATTGACCGGCACCCGGGCCCGGCTTACCATAATCACTTCCACCGCGGCGTTAAACGGGTGCTGCAGTGGGATCAAGCCAAACACGTTCTGGAAAAGATGATGCCACGTCGGTATTGCGTAGTCCTTACGATTCTGCTGATCGCGCTCAACGTCTCGATCTCGCCCCCGGCCGTCGCGCAGTCGCCGCTGACCGGCAGCGCCACGGTGACCGCCACGGGAACACCCACCGCGACGGACAGCATGACGCCGTCATCGACTCCGACGCCGGCCTCTACGACGACGCCCATGACGCGGCTGCAGCTCCCCAGCGTGGCCCGGTTCTACCCCGCGACGCGTTTCCGGAGCGGTCTGCACCTCGGCAATCGGCTGCTCGACTGGAACACGCCGATCGACTTTCTGCAGCGCGTCGATCTGGCGTCCGACGTCACGACGCCGCGCGTGGTCGTGGCGCTCAGCAGCCAGATCTTCACAGTTCAACGCGCCGCGACAGCGCCGTGTGCGATCACGGGCGTTGCGATCGGCAACGCCTACCTGTTCGATTTCCTCGATCGTGCCGTGCGGGACGGCGCCTGGATCGTGATCCGGATCTATCCGTCACCCGGCAATTTCAGCGACTACGCCGACCCCGGGCCGGCTCATACGCTGCTCAGCGGCGCGACGCCAGCCGGGCCCGACTACTGTTCCGGCCGTAGCGCGCAATTCCGCGCGACATCCGACGTCGCCGCCGAGATGGCCGCGATCACAGCCTTTGTGTTCGACGCGCGCGGCTGGCCGGCCGGTGGGGTGTTCTTCGAGCCGGCGAACGAGCCCAACCTCGAATGGTACGAGGGCCTGCGCAAGACCCACCCCGATCTGGCGCCGGCCGTCGAAGACTCACGCGCCTGGAAGGCCATGGACGCGTACTTCGCCGCGGTCTACGATCGCGCTCACGCGCTCGAGCCACGGGTCCGCGTGCTCGCGCCGCCGATGGCCCAGCATCTCTTCGCCGATACGCGCGAGTTCGGCACCTGCACGCGCACGATCCTGATCGTCAACGGCGTGCCGCAGTACTCGGCCGGCTACGACTGGATGCAGACCACCTACACGACCAAGAACGACGGCTGGAGCTGGCACAACTACTGGCGCGCCGGTTACGAAGCCTGGCGTGACGATTTCTGTCAGATGTCCGACGCCGTCGGCGATCACGTTTTCCAGTATTTCCCGGCGTGGCTTCAAAACGTGATCACCACAAGCGCGAAGCCGGCGTTCATCACCGAGGCCGATCTGCTTTCACCGTGTGTGTTTCCGCTCAACGCGCTCGTCGATAAGGAAGATGCCGATGCGACGGCCGGGTCGTTGACGCAGTTCATGGCGGGTGAGCGCGCCGCCGATGCGATCGCCGTGTGGGTGCTGACCAATCAATTCGCCGACCCGACGCCGGCGACGCTCAATTGCGACGACGCCAACGCCGAGATGGCCTGGCATGAAGCGTATCGCGACACACCGGTCGGCGACGGGTACGAGCGCGCCTGGTTCCCGTTGTGGTGGGGGAGCACGCCATGACATCGACGCGTTGGCTCACCCGAGCCGCTGCGCTGGGGCTGGGCGTGCTCACGGCCTGCGCTCCGCAGCCGCTTCCGAGGCAGCCCGCGGCGACGGAACCGCCGGTCCTCGAGGTCGCCATCCACCGCGTCGACGCGGTGCCCGACCGACCGGCCGCTGCCGTCGTCGACGCGGCAAGCGACGGCGGTCTGCAGGTCACGCGAACGACTGGCCCGGTCAAGCGGCTCGGTGATGCGGGCGCGGTCTGGCTGTCATCCGACTCGACCCATGTCGTCTGGGTCGACCCCTGCACGGCGTGCGACGCTACAGCCGCAGCCGTACGCCGGGGTCTCCATGTCTACGATCTCGTTACCGATCGTGATGTGCGGCTGCTTGCCGATCGGCTGCCGCGCTTCAATGAGGTCCAACTCGGTAGCGGTCGGTTGGCCGTGCTGCTGCCGTCTGTCGATCATGCCAACGCCGCGGTGCTGCGCGTGTTCGATCTCGACACCGGTGTCGCGCACGATCTCTCGACTCGCACGCTGGCGGTCGGCGGCGCGATGCAGCCGTTGTTGGCGCTGCAGGATGGACAGGTGGCCTGGGTCGACGTGCTGGGCACGACGCGAGACCTGGCGTTACGGGTATGGGATCTGGCCGCCGGGCGTGAGCGCCAACCGGCGCTGTCGCTGGCCGAGGTCCCGGAGGCGCTGGTGGTCTCGCGGGCGCTGGTCGCGTGGCGTGCGGGTTGGGTCTGGCGCGGCGTCGACCTCGCGAGCGGGGCGGCCTGGGAGGCGCCCGTTGGGCCCGACGATCTGGGCCCCGGCAACGTCCTTGCGGTCAGCGACCCGCACCTCGTCGAACGTCGGCTGTTCTGGTCGCTCGCCACAGCCGCCGGCGCGTCGGCCTGGTCCGCCGACGTGCCGTGACGATTCTAACCATGGACCTGACAGGTCCGTTCAGATTTGCCTGTTTTCAGGGCTATTCAAAAAACGACTATTTTGAATTCGGGCCCAGATTCTAACTTTCGCCGGGGTCAGCGCCGCGTGAGGCGCACCGGCAGGTCGCCCTTCGGCCGCAACGTGCCCGCCCAATCGAAGGCGAGTTCCTGGTTGGGGTCGACCAGCGCGATCCGATAGCGCTGCGCAACTTCCGCCAGGATCAACACGGCCTCGAGCAGGGCGAAGTGTATGCCCAGACAGGTCCGCGGGCCGGCGCTGAAGGGCACATAGGCGTGTCGCGGTCGGGCCTTGGCCTTCTCCGGCGCAAAGTGGTCGGGGTCGAAGACCTCGGGCCTGTCCCAGAACTCCGGATGCCGATGCGTTAGGAACGGCAGCAGCATGATCAGGTTACCTGGCGTGACGTCATAGCCGCCGAGGCTGTCGGCGCCGACCGCGTCGCGCGCCATCACCGCCACCGGTGAGTACAGTCGCAGCGTCTCGTCGATGATCTGACGCGTGTAGGTCAGCGCACCCACATCGTCCAGGGTCGGTGAACGACCCGCCAGCACGCGCTCCAGCTCCTGCCACAGGCGTTGCTCGACCTCGGGATGTTGGGCCAGCATCGCCCAGGTCCAGGTCAGGGTCTGCGCCGTGGTCTCATGACCGGCGAAGAACGTGATCAGCACCTCGTCGCGCAATTGCTTCTCGTTCATCTCGGCGCCCGTGTCAGCGTCCTTGGCCGTCATCAGCAGCGAGAGCAGATCCTCGCCGAGGCCGCTGCGTCGCCGCTCGCGGATCACACCATAGAGGAATTCGTCGACGGCCCGGGTCGCGGCGCGCAGGCGGCGATGCGACTCGGTCGGTACCCACGCCGGCAGATCGATGCTGCTCAGGCCCTTCTCCGACACGTACTGGAGCAGATAGCGCAGCCCATCACCGGTCTCCTTGAAGTCCTCGCCGATGTCGAGGCCGAACATCGACCGCGAGATGACGCTCATGGTGATGTGCATCATCTCCTGATTGATCATCACGGGCGTGTCCGTGCTCCGCGCGTCCCAACCGGCCAGCATCTTGCGGGTCGCATCGCCCATGATGTCCGCGAACTGTGCGACGCCCTTGGGCGTGTAGGTCGGCTGCATCAGCCGCCGTTGGCGCTGCCAGGCCTCGCCCTCGGCCGTCAGGATCCCGTCGCCGATGATCTTGCGGAGGTTCTCGTGGCTCAGGCCTTTGACGTAGTTCTTGGTGTTGCTCACCAGCACCTGCTGCAGGTGCTCGGGCCGCACGATCTGCAACATCGTGAGTGGCCCCATGCGAAAGCGAACCACGTCGCCGTAGGCGTGCCAGGCTTTGACGTGGTAATCGAGCAGGCCGCTTTCGCGCGCGTCGAACAGGTTGCCGACCAGGAATTTGCCGCGCGGCCCGGGGGCGACGCGGGGTGTGGGCGGGAGGGTGACGGTCATCGCAGATACCTCTACTCTCGAAAACGTGAGCAAACATTCACATCCTAACCCGGCCATCGCGAGGCTGTCAACAAAGTTGAGCAAACGCTCATCTTTTGGCGTAGAATGCCGGCATGACTTCAGCGACGCGCACCGCCATGCGTCGACAACCCCAACGTGAACGGGGGCAGCGTCGGGTTGACGCCATCCTGCGCGCCGCCGCAACGATCTTCGACGCCCGGGGGTTCGAGGCCGCGACCACAAACGCGATCGCGCGCCGTGCGCGCGCGTCGATCGGCTCGGTCTATCGTTTCTTCCCAAACAAGGAAGCGATCCTGCAGGCGCTGGTGACGCGCCATCGCGCTGAGCTCAACCGCCTGTTCGGCGGGTTGATCACGCCCGAGGTCCTCCGCTTGCCAACAGTCGTCATCGTCGATCGCGTGATCGACGGCTCGGCCGCCTTCATCGCCGATCACGTCGGTTTCGGCCGGATCTTCTGGCACTCGCCGGCCTCGCCGCGACTGGCGGCCATCGCGGCCCAGCTCGACGACGAAATCGTAGCGCGCGTCGACGCCGGCCTGGCGATCCGCTATCCGAAGCTCAGTCGCGCGAAACGTCGGCTGCACGCGCGGGTCACCGTGGCGACGCTAAAATCACTTCTGGCGCTCGCCGACGCCGCCGCGTCGACCGAGCGCGCCGCCACCCTCCGCGAGACGAAGACGATCCTCGCCCACTACCTCGACCAGATCGGCCCGGCCTGACCTTTCGCAAGGCACACCGCATGTGACGGGTCCATGACGTCTGGCACCTGCGTGGCGGCCTTGAGTTGGCTACTATATGGGACATGTCCTATATAACCCCTTCAGAGGGCGCTTTTCGCGGGATTTCGCCCCTTTCGGCCTCTTTGGTCGTCGGTCTGCTCGGGGGTTCGGCCCTGGCGCTGGTGTTGGCGCCCACCCTGATGCCCGCGTCGTACAGCTGGCTTCGCCACACCACGAGCGAATCGGCCGCGCAAGGCATCGCCGGCGCCTGGTTGGCGCGCCTGGGCTTTCTCGGTCTCGGCCTGGCCGTCGTGTGGCTATCGTCGTTAGCTAGCTCGGCGTGGCGGCCGTTGATCCGCGGTCTGCACACGGTTTTCGGGCTGTGTTTGCTGGCGACGGCAAGTTTTTCGACCCGCGCCTGGCTTCCCGACCTGCCCTTTGATCCCGTCGAGGATGCCTTGCACTCGGTCGCCGCAAGCGTCATGGGTGTGGCCTTCGCCCTGGGCCTGGCGATCCAGATGATCACGCCGGGCCGCAGCCGCGCCCGACGCGCCTTCGACGCGATCGGTGTGCTGGCTTCGATCATCATCCCGCTCGCGATGGCGTCGGGCACCGACTGGACCGGCGCGCTGCAACGCGTCATGTTCGCGATCGCGTTTGCGTGGTACGCCAGCGAAGCCGTGCGGCTGGCTCGGCCCGTGGAGGCAACTCGTGTCGCTTGATTTCGCCATCCTCGGTTTTCTATGTTCGCGCCCGATGACGGGCTATGAGCTCAAGAAGATCTTCGACACATCGGTCAACCACTTCTGGCCGGCCGACCAAAGCCAGATCTATCGCACGTTGGCCAGACTCGCAGATACCGGTTGGGCCGAGATGGAAGTCGTGGCTCAGAGCGAGAGGCCCGATCGCAAGGTGTACCGCATCACGCCGGCCGGGCGCGAGGCCTTGACCCACTGGCTGACGTCGGAGCTGCCGCTCGGCCCAACGCGCAGCGCGCCGATGATCCAGGTCTTTTTCTCGGCACAGTTAGCCGACGATCAGGTGGTGTCGATGTTCGAGCGCGTGGCCGAGCACATGCGCCAAGGGTTGGCGATTTACGACGCCATCCCCAAACAGATCGAGGCATACCGCGAGTTCACGCAATCGCCGCGCGAATTCTTCTTCTGGCTGCTGACGCTCGAGATCGGGCAAATGACGACCCGCGCGAATCTCGAATGGCTCGAGAACGCCATTCGCCGCATCACCAACGGTGAGGTCCCGCAATCATGAGCAAACCCTTTCGCCAGGCACCGGCCCGCCAGCGCATCCGCAAAGCGCTTGTGCTCGCGTCGTTCTTGCTGTTCCCGATCACGCTGAACTTTCTCTCGCCTTATCTGATCGTCGCCGGCGCGACGGAGGGGGTCGTCAACGGCAGCCTGATCTTGTTCGCGTCGCTGTTCCTCGGCTCCTTGTTCTTCGGCCGCCTGTGGTGCGGCTGGATCTGTCCGGGGGCGGGCATGGCCGAGCTCGGCGCCGTCGTCAACAACGCGCCCTTTGGATCCAAACGCGCCGGCCTGGTCAAATGGGCGATCTGGACGCCGTGGATCATCCTGATCGCCACGCTGGCGGTTCTGGCGGGCGGCTATCGCTCGATCAATCCGTTCTACTTCACCGAGAGCGGAGTCTCGGTCGACGAGCCGGCCAAGTTCGTCGTCTACTTCGCCGTCGTGGCCCTGTTCGTCGGCCTGGCCATCGCGTTCGGTCGGCGCGCGGGCTGCCACACGGTCTGCTGGATGGCGCCGTTCATGATCCTGGGCCGTGCCCTGCGCAACCGCCTGAACCTGCCCGCGCTGCAGCTGACCACCGATCCATCGGCCTGCGTGAAGTGCACGAGCTGCACCTCGACGTGCCCGATGAGCCTGCCGGTGAGCGCGCTGGTGCAGACCGGCCGCATCGAGCACCCCGAATGCATCCTGTGCGGCACGTGCGCCGACGGCTGCGCGAAGAAGGCCATCCGCTACGCGATCTGTCGCGGTGGCGTCGCCGTACCCGACGGTTCGAGCGTCTCATGATCCCGGCGACGCATGTCGACGCCCTGCAACGCATCGCGCGGCTCCTGGCAGATCTGCCGGCCGCCTGGGCCACCACGGGCAGCACCGGCATAGCCTTGCAGGGCGTGCCGCTCGACGTGCACGATATCGACTTGCAGACCAGCGCCGCGGGTGCCTACGCCATCGGCGAGCGGTTCGCGATCTGGACCATCGCGCCCGTCCGTGAACGGATCGCGCCGCACATTCGCTCACACTTTGGCGCTTTCGCGATCGACGGTGTATTGGTCGAGGTGATGGGCGACGTCCAGAAACGCGTCGAAAGCGTCTGGGAACCCCCGGTCGACGTGGCGCCCAACCTGTGCTGGGTCACGTTGGGCGAGGTTCGGCTGCCCGCGCTCTCGCTTGTGTACGAGGAGCAGGCGTATCGCCGGCTCGGACGGATCGAACGCGCGGACCTGCTGCGCAAATGGCTCGAGGACAGTCCGCGACACCCTGGAGCTTGACAAACGCATCGGCATCTATACAATTAGCAAGGTGTCTAATCAATTCAACGAAATGCCGATTGAGCTCCTGGCCTTCTTCAAAGCCCTGGCCGACGACACCCGACTGAAGATCGTGGGTCTGCTGGCCAACAGCCCGCGCACCACGGAGCAACTGGCGCAGACGCTCGGCTTGCGCGCGCCGACTGTGTCGCACCATCTCGACAAGTTGATGGCGGCCGGGCTCGTGGCCCCGGAGCCGACGCGCGGGCACGAGAAGCCCTATGCGCTGCGCCTCGATGCGCTGCACGCCACGGCGGGCCGCCTGCTCGGCGACAGCGCGGCGCTTGCGGCGCTCGCCCCTCAGCCCACCGGCGACGCCTACGAGAACGAGATCTGGCGCAACTTCGGCAACCCCGACGGCACGCTCAAGGAGATCCCGGCTCAGCGCAAGAAACTGAACGCGATCCTGGCGAGGCTGGCGCGCGAGTTCGCGCCCGACACAGCCTATGCCGAGAAGCAGGTCAACGAGATCCTGCGCCGGTTCCACGCCGACACAGCCTCGCTGCGGCGCGAGCTCATCGGCGCGAAGCTGCTGACCCGCGAACGCGGCGTGTATCGGCGCGCGGCGGTCACGCCGGAGAGCTATTGATCATGCGCGTCGAACTCTCCCGCTACAGGGTGAAGCCGGGCAAGAGCGAACGCGTCGATGCCTGGCTGTTAGCCCTCAACGATCGCATGCCCGAAACGCTGGCGACGCTCGAGCGCGAAGAGATGAAGTTCGAGGTCATCTTCCGTGAGATGATCGGAGAGGACGAGTACCTGACCTGGGTCAGCGTGCAAGGCGAAGCGGGCGCGCCCGTCGAGACCTCGCCACACGAGATCGATCAGATCCATCTGGATTTCTGGCGCGAATGCATCGACGACACGTACGGCCGGCATGACGCACAGCCGCAGGTGGTGATGGTGCCGCCTGTCGTCGCCGCGGCCATGGCCTGGGCGGATCCGGCCGGTTCGCGCGTGCCCTTCCAACGCCGTGAGATCATCTATCGTCCACGTGCGAGCGAGGCCTGAATCGCCGAAAGGACGGGCAGCAAGGGGGTGCGACCTGGAGCGAGGCGGAGCGCCGGCCCAGGTCGCA
>JBGAJV010000083.1:0-25230 GCA_044224715.1 Anaerolineales bacterium | reverse complement strand
AGGCAAACGCGACGCGGCCACCGGTCGGCGCGCCGATCGGTGGCCGCGTCGCGTTTGTTCAATACACCAGATCGCCGCGCAGGAAGGCCGCCACCTGAGGAACCCGCGGCGTCTCGAAGAAGTCGTGGGTCGGGGCCAGTTCGAGCAGGCGACCCTCCCAGAGCAAGCCGACGCGATTGGCCAGCCGACGGGCCTGAAAGATATTGTGCGTGACGAGCACGATCGTCGTCCCGCGTTCGCGGTTCTCGCGCCGCACGATGTCCTCGATCAGGCCCACGTTGTAGGGGTCGAGATTGGCCGTCGGTTCGTCCAGCAGCAGCACATCGGGCTGCAAGACGAGCGCGCGCGCGAGGGCCGCACGCTGCATTTCGCCGCCCGAGAGTTTGCGCGCCGAGGTGCGCGCAAGGTCGGTGAGCCCGACCTGTGCCAGCGCCTGGTCGACGCGCCCGTCGGCCGGCTTGCCCCGCAACGCCAGCCCGAAGCGCACGTTGTCGTTGACCGTGCGGTCGAGCAGGGCCGGACGTTGAAACACGGTCGTGACGCGGCGGCGCACGTCGAGCGGCGCATGCGGGTTGATCGATCGCCCGTCGAACACGAGCGTGCCCGCGCTCGGCGGCTCGAGGAAATTTAACAGACGCAGCAGCGTCGATTTTCCGGCGCCGCTTGGCCCGATCAGCCCCAGCACCTCGCCTGGCGCGATATCGAGCGCGTCCAGGTTGAGCACCGTGCGCGCGCCATAGCGGTGCCGGACGTCGCGGAGGCCGTAGATCGGGGTCATCGGGCGGCCGGCTCCCTGCGCTGTCCAAGCCGCATCACGGCGAAATTGATCAGAAACGTCAGGCTGAGCAGGAGCGCCCCCAACGCCAGCGCCAGCTCGAAGTTGCCCTGTCGGGTTTCGAGCACGATGGCCGTCGTCATCACCCGTGTCTCGCCTTCGATGTTGCCGCCGACCAGCATCACGGCGCCGACCTCGGAGATGATGCTGCCGAAGGCCGCGATCAGCGCCGAGAGCACACCGGAGCGCGCCTCGGCCAGCAGCGTCCACATGATCTGCGTCGGCGACGCCCCGAGCGCCTGCAGTTGGATCCGCAAGGCCGGGTCGAGCCCGTCGATCGCGGTCTGGGTGAGACCGGCCACCATCGGGAACGCGATGATCACCTGCGCCACGATCATGGCGCGTGTCGTGAACAGCCAACCGAGCTCGCCCAGCGGTCCGCTCCGAGACAGCAACAGGTACACGGCCAGCCCGACCACGACGGGCGGGAACGCCATGCCCGTGTAGATCAGGGCCTCGATGAACCGCTTCCCCGGCACCTGAGCCAGCGCCAGCCACGCCCCCAGCGGAAACCCGAGGACGCTGGCGATCGCCAGCGCGATGCCGGAGATGGTCAGCGAAAGCCCAACGACGGGCAGAAAGGTCTCGATCATGCGCGAGGCCGATGATAGCGGATGACGCGCGTTGCGCGAAGAGCGTGGGAGCGCCGACGCGTGGGAGCGCAAGGAGCGCGGGTAAGCAAAGACCGCGCTCCCCGCGCTCTCGCGCTCTCGCGCCCTACGGCGTTTGCGCGACCGGATAGAACAGCGATTGCCCGTACAGGTCGCGGCCGAACTCGTAGATACGTCGCTGGATCGATAGCGACGTGATCCACTCGATGAACAGCGTCGCTTCTTTGTAGTTGACCTTGGGGAACTTCGCCGGGTTGACCGCGATCACGCCGTACGGGTTGTAGAGGCTCGGGTCCGGATTGGTCTTGACCGACGTCCCGCCGACGAGCAGCACCAGGTTCGTGAGCCCGCTCTGACGCGCCAGCCAGGTGCCGCGATCGGTCAGCGTGTAGGCGCCGGTTTCGTTCGCGTACGACAAGGTTTCACCCATGCCCTGGCCGAGCGCGACATACCCATTTGCGCCGCTGGTCGGCGTGATGGCCGTGGCCGCCCACAGGCTCTTTTCCTTCGTATGCGTGCCGGAGCCGTCGCCGCGCGACGCAAACGGCGCGCCAATGGCTGCGATCTTGGCGAACGCGTCCTTGGCCTTCGCGCTGTCCTTGATCCCGGCCGGATCGGCCGCCGGCCCGACGATCACGAAGTCGTTGTACATGACGTCGCGGCGGTCGATCCCGTACCCGTCCGCCACGAACTTGTCTTCCTGCGAGCGCGCGTGCACGAGGACGACGTCGGCGTCGCCCTTGGCGCCGATGGCCAGGGCCTGACCGGTGCCGACGGCGATGACCTTCACGTCGAGGTTGTCACGCGCTTCGAAGTAGGGCAGGATCGCGGCCAGGAGGCCCGAGTCGGCCGTGCTGGTCGTGGTGGCCAGGATCAGGGTGCCGCGCGGCCCCGAGGCCGTGGGCTGGACCACGGCGGTTTCGGCCGGGGCGGCTGTCTCGGTGGGTGCCGTGGTTGCCGTCGCCGCCTGAGTGGGAGCCGTCGTCGCCGTGGCCGGCGCGACCGTGTCAGTTGGCGCGGCGGTCGCCGCCGTGGTGGCCGTCGCCGCGGTCGTGGCCGTCGCGGCCGCCTGGGCCTCGGTCGCGGTCGCCGCGGCAATCACGGCCGTCGGTTGACTGACCGTAGGAACCGCGGTCGGCGCACTGCAGGCGCTGAGCAGCGCCAGCAGGCAGAGCCAGCGCCCGAACAAAGTGATCGTCTTCATGGTATCTTCTCCCTGGGCGACCCGTTATTACCGCCGATCATAACGCAAAACGCGGCGGAAATGGCCCTATGTTTCGCCTCGTGACGGCCCGACCGGTCGCTGGTGCCGGGCATCGGCGCTCTTTGGAGGAACGATGGTGCGTTGGATCGGAACGCGCGTGTACTTCGGCTGGATCGCCGTCGCCGTGACGGCCCTGATCCTCCTGGTCGCGGCCGGAGTCCGGTCGGCGCCGGGCGTCTTCCTCGTCCCGATGCTGGCCGACGGCCAGTTCGATCGCGCGACGCTGTCGTTCGCGGCGTCGATTGGGTTGTTGTTGTACGGGCTGGCCGGACCGCTCGCCGGCGCGCTGATCGATCGCTTTGGCCCGCGGCGGACCATGATCGCGGGGATGGCGCTGGTGATCGCCGCGATGTTGCTCAGCGCGCGCATGACTACGACCGTGGAGTTGCTGCTCGTGTGGGGCGCGTTGAGCGGGATCGGCACGGGGCTGGCCGCCGCCGTGCTCGGAGCGGCCGTCGCGCACCGCTGGTTCGTCGCGCGCCGCGGGCTGGTCACCGGCATCTTCGGCGCGTCGACGTCGGCAGGTCAACTCATCTTCGTCCTGCTGCTCGCATGGCTGGCGAATACGATCGGCTGGCGAACCAGCGTGATGACGCTCGGGATCGTGGCGGCCATCGCCCTTGTGCCGACGCTGCTGCTCATGCGCGACGACCCGGCCTCCGTCGGGCTGCGGCCATACGGCGCCACGGACGAGCCGACCGTCGCGCCACAACAGGGCGACAGCCACTCGGCCGGCGCGGTCATGTCGCAGGCGCTCCGCTCACCGACGTTTTGGCTGCTGGCGCTGACGTTCTTCGTCTGCGGCGCGACGTCGAACGGGTTGATCGGCGTGCACTTCATCCCCTATGCGGTCGAGTGCGGCGTCGGCCAGGTCGCCGCGGCGGGCATCCTCTCGCTGATGGGGATGTTCAACTTCGTCGGCACGATCGCCTCGGGCTGGCTGACCGATCGCATCGACCCGCGCAAATTGCTCTGCGCCTACTACGGCTTCCGCGGGCTGTCGCTCCTGATCCTGCCGTTCACGGTCAATCAGACCGGCCTCGTCATCTTCGCGATCCTCTTCGGCCTCGACTACATCGCCACGGTCCCGCCCACGGTCGCGCTGACGGCCGACACCTTCGGGCGCAAACATGTCGGGCTGGTGTACGGCTGGATCTTCTTCGCCCACCAGATCGGCGCCGCGCTCGCGGCCTGGCTGGGCGGGCTGGCCCGCGGCTGGCTGGGCGACTATGGGGTGACGTTCGTGATCGCCGGCGTGATCGCGCTCGCGGCCGGGCTGCTTGCGCTTCAGATCGGCCGGGGCCCGGGCCCTCTGGCGCCGCAGGTCGAGGCCGCACCCGCCTAAGCCAGGCGGCCGATCGGGCCGGGCGCGTGCAGCTTCGAACAAGCCTATTCTTCAGCGGATTCCGGGACGTAGCCCCGACTCAATGCGCTGGGCGGGCATCGACTGCCACCCGTCGAACCGGACAGCGACGGCTGTAGCGGTGGGTTGGGCGGCTCGGCGCTGAAACGGTTAGTCATTGGATAGAGCCGTAGCCAGCGAAGGAAAATGAGGCCTATAATCACCTTGGGAGTTCCGCTCAGCGTGCGAGGGCGGGCCTCCAAGCACAATCGCAGAGACGCTGACGCCTTGCTTTTGGCAAGACCGTTGCAGGCCTGACGGGCTCGACCAAACACGGCGGGCCCGTTTTTCGTTATTTTGGTCCTCGGACGCGCGAGCCGGCTGTCGCCGATCCGGGATGACCTCGGGGAGATACCCCCATGGCCGTGGAAGAGTCCGCGCCGTCCGTTTTGGCAACCCCGCTTTCCAGCGATGCCGCCGACCGGCAGACCACCGTCGCCGAGTTGAGGCTGCAAATTGCGGCCGTCAACGAGCGCCTTGCGTTGGCGCAACGCTCGGCCGGCGCCGGGCTTTGGGACTGGGACATCCGACGGCGCGAGATGTACTGGTCGCCAGAATTGTTCGCGCTGTTCGGGCTCGATCCCGCGGTCAGTCCGGCCGATCGCTCGACCTGGAAGGCCATCCTCCACCCGGAGGATCGCCCGATCGTGGACGCGGCAATCGAGACAGCCCGGTCTCGCCGCAAGCCGCTTGCGTGCGAGTTTCGGGTCCGGCTGCCCGCCGACCGGATCCGCTGGATTCACCTGTTCGGCCACACCCAGTATGACGAGGGCGGCGCACCCGTGCGCATGACCGGGATCTGTCTCGATATCACCGAGCGCAAAATGATGGAGGCCGCCCTGCGCGAGAGCGAGGATCGCTTTCGTTCGGTCCTCGACAACTCGTCCGAAGCCGCCTATCGGCGCGATCTGAAGGCCGACAGCTACGACTACATGAGCCCGACCATCGAGGCCATCACCGGCTGGTCGATGGAAGCGATGAACCACATGGACACGGCCGCCGTTCTGGCGCTCATGCATCCGGACGACGTCGCGAGCGTGACCCGTGAGCTCGAGCGTGTCGACGACGAGTGCCGCAGGCTCGGACGCGCCACGGCCCAGCTCGAATACCGCCTGCGCGATCCGCACGGCGCGTATCGGTGGCTCGGCGACGGGGTCACCGAACTGGCCGACGCGGACGGGTGCCCGCGCTATCGGCAGGGGTTGGTGCGCGACATCCGCGAACGCAAACGAGGCGAACGCCTGCTCCTGGCCCGCATGCATCTGACCGAGTTCGGCCAGGCCCATTCGCTTGACGAGTTCCTGCAGGCCACCTTGAACGAAGCCGAGGACCTGACCGAGAGTTGCATCGGCTTTTATCACTTCCTTGAAGCGGATCAGGAGACGCTGACGCTGCAGATGTGGTCGCGCAACACGTTGGCCCACATGTGCACAGCCGTCGGCAAGGGCACGCACTACAGCATCTCCAAGGCCGGCGTCTGGGTGGATTGCGTGCGCGAGCGCCGCCCGGTGATCCACAACGACTACGCGTCGCTGCCGGCCGACCGTCGCAAGGGGCTGCCCGTCGGACATGCGCCGGTCATCCGCGAACTGGTCGTGCCGGTGATTCGAGATGACGTGATCGTGGCCATCCTTGGCGTCGGCAACAAACCCTACGACTACGATCAGGCCGATGTCGCGATGGTTTCGGAGCTGGCGAACCTGGCCTGGGAACGCGTGGGCCGCAAGCGAGCCGAGGAGGCCCTGGCGGCGGCCTCGGCCCAGATCGAGTTCGAGCGCAACCGGTTGAACGCGGTGATGGAAGCCCTGCCGATCGGGGTCTCGGTGGTTGGCCCGAGCGCGGAGCTGGTCCAGACCAACCGCGCCTTCCAACAAATCTGGGGCGGGGCGGCCTCGATCAGCGCCCTCAACCGCTTCGAGTTCTATCGCGCCTGGTGGACGCACAGCGATCGACGCATCCTGCCAGACGAGTGGGCCAGCAGTCGGGCGATCGAACACGGCGAAACCGTGTTGGATCAGGAACTGCAGATCGAGCGCTTCGACGGGCAGCGCGCGCATGTCCTGAACAGCGCCGTGCCGATCCGCGACGAGCGCGGCCGGGTGCAGGGCTGCGCCGTGGCCGTGATGGACATCAGCGCCCGGGTGCAGGCCGAGGACGACCTGCGCCGCATGAATGCCCAGCTCGAAGCCAGGCTGCAGGAGATCCAGGTCCTCCAGGACCAATTGCGCGAACAGGCGATCCGCGACCCGCTGACCGGGCTATTCAATCGTCGCTACATGCAGGAGACGTTTGAAATGGCGCTCGCGCATGCGCGCCGCCTTGGCGAGCCGATCGGTGTCCTGCTGATGGACGTCGATCATTTCAAGCACCTCAATGACCGTCACGGTCACAAAGCCGGTGACCTGATGCTGGAGGCCCTTGGCCGGCTCCTGCGCGCGACGTCGCGGCAAATGGATATCGCCTGCCGGTATGGTGGCGAGGAGTTTGTGCTGCTGATGCCCGGGGCCTCGCTGGTGATGGCCGGTCAGCGCGCCGAGACCTGGCGAGCGGCGTTCGCGGCCGAGCGTCTCAACTATTCGGGCGCCATGCTGCAGGCGACGCTGTCTGTGGGCGTGGCCGCCTTCCCCGATCATGGGCAGAGCGTGGACGAGTTGTTGCGCGCGGCGGACACCGCGTTGTATCGCGCCAAGAGCGCGGGACGAAACTGCGTGATGCTGGCGGCGGCGTGACGACGCCGGGCGCCCGACACGTCACGGCTTCTTGAGAAACAGCCACCACTGCGGATCAAAGCCCTCGAACGACACTTCCCGCATGCCGGGCACATCCTTGACCCATCGACGGACGATCGGGATCAAATCCTCCCAGACGGCCGGTGGATAGCCCCAATCCAGATCGAGCTGGAACATGTAGTGGTTCATGGCCATCAGGCCGCCGGGCTTCATGACGTTGCGCAGCGTCGCGAGCAGCGCCAGAAACTCGGGCTTGACGTGCTGCTCGAGCGTGTTGTCGCGCGTCTCGCGCTGCATGATCTCGATCATCCTGGGCAGCGTCTCCATCCAATCCGTCTGGATCGTGTCCACGCCCTCTTTGTCGCACAGGATCGCCTGAAGCACGTCATTCACCCCGTGCTGGAAGGCGACGACGTCCACGCTGTCGGCGGCGAGATGCCGCGCGATGCCGATCGCGTCCTCCTCGATCACCGCGACGTCCAACGGCAGGCCGGCCGTCTTCGCCCGCAGCCCCGCGGTCAGCAGCCGGTTCATGTTGGCGGCGATGTAGCGGCTGCCGGGGTAGTCGCGCGCCATCATCTGCGGGATGACGTCCGTGTCGCCCGAGGCGATCTCGAGCAGGGTCAGACCCGACTTCGCGCCCGACGCCTGAAGGACCTCGGCCCAGCGCGCGCGAAACAGCACGTCGATGACCGCCGAGAAATGCGCGATGGGTCTCTCCAGGAGCGCCTGCACCTGGGCCGAGCGCTCGCTGGGCGGGATCGACGCGTAAGCCTGGCGTTCGCGTTCACCGAGGTACGTCCGGGCGGCGTCATCCAGGCGAGCGGTCCATTTGTCGGTGCGATCGAGTGGGATCATCGAATTCTCCGATCCGCGCTTGCGGTGAGGCGACGGAGCGATTGTAACCAGACTCACTGGGTTCGCCGACCCTCGCCGCCCCGAGCGAGCGCATCTAGTGAGAGGAAAACGATTCTGCCGTGAGTTGGCCTGTGGCACGGCCCTTTCGCGATATTCGCGCCGAATCGATCCTATCCGCTGATCCGTTATCAGTGTCGCACGCCGCCGATCAGGCGGCGAGCCCGGCCTCTTCGACGAAATCGAACGTGCCGAAACCCACATACCCGCGGGGAAGTGCCGGCAGCGTCTCGAACGTCGAATGGATCGGCTGATTGGATTTCGTGGCGCTGCTGCGGACCATGCCGTGCAGCACCTCGAGGGCATGGTAGGCCAGCTCCTTGTTCGCCCGGTTCTTGCGCCCCTGCCGGAGCGACCACGCCATCTCGGCGACGCCCAGCCCGCGGCACTCCTGGTCATAGGCATGGCTCGGCTGCATGACGAACGGCTCGGCGTTGCCTTTCAGCACGACCCGGACGTCGCCGCCGAACAGGTTGGGGTCGGCCATCGAGACGATCCCCAGCGTGCCCGCCAACACCAGGCTGGGTTTTTCGGGGATCACGCTGATCGAACTCGAGTCGAACAGGACGTTCCCGACCGTGCCGCGGGCGAACTGCAGCGTGCCGGCCATGAGGTTTTCGTTGTCGACCTGATAGGTCTCGCCGAACGTCTCGATCGCGTAGTGGGGCCGGACCGGCCTGGCCGTCCGCACGATGCCGCCCACCTCGGTCACCGGCCCCAGGATGCTGAGCAGCGCGGTGACGTAATAGATGCCGACGTCGAAGCCGATCCCGCCGCCGGGTTTGGCCGCGAACGGATACACCCGCGTGAGCAGGTCGCTGTCGCGGGTGAGGGCGCAATAACAGGAGGTCACGTCGCCGATCAGGCCGCTGTCGACGATGTGCCGCGCCGTCTGGATGGCCGAGCCCAGGAAGGTGTCCGGTGCGGCGCCGAGGTACAGACCCTTCGCATCCGCCAGGCTCGCCAGTTCTGCGGCGTGCGCCAGCTCAACGGCCAACACCTTTTCAGTGTAGACGTGCTTGCCCATCTCGAGGAGCTGTTTGATCACCGAATAGTGCGCGGTGGGCGCCGTCAGGTTCACGACCAACTCGATCGTGTCGTCCGCCTGGATGCCGGCCATCGTCAGCGCCCTGATCCCGTATTTGCGCGCCTTCTCCTCGGCCTTGGCCGGATTGACGTCGCAGCAGCCGACGACGTCCAGGATCTTGAATTTCTTGCGCATGGTGCTCAGGTAGGCGTCGCTGATGAATCCGCAGCCCACGATGGCGGTCTTGACGGGTTTGATCATCGGTCCTGTTCCTTTCGATGCGTCAGACGCGCCTTCGCCTTGAGCCGGTACGAGACAAACGCAAACGTGCGACTGTCCGGCGACCACGAGTTCACGTTGAGGCTGCCTTGCCCACCGAACAGCTTTGCGAGCGTTCGCGGCGCGCCACCGGCGGCCGGGATCAGATGCAGCTCGACGTTCTTGTTGGCCGGATGATCTCCGGCCGCCACGTCGTCCTTCCCATAGACGATGTAGACCACCCAGCGGCCGTCGGGCGACACATGCGGGAACCAGCAATTGGCGTCCTCGGCGACCATGCGGGTGGGCGCAGATCCGTCGGCGCCCATGCGCCAGACCTGCATGAGCCCGGTCCGGGTCGAGTTGAACCAGATGTGTCTGCCGTCGGGCGCGTACTCCGGTCCGTCGTCGAGCCCGGGCAGGTTCGTCAGCTGGGTCTCGGGGCCGCCGTCGACCGAGATCGTGTACACGTCGTACTGCCCGCCGCGTTCGGCGCAATACGCCAGCCGTTTGCCGTCCGGCGACCAGCCGTGCAGATAGCTGGGGCCCTGTGTGGTCACCAACCGCGGGGTGCCGCCGACAAACGGGACGATGTAGATCCTGGAGCTGGCGTCTTCGTTCGTGAAATGGCTGATGGCCAGCTGTGTCTGGTCCGGCGAAAGCACGTGATCGTTGTTGCAGTCGACGGCGAAGTCCGTGTCGATCTCGGCGATGACCCCGTTCGCGAGGGCGTAGGTGTACATGCGCCCGCGGCTGTTGAAGACTAGGTGCCGACCGTCCTGCGTCCAGTTGGGCGCTTCGATGACGTGGTCGAACTCCGCGAGCACGGTCCTGATCCCGGTCTCGATGTCGAAGGTCTCCAGGAAGCTGTCGGTGTCGCGCTGCGCGACAAGACGGCGAAGGGTTTCGATGTCCATCACGCGCCTCCCTTGAGCGGCTTCAACTCATCCATCGGCTCGGCCGTGCCGGCCTGCAGCGCGGCGAACCGCGTGCCGTCGTCGCCGAACGTGTTCACGCTCAGCTCCAGCCCCAGTTGTTCGGCCGAGGCCACATAGCTGTACGAGCCCTGCGGGAAGTAGCCGATGTGGTAGGGCAGGCCGACGCCGACGTCGGCCAAGGTCTGCTGAAAGCCGCTGCGGTCGGCGACCTGGATGCAGAAGTGAAAGACACCCTGCCCGTGTTTCTCCAGAAACGCCCGCCAGGGGCTGGGCGTCTCGCCGGGCTGGATCAACTCGAGGATCATCCGACCCAAGTCGTACTTGGCGACCTGGCAATCGGTGTACGTCGCGGGGCTGCCATCCGTGAAGTGCTGGATCCCGTCCGGGAAGACCGTGACGATCTCGGCCGCGGGCACGCCCAGCACGCTGGCCCAGCGCGCGCTCACCTGCCGGACGTCGCGCACGACGACGCAGACTTGGGTGATCAACGGGTTTTCGGTCATGGTCTCCTCCGGTCATTGTGTTAACGTTAACCTGCCCGCGAAAAAAAGGCGTTGGCCTAACCCGGCGCGCTCACCGAACCCCGGTCGATCAAAACGGTCTTGAGCGTGAGCGTCCGGCCTGGCGCGGCCGGCGTCTGGCGGCGCTTCTGCAGAAGATCGATCGCCTGCCGACCGATATCGTCCAACGACAGCGCGATGGACGTGAGTGGCGGCGCGAGCAGCGCCGAGAGCGTGTCGTCGTACCCGACGAGCGACATGTCCTCCGGCACGCGTAACCCCCGTTCGTACAGCGCTTGAGCGGCGCCGCCGGCCAAAAGGTCCGACGTGGCGAACACGGCCGTGGGCGGGTGGGCGAGCGCCAGGAGCGAACTCATCGCCTGACGACCGGCCGCGACCGAATACTCGGGCATGAGATGCACGCACGCCTCGTCGGCCGTGATCCCGGCCCGGCCGAGCGCGTCGCGATACCCCTGTAGACGGAGCTTCTCGACGTCGTGAAACAGGCGCATGCCGATGAAACCGATCCGACGATGACCCTGCGCGAGGATGTGGCGTACGGCCTCGGTGGCGCCGCCGCGGTCGTCGACGCGGATCCGGTCGACGCGCGGCACGGCCAGCGTTCGTTCGATCATCACGACCGGGATGTTCCGGTCGACGAGTTTCTGGATCAGCATCTTCGGGATGTCGACGTTGGAGGTAACGATCACGCCGTCGACCCGGTGCCCGATCAGTTCGTTGATCAGAGCCTCGTCTTCGTTCATGCCCTTGTGGCTGGTCATCGTCAGCACGTGCAGGCCCTCGGCGAGCGCGGCGGTGTTCACGGCCAGGCTGATCTTCGCGAACAGCATGTTGGTGTTGAAGACGACCAGGTGCCCGATCAGTTTGCTCTGACGGCTCTTCAAGCCCTGCGCGATCTTGTTGGGCACGTAACCCGACTCTTTGACCAGCCGTTCGATCTTCTTGCGGTTCTCGGCGCTCACGTAGCCGTGGTCGTGCAGCACGCGGCCGACCGTCGCCAGCGAGACGCCGGCGGCTTCGGCGATGTCGGCCATCGTAGCGTTGCGGCGGGTGTTTCGACGAGGCACGTGTTAACGTTAACACATCGCGTCCTGGCTGACAAGGGTTCGCGCGGCGCGTCTGCGGTCGGTTGTGCCACGCGTGACGCGCGCAAACGGCGCTATTCTTTCCAACGGAAGTGGAAAGGATGACGATGAGCGCGCCGCAATTGAAGGGCTTTCACCACCTCACGGCCGTCTCGGCCCGCATCCGCGACAACAAACGCTTCTACACCGAGACGCTCGGGCTGCGACTCGTGAAGCGTTCGGTCAATCAGGACGACACGAGCGCCTACCACCTCTTCTATTCCGATCGGGTGGGGACGCCGGGCAACGACCTGACGTTCTTCGATTGGGCCGTGGTGCCCGAGCGCCGCGGCGGTCACACGGTCACGCGCACCGGTTTGCGCGTGACCGACGCGGACAGCCTGCTGTATTGGCAGATCCGTCTGCAGACTCTCGGCGTGGCGCAGGGCGACATCGTGACGCGCGATGGCCGCCTGACGCTGGACTTCGAGGATCCGGAGGGCCAGAGATTGGCCCTGGTCGTCGACGATGGGGCCGGCGATCCCACGACGCCCTGGGAGCGCAGCCCCGTGCCAGCCGAGCACCAGATCCGCGGGCTTGGCCCCATCACGATGACGATCCCGAACCTGAGCAGCACCGACCGTGTTCTGCGCGAGGTGTTGTCGTTCCGGCCCGTGCGCGAGTATCCTGATCCGGATCACGCGGCCCACGGCGTCCACGTCTACGCCATGGGCGACGACGCGACGGGCGGCCCGCACGCCGAATTGCATGTGGCGGTGCGGCCCGACCTCGCGCCGGCGTCGCCGGGCGCGGGCGGCGTCCACCATGTCGCTTTTCGCACGCCCGACGATGCCGGTTATCGCGCCTGGCACGAACGGTTGAACGCGGCCGGCATCCGCAACAGCGGCCCGGTGGATCGCTACTACTTTCGCAGCCTGTACTTCCGCGAACCCAGCGGCATCCTGTTCGAGATCGCGACCGACGGCCCGGGGTTCGCGGCCGACGAGCCCGTGGAGACCCTGGGCGAGCGGCTCGCCCTGCCGCCGTTCCTCGAGCCCCGGCGCGCCCGGATCGTGGCGGGGCTCAAACCGCTGGATTGAACCGGCGATGACGACGCTCGGTCTGCATCACGTGACCGCCATCACCGGCGACATCCAGGCGAACGTCGACTTCTATGCCGGCGTGCTCGGGCTGCGCCTCGTGAAGGTGACGGTCAACCACAACGACGCGCAGACGTTGCACGTCTTCTACGGCGACGCCGACGGCTCGCCCGGGTCGCTGTTGTCGTTCTTTGTGTGGCCCGGCGGATCGCGCGGACGGCGCGGCGCGGGGCAGACCGGCGAGGTCGGGCTGACCGTGCCGCGCGAGCACATCAGCGACTGGATGGGCCGGCTGCTCGATCATGGCATCGCCTACACGGGGCCGCAATCGTTGGGCGACACCTCGCGGCTGTCGTTGACCGATCCCGACGGCTTGCCGATCGTCCTGGTCGGCCTGCCGTCGGCGCCGGCGACCCACCCCTGGTCGGGATCGCGCGTGCCGGCCGCGATGCAATGCCGTGGGCTGCACCACGTCACGTTGTGGAGCGACGTCGCCGTTGCCACGCGCGCCACGCTCGCGCGGCAGCTCGGCTACGGCCTGGATAGCGACGAGGGCGGGGCGCTGCGGCCGCTCGGGGACGGCGTCGCGACCCAGGCCATCGCGGTGCGCGACGTGCAGGGTTTCTGGCCGGGCGCCGACGGCGTCGGCGTCGTCCACCACGTGGCGTTCCGCGCGCCGGATGTCGACGGGCTTCGCCTGTCGCTGGCGCGGGTGGAGGCCGCCGGGCTCGAGTTGTCACCGGTGCGCGAGCACCATTACTTTCAGAGCCTCTATTTTCGTGAACCCGGTGGCTGCCTGATCGAACTGGCCACCGACCGGCCGGGTCTGACCCTGGACGAGCCGGTTGACACACTCGGCGGGCGTCTCACGCTACCGGTCGATTGGGAGCCGCGCCGCAAGGAGATCGAATCGACGATGCCCGAATTCACACAGCCCGGCGCCGCGCCGCGTCGATCCGTCGACCTCGGGTGGATCCACCGCTTCGAGCGCGACGCCGGCCCGCTCACGCTCTTGTTGCTGCACGGAACCGGCGCCGATGAGACCCAGTTGCTCGACATCGGCCGTCGCATCGCGCCCGGGGCCCATCGGCTCGGCGTGCGCGGGCGCTCGCTGGAGGAGGGCGCGCCGCGCTTCTTCCGCCGTTTCAGCGCCACGTCCTACGATCAGGCGCACCTCCTGGCGGAGGCCGAGGCGCTGACGGTCTTTCTGCGCGAGGCCGCGAGCGTCCATGGCTTCGCGGCCGAAAGCGTGGTGGCGGTCGGTTACAGCAACGGCGCCAACATCGCCTTGACGGCGCTCAGCCACTGGCCGTCGACGTTTGCGGGAGCCGTCCTGCTCCGGCCGGTGATGGTCATGGACACGACACCCGATCTCGCCTTGGATGGGTTGCCCGTGCTCGTGCTCGAGGGGCGTCGCGATCCATTCCTGCCGTACGGCGAGGCGGTGGTGCCGTACCTCCGCCGCCAGGGCGCAGCCGTGCAGGTGCAGCGATTAGACGCCGGCCACGAACTCACGCCGACCGACGTCGCCCTGGCCGCGGACTGGGTGCGCGACGCGGTGCCCCGCCCATAGCACCAGGACGCAAACGACGGCACGATACAATTCGGCGGCCGTGTTGCCTGCGCAACGCGCCGCGTCACTTCGGCCGCTGCAGGTGCGGCGTTACGTGAAAGGATCAGGACATGAGCATCCCGGCGCTTCGGCTCAACGACGGCACCACCATCCCGCAGATCGGTCTGGGCACCGCCTCCCTCACGGACGACACGGTGGTGCCGGCGACGCTGACGGCGCTCGAGCTCGGCTACCGACACATCGACACGGCGTACCGCTACGGCAACCAGCGCGGCGTGGGGCGCGCGATCCGCGAGAGCGGCATCGCCCGCGATGCGCTGTTCGTCACCACCAAGCTGGACGGCGAGTTCCAGGGCGAGGATCGCGCCATCGCGGGTTTGGAGACGTGTCTCCGGCAACTGGGTCTGGACTACGTGGACCTGCTCCTGATCCACTGGCCACTGCCCGAGCGGGACGCGTACCTCTCCACGTGGCACTCCTTCGAGAAGCTCGTGGCCGCCGGGAAGACGCGCTCGATCGGCGTGTCGAACTTCAAGCCGGCCCATCTCGATCGGCTGCTCGCCGTGGCGACGATCCGCCCCGTGGCAAATCAGATCCAGCTCAGCCCGCGCATCACGCGGCCCGAGCACGTCGCCTACGACCAGGCCCACGACATCGTCACAGTGGCCTGGAGCCCGCTCGGCCAGGGGCAAGGCCTCCTCGACGATCCGACCCTGCGGGCCATCGCCGCCGCGCATGGCAAGTCTCCGGCTCAGATCGTTCTGCGTTGGAACGTGGAGCTCGGGCTGGTCACCATACCGCGCTCGTCGAACCCCGAACGGCTGGCCCAGAACCTGGCGGTCTACGACTTCGCGCTCACGGCCGCCGAGATCGCCGCGATCTCGGCGTTGGACACCGGCGCGGAGCCGCGCGTCGACTCCGATCGACAGGGGCACTGACGACCAACACGCCGGCACAATCCAAACGCGACACGCGTCTTCGAGATGAGCGGTCGCCGTATTCACGCCGGCCGACTCACCCCCAGGACGCTCATCCCGCGCTAAGCATTCGCGCATCGCAACGCGTGAATCGCCGTACGGAATGAGCGCGGGATTAGAGAACCCGCAAACGGGCCCGCCTCGCGCTCGAGCGCAGTAACTTTCCTCGGTGTCAAACGACAACTGAGCACGATGTCGTTTGATATCCACTCGACCCCGGCGCGCACACACACATCCAACTTCGACGTCACGTCGCGGCTCAAGCAACTTTGGGATCGAGCGCGCCGCATCGATCGGCGCACAATCCTGGCCTTCGGGTTGCCGCTGATCCTGTACGTGCTCACGCTCGCGCCGACGATCTACAACCTCGACAGCGCGGAGCTGACGACGGCGGCCGCGACCGGCGGACTGATGCGCGCCACCGGTTACCCGCTCTATCTCTTGATCGGCCGCGTGTGGAGCCTTCTGCCGTTCGGCGATGTCGGCTATCGCTTCAACCTGCTCTCGGCCGTCAGCGGCGCGCTCACGGTGGCGCTGGCGGATCGGATCCTGCGGCGTCTGCGGGTCAAGGGCTGGGCCGCCTTTGGGGCGTTGGGTTTGCTGGCGACCGGCCAATACTTCTGGGCGCTGTCGCTCATCGCCGAGGTGTACACGCTGCAGACCGCGCTGCTCGCGGGTCTGATCCTCGTCGTGCTGCGCTGGCGCGAGCAGCCGACCGCGCCGCGCGCGCTCGTGGTCGGGGTCCTCATCGGGCTCGGCCTCAGTCATCACGCGTCGACGGTGCTGGTGTTGCCCGGCCTGGCCGTGTGCATGGCCCTCCAGCCCGACGGCAAAGCCTTCAAGCCCGGCGCCTGGCTCCCCGTCGGCGCGGGAATCGCGCTGGGGCTGCTCCCCTTCGTGGATCTGATGTGGCGCTACTCGCAAGCGCCGGCCTTCAACTACGCCGGTCTCTACGACTCGGACGGCGTCTTCCACGGCGTCAACCTGACCACGGTCGACGGTCTGATCTGGCTGATCACCGGGCGCTCGTTCGCGGGCCAGATGCTGGGCTACGACCTGGCCGGGTTCTGGCGCGAGACCGGTGTCTACGTCGTGCAGCTGGGTCGGTCTTTCCTCGGGCTCGGCCTTGGCCCGGCCGTGTTGGGTTGGCTCATCCTCTGGCGGCGCGATCGCGCGCTGGCGCTCGCCCTCACCCTGGGCTTTTTGGCCAGCGCCGGTTTCTTCATCAGCTACCGCGTCCTTGACAAAGTCACGATGTTCCTGCCGACCTACGTCATCTGGGCGCTTTGGTTGGGCCTTGGGTTGCAGTGGCTGTTCGACACCTTGGCCGAGGGCACGCGCGTCGCGCGTCTGGTGCCCGCCGGTGTCGCCTTGCTGGTCGCGGTCGCCCTGGGTTGGAACTGGCGACTGGCCGACCAATCGCACGACCGCTCGACGCGCGAACGCGCCGAGGCCATCTTGAGCCAGGCGAAACCCGGCGCCCTCATCTTCGGGTGGTGGGACACGGCCCCGGCGGTCAGCTACCTGCAGCTGGTCGAGGGCCAGCGCCCGGACGTGCGCGTCGTCAATCGTTTCCTGGTGCCCTATGACGCGCTCCTGATCTGGATCGAGCGCGAGGCGCACGTGCGGCCGGTCTACATCGACACGGCGCCGCCTGAGTTGCTCGACACCCTGTACGCCGAGGCGTCCGGGCCGCTGGTCGTGTTGCGACCGCGCGCCACGCCTTAACCACATGCCGCTTTACCTATAGGAGACCTCTATGCAACGATCACTCAAAACTTGGACCGCCCTGGCGGCGGTGTTGTCAGGCCTGATCCTGACCCCGTTGATCGGGCTGCCGACCCAGGCCTTTGCGTGGCAACTCTTCGCCGCCGCCTATCAACCCGCCTTGACGATCAACTTCGACACCGGCGCGCCCGGCAGCTTCTTCAACCTGCGCGGCAGCGGGCTGCCGGCCAACGCCACGGGGACCGTGCAGGTCAACGGCACGGCCGTCGGTCAGGTCACGACCGATAGCCTTGGCAACGTCGACTTCACCCTGCATGCCGCTCCCGGTTCGGCGACCGGCTACTATCTGGTGGCGTACAGCCTCACCCCGACCTCGGTGACGAACTTCCGCCTGTCGAGCAGCGCGCCGCAACACGCGCAGACCGGCGGCGCGCCCGTGTTCGACGTGACGGCTGCCTTGTCGCCCGTGCCGGTGTTACATCTGACGTTGATCTCGCGCTAAGAGGACAGGACGCCTCGGCGATCGGCCGGCCAGGGCATGGGCCGGCCGATGCGTCGTTCATCGGAGGGCAGACGTGAGGGACCTGTGGGCAAGGCGCGATCCGCGCTTCTGGACACCGTTGATGGCTTTCGTGGTCACTCGGCTTGGCATCGTCCTGGTCGGGTACGTGGCCGAGCCGCTCATGGCCGACTACACCGTTCCGCCGCCCTATCACATTCGACCCGATGCCATCCTGCTCGATATCTTTGGCAGCCGTTGGGATACGGGCTTCTATCTGAGCATCGCGACCGAAGGGTACCGGCACCTGGGCGTCCCGCTTCCCTCGACGGCGTTCTTCCCGCTGCTGCCCATGTTGATCAAAGCCCTCACGCCGCTGACGCAGGACGCGTTGGTCAGCGGCCTGATCGTCACAAATGCCGCGTTGCTCGGCTCGGCCGTCTTGTTCTACAACTGGGTCGCATCGACCTGGGATCGGCCGATTGCCGAGCGCGCGGTCTGGTATCTGCTGCTCTTCCCGGCGTCGTTGTTCGGCTCGGCGATTTACACCGAGTCGGTCTTTCTCCTGGTCGGCATCGGGGCGGTGGTTGCCGCGCGACGGGGCTATTGGGCGCTCGCCGCGTTGCTGGCCTTTGGCGCCGGGCTGACGCGTCTGCTGGGTGTCTTGATCGTCGTGCTGTTGATCGCCGAGGCCTGGCCCGTCTGGCGGGCGGCGGCCTGGCGCACGCGCGTGTCGATCGCGCTGGCGATCGTCGCGGCGCCGCTTGGCCTGCTCAGCTACATGCTCTACCTCAACGCCGCGTTCGGCGATCCGCTCGCCTTCGTGCATGCGTCGGAGGCCTGGGGCCGCGTCGCCACGTCGCCGTGGGCCACGGTGACGCAGTTATTCCAGACGCCCGCCGAGGGCTGGTCAGCGGCGCTGGCCGCCGGTCGTCTGCCGCTCGACAACTGGATCGACGCGCTGTCGGTCGTCGTCTTCTTTGTGCTCGGCTGTGTGCTGCTCCGTCAGCGGCGATGGGGCGAGGGGCTGTATGTGTTGCTCGGCGCCGCGATCCCGATCAGCTCGGGGTTGCTGATGAGCCAACGCCGCTATATGTGGATCCTGTTTCCGGTCTTCGTGCTCCTGGCGCGGTGGGGGGCGCGCTCCGGCGTCGACCGCGCGATCCAGACCCTGTTCGCGCTGGGCCTCGGTCTATGTATGGCACTCTTCGCCAACTGGTATTGGGTTGGGTGAGCGGGCCGCGGTTCGACGCCGGGGACCGGGGGATATCGCGGCGAGTTTACCGGGGCGTGTGTGCGCCTGCCTGCGCGGGGCGTTCGAACGGACACGTGCGATCAACACAGCCGGTTCTTAACCGACAGATACACCATCGTCTGGTTGAGCAGTTGATGCGCGACTTCGCCGAATGTGATCGGGCCGACGAACTGTTCGGTCTGGCGCCCTTCAAGCCCCGAGTATAGATAATTGAGAATGCAATTGCACGACACGACGACGGGGCCCGTCTCGAGGCCGGCGGTCGTCACTTCCTGCTCGAAGGCCGCCACGTAGTCCGTGATCGGGCGCGCGAGGCGATAGATCTTGCCAGGGAAGACCGGGGCGAGAAAGCTGACTTCGCCGTTGGAGATATCGACTGTCTCGAAACTGACGTTGACCGTCGTGCCGGCCTGTTCGGCGACCAGCGGGAGTTGCAGATCGACCTTGCGTTCGGTCAGGTAGGTGCCGAAGTGCGTGGGCTTCCCGTTGACGAGCACCTGCTGAGTGCGGAAACCCGACACGGGAAACTCGAGCGCGTCGCCCTGGTCAGGATGAAATGGATTGATGATCCCGATCTCGACGGTGCGCGTCTCGGGCAGGGTGATGTGCAGGACCACGCAGGCGTTCTCGTACGCCGTGAGGGTGCGGCCGTCGAAGACCTTCGGACGAACCGTGCCGACCTCGGCCAGGTTGACGCCCGACACCCAGCCGATCAATGGCCGAAGCGCATAGTCTGCATAGTGTGCGGCCTCCACGGCGAACTGCGCCAGGATCGCGCTGGACGCCGGAAGGATGATCACGCCAAAGCCGTTTTCGGGGATGTCACGGTAGATCTGGGGCAGGCTGGCGTCGTCGTAATGCAAGATCCGGGCGCCGGCGATGTCGTCCGGGAACTCGGTCACGAAGATGTGATCTTGCGAGAATGTGCCGCCGCGCTCCGACATGAAGTAGGGGATGGTCCCGCCGATCCAATCGCCGGTCGGGAGTTCGCGCAAAACGCGCTCGTCGCCGGCCAGCAGCAGCGGCCGGCCGCTCTTGATGCGCGCTTTCGTTTCCTCGATCGTAACCAACGCCTGGGCCATGGATGAGCTCCCCAGTGTGTCGTGCTACCGGAGTCACCGGTGCCTTGCGTCGTCAGCAATCGGCGTCAGCCGATCGGGTGACGATGTGCTTCTCACCCCATTATCGGTGTCGCGCGACACTATGTGGATAAAAGCGCTGTGAATTGCACCGAGTGACGCGACCCCGGCGGATCCATGCCGCCAGGCGCGGTCAGTGACCGGGTGTGCCCTCGAGCGCGGCGCGGCGGATGGCGCCCACGAACCAACGCACGCCCCGCCCGATCAGCAGTGATGTCGCGGCCAAAGGCAGGGCCATGAGACTGACCACGAAAACGATCACAGCCCAGCGCGGTGCCCTGAAGTTTGTCGGCGCAGGTGGGATCGCCCAGCCATGCTCCGGCCGGCGCAGCCACCACATCCACCACGACGTGAGCGCCATCGCCGCGGTCAACAAGCTGGCCAACAAAGTCAGCGCCTTGCCGAACCAGCCCCAGTAAGATCCGCGATGCAGCACCTCGTTGAAGACGTAGACATAGTACAAGCGACCCAGCAAGGGAATATCCTGTGGCCGCATGTCGATCTTGACAGCGCCGGAATAAGGGTCGATTACAATCTGCCGGAAACGGGACGGCTCGCCGTGCATGGCGTACCAAATGATGTAGTTGGCGTTTGGCTCATTCGGGATCGATACGACAAAAGGTTCTCCGGCCGGGTGCGGGCCGACACGCGCCATCACGTCTTGGAGCGCTAGTACGGTTTCGCCGACCGTGGGGTCGGCTTTTGGCGGAAATAGCAGCGCCTGCGGAAGCTGGCCGGTGACGATTACGGCCAGCAGTTCAGGGGCGGCGCTCAACCCCAGGAGCACGCCCGAGACACAGACGATGAGTGCGACCGGAGCGATGTAGAGCGATGGCACCGAGTGTAGGTCACGCATGGCGAGGCGAAGGCCGCCGCTGAGCCGTGGCAACCAGACTCCCCACACCTTGTGGGTGGGTCTGGGCCACCAAAGATACAACCCGGTCAGCAGCGAGATGACGCCCCAGCTGGTCGCCAGATCAACCAGCAACTCGCCTGGCAGCAGGGCGAAGAACGACTTGTGGAGCGTGGTAATCAACTCGAAGACATCCTGCGAGGCCGTCATCGCGCCTGCGACAAGTCCGGTGCCTGGATCTACGTAGACCCAGGCCATATTCCAGGGGTTCAGCCAATCTCCGCCCGTGTCGTGGAGATGCAGCATGGCCACGGTCCTCCGACCCGAGCCCGGCGGATAGATCGTCAAAGACGAGACCTCATCGTGCGGGAAAGCCGCCTGGACGGCTGCCAGCTGCGTGTCGAGCGACACCGAACCCGTTCCGGGTGTTGCTCGATCGAGTTGGGGATAGAGCATCGGGTGCAACTCGTCCTGGAACACAAGTGCGGCGCCAGTGAGCGCCACGATCACGAGAATGGGCACCGCGAAGAAGCCGGTCAGGAAGTGCCAACGCCAAAACAGCGCATAGGTCCTGCTGTTCATGATCCGCCCCTGCCGAAGTATCGCCGCTGTCATATCTCGATCGCATTCCTTTCCGTAGGTGGCTCGGGTCCGAGCCGCGAGCTATTCACGGCGCCGTGTAACCCGCTCCTGGAGCTTGCGTTGCGACGCGTCTCCGGCCGGTTTCGGCCAGAAAACCGGTCTCGTCGAGCGATCGGAGCCAAGCTTCGGTCGTCGCCCGCCGTTCTGAAGCCGAACGCTGTGGGCAGGCCGGGCAGGCAAGTGGCCCGGGTGCGGTTGCGAGCACGCAACACACGCGCGGGATGTCCATTTCGATCGGCAGTCCCACGTCGGGGGTGACAGTGAACGTGCGTCGGATGGGTTTTGCGGGATCCCCGATGGTGGCGAGCACGGCGCTCACCCATCCGCGCTCGGGTCGGCAGTCGTGCGCGCGCTCCAGCCGTCGACAGGCGCGCTCGATCGCGTCGACCAGGACGAGGGTGGTCGCGCGGTTGGGAGTTCCCATCAAAGCGCTGACTGTCGCAGCGATCGGCACCAGCCCGGCGACGAGCCCGCTGACGCCAGCCGGTGTGGCCGTGCGCGAGGCGCCCGCGGCGCCGCGAATCCAAACCGACGTCAGCACGCCACCCGCATCGACCGTAATGCCCAGGTCGTCGGGCGCGACGTCGATGATCACGCCGTCGAGGGCGAAGGGCGCGATCAGCAATTGGGCCACCGCGCCGATCGCATAATGTAGGGCAGTCAGTGCCGCATACCGTTGTTCCGAAGCTAACCCGACCGCGATCCGTTCCACAATTGGCGCGAGACCATCGCGCTCACTCAGACTCCGCAATGACGCCCCGTCCGAAGACGGGCTCCCGATGCGGATCGGGATATAGCTTCGCCGCCATCCTTTCCAAGGCAGGTCAACCGTATCCGCCATGCAACCCTTCCCGGCCGCGGCGACGAAGCCGGCGGCCAACGTCAACACGCTTAGTGAAGCGCGATAAAGCCATCGATCAGCTGTTCCAGCCCATCTACCAGCCGCGGTGACTCGATCGTGGCGTCAGCCTGCGGCACGATGACGTAGGCTTTCGACGTCACGGCCGTTAGCGCGCGGAAGCGCGGATCGGTCTCGAGCTGGTGCTTGAGGTCTTCCACCGGTGTGCCGGCATCCGGGACGATCCACAGCACGTCAGGGTTCGCCTCAACGAATTGCTCCCAACTGCCCGTGGTATTTGGGTCGAGGTCGCGCCAGACATAGCTGGCGCCCGCAAGCTCGATCAAGGCGTTGATCTGGCCTCCGTAGGTCGGGGGGTGGTCCACCGTACCGTCGTAAAGCGCAATTCGTTGCGGAACGCGGCCGGCGTCTCTGGCTTTCTGTTGCAGAGCGGCGACCCGAGTCTCTAGCTTCGTGATCTCGGCCTCGGCCCGGGTTTGGACGTCGAACAGGATCCCGAAGTTGCGCAGATCCCGATAGAGCAGCGAGAAATCCGTGGGCGGCGCCGTATAGCACTCGCCGACCGTCTCGTACGACGCGATGCCCAACTTCGTCCAGCCATCACGGTCGGGTAGCGGATCCATGAACGCGTACGAGTACACCGACGTCACGAGATCCGGGGCGGCGGCGACGATCGCTTCCTTCGACGGATATCCGACGGCGGGGTCGTTGATCATCGTGAGCTTCGCCAACTGGGCCTTGACCGGCGCCCACTGCCCCTCGGGCGGGTAGAACTCGGTGTAGCCCACGATGCGATCGTCGAGGCCCAACAACAGGAGCATTTCGGTGACGCTCGGGTCGATGGTCACCACGCGTTCGGGCGCTTTGGTGTACGTCGTCGAGCGGCCACCGCAATCTTCAATCGTCACCGGATATTGCGTGCGGGTCGAATCGGCCGTGGCCGGCGGCGATGTCGGCGCGGCTGTGGGAGGCGTCGCGCAGGCGGCGAGCGACAGGGCCAATAGGCTGCTGAGAAGCGTCGAGTGTTTCATGGAGGGCCTCCGTCAAACCGCCTGCACAGGCGCGGGTGCGACGGGCATCGGCCAGCGTCGCGAGCGAGCCGCCCAGGCGAGATAAAGCGCGATCGGCAGCGCGAACAGGATGTGGGGCAGCGCCAGGCCTTCGTACCCGGCCGGCAGCGGATGCGGCACGAGGCTCCAGGGGATGAAGCTGACCCAGGCCAGCGCCAGCGCCCAAGGTGTTCGGAACACGCCGATGGCGGCTACGCCCACATAGACGAAGAACACCAACGCTTCGAGCAGGCCGCCGCCGTGCGCGTACGTCATGCCGACCCAACCCGTGAAGATGGCCCAGGCGATCAACTCGGGTTCCGGGCCGAGTGCCCGCAGGGCCAGGATGAGCGCCGCCGCCAGCGGCACAGCGGTCCACAGCAGCACGCCCGCTGGCGCCGCCATAACCACAGCGCCGCTGAAGACGACCAGCGCCGCCAGCACCGCGAGGCCCTGGCCAAATCGAACAAGCGCCCCGCGATCGAGAAGTTGACCGGGTGAGCCAAAGCGCTGCAGCCGCCCGGATCGCGTGGCCCAGATCAGGTACAGGCCGATCGGGATGTCGAACAAGACGCAGGCCAACGGCAGATCGGTCATTAATGGCGGCAAGTCGCGCGGCAGAAAGTCCCACACAGGGTGGAACAGCCAGGCGATGACGAGCGCGTACGGTGAGATGAACAGCCCGGCCGCCGCCAGCGCGATGTAGATCAGCAACATCACGATCTCGAGCGAGCTGCCCGTCTGCAGGTAGGTGCTTCCAAGCCAGACCGTAAAGACCGCGAAGCCGATCAGCCGGGCCTTACGCCCCATGAGGTGCAGGACCAGGATCAAGACCAAAGCAAACGGGAACCCGGCCGGGATCAGCACCTGGGCCTGGGCCGCCGCGCTCACTGCGAAACTGACGACGATCGTCAGCAGCGTGATCGCGATCGTCAAAGCCGTGTTCTTGAGCAGTTTGATATCCATGAGTCAGGAGTTCCTCATCGGGCCTGGGCGAGGCGTTGGGCGGGTCGACGCGACCCGACCGGATCCGCGGCGCGTCGGGGCACTTGTGATGGCGGTTCGGCAGACATTGCCGCGCAGGCGTCGGCGAACGTCGCGACCTGACCGCCAAAGCCGCGCTGGAAGCTGTAGGCATCGACGGCGTCTTCGAAAGCCAGAGCGCTGGGCCAACAACACAGATTGATCCGGCTGCCGATGACGTACGTGGCGCGCCGGCCGTCGATGCGATGGCCGTGCAGCGTGTCGGCCACGTCGATGCGCGTGTCGTCGCCGACGGTTGTGGCGCGGCGCAGCCCGCAGCTCGGGCAACACGCCGACTGCCTCTGGCCGCTCGGCAGGATGACTTCCCAGCGGGTGTGTTCGCCGGGTTCCCCGCGGCGCTCGTCGCGCGGTGCGCGGTCGACCCACTCGACCCAACCGTGGCGTTTGGTCACGACGCCTTCGCGCATCAGGAAATGCAGGTCGCGGTGAATCGTCATGCGCGACACGGCCAACCGCGCCGTGAGTTCGGCGACGGACAGCGAGCTGCGCTGTTGCAGCCAGCGCACGATGGCCTCGCGCCGGGCCTGTTGTTCGACGTAATCGATCATAAGGATCCGTTCTCCTGGCGCCGCTCGGGTCCGACAAACGTCTCCTGCGGCGCGCGATCGAACAGCAACTGGTACTTGCCGGTGACGGGATGCGTGAACCCCGTCGCGCGCACGTTGAATACAGCGCTGATGCGTTCGGCGGTCAGGGCCTCGTGCGGCGGGCCGCTGGCCACGACGCGGCCGCCGGACAGGACGCAGATGGCGTCGCACCAGGCCGCCGCGAGATTGAGGTCGTGCAGCGCCGCGATCGTGGTCAGCCCAAGGTCGCGCACGCGATGAAGCACGTCGAGTTGATAGTGGATGTCGAGGTGGTTGGTCGGCTCGTCGAGGAGCAGGATCGGCGCCTGCTGCACGAGCGCCCGCGCGATCAGCGCGCGTTGTCGTTCGCCGCCTGAAAGCG
>JBGAJV010000082.1:0-25427 GCA_044224715.1 Anaerolineales bacterium | reverse complement strand
AAGGCCCTGTGTGCGGGTCTTCTCGGTGGTGTTGTCGGTGATCACGGCCTGCGCCGTCGAGATATTGGCGCCCGAGAGCCCGTCGATCAGTCGCGACAAGAACAGCAGCCACAGCGCGTTGGCGAACCCCAGCAACAAGAACCCGATCAGCGTGCCGATCTGACTGACCAGGAGCACGGGCCGTCTGCCGAATCGATCCGAGAGCCGCCCCAGCACCGGCGCGCCGACAAACTGGGCAATCGGGTAGGTGGCCCCCAACAGGCCGATGGTCCACGCGTCGCCGCCGTAGGTCGTCGCATAGAGCGGCATCAGCGGGATGATGATCGTCAGGCCAAGCAGGTCGACCAGGATGATCACGAAAATGGGAAGCAGTTTCTTGAAATCGAGTTTGTCGTCTGGGGTCGTCATAGGTATCGGTTCCGAGAGATGAGTCTACCTGATCTGACGGAGACACAGAAACGTTGTCAAGCGTGGCACAGGCTATCCCCTGCATCACGACATCGCGCTAGCCTTGCCACCCTCATCCGAATGGAGAACACGAGGCATCCCAAACAAGACGCGATTGCCCTGCAGCGTGGCACGCCTCATCACGAGACTGGCCTTGCTGATGGCCCTGTGAGTGCGATGCGAGCCGCCTTAATGCTTCCCGTCGCAGAGAGGTCCGCCGAAACCCGGGCCGTTCACAGGAGCTTCGTCCTTCGTCAGCCTGCGGTCAGCCGTCAGCCGTCCGCGGTCGATGCATTAAGCGCAACGGCCCGGGTGCTTGCACACCCGGGCCGCTGCTGGAGCGAAGAAGGCCAAAGGCCGCTATGCGGCGTAGCCGAATAGCCGATTACCGCCGGCGCAGGAACGCCGGGATGTCCAGATCGTCGGTGTTGTACGACCTGGGCGAGAAGTCCGACAGCGAGCCGCTGGAGGCCGGGGCCTCCTCGTGCTGAACCGGGCGCTGCGCGGGCTGCTGTTGAGCCGGCTGCTGCGCGGGGCGCGGCGCGGACGTCGACTGGCGGCCGCCGACCGTGGTCGGGCGCTCGATGCGGCGCGGCGTCATGCCGGCGCGATCGAAGCCCGTGGCGATCACGGTGATGCGCATCTCTTCGCCCATGTTCGGATCGACCACCGCGCCGAAGATCATGTTGACCTCGGGGTGCGCGGTTTCCTTGATGATCGCCGCCGCCTGATCGACCTCGAACAGGGTCATGTTCGGGCCGCCGGTGACGTTGAACAGGATGCCGCGGGCGCCGTCGATGGTGATGTCGAGCAGGCTCGAGCTGATCGCCTGCTCCGCCGCAACGCGCGCGCGATCCTCGCCCTTGGCGCGACCGACCGCCATCAAGGCGGCGCCGCCCTCGGACATGATCGTCTTGACGTCGGCGAAGTCGAGGTTGATCAGGCCGGGCACCGTGATGAGCTCGGAGATGCCCTGGATGCCCTGGCGCAGCACGTCATCGGCCAGGCGGAAGCTGTCTTGCAGCGATGCGCGCTTGTCGACGATCTGCAGCAGTCGATCGTTCGGGATCACGATCAGGGTGTCGACGTGATCCTTGAGCCGATTGATGCCGTTCTCGGCGTTCTGGCCACGGCGCGTGCCCTCGAACGTGAACGGGCGGGTGACCACGCCGATCGTCAGCGCGCCGACTTCCTTGGCGATCTGCGCCACGACGGGCGCCGCGCCGGTGCCGGTGCCGCCGCCGAGGCCGCAGGCCACGAAGACCATGTCGGCGCCGCGGACGACGTCATACAGCTCCTCGGCGCTCTCCTCAGCGGCCTTTTGGCCGACCTCGGGATTGCCGCCGGCGCCCAAGCCACGCGTGATCTTCTCGCCGATGCGCACACGGCGCGGGGCGTTGCTGAGCAGCAGGGCCTGCGCATCGGTGTTGATCGCGCAGAACTCGACGCCGCTCATGCCTTCGTCGATCATGCGATTGACGGCGTTGCTTCCGCCGCCGCCGACACCGATCACCTTGATCTTGGCGAACGAGTCGGGAACCAGATTCGGGTTATTCATCATAATCATCTCCTCTGACCTTCTTTCAACGGATGCGCTGGCTCCAACAGCACATCCATTGGCTATTCGCTATTGGTTATTGGCTATTCACTCGTCAATAGCCAATGACCAATGGCCAATGTCTTACGGCAACAGGCGCTTGAAGAAATCAAGCCCCTTCTCGATGTTGATCGTCCGGCCGCGCTTCTTCTTGCCTGTGCTGCGCGCGGCCACCTGGCTCTCGCGGTTCGCCCAGTGCAGCAGACCGACGCTGGTGCTGTAGGCCGGCCCCGAAAGCTTGTCGACCAGACCCTGCAGACCTTGCGGCGCCGCCACGCGGCACGGCAGGTTGAGCACCGTGCTCGCCACCTTGCGGATGCCAGGCAGCTGGCTCGTGCCGCCGGTCAGGACGACGCCGGCCGGCAAAAGCCCGTCGTAGCCCGTGCGCTTGATCTCCTGCAGGATCAGGCCGAAGATCTCCTCGACGCGGGCCTCGATGATCGAGGCGAGGTCGAAGCGCGAAACCGTCGAGGGCTGATCCTCGCCGAACGGCTGAACCGTGAACGAGTCGCTCAGCGGCACGTCCTGCGCGAACGCATGACCGTGCTGGATCTTGACCTGCTCGGCGATGTCGGCCGGCAGACGCAGGCCGTGCGCGATGTCGGACGTCAGATGCGCGCCGCCAACCGCCAGCACCGTCGTGTGCCAGACGTTGCCGTCGATGTAGATCGCCATGTCGGACGTGCCGCCGCCGATGTCGACGACGACCACGCCCATTTCCTTCTCGGTGTCGGTCAGGACGACCTCGGCCGACGCCAGCGGATTGAGGACGTACGCCTCGACCTGCACGCCGGCCGCCTCGACGCACTTCGTCAGGTTCTGCACCGACGCCGTCGCGGCCGTGATGATGTGCGCCTCGACCTCGAGCCGGAAGCCGTGCATGCCCAGCGGCTGGCGGATGCCTTCCTGCCCGTCGACGATGAAACCGCGCGGGATGATGTGCAGCACTTCGCGGCCATGCGGGATGGCGATGGCCTGCGCGTTGTCGAGCGCGCGATCGATGTCGTCTTGATCGATGCCGTAGCCGCCGCTGATGCCGACCACGCCGCGGCTGTTCACCGACGATACGTGCGCGCCGGCCAGCGACACAAACGCGGCGCCGATCTCGTAACCCGCGGCGCGTTGGGCTTTGTCGACGGCATCGGCGATCGAGCGGCTGGCCTGATCGACGTCGACGACGACGCCCTTGCGCATGCCCTGTGACGGCGCGAGGCCGACGCCCAGGATGCGCAACGCGGTGACGCCCGACGGAGTCTCCTCCGTGTCGGCCACGAGCGCGCAGACCTTTGTGGTCCCGACGTCGATTCCAATCAAAAGCGATGACTCAGCCATCTCGGACCTACCTGCCCATGTTTTACTTCACATCGCGAATAATGCAAATCATTCGCCAGAAATGGTTAGGGATTCTTGGCCGAACGCGCGCCCTCTTTCGGGCCCTCGCGCGACCTTAAGAGTTCCGCCCATCTCCCCGTCTCACCGGTAGTACGGCGAGAGCGGCTTGGTCACGTCGATCAGCTTCGGCGTGAGCCCGTTGCTTTGCAGATCGGCCACCAGGCTCTCGTACACGGCCAGTTTCTGGGCCATGTCGGTTCCGGTACCGAAGTACCCGCGCCAGCCGCGGCCGTCCTGATAGCTCAGACCGCGCTCGAAGTCGAAGTACAGCTGCTCGATGTTCGGACGCAGCTCGCGCAACTGCAGCGCGCCCTGGATCGCGTCCTCGGGCAACGACGTGATCTCCTGCTTGCTGTCGTTGACGATCGGCAGCAGACCTGGCAGTTGACCGCGCGAGGCGTACCGCGCGCCGGTCTTGTCCACCCACCACGACCGCGACCCGTCCAGCAGCAACACCTGCGGCACGCGCTCGACGACGACCACGTTCACAATCGCGGGCCACTGGACCGTCACGGTCGCGTCCTGGATGCCCGGGATGGCCTTGATGTTCGCGGCCGCCTGCTCCGGATTGATCCAGAACGCATGCACGTTCGCCAGACCCGATTGGGCGTAGATCTCATCCTGCGGCACAAGCGACGCGCCACCCAGATTGATTCCCTGAACGTACATGTGGCTATCGGTCATGGCCCAGGCCAGCAGACCGATCAACAACGCGCAGAGGCCCAGGCTGAGCGTGCGCCACGTCATCAGCACATCCGGGCTGAACGACGGCAGGGTCAGCTGCAGGCCGCCCACGCCGCCCTTCGGTCGGATCGGCCGATAGGGCCCGGCGTTCTCGGTGCGCCGCGGCTTGCTGATCAGCGGGCCGCGCACGGCGCCGGAGGTCGAGTTGAAGCGACGGGTCTGCTCGCGCGTGCGGCGTTCACGGACCACGTCGGATCGGCTGCGGCTTTCGGTCATGTTCATAGCGCGTTCCCGTTCTTCTCGGCCTGGCGCTCCAACGCGAGCGCAATCAGGCGGTCAATCAACTCGGCGTACCCCAGCCCGCTTGCGGCCCACAGCTTTGGATACATGCTGATGGACGTGAAACCGGGTATGGTGTTGATCTCGTTCACATACAACGCCCCGCTCGCACGATCGAGCAGGAAGTCGACCCTGGCCAGCCCGGCGCAGTCGAGCGCCTTGAAGGCTTTGACGGCGATCGCCCGCGCCGCATCCACCTGCTCCGGGGTCAGCGGCGCCGGGATCAGCAGACCGCTGGCGTTGTCCAGGTACTTGGCCGCGTAGTCGTAGAACTCGCGGCTCGGCAGGATCTCGCCGGGCACCGAGGCGACGGGGTCGTCGTTGCCCAGCACACTGACCTCGATCTCACGCGCATCTACACCCGGCTCGACCAAAACGCGCCGATCATACTGCGCGCTCTCCTGCAATGCCAGCGTCAATTCGGCCCGGTCGTGCGCCTTGACCACGCCCACCGACGACCCAAGGTTCGCGGGCTTGGTGAAGATCGGGTAGGCGAAGCGCGCTTCGATCCGCGCCACGACCGCCTCGACGCCCGCGGCGACCTCGGCCCGGCGGACCAGATCCCAATCAACCACCGGGATCCCATCAGCGCGCAGCAGGCGTTTGGCCACGTCCTTGTCCATCGCCACCGCGGAGCCGAGCACGCCCGAGCCCACATAGGCCAGGTCGGCCAGCTCGAGCAGTCCCTGGACCGTGCCGTCCTCGCCGTACGGGCCGTGCAGCAGCGGAAAAACCACGTCGAGCCCGCTCATCTCGTCGGGCAGATGTTGCACCGACGTCGACGATGCCGCATGGACCTCGAGCGCGGCGCTCTCAGCGACCGCTGCGTTCGACGTCGCGGTCGGGTTTGCGCGTTCGCGTCCGGGGGCCTCGAGCGCCGTGAGTGGATCTCCACCGGCCAGCCACCGTCCCGTGCGCGTGATCCCGATCAGGGTCACGTCGTATTTCTCGTTGTTAATGGCCCCCAGCACCGATCTCGCTGACATCAGCGAGACCTCGTGCTCGGCGGAACGACCGCCGAAAATGAGGCCCAGGCGAATCTTCTTCATGATCATGGCTGATGGCTGATTGCTGTATGCAATCAGCAATCGGCAATCAGCAATCTCAGCACTGTCCGCCCCACTCACCCACAAGTTCGATCTCGAGGGCGAGGTCGACGTCGAACTTGGCTTTCACGGCCGTGTGCGCCTGATGGATCAGGGCGAACACGTCGGCCGCGCGCGCCTCACTGGTGTTGAGGAAGAAGTTCGCGTGCAGGGTCGAGATCTCGGCCCCGCCCACCTTCAACCCCTTCAGACCAGACGCCTCGATCAACCGGCCGGCGTAGTCGCCCGGCGGGTTCTTGAACATCGAGCCCAGGCTCGCGCCCGGCGGCTGGGTGCGCCGGCGATAGGCCGTGTACACGTCCATTCGCTCGAGGCACTCGACCGGGTCCCGGCGCACCAGGCCAAATTCGGCCTCGAGCACCACATGCCCGCCCTGCCCGGCCGCTCGCGCCCGTTTGAGCGCGCTGGTGCGATACCCGAACGCAAGTTCGGTTAGCTCCCAGCGTTTGACCCGACCATCATCATGCAAGATCTCGGCCAGCCTCAGCGAGGCCGCAATGTCGCTGCCGTGGGCGCCGGCGTTGCCGTAGATCGCGCCACCGACCGTGCCCGGGATGCCCGCCGCCCACTCCAGACCGCTCAAACCGCGGGCCGCGCACTGACGCGCCAAGAGGCTCAAGTTCGCGCCCGATTCGACCCGGACGGTCGGGGTTTCGCCGGCCTCGTCGATGCGCACGTCGCGCGCGCGGTTGACGATCACGAGCCCGCGCACGCCGGCGTCGCTGATCAGCACGTTGGCGCCGCTGCCGAGGATGAAGAACGGCAGGTTCATCTGGCGCGCGGTCCGCACCTGTTCGGCCAGCACCGCCGCGCTCTCGGCCACGACCAGGAACTCGGCCGGGCCGCCGATGCGTGACGTAGTGTGCTTGGCCAACGGCTCGTACTCGCGCAGACTCCCGCCGAAGGCGGAACGGAGTTTGTTACGTTCGGTCATAAACCATCCGGATGCGTGCGAGCGCAGTGCCATGTCACTTGCCCTCCGCCGCCAGTCGGCGCAGCACGTCTTCACCGACTCGATTGCCGTCGCCCGCGCCGAGCGTGAGCAGCACGTCGCCGGGCTCGAGCGCGCCGACCAGAAGATCGGCCGCATCGTCCAGACCCGCGACGAAGCGCGCGTCGCGGTGCTGCATGCGGCGCACAAGGTCCTGCCCTGATAGCGTGCCGTCGCGCTTCTCGCGCGAGGCGAAGATCTCGGTGACGATCACGTGATCGGCCTCGGCGAAGCTCTCGGCGAACTCGGCCAGGAGCGTGCGCGTGCGCGAGTAGGTGTGCGGCTGGAACATCGCCCACAACGGCCGCTCGCCGAAGCGTCGACGGGCGGCGGCCAGCGTGGCCTTGATCTCGGTTGGGTGATGGGCGTAGTCGTCCACCACCGTCACGCCGCGAACCTCGCCCTTGACCTCGAACCGTCGGCCGGCGCCCTGGAAATCGGCCACGGCGTTGCGGAAGACGTTGAAGTCCACCTTGAGCGCGTCGGCAACGGCCAGCGCCGCCAGCGTATTGAGCACGTTGTGTTCGCCGGGCAGTCGCGTGCGCACCAGGCCGAGCGTCTCGCCGTTGCGCACGGCCAGGAAGTCGCTGCCCCCGGCGTTGTTGGGCACGATCGAGTCGGCGCGATAGACGTCGTCGCGATGCAGACCGTAGGTGACCACCCGCCCGCCCGCGGCGTTGCGCTCGCGCGCCAGATCTCGCGCGAACCGATCCTGCGCGCAGGCGATCAACAGGCCGTCGGTCGGAAGTCGGTCGACAAAAGCACGGAACGCCGCCTGCATGTCGGCCAGGGTCGGGTACATGTCCGGGTGATCGTGTTCGACGTTGGTGACCACCGCGATCGTTGGCTTGAGGCCCAGGAACATGTGGTCGTACTCGTCGGCCTCGATCACGAACGGACCTGCTCCGGCATGCGCGTTTGTGTCGTAGTCGAGCAGCGTGCCGCCGACGATGAAGGTCGGGTCGAGCCCGGCCTGCTGCAACACGTGAGCGACGAGCCCGGTGGTGGTGGTCTTGCCGTGCGTTCCCGCGATCGCCACGCCGGGCCGGCCGGTCATCAGCTCGCCCAGGAACTCGGCGCGTTTGAAGACGGGCAGCCCGCGCTCGCGAGCGACCTGCACCTCCACGTTGTCCGGCGCGATCGCCGACGACATCACCACGGCTTCCACCTCTCCGACATTCTCGGCCTTGTGACCGATGCTCACCTGCACACCAAGCGCCGCCAGGGCCTCTGTAAAGCGCGAGGCCTGCTGGTCGGAGCCCGTCACCGTCCAGCCCATCTCATGCAGGACTCTGGCGATGGCCGACATCCCGCTTCCACCGATCCCGACGATATGCACCTGCTTCACACCAACACCTCGATCACGCGCTTGCCTGTCGCTTGTACGGGCGGCCCTTGTGGCCGCCCTGACGGGCCACGTCGACTCCTCCGCCCTCCACCTCTCGGCCCGGCGATCGCAGGGCCCTGCAGCCTTCTGCGGCCGGGAGGGCGACTCGTACGGGCGGCCCTTGTGGCCGCCCTGACGGGCCACGTCGACTCCTCCGCCCTCCACATCTCGGCCCGGCGATCGCAGGGCCCTGCAGCCCTCTGCGGCCGGGAGGGCGACCACAAGGGTCGCCCCTACAGGAACACGATGATCACGAACACGAACGCCGCGCCGATCGCGAAAAAGATGTACGGCTCGCCCAACACACGCGGCGGCATGTACGGCATCATGCTCGCGACCGTCTCGACCGGCGGCGCCGTGATCAGGCTTGGCCACGGATAACCGCTCAAATCGAGGAAATACCAGATCGTGCCGACGATCATGTACCCGTTCAACAGACCGATCACGCTGCCGAGCAGGAAGTCCTGCAGCTTGTCGCGCGCCAGCTTGCCGCTGAATGCCGGGATGTTCGGAGTTTGATACCCGAAGTACGCCAACATCACCATCAGCGCGCTGCGCAGGATCACCTGCTGCTGCGGACCCTGCGCGGCCAGAGCGCCCTGCACACCGGGCACATAGCGCTCGAGCACGAACATCAAGAACAGCGCCAGAATCAGGCTGAACAGCACCAGCACTTCCTTGGCCCAGCCGCGGAAGCCGCCGATGATGCCGAACAGGACGACCAGCATCCAGAAAACAGCCGTGATACTCATCATGGCGCGTGTCTTGTCACCTGTCTTTCCGAGATAGAGATCAATCAGTCGCGCGCTTCGGCGCGCAGCACATCGGTGATACGTGCCGCCGCGTCGGGTGTTGCAATCGCCCGCGCCGCGTCGCGCATCGCCGCCAGTCGGGTCGGATCCGTGAGCAGATCGCGCACCGTCCCGGACAGGCGCTCGCCCAGCGCCGCATCATCCAACCGCACCGCCGCACCGCGCCCCGTCAGATGATCCGCATTGACCTTCTGATAGCGCCACGCATACGGGTACGGCACCAACACCGCCGGCAACCCGAACAACGGATATTCGCCGATCGACGAAGCCCCCGCCCGCGAGACCACCAGGTCGGCGGCGGAGAGCGCCAGCGCCATCTCGTGCAGGTACGGCTTGACGACGTACCGCGCCCGCTGTTCGGGCGCCAGGCCTTGGGCGACACCCTCGGCTTCGGCGTAATCCAGTTGTCCGGTCAGGTGGATCACCTGAAAGTCGCTCAGCCAGTCCGACAGGGCCGCGAAGACGGCGCGGTTGATGCTGCGCGCCCCACGGCTCCCACCCGTGACCAGCACGGTGCGGTGACCGGGATCCAGACCCAGCTGTCGGAGGCTCTCTCCTCTCTCCAACAGCCGCAACTCGGGGCGGGTCGGGTACCCGGTCACCGTCACCCGATCCGCCAGTTTTCGATCGACGTACGTTCGTGTCTCAGCCGCGATCGCGCAGATCCTGCGCGTCAGCGACGCGATCGACTTCAATGCCAGGCCCGGCTCGATGTCGGGCACGGCCATCACCACCGGCACACCGCGCAACCATCCGGCCACCGCGGCCGGCGCCGCCAGAAACCCGCCGGTCACCAGGATCACGCTCGGTCGATACCGCCCGAGCACGGCCACCGTCTGCACCAGCCCTCGCGCCAGCACCACCGCGTTCAGCGGCAGCCGCCAACCGACGCCGTGCAGACCCGAGGCCGAGATCGCCTGAAATGGCAGGCCGGCCCGGCCGACCAGGTCGGCTTCCATGCCGCCCCGGCTGCCGAGCCAGAGGACAGAGCCCGGGTCAGCAGTCGTCCCGGGCGCGCCCTCGCGCGTGATCCACTCAGCCGCGACGGCCAGGGCGGGATACACTCCGCCCCCGGTTCCACCGGCTGAAATCAACAACCTTCGCACGGATCTTTCGCTGTAGCGGCTCGGCTTCCGTCCGCCGTGAGATGTTCAACAAAACCCCGACCGCCGTCATCGTCATGACCAGGTTCGAACCGCCGTAGCTGATGAACGGCAGCGGGTTGCCCGCGAACGGCATCGCGCCGACCATGACCGCCACGTTGACGGCCGCCTCGAGCGCGATCCAGCTGGTGATGCCGAACGCCAGGAGCGACCCAAGCGGATCGACCGCGGTACGCGCGATCCGGAAACCACGCCAGACCAGCACGGCAAAGAGCAGGATGACCAGCACGCACCCGATCAGTCCGAGCTCCTCGCCGATGATGGCGAAGATCGAGTCGGTGTGCGGCGTCGGCAACGGGCCGAACTTCTGGTGGCTCTCGCCAAGCCCGCGCCCAAACAGCCCGCCGTTGACGAAGGCCACGGCCGCCTGCTGCATGTGCCACGACGCCTGCGTCAGGTCCTGCAGGCCGGCGATGTAGTCAGCCAGACGCTGCCGGCCCGTCGCGGCCAGACCGATCGGGAGCTGCAGCAGCGCCCAGATCGTGCCGGCGCCCAGCGCCATCACCGAGGCCAGCTGGATCACGTCAGCGCCGGCGATGAAGAACAGCAGCAGCGCGATCATCACGACCGTGATCGCCGCCGACAGGTCAGGCTGCAGCAGGATCAACGTCGCCAGGGTGCCGACGATCACGCCGAACGGCACGAGGCCGTACGTCAGGTTGTGGATCTTGTCGCCTTTCGAGGCGAGCCACACGGCCAGGTACACGATGGTCGCGAACTTCGCGAGCTCGGAGGGCTGCACCGACCCGCCGATGAACGAGCGCACGGCGTTGAAGCGCAACGACCCCAGGATGAGCACGCCCAACAACGCCACGGCCGTCACGCCGATGATCGGCACGGCAAACTGCCGGAAGCGGTGGTAGTTCACTCGCGACATCGCGAACATCATGACGATGCCCAGACCCGCCCACCCCAATTGCTTGAGGAAGATCGCGGCCGGGTCACCGAACTCCTGGTACGACCAGTCGAACGTCGCGGAGTACACCATCATCAGCCCGAAGATCATGAGCGCGCCTACAGCCACGACGAGCAAGACGTCGAAGCCAAGGCCCGCCGCGTTCCGCTTGGCGCGCGGCTTGGCGGCGGTCTCAACGGTCTCCAGGGTACTGTCTGCCAATGCCATCTTCTGCGTCCTTGTCCCGGCCCACCCAACGGGCAGACCGGTCTGCGTTCACGGTATTTCCGCTACCCAGCGTGCAAATTTCACGCCACGCTCTTCGAAATCCCGAAACTCATCGAACCCGGTGCCGCCCGGCGACAGCAGCACCACATCTCCGTCCCGGGCGATCTCGGCCGCGCGGCCCACCGCCGCCTGCAGCCCCGCCACCTGGCTGTACCGCGCCGCGGGCACGCCCGCGCCCTGCAGGGCACTGGCGATCAGGTCACCGGCCTCGCCGAAGAGCACCACATGCTTCACGCGCTTGTTCACCAATGCCGCCCAACCTTCCCAGGGCAGCTTCTTGTCGCGGCCGCCAGCCAGCAGGATGATGGGCTCGTCGAATGCCCGGATCCCGGCCATCGCGCGTTCCGGCGCCGTCGCGATCGAGTCGTTCACCCAGCGCACGCCGTCGTGCTCGCGCACCAGTTGCAACCGATGCGCGACACCGGTGAAGGTCGTCGCGACACCGCGCATCGCCGGAGGTTCGGCCCCGGCCGCGCCGCTGATCGCGCACGCTGCCAGCACGTTGAGCACGTTGTGCGCGCCGCGCAGCTTCAGCTCGCCGGTCCGCGCCACGGTGTGCTCGCGTCCCTGCCAGCGCCACACCAACGCGTCGCCGACCTGATACGCGCCCTGTGTCACGGGCTCGACCGCGCTGAACCAGGCCACGTCGCCCTTCGCGGCAGCGGCGAAGGCCCGCGCGCCGGGGTCGTCGCGCCCGAGCACCGCCAGCGACCCAGCGCCGGTCTGGTTCTCGAGCACCCGTCGCTTGGCCGCCGCATAGGCCGCGAGCGTGCCGTGCCGATCCAGATGGTTCGGCGTGACATTGAGCACCGCCGCGATCGCCGTGCCGGTCGTCATCACCTCGAGCTGGAAGCTCGAGAGCTCGAGCACCACGCGGTCGTCGCGCCCGATCCGCTCCAGCTCCCCGATCAACGGGTTGCCGATGTTGCCGCCGACCCAGACGGCGCGTTCGCCGAATTGTTCGCGCAGCATCGCGCCGACCAGCGTCGTCGTCGTGGTCTTGCCGGCGCTCCCCGTGATGCCAAGCGTGTGCGGCGACGGGCAGCGCGTCAGTAGGATCTCGGCGTCGTTGCTGAGCGCGATCCCGCGCCGACGCGCCTCAGTCGGCAGCGGGGCGTTCACGTCCACCCCGCCCGACAGACACAACAAGTCGCAGCCATCGAGCAAGGTGTGCGGATGCTCACCCAGGACGTATTCGATTGTTAATCCGGCCAGAGCCTGAAGCGGCTCCGCCAGCGCCTCGCGCGACCGCAGATCACTCACGGTCACCCGTGCGCCCTGCCCAGCCAGATACCGCGCCAACGCCGTCCCCTGACGCGCAAGACCCAGTATCAGGACCCGCTTGCCCAACCACTCATTCATTCGTTTCAACCATTGCTGATTGATGATTGCTGATTTCTGATTGGCGGTCAGAAATCGGCAATCATCAATCAACAATCAGCAATTACAGAAGCGCCAGCGCGATCCCGACCATGGCCAGCAACAGGGCCACGAGCCAGAAGCGTTGCACGACCTGGGTCTCGCTCCAGCCCAACAGCTCGAAGTGATGGTGCAACGGCGCCATGCGGAAGAGCCGTTTGCCCTCGCCACTCAGCCGCCGCGTCAGCTTGAAATAGCTGACCTGCAACACCACGCTCGCCGCCACGCTGACCGGGATGATCGCGATCAGCGGCAGCAACAGCCACTGGCCCGTCATCAACGCCACCACGCCCAGCGTCGCGCCCAGCGAGTACGACGCCGATCCGCCCATGAACAGCTCTGCCGGATGCGCGTTGTACCAGAGGAACGCGAACAGCGCGCCGACCAGCGTGAAGCAGAACCGCACCACGAAAACCTGGCCCTGCAGGTACGCGATCACGCCGTACGCGGCAAAGGCCGTCGCCGCGATCAAACCCGCCAGACCATCGAGCCCGTCGGTGAGATTGACCGCGTTCGACATCGACACGATCGCGAAAACCGCGATCGGGATGTAGACCCAATCGGGCAGCTCGAGCCGCGGCAGCGTCGGGATGTACACATAGCGGATCCCGAGCACGTACACCAAGCCGAGCGCCGCGCCCAGGGCCAGGATATTCTGGATCAGGAACAGCCAACGCCCGCGCATGCCCTCGCCCCGCCGCGTGCCCTGCAGCCCCAGCCAGTCGTCCCAGGCACCCAGGAGCGTGAACGCCACCAGGACCGTGAGCGGCAGCAGCACCGAGCGCCCCGCCTCGACGCCGTTGAGCAGCGTCACCGCGTTGAGCGTGCCGGTGATGCCGAGCACCGGGATGACGATCATCAACCCGCCCATGGTCGGCGTGCCCATCTTCTGGATGTGGCCCTGCGGCCCATCCACGCGGATGAGCTTGCCGATCTTGAAACGCTTGAGGAGCGTGATCAGGGGCGCGCCCCAGATCACCGTCATCAGAAACGTCAGCCCGCCCACGGCGAGCGCAAACGACACATCGCTGGTCAACATCAGTCGACCGCCTCCGTCAAGGATTTCACGAGACCCGCGAACGCCATACCGAGCGAGGCCTTGAGCAGCACGGTGTCGCCGGGTTGGAGCAGCCCGGGCACCAGCGCTTTCGCAGCCTCCAGGTCATCGACTTCGATCACGTCCGCGAGCCCGCACGCGCGAGCCGCCTCCGCGATCCAACGCGCGCGGCGCCCGACCGTCACCAGCAGCGCCGCGACCTCCGCCGCCCGCGCACCGACGACCCGATGCGCCGCCTCCTCGCCCACTCCAAGCTCGAGCATGTCGCCGATCACGGCCACCTTGCGCCCTGACGCCTCGGCCAGCACATTCAGGGCCGCGACCGTCGACTCGGGCGAGGCGTTGTACGCATCGTCGATCAGCGTGCTGCCGTTCAGGCCCTTGCGGGCCTTGAGCCGCATCAACGCGCCCTCGCCGGGCGCGCGCAGCCCGGCCAGGATCTCGTCCCAGGTCAGGCCGCAAGCCAGCCCGACCGCCGCCGCGCGCAACGCCGTGAGCGCCGAGTGCGCGCCCGGGAGTGGCGTCGTCGCCGCGTAACCACGACCCGCGTACCGCACCACGAGCCGGATGCCCTGCAGTCCGTGCGTTTCCACGTCGGTCGCGCGCAGGGTGGCGTCGGCGCTCAGGCCGTAGGTGAGCACACGCGCTTGCGTATGATCACGCATGCCCAGCACAAGCGGCTCGTCGGCGTTCAGGATCGCGACCCCGGTGTCGGGAAGCGCCTCGACCAGCTCGCGCTTGCCGCGCATGATCGCGTCGATCGATCCGGCCCGTTCGAGGTGCACCGCGTAGACGTTGTTGACCACACCGATCTCGGGTCGGGCCCAACCGCACAGTTGCGCGATCTCGCCCGGCACGTAGAAGCCCATCTCGAGAACCGCGACCTCGTGTTCGGGGCGCAATCGCAGCAACGAGAGCGGCAGCCCGATCTCGTTATTCAGATTGCCTTCGCTTTTTAAGGTGCGGAAGCGGGTCGCCAGCACGCCGGCGATCAGCTCTTTTGACGTCGTTTTACCGATGCTGCCGGTCACGCCGATCACGCGCGGCGCAAACCGATTCCGCCAGGCCGCCGCCAGATCCTGCAAAGCCACGAGCGGATCGGGCACCTGCACACACACCGGCGCGCTCAAATCCGCTGCGGCCGCGTCGGCTGCCGCAACCGTGCGCAGGCCCGCGCCCGGCGCCCGGGCCACCAGCGCCGCAACCGCGCCGCGTTCGAAGGCCTGGGCTACGAAGTCATGACCGTCCACGCGCTCGCCCGGCAGCGCCACGAAGAGCGTCCCGGGGCCCGCCGCGCGAGAGTCGATCACGACCCCCTGGATGGGCAAGGCGGGGGTCGGGCCCGTGTAGGCCGCCCCCGCACATTGCGCTGCGATCCAATTCAGAGTCAGCATCATCCGCGCCGCGCGCGCCCCTCCGCCACAGACGGAAGACCGTTCACGGCTTGGCCGCCGACATCTGGACCCGGACGTCGTCCGGCGGGATCTGCATCAGCACCACAAGCCGTCGCGCCAGCACGCCAAACGTCGGCGCCGCCGTCTCCGAGCCCCAGATGCTGGCCGATGGTCGATCGAGCCGGATCAGCACGATGAACTTCGGATCATCGATCGGGCCCCACCCCACAAAGGAAGCGATGGTCTGGGTCTCGTCGTAGCCGCCGGGCACCGGGATCGAGGCCGTGCCGGTCTTGCCCGCGATGCGGTAGCCGGGCACGAGCGCGTCCTGGGCCTCGCCGGTCTCGAGCGAGGTCGCGAGCATCTGGCTCAGCGTGCGGGCGGTCTCAGCCTGGATCGGCTGGCCGATCGGCTGGATGCTGGTCGTGTGGCTGGCGTCGCCGTTGCGCACTTCCTTGAGGATGTGCGGCTGCATCATGACGCCGTCGTTGGCCACCGCGCTGATCGCCGTCAGCAGTTGCAGCGGCGTGGTGGCGACGCCCTGGCCGAACGAGTTGGTGCCCAGATCCGAGTCGAACCAATCGGGGTCGCCGGGCAGCTTGAGGTGGCCGGGGCTCTCGGCCGACAGGTCGACGTTGGTCTTGCTGCCGATGCCGAAGGCCTTCATGTAGTCGTAGAACGTGTTGGCGCCCATCGACGTCGACAGATAGGCCATGCACACGTTCAGCGAGTGGCGCATGCAGCCGGTCATGTCGACGGCGCCCCACGCACCGCCGTCCCAGTTGTGGATCTGCGCGCCGCCGACTTCGATGACGCCTGAGTCGTTGAACGGCGTGTTCGGCGTGACCAACCCGCTATCGAGCGCCGCCGCCATGGTGAGCACCTTGAACGTCGACCCCGGCTCGTACTGGCCGGTGACGCCGGCGTTGAGCGGCTCGGGCAACGGGCTCGCGCCGTAGTTGTTCGGGTCGAACGACGGGTTCGACGCCATCGCCAGGATCTCGCCGGTCTTGGGATCCATCACCACGATCGTGCCGCTCTGCGCGCCGTAGCGCGTGACGGCGTCCTTGAGGATGCCCTCGACCAGGAACTGGACGTCGCGGTCGATCGTGAGCACCAGGTCGGCGCCTTGGGCCGGCACGGGATTGGGCTCGGTGTCGAACGGCACGAGTTGCTCGATGCCCTGCACCGACTTGCCCGAGAGCAGGTCGTTGTAGAAACCCTCGACGCCGTAGTAGCCCACCTGATTGTTGAGCTGGTTGTAGCCGACGAAGCCCAGCGTGCCCGAGCCCAGCACCCCACCCGGATAGGCGCGGTGCTCGATCGGGGTCAGGCTGACGCCGCTGAGGTTGATGCCGTCGGTCGAGCTGGCCTTCTTGATGTAATCGCCGATCTCGGCGCTGACGGGCCGCGCCACGAGCACGTACCGATCCTTGCTCTCGACAGCCGACTCGATCTCGCTTTGCGGTTTGCCAAGCGCCTCAGAGAGCACGCGCACGACCTGATCGGGCGCAAGGACGAAGTTCGGGTTGATGCCGACTTCGTATTGCACGTCGTTCGTGGCCAGTAGTTCGCCGCTGCGGTCGAAGATCCGCCCGCGCGCCGGCGCGAATTCGCGCGGCTGCTGGCTGACCTCGGCGCCCAGGTCGCGGAAGTAGGTCGTGTCGGAGCCGAACTGAATACGCACGAGCTGGAAGACGACCAGGGCCGCGATCACGGCCATGCCAGCCAACACCCAGCGCATGCGAGAGAAGATCGCGTCTTGCATGTTACTGACCCTCGGCTGCTCCGAAAACGGATTCGTACAGACCGGTCAGCGTTTGCGTCAACCAGCCCTGATCGGCGCGCGCCTGCAGCGCCGCCGCGGCAGCCTCATCGGCCGTCTCGGGAACCGGCACGGACACGGTCACGGGCAGTGGATCGGGGCCGCCGTCGTGCGGGTAGTTCTCGACCGCGACGTAGTGCACCTGCTCGGGCGTGGCCGGGACGAAGCCGAGCGCCAGCGCGCGCGCGGCCATGCGATCCATGTTGCGCAGGTCGGCCAGCTGCGCGCGCAGCCGATCGTTCTCGCGCACGAGTTCGGTCTTGGCCGCTTCGTATGCCTGCAGGTCGCGCCCGGCATTACCGGCGCGGGAGGCCACCGCCAGGTACAGCCCGCCCACCACCAGGGTCGACAGGATGAGGATCGAGAGCCAGGCCAGGGTCTGGGTCTGGATGCGCCACGGCGCCTGTCGGAAGGCGCGCAGCACCTGGTTGGATTGAAGGATGTCCATCTGCATGGTGTCGATCTCGTCTTTCAATCCTTCGACCAGCTCCGCGGCATGTTCGCGGACCTGACCGAGCATCGACTTACGTCTCAGGATTTGCTGCATCCTCGCCTCCAAAATCGGGCGACCTCGTGGCCGCCTCTTGAAGGCAAGTTTTGCAACTGTTATGCCTCAGGTCGTCGGGCGGAGCCCGCCGATCCTGCTTTCACGCCGTTTTTCGAGCACGCCGATCGCGCCTGGTGCTAAAGCCGCTCGATCAGGCGCAGTTTTGCGCTTCGCGACCGTGGATTCGCCTCAATTTCGGCCGCGGTCGGCTCGATTACTTTTTTATTGACAATCCGCAGGGTTGGTGAGGAAAAGTTGGCTTCCTCCCCAACCGCGCCGCTGGCTTGACGGAAAAACCGTTTGACGATCCTGTCTTCCAGCGAATGGAACGTAATCACCGCGAGCCGCCCGCCGGATGCCAGGGCCTGTATCGCCTGCGGCAGGACTTCCGCCACCTGCCCCAGCTCGTCGTTGACGACGATGCGAAGCGCCTGAAACGTGCGCGTGGCCGGATGGATGCGCTCGCGATATTTGCCGGTCGCGCGCGCCACCACGTCTGCCAATTGACTCGTCGTGGTCACCGGTCGCGCCTCCACGATCGCGCGGGCGATGCGCCGACTGTGCCGCTCCTCGCCGTACTCGAAGATCGCGTCGGCCAATTCGTCGACCGGCCAGGTGTTGACCACGTCGGCCGCCGTCTGGCCTTCACGCACGTCGAACCGCATGTCGAGCGGACCACCGAAACGAAACGCGAACCCGCGCTCGGGATCGTCCATCTGCAACGACGAGAGCCCGAGATCGAGCACCATTCCCGCGGCGCTCCCAGCCGCGACGTGCTCGCCTACCGCCGTGTATGGCGCATGGATCAGTCGAACCCGCTCGCCATACGGCGCCAACCGCTCTGCCGCGATTTTGAGAGCCTCGGCATCGCGATCGAAGCCGATCAACCGGCCATCGGGGCCGGTCGCTTCAAGGATCCCGGCCGCGTGGCCGCCGGCGCCTACCGTTCCATCGATGTAGAGGCCGCCTGGCCGAAGGTTCAGACCGGCGAGCACCTCGTTGTAAAGGACCGGAATGTGAGCCATGTAGTTCTGTAGTCGGGCAGTCAGGGAGCCGTGTCGGCGACTACCCGACTACGGGACCGCCTTGACTACGGGACTAACGGAATACCCGCGAACCGTTCGGCGTTGAGACCGGCGTTGTTGATGACCGCCAGTTGCTCGTCCCAGCCGGCGCGGCTCCAGATTTCCACGTATTCACCCACCCCAACCACCAGGCATTCGCCGGTCAGCGCCGCATACTCGCGCAAGAAGCCGGGCAGCAGGATGCGTCCCTGCGCGTCGATGTCGGCTTCATTGGCGCCCGAAAACTGCAGGCGCAGCAGCGCGCGGTGGTTCGGGTCGGTCGGGCTGAGCGCGCGCAGCTGCTGGGTCAACGCCTCGAACGCTTCACGGGTGTATAAATGAAGGTTCTTGTCGTACCCGCGGGTCACGACCGCGCCCGATGCCAGGGCCTCACGGAACTTGACGGGTACCGTCAGCCGGCCTTTCGTATCGAGCGTGTGTGCGTACTCGCCAAGGAACATGCGTTCTACCGGGCCCTTAATGACCGAAGCGCCGGTGGTTCCGGCGCTTCGTGATCTGGGCTTCAATTGATATCCTTGCGGTGGCCGGTGGTTCCCTACTTTCCCCCACCATTCCCCACAAGGACCCACATTATAGGGTTATTCGCCCACTCAGGCAACTAGGCGGATGAAAGTTTAAGGATTCACATAACAGGGGTCTCTCGGGTGAGATTCCACCGATTCGGACAAAAAACGCGGCCGGAGCAGTGCTCCGGCCGCGTCGTTTGAAGACCTATCGCGCCGTTAGTCAGGGCTGAACCGTGACCTGGGCCGTCATCCCCCACCGTGCTCGCGGATCAACCTCGGTCAGCACGACCGTGACCTCATACGTCACATCGCCGCGATTGTCCGTGAAGGTCTGGCTGATCTCCCGGATGGTGCCCTGCATCGGCGCGTCGGGCAGCGCATCGAGGACCACCTCGGCGGCCTGGCCGGCCTGCAGTCGCACGACGTCGATCTCGGTCAGGTTGTTGGTCTTCACCACCCAGCTGTCGAGGGCGGCCACGGTGATCGCGCGCACGCCGGGCGAAGCCTGTTCGCCGACCTTGATCGTCACCTCGACGACCGTCCCGTCGATCGAGGCCACGATCTGGCTGTTGGTCAGGGCGGCCTCCGCGGCTGCCAGCTGCGTGTTCGCGGCCTCGACCCGCGCCTGGGCCAGCGCCAGCTGGTCGGGGTCGGGGCCGTTCGCGAGCTTCGCCAGCCGGTTCTGCGCGTCCGCGATCTGGGCCGTGATCAGGTCGACCTGCGCCTGAGCGACCTGGACGTCGAGTTCCTTCGGGTTCTTGGCCCCGTTCAAATTGCCTTGCGCATCGTCCACGGCATCCTGCAGATCCTTCAGCGTCTGGGTGTTGCCGCGCTGCGCCTGATCGTAGCGGAGCTGCGCCACGCGCTCGGCTTCGACGGCGTCGTCATAGCCCTTTTGGGCATCGGCCGGCTTGATGAACGTGCCGGCGGCGGCAGCGAAGACCATGTCGGCGCCGGGGTATTTCTGCAGCTCGGTGTTCACATCGTTGAGGATGTTGGTCCAGGTCTGCAGATTGTCCTTGGCGACCTGCAACGCCTTCCCGGCCTCGCCGATGTCGGTGATCTCGACGTTTTCGACGGCCGTCTGGTACGCGTCCTGGGCCTTCTTGAGCTGATCCTGGTAGTAGGCGATGTCCGGGCTGCTGATGTTCTTCAGCCGGCGCTGAGCCTTGTCGAGCTCCTTCTCCGCGTTTGCAATTTCGTTCTCGATCTGGGCCCGGGTAATGTCGACGTTTTCGTTGAGCGTCTTGACCGAGTTCTGGGCGTCGAGCACGGCCTGCTTGGCCTGAGCCACCTGCGCGGCAAGAGCCTCGCCGTTGCTCAACTGGGCCAGCACGTCGCCGGCCTTGACGGATTCGCCTTCGACCACCGCGATCTCGGCCACCTGCCCACCCTGCTGGAAGGCCAGCAGCGCGGTGCGATCCGGCTCAAGCCGCCCCTCGGCCACCACGGCGCCGACGTCGGCGATCGGAACCGCCGCGGCATCCTGCGTCGGTGCCGGCGTGGCCGCGCCCGAACAGGCCGAAACGGTCAAGGCCACGCAGAGCGCGGCCGACAGGGTTTGCAATCGATTCATGGCTATCTCCCCTCTCTCCCAATTCCCCGGCATTGTAGGGGCGGACCTGTCCGCCCCCCTCGCTTGTGAAATGTTAAATGGTTGTTTAATGAAGGGCGCGCATGGCCCGCTCACTCATACGCGAGGCTCTCGCGGACGCTGATCGCGGCAGCCCGACGGGCCGGCAGCCAGCTCGCCAGGAGCGACAGCGATACCACGATGGCCAACCAGATCCAGACGCTGTGTTCAGCAAAGTAATACGCGCCGTTGAAGTCAATGGTTTCGTTGAGATTCCTGACAAACCACTGACCGGCAACGACCGCCAGCGGGATGGACACGATCCAGCTGGCCAGCCCCAACAACAGCCCTTCCCCCATGAACACGACGCCGATATCCAGCGATGACGCACCGACGGCCCGCATGACGCCGATTTCGCGGCGACGCTCCAGCACATTGATCGACAGCGTCCCCGACAGGCCGATCGCGCCGACCAATCCGATCAGGCCGGTCATAATCAGAAGCAGGGATGTCAGGATCTGAAACTGCGCGCCGGCCTCTTCGCGGGTGAGCAGCTGGGTCCGGGTGAACGACACCGCGATCGCCTGGGCCTCGAGCGCTTCGCGCAGCTCCTTTTCGGCCGCCAGCTGTGCCTCGAGCGAGTTGGCGCGGAGCCGGATCTCGGCCACGCTTCCGCGACCGACAAAGCCCAGATCGCGCGCCAGGACGTCGCGGAACAGGTAGGCCGTGCGCCCACGACCGGCCAGGTCGTAGATCAGGCCGACGACCGTCCACTCCTGTGTCGGTCCATCTCCGAAATCCAGCTCGATCTTCTGCCCGATGGCAACGCCCATGTCGCTCGCGATCTCCTGGTTGAGCAGGAGCGCGTGCTCGTCGCCGGGCAGAAGGCCGCGGCCGCTCGTGAGCTCCGGCGTGAACAGCTGTGTGTCGCGCGGGATGCCGCGCACCAGCAATTCGCGGTCGGCGACCGTCTTCGGATCGTCCGGCCGTCGCGTCTGGGCGTTGGCGAACTGCCAGAGCTCGACTCGGTCGACGTTGGGCTGTGCCTCGAGCAACGGCACTACACGATCGATGCGCTGCCAGCTCGAGAAGCCGAGGATCACGTCGTACCCGAAGCTGCGAAAGATCGTGGCGAGCGTGGTATCGAACGAGTGTTGGGCGCTGATCACCATCATGAAGATCACGCCGGCGCCGATCAAGGTCACCTCGGTCAACGCGGCGCGGCTCATGCGCCGGAACGTGTTGCGGAGCGCCATGCTCCAGGTGCGCGGCAGGCCCTGCACGCGCGCCAGCACGCGATCGATCCAACGCGAGCCGTAGTTGCCCGTGCCGAGCCCATACTGGCTGACGGCCTCGCGGACCGAGATCGCCACGCCCTGCACGATCGGCCAGAACGCGGCCAGCACGGGCACGACCAGCCCGGTGACGAACTGGATCAGCAGCGTCGTCGGCAGGAGTTCGAAATCCGAGACCGGCACGTTGATCAACGCCATCAGCCAGCGCGCCAACGCCCAGCCGCCGTAGGCGCCGATCGGCATGGCGATCAGAAGGCTGAGCAGGCCGTAGACGATCACGCCGGCCAGGTACAAACCCGTGATCTGTCCGCGCAGCCCGCCGATCGTCTTCATGATGCCGATCTGCGGCACCTGTTGCGCGAGGATCGCGTTGATGGTGTTCACCACCAGAATTGTGCTCATCCCCAGCGAGAGGAGCGCCATGACCGTCAGGATCATGGTCACGCCGTCCATCACGTCCTGCAGGAAATGACGGTCGGGCGCCGTGATCTCGGAGTCGGTGACGCTGATGCCCAGGTCGTCGAGCCGGTCGGTCAGCTGCTGGCGCAAGGCCTCGGCGCGCGCCTGGCTGTAGTCGGCGACGTCGATCTGCAGGCTATTGTAGCGATCGCCCAACCCGAGCGAGATCAGTGTGTCGCGGGTGACGTAGAACGTCGGCTGGCTGGTGAACGGCGGACCGATCTCGCGTGGATCGCGCACCACACCGGCCACCTTCATGGACTTGGCGCGGTCGTTGACCTCGAAGTACAGGGTGCCGCCGACGGCCGGAACGCCGTACGGATCGACGTGGCTGTGTTCGACCGCCACCGCGCCTGACGTTGGCCACGCGCCCTCGCGCAGCGTGATCAGATCGTAGGTCTGGTCGGGATAATCCTCGATCGCGACAAGGCTCGCGTCGGCCCAATTGGCATCGGGGGACGGCTTCCAGCGGATACCGGCGTACACGACACCGCGCGCGCCTGCGACGCCGGGCTGGCGCCGGATCATGCGCAACGTGGCGTCGTCGACGGCCGGGCCGACCGAGAGCCGCAGCGTGGTCGGATGGCTCTCGCTTTGCGCGACGATCATCTGGCGCGCCATGAGCGTCCGGCCCGAGACAATCAGACCCAGGGCGAGGACACCGATCGCGATACTGGCGACGACCAGGGCCGTACGGCCCAGGTTGTTGCGCATGTCGCGCCAGACTTTGCGAAAAGCGAGGTACATGGTCGTGCGTCAGAGCCGAGGCGTCGTGCGGGTTGGTTGATCGACCGGGTGATGGGTGGGCACGTCGACGGCGGCGTGGCCGTTTTGGCCGTGCGGAAGCTGGCCGGGCGCCATCTCGCTGACATGGTGCCCCTGCCCTTCCAGCAGCACCCCATCCTGCACCTGGATCACACGCGGGATGCGGGCGGCCAGTTCGTTGTCATGGGTGACCATGATGAAGGTCTTGCCCTGCGAGACGAGATCGGCGAAGAGCTGGAAGACGCGATCGGCCGTGCGGGAGTCGAGATTGCCGGTCGGCTCGTCGCCGACCAGGAGTGGCGGATCGTTGGCAAGCGCCCGCGCGATCGCGGCGCGTTGCTGCTGGCCGCCCGACAACGTGTTCGGCAATTTGTGCGCCTGATCGGTCAAACCGACCTGCTCGAGCAACGAAAAGGCGCGGTCAACGCGTTCGCGCGGCTTCCACACCCGGCAGAACTCCATGGGCAGCATGGTGTTTTCGAGCACGGTGAGCGTCGGGAGCAGCTGAAAGAACTGGAAGATCACGCCGATCTTGAGCCCGCGGAACCGCGCCAACGTGTTCTCGGACATTTGATCGATGCGCGAGCCCGCGATCGTGATGGCGCCAGAAGTCGGGCGGTCGATCCCGGTGATCATGTTGATCAGAGTCGACTTGCCCGAGCCGCTCGGGCCACGCACGCCCACGAACTCGCCGGGCCTGACGTGGAGCGAAACGCCTTTGAGGACGGTGACTTCACCGGCCGGGCCGGCGTAATTCTTACGAACAGTATCGACGTGCACGAGTTCGGGCTGGGTCATGTGTTCCAAATACGCCTGCGGCGGCCTCGGGTTGCAGATCGGCCACCCGCCATGTTACTCGTATCCAATCCCCGCATGGTTAACGCCACATGTGCGCCAACCGCTCAGCGTGAGACGCGCCAGACGAGGGTGCAAGTTCCAGGCCGCCGGGGCTCGGGAACGTCCGCCCATTTCGGGAGTGAGCGGGGAGGGATGCCGTCACGGACGGGGGCGCCAGGCAGCCTCGCCGTTGAGCAATGGGCGGTCGGTGCGGGTCAAGGGTGTAACACCACGCGTGGCGAGGGTCAGCCGGTACAGATCGTAATTACCGTCTCGGTTGGAGTCGAACACCAGCTGCGCGCCATCCGGCGAATAGGCGGGTGACCCGTTCTGGGCATTCGAGTCGGTCAACTGGCGCACGGCACCGGTGGCGAGGTCCAGCTCGAACAACTCGTAGGCGCCCGTGCGGTTCGACGCGAACGCCAGTCGGGCGCCATCGGGGCTGAAGGCCGGGAAGCGATCCTGCCCATCGCCATCGGTGAGCGCGACCTCGACGCCGGTCTCCAGATCGAGGCGGTACAGCTTGGTCGCGCCATCCCGCAGGGAGGCATACACCAGGCTACGGCCATCCGGCGCATAAACGGGCTGAACATCGGTCGAGCCCTGGGCCTGCGTCAGACGGACCACCTCGCTCCCATCGGGGCGCATTTGATAGATGTCGAACTCGCCGCTGCGGTCCGACGCGAACGCCAGGTATTGGCCGTCGGGGCTCCAGGACGGAGAATCTTCGCTGCGTGTGGTCTGCGAGACGTTGACGAGGCCGCTGCCGTCGGCGTTCATCACGTACAGATCGAGATTGCCGCCGCGGTCCGATGCAAACGCGATGCGCGCGCCGTCCGGCGACCATGCCGGGTTGAGGTTGCGTCCGCCGGTCGTCAGCGTGATCGCGGTGCCGGCCGAGAGATCCAGCAGCATGAGATCGCGTGCGCCCTCGGCCGGGCCGGCCCCAAAGACGATCTGCCCGGAACCACCGATCGGCGTCGGCGCCGCGGGCGTGTGTGTGGCGGTCGCCTCGGTGGCGACGGGTTGGGCCGTGTCCGTGACGAGCACCGCCGTCGGGGACGCGGTCGTCGTAAGCGTGGGCGGCGTCGTGCGCGACGGCGGGATCGTCGTCGCCGACGGCGAGAGTGCCGCGATCGGCAGCAGGCCGACGCGCGATGCGCCGGTCTGCGCCGACGTGACGCCGACCGTGCAGGCTAGCGTGGCGATCAGGCAGGCAACGAGCGCCAGGGAGGGGAGACCACCCCCTACCCCCTCCCTGTCAACGCGCACCCGTTGCGAATTGGACCCGGTCGTCTCGCGCGTTGCCACGGAGGGGGCTGATTGTCTCTGGTCTACGCCTGTATTGGCACGCCCTGCACGCCGCACGTCTTGCTCCTCGTTCATTGTCGTGTGCGATTCTGCCTCGCCGGCTGCCGCAGCCTTACGCAGCGTCGCGCACCCTCGTCTCGCGCGTTGCCACGGAGGGGGCTGATTGTCTCTGGTCTACGCCTGTATTGGCACGCCCTGCACGCCGCACGTCTTGCTCCTCGTTCATTGTCGTGTGCGATTCTGCCTCGCCGGC